>CAWEIN010000020.1:0-298641 GCA_963809065.1 Blastocatellia bacterium
AGGTATGAGTTATGCGCAGATTGACATGATTTTGGAAAAAATGAATACTGGCAGTCGGATTAATGATTCTAAATTAAGAAGGAAAGCCGCGAAGGTGAAAGTCTTATTGAAAATAACGCACATAAAAACACCAAATGCCGCTCATTTGTGATATAAAAAACAGTTATAATAAATCGGCTTAATTTGATTCTAAAAAATCTATAAAGCGAAGAAGATTAGGATCTGTATGTTCGAAAGTGCTAGTTTACTGATAGCTAATTGCTGGAATTTCTACATTTAGGGATCTTTCAATAAGCTTGTCGTTACAATATCCCAAAGAATACACAAAAAATTGAGGTTTAATATATATCGATCAATGACTTGAGACATAATTACAACGATTCAAATGACTTAATAAAGACTAAAGAAGGGCTGAGTTGAGAATTTTGGTTTTTTATCAACTATTATTCTAACTAGTGGTGTAATATTACGGAGATTATGATCTCTTAATGAGTGACTAAACTGGTTCCCCGCTGCTGGCCTCGTCGCTGCCACGTTTGACTGCTGTTGGTTCATGTGATGCTATTTTTTCTGGAGACATGGGTTCTTTATTTTCTGTATCTGTATGTTTTGCTTCATAATTAGAATTCTCTTTCCCTTTTTCTTTTTCATACTCTTCGCCAAGATCTTTATCTGGATCAGTAACTTTTTTTGCAACAGCCTTGACGCCAACTTTTAACTTGCCGAATGTATTATTCTACTTCCTCTGACATGAAATACTGTATTCAACATTGTATATATCACTATAACAAAGCAATGAGGAAAATATAGCCCTGTCAGAATAGGCAGTCATAGATTTATTCGTTTTTATAGGGCTGATTTAGAGCCAGAGAACAATCGATTCTCTTCCCGATAACCATTTAGCAACTTCGTCACTTGATATAAAGAATATGAGCATATTGAGGGAACTACAAAACTAATAAAATAGAAAAAGTAATTGAAAATAAAGCCCATTAGGGCCCAATTATCTATTTGTTTGCTAGAATTGATATTGTTATCATCCAGTCTGGATTAGGTTTTTTTGGAATATAGCCGTCATCATACACTAAAAACGCTATTATTGAAATCACTATGACTATAAAGAATGGATTAGTTAGAATATTCCATTTTTTTGCGTCAAGCGACTTTTTAAAACTTAAAGTTTTTGTTTTTTTTATAAATTAAAATTATGAAGGCGTAATAATGTATTTGACCCGATTGACCTTCGTTGTTCAGAAAGTATTTGTAATTGCGTTATCATCTTTTTCTTTTGATGGCGTATTTAGAGTTATTTACTATCTGAGATGCTGTTTTAAATTCTAAACAGTGTATTACAATGGCATAAATTTGTGTTCTATCGACTTGGAATATTTTGTTACTGTTATGAGCAATAATGATCTTCTACTATTGATGGCAGATAAAGAAATGATAGAAGAAAAAATAGGCGAAGCTTTAGGGCTGGAGAAGGCTGCACAGAAAGCAGTAGAAGTATTAGACTCTAGAGGATTGTTAAAACCCGAACATATGAAAAAATTAAGCAAAATGAAGGAAGAGGCTAGTAAGCAGGAGCAGCAGATGGAAGAATTAGTTCAAAAATTATCAGAATCTGACGAATTAGATTCAGAAAAAATTCAGGGCACTGCAAATGAAACGGCTGAAAAGGCTTCAAAAATAATGGAGACTTATTTAGGTGAAGATCCTGATACACAGGAAGCGCTAGAATTCTTATGTTTAGCCGAAGGTGGAGAAGTTACTCATTATGAAGTATTAACCTCAATTGCCAAGAATGTAACAAATAAAAAATTCGGAACAACAGTAAGAGCTATCTTAAAGGAAGAACAGGGACATTTAAAACTATGCACTAAACTTGCAAAAAGTAATGCCGCCGCCGAATAAATTTTATGAACAATGAAACTGGAAAGTGCGGGGATCTATTCAGTTATATATTCTTAATCCCTTAAAAAGGGATAATAACCATAAGTGCTAGATATAACCATGTATCTTCTTAATGTTGGTGCTGCTTATTGACTACTATATTGCCCCTTAAGTAGCATATGCGTCCCTAGATAATGTTGCAGAACCCGTTCCGTATTATATATCAGAATCACGGGCAAGTAATTCCTCCAAACCCTAGATAAAAAATGTACTAACTTGACAGGAAGTATTCGGTCCCTCTATGCTATTTTTTCGATCTGTTAGCCGATGATTACAATTCTTAAACTTAGATAAACTAATTTTGATATTTGACTTGCAAAGAATGAGAGTTACAGGGAACAGACGATGCTGGTCGTGGGGTAGTATGTACTCATTATTCCCTCCTTTTCATTCCAAGGACAGGTGCAGATGTGAGATTGCATAGAATTAATATATGCTATGTAGCATTAAGTTTTTTGATGAATCTAAAATATATTTTGATTACAGCTGTACTGGTAATTCTCTATTTTTGTCACCAGCGGGATGTACAAACAAAGCTTTGCACAAAATACCAGTTCCAACCAGACTGGTAATCAAACCACAATGAATCAAACATCTGGTAGTCAGTCCAAAGGTGCTAATACCTCTGCCGGCCTAATAGGAAACGCGAATCAGTTAAGCCAGGTTCTAGGTAATAACAGTGAAATATTTGCCAACAACACATCAATCGGAAATCCAAATGCCTCTACGGCCGAAAAAATGTCGAGTGAGTCCAGCCTTGCAAATCTAGACAAATCAGACAGGCTCTCAGAGCAATGTGACCGGTAATATTTCTGGGTCTTTAAATAAGACCGCTGAATCTGCAAATAATACGCTGAACCAATTAGGAAAAAACATTAGTGAGGCGGCCCCGGGAATTTTGAATAAGACTGGTGAAGTAGCAAAGAAAATAGTAGGAGGTGCTGCCGACGTAGTCAGCAATATATCAGCTGAAATTAAGAAAGGTATAGGGGCCAAGTAAATCTTTTTTTTATATTCTATTAAAATATTCGGTCAATATAGAATATGGGTGAGTTATTCTAGCTTATAGAAATAGTTCGAAGTTAATGAGAACAAGTTCATGAGTTAAATTAGTAGGTGTAAGAAATCTTCAGCATTGCCTGCAACATCTAGTGCCCGAACCAACTGTTGATACGTGCGCATGAAGAGCACGAAGTTAACAGTCCTGCCAACGGTCTCTATTAAGATATCGGTTTTAAAAAGCGATACTATTGCCAATTGTGTATATTCAATATTCGTCATTATATAATGTGTCTAGTCCAATATTGAATAAACAATTTCTAATTTTTAAACCTGATAAAGTAAAAGATCAATACCTCCGTAAGATTAGCATACATACTATCTTTTGGTTCTTTAACTTTTGGATTTACAAATAGTGAAACCTTTGAAGTGGACAAAATATGAAAAATGAATTACTGTCCAAATAGTAATTTTAACCTATACAAATCAAGAGTCAGACAATAATTAGAAATTCAAAATTTAGTTAGCGTAGATTGCTTTGGACTTTGATGAAATTTGTATAATTAACTATACAATTAATAATTACATATTTCATAGCCATACACGAATTAAGATTTAAATTTTAATTTTGAATTATTTCAGTTGTACTTAGTCTTGATACAATATGGAACTTAATATTATAGTGTATATCAATTTTCGCATATTCACATATACCAATGATATCACGGTACTAAGTTAATTTAGTAAGAGAAACCTATTGTACAGATACCAGTACGTTATAATGCTAAGCAAAGAAAGAAAAGGATATTTATTCGAAGCCTGGTTAATTCGCCTATCTGGAGGCAATTAGAATCTTAAAGGATTTATGAGGTATGTAAAAATTGGAAACATGGTTTAGCAAGGGTTGAACGCAACAATCCGTATTTAGACGCATTATATACCATATTAAGAGATATTGAACAGATACTATTGGCAAAATAACGACTCTTTACAATCCGATTCCATAACGGGGACCCTGGTCAGGACTATTAACTTCAGGCTCTAGTAATTAAAGGTTATAAAAGTTGAACGAAACAAGGGATCTTGTTGTTTTTAGAATATTTTGCAATGTTATTAAGCAATGTTAACTACTTGAGCTTGTGGAAGCTTTCACATCTGATGTTTTTCCAGTAATATTGACTACTTTACAGGTAAACGGAACTTCGATAGTCGGACCAACTATGTCCTCTCTTAACCAGTTTTTTGGTCAAGTCATTGCAGTGTATACCAAGAGTCATATCAGCCGGTATAATATTACTGATAGGGTATATTATAGGAAGGGGCGTAGGTTGGGCAATATCTAAAATATTAGAAAAAACTAATTTTGAAACTACTATTCAAAAGACAGGCTTAGGCCAAGCAGTAAGAAGGTCAGGTTGGAGCATGAGTCGTATAATTTCTACTGCCGTTAGATGGTTCATTTTACATATTCTTTATTACAGCAGCCGTAAATGCTCTCCAATTTACTCAGTTAGCCCAAGCACTTACGAGTATATGGCTATGGATACCAAACTTGGTAGCATTTATAATTATCCTTGTTATTGGTTCAATAATAGCTGATTTTGTTGGCAACTGGGCACAAAAAGAATTACCTGCAAGGGGAGTTCCAGGCGGCAAGGCCATAGGAATGGGTGCAAAAGATATTTGTATGCGATTGTCTTTGCTACTGCAATAACTCAACTTCAGATCGGAACTGGCATATTGAATATGGTAATCAGCTGCACTCGTGTGGGGAATTGCAGGAGTGATAGCAATTGGTTTAGGCGTGGGTTTGGCCTTTGGATTAAAAGATGTATTGCCTTCTCTAATCCACGGCTCAACTAATGTCGAATCTACGTTGAAACGTGGGCAAAGAATTAATTTGATAATCATGCCGGGGTTATAAAAGAAGCTGGCGCATTCCATATCATCTTACAAAATGATGAAGGTAAAACTATTGTGCTCCCCACTAAATTGATAGCCGACAAGGAAATTATTATAGAGTCTGGACCGAACCCGAAACGCCCGAAGAGCGTAGTTGAACGGATGACTGGAAGAAAAATAGTCGCGTTTAATTTTACCAAACAATATTTGTATAGTAGAGAGTTAGCTTACCGCTTAGGTTTTTACTCATCCCCCTTCTTTAAATTCAATCTGTTCGAGGTGTTCTAGCCCGTCTTGAGGGTTGAAATATTTTGCACCATAAGTATGCAAAAATTTCTTGTAGCAGTTACAGGAAGTTCAGATTAGTGTTCGTTTGTAACCTGGCTCATTTTCTTGGATTTTCAAGTTTGTTCTAGTTTGGTTAGTTATCTGATTTTACTGTTTTTCTTTTGAAGTATTCTTTTGATTTGATAAGCTTTACCTGATATCGGTAAAAGTATAATATAGTCCTGTTCAGGGATCGGAATTTTTCTATTGATTTGTCCAGAAGGTTTCCGTAAGAGGTCACTAACTGACTGACCACGTTCCAAATCACATACCAGATTACTATATTCAGTACTGCAGTGGATATATCCAATCAATATTATCCTGTAATTGTGCCGTCAATTGGAATTGAGTGTTACCGCTTTATTTTTGGTTTAAGAATTTTATCCATCTCATCTTGTTAGCAAATAGATCTGAGGAAACCTGAAAAAATTTATACATGATAATAACTCTGAAGGTTTTTCTTTTGCTATCCTGGTAAAATAAATTAAAACAAAACTTATCCGTCAATGTCCCACAGTGTGTTCTTTTAGTGCCTGTCTTGACTCAAAGCTTTTTCCACATATTTCGCAAGTGTAAGTGGACGAATGCCCATCGTAGACTCGTCGGACTTATCACCAGCATCGGAGGATTCGTTTTGCATACTCACTGGATTGTCGCCAGCGTTATCTTTTGTCTTTGTAATAGGATCATCACTACCTCCCTGGTTAATGTCACGCTTAACCGCTGTAGGCTCACGTGAAGATTTCTTTTCTAATGACATTGGATCTTTTACTATAGCATCCTCACTTTTGGTATTAATTGTTTCAGTTATAGAATCTTCAGTTTGATAATCAACTGTGCCTTCGACCTCAGCAAGATGTTCTTTGTTTTTCTCTTTTTCATATTCATCGCTAAGTCCTTGTCTGGATCTGTCATCTTCTTTGCAACAGATTTAGCCCCTGCTTTGAGTTTGTCGAATGTATCTTCTATCTCGTTTGCCATACAGGGCATACTACTTAATATACTACTTAATGATAAGAGTCCAGGGCTTATACTTGGGAGAAGTTTTACTCGGGCGTCAAGACTCTTTTATAAGTTGGTTCTAACCAGCGGTTTCGAATATTATTTCAGAACTAATCTAAACAGAAATTCTAGGATTTATTTGGCCCAAATTTGTTACTTGCATCCTTGACAAGCATGTTAATTTCTTCCTGCGTTGGTTCTTCTTTACGCTCAAATTTGCCACTTATTAATGCGCTTGGCTCATTTATCCAGAGGGAGCTTCCGTCGTACCGATTTATGTATTGTTTAGGAATATAATACATGTGAGTGGTGACCACACCTTCTCTTACCACGATAAATTCGTTACCTACTTTATCCACATCACCTATATCTATGTTATCGCTTGACCAACCTGTTTTAGTTGAGACTATCGACTAGCCACGTTAGGTAGCGGCACGAGTTCCAGAAACTTTTTGTCGTCAATATGTCTTACTTCATTCCGCCGCCTGAGTTCCTTGAAGTAATAGAACGGAACAAAGGCGGAACTAACCCTGTTGGTGATCCAGTCGTCCGCAACAACGTAATTGAGTTTATACAGATTGAACTCTACCGAGCACTGGTTGAGAGTTTCCGTAACCGCCTTCACGACCAGAATATTATTAAGCGAAGCAGGATCATCTGCATTGTCTAGATACATTGTGTACAGAAGCGCGCCTTCGCGGGCACGTCGTTGCCACTCCTTAATGATCTTCAACGCCCTCTCATACTGCCGGGAGTTGATCTCCATACGCAGTATGGTTTCCGAGTCGTTGCGTGCCTCTCTCAGATACTCTTTGTATACGGCGGGAGGGACGGTGCCAAAGGCTATTTGCCGGTTCTCCGGATAGACACCGAAGGCATCGACTGTGGGAACTCCTCCAGCCAGTTTAATGACCATGGAGAACGATGAGCCACTGTTGTTGTAGAATTCGCCTGTGCGGCCTGAGAGCACAATGAAATACCGATCGGGGTCGACTCTGGTCCACGGAGTGGTTCCTATTCCCGGTATTGCGCAAGTGATCGAAGTGTCGTCATAGCTGACGAGCTTCATCGTCTTTCTGACGGCTCCGAATATCGGGTTCTTGCCGGAGGCAGTAAACGAAACCGATTTCGGTGCGTCAACCTCATCGATCACGTCGTACTTTGCGGTAGCGATCCGGTGCGGTTCACCAGTACTGGAAACCGAAAGTACAGTGACCTCACCATTAGTATCGAAACGATAAAGTCGCGCCTCGGTGCTTGAGACCTGCGCTTTCCAGGTTCCGACGATATCGAATGAACAACTCTTTTCCTGGGCCAATGCGTTTGCGTTTGAACCCAGAACCATCATAGCCAGCAGCGCGCTTATGGCAGTAAGTTTCATGATGTTTTTCACTCGGTGCTTTTCAGGTATCGCCAATTGCCAATTTCCGTAAGATTGATCGTTTCAAATTGACAGTCGGCAATCGGTAATCTTGTGGACCAGGAATAGAAGCCACGTGAGCGGCTTCTATCCCTGGTTTGGTTTTCGGCCGTCAAGGTCAGGTTTCACCCTGCCTTAGCGACCAGTGCCGCAAAACTCAGACGTCTCGGCGGTAACCGTATTTCTTGACGTCCTCGTAGATCAGAACCTGGCGGGCCCAGCTCTCCGCCGCCCATTCCCCGTATGACTTCGGCGGATCGGCCCAGGCGATACGTTTAAGAATATTCTTCTGACTGGCAAACGCTTGAGCGTGGCCCCAGTGGTTGGTGGCATCGTTGACAATACGGAATGAGCCGGAGTGCATGGCGAAATCAAGGTCGATCCCTGGATGGCTCGTACCAAAGAGCCTGAAGCGGATCGTCTCGATATCGTAGGGATCTCCGGTCAGGAAATACCAACCTGGCAGATCGGCGTTGCGCGTGGTGGCATAGTGCTTCAACGCGGCCGGCGTGTCGTCCTGTGGTTTTACCGTGATTGAGTAAAAGAAGATGTCCTTACCCACGCGATCTTTCAGGTCGCGATAGGTTCTCTTCATGACTGTCGTCACCAAGGGACAAGCGCCGTGACATTGAGCGTACATCATGTTGATCACGACTTGCTTGCCTCTGATCAGATCGTCATAGAACTTGACCTCTTTGTTGTCCTGTGTTCGAAGCAACGCATTTGGAAACTTCGAAGCGCCCGGCGATGCGGGGTGCGGCGTGAACAATCTGGTGAACATTGACCTTCTATCCATTACGACACCTCCTCATTCCGAAGTTTGGCTTCGAACTCCTTGTTACCCTGGGCAATCAATGCGTCGCATGCCGCCTTGCTTGCCGCATCAGGAACAACGTGCCAAGCGACCATCATGAACGCGTCTTCGTGGCCCATGTTGTGACAGTGGATCAGGTATTTGCCGACATAGTCGCGGAAGTTCATCCTGATCAGTGCGCTCTCTCCCGGCTCCACCTTGGTTACGTCTTTCCTTCCCCTCGACAGCGGAGTACCGGAACTTCAACACTTACGCCGTTGTCGTTCTTAAATCGCTTCAGAATACGAAATTCCTCGAAGTGAATATGCACCGGGTGGGCCCAGTTGGTACCGACATCGGCATTATTGTTGATCAGCCACTCTTCACAGGTGCCCTTGACAACGCAATGCTGCGGTATCTCGGGATCGAAGATACGCTGGTTGATCCTGAACAATCGCGGGTTCGACCCCGCCGGATCGCGATTAAACGTCCACTCGAACGTGGTGTCCGGCGTACAGATCGGAGGAAATGTACAGAGGGTTGCTGGAATGGCCGGTGTATCGGCCGGGAACCAGGTCTCTCTGTTTACCACGTCGAACCGCATCACGACGTTGCCAATGTTGAGATTGGGCGGTAACCCCGGAGGATTGACGTTTCCTGAGGGTGTGTTACATTCTGGCTCGTAGCTTCTTTAAGATACAACTTAGAGCCGATAGGGTATTTCCCGAAGTCGATGATTACGTCGTAGCGCTCAGCGACGTTAACGCGAAGTGCGCCTGGAGTGACAATCCTGTCTCCCACGATGGCGTTGCTGTTGTCTTTGTTCACCGCATCATCGACGGGAACCGGATGCTCGAGGAAATTGGCATCAGCGGCGACCACAACAATTGTTTCAACATTGCCAGTGGGGCCAATAAGCGTAAGGTCCCACTGGGCCTTTGTCGGACCGGTAGAGAGAATCCGGAATCGGTACTTTCTATTTCTGACAGTCATCCTTGGTTGAATCTTTCCGTTGACGATGAACTTGTCGCCGCCGTTCGCATTGACCATTTCATTTCGCCCCTGTGCATCCAGGGCACAGAACCTCTTATCTGTAAGGATGATTGGAATATCAGTAACGCCGTAATAGCCAGGCAGCCGCAACGACCCCGGGGAGGGGTGCTCATGGCCCGGATCTGTCTCGTCATAGACGAGGAACATGCCGTTCAGGCCCATAACGTTGTTGTTGGCTGTGAACTCTGCACGGTGATCGTGGTACCAGAAAGTGCCCATCTTTTCCCGTACATCGCCATTGCCACCAAACGTGTCCAGGCCGGCGTAGCAATTCGGGTAGAGATTGTCTTTCCAGAAGCCGCTTGGGAACCAGTCGCCGGCGAAACCGTCGCTCTCTGACCCATGGTGCCCGTTATGCAGGTGTATGGTTATCTCCGGCCTGCCGAACGTGACGCTGTTTGTCGGTAAGCTGTTCCGGAACCGCACGATTGTGGGTTTGCCATATCTATTCAGGACCATTGGACCCGGATAGACACCATTAAACCCCCAGATGTATGACTCGCCGAAGTCAGAGTGGAATCGATGCAAGCCGGGCCTGGCTTCCAATTCGGTGGTCACGTGTGCTGGCGTGAACTGTTCCCAGCGCTGATGGTCGTCTCGGTCCCATTCACCCGCGTTCTGGTTGGCGGACTTGGTTGGTTGTGGATTCAGTGGTTGATCTATCGCTGGAAACGGAATCAATAACTCATCCACAAAAGGTGTATGTGGTGGGCTTGCGGCTGTTGATACGCATCGAACCAGCGGCTCCGGAACTCCCCCTTGAAAGGCTAGTGCCTTCCTCGACGTCAGCATTGTTGGGGCAATAACAGCGACTGCCCCAGCCGCTGCGCCCATCTTTAGTACGTCCCTTCTGCTGATCCCGTTGGACTTTTTCTCCCTTTTTGACTTCTGGGAGTTTGCCCTTCTAGGCATAGAATCTCCTTTCAGCCCGCAACGGGCTTCATGTGTGGATCTCTTGCTGACGATTCTTTTTGGCCGACTCTCAAAAAGCGAAAGCCCGCTGTTTAGTCAAAGAAGGCGTGCCGAAAACCGCGATTGCGAATAAAAGCAGGAATTGTCTTTTCATTTTTCTCCTTAAGGTTCTTTTGAGAGATATCTTGCTTCTGTTTATTAGCGCGACGGTTTTTGAAAACGCAGGTCAACTTTTATTAGGAAAAATTTACTTCACCGGTCAAAGGGTATATTTTCGAGATTAAGAACAAGGCGCTCCCGAAAACGAACGAGGGTCGGCAATGACTGATAAGGCGCGTCCGGCAAGTGACATAACGGAAAGGTTGCGCAACTGGAGCGATAATCGCGGCGACGATTCGTCCGACGCTCTGCTAAAACTTGTCTATACGGAACTGCACCGGCAGGCGCATCGCTACTTGCAAAAAGAGCGCGCCGGACACACTCTCCAAACCACCGCCCTGGTTCACGAGGCTTATCTCAAATTAGTCGATCAAAAATCGGTCGCGTGGGAAAGCCGTTCTCACTTTTTCGCCATTGCCGCGACGATGATGCGGCGAATTTTGATTGATTACGCCAAAACCAAACATCGCGTCAGACGCGGCGGTATTCACAGCGATTTGGCGCTTGAAGATGCTTTGACGATCAGTGCCAGCGAAACCGACTACGATCTGCTCGCGCTTGACGAGGCACTTCCGGCTCGCCGTAAAGGAAGCGCAACTGGCAAAGGTTGTCGAACTGAGATTTTTTAGCGGCCTGGACGTGATTGAAACGGCGGAGGTTTTGGGCCTTTCCGAATCAACCGTCATTCTGTGATTAACGATATGGTCGATCACAACTGGCAAAAGGTCAGAGAAATTTTTGATGCGGCTTTGCGCCGAGGGCCCGAAGAACGCCGCAGATTTGTCTACGAAGTTTGCGGCGGTGATAAAACTCTGCTCGCCGAAGTCGAATCGCTTTTGTCATCACACGACAGTGCTGAAAGTTTTATGGAAACGCCCGCCGTCGCCAAAGTTGCAGACGTCGTTCAAGCTAAAATTAAGAAACTCGAAGCGGGTAAATGTTTTGGGCACTACGAGATAATCGAAGAAATCGGTGAAGGCGGAATGGGTGAGGTCTATCTGGCCAAAGACATAAAGCTTGACAGAAAAGTTGCCGTCAAAATCCTCAACGAAGAATTCAGTCAGGACGAATCGAATCTCAAACGGTTCATCCGAGAAGCAAAAGCTGCTTCCAGCTTAAATCATCCGAATATTTTGATAATTCACGAAATCGGCGAGCACGAAAACACAAGTTACATCGTCAGCGAGTTTATCAATGGCAAGACTCTGCGCCAGATCTTAAAGAAAACGACTTTGAAACTGTCGGAAGTTTTGGACATCTCGATTCCAATCGCGGACGCACTCTGCACAGCGCACTCTTCAAACCTTGTTCATCGCGACATCAAGCCGGAAAACATAATGGTTCGGCCCGACGGAGTCGTGAAAGTTTTGGATTTTGGCTTGGCGAAGCTCGTGGAACACAAGAATCGCTCGATTTTCGGTTTGGAGGAATCAACTATCCAACAAAGCCAAACCGCCCACGGCGTGATTTTGGGAACGGTTCGTTATATGTCACCCGAACAAGCCAGAGGTAAACGGGTGGATGCGAGAACCGATATTTTCAGCTTTGGCACACTCCTTTATGAAATGCTCACCGGAGAGCAGCCTTTTACAGGTGAAACCATCAGTCACACAATTGTCGCAATTCTGGAAAAAGAGCCGCCGCCCCTGTCACAGTTTATTAGCGGTTATCCGCCCGAAGTAGAAAGAATTATCAAAAAATGTCTGGCGAAAAAAGCCGACGAGCGATACAGCGCGTCGAAGAGTTTGTTAGACGACCTCAGAGAACTCAAAGAAGAATTAGCTTTTCAATCAAAGCTCGAACGCCGTTCCGCACGAAATACACGGTCGGAATCCGAAACTCAGATTATCAAAGCCGCCACAATCGCCGCATCTGAAGCGCAAAATTCAATCGCCATTTTGCCTTTTGCAAATATGAGTAACGAACCGGAAAACGAATATTTCTGCGACGGCTTGGCGGAAGAACTTCTGAATGCGCTGGCGAAGATCGAAGATTTGAAGGTTGCGGCTCGCACGTCGGCTTTTTCATTCAAAAACAAAAACGTCGAGATCAGCGAGATTGGAAAAACTCTGAGCGTCAAAACGGTTTTAGAAGGCAGCGTCAGAAAATCGGGCAACCGCGTTCGGATTACGGTTCAACTTATCAACGCGGCGGACGGTTATCATCTGTGGTCTGAAAGATATGACCACGAGATGCAGGACATCTTCGATGTGCAAGATCAAATCACGCTCGCCGTCGTTGATGCGCTGAAAGTGAAACTGCTCGGCGAACAAAAAGCGGCGATTCTCAAGCGCTATACGGAAAACCCTGAAGCCTACGAACTTTATCTGAAAGGACTTTATTATTCTTATAAGTGGACAGATGAGAGCTTTGGGAAAAGCATCGAGTATTTCGAGAAGGCTTTAGAAAAAGACCCGGAGTTTGCCCCCGCCTTCGCCAAGATAGCGGATTACTACAACTTTTCTTCTCACTCCGGTCTGTTTTCTCCAAACGAGATAATCCAAAAGTGGAAAGCGGTGGCGCGCCGAGCGCTGGAAATAGATGATGGTTTAGGCGACGCTCATCTGGCGATGGCTGACATTTATTTTTACTATGATCGGGACTGGGCGAAAGCCGAACGCGAATTCGAGCGAGCCATCGAACTGAACCCGAACAGCGCACTCGCACACAATCATTACGGAATATTTCTGGCCTCCCGAGAGCGATTTGACGAAGCCGTTACCGAAAGCAAAAAGGCGCTTGAGTTAGATCCTCTTTCCATTGCGGTGAACTTAGTAGCCGGCTTCACATATTTGTTTGCCAACCGCATTGATGATGATCTCGAATGCATACGACGGATAGCCGAGTTGGAATCGAATTCTCCTCAAGCCCGTTGGCTCGACGGCGATTTGTTGATGGCAAACGGAAAGTATGAAGCGGCTATCGAGGCGTTTGAAACATCTTTGGATTTAGGCGGCAATCAGCTAGCGTTATCTAAGCTGGGCTGCGCTTACGGTCTCGCCGGAAGGCGCGACGAGGCGCTGAAAATTCTCGATCAACTGTTTGAAATGAGGCAGCGACAATACGCCGCGGCCTTCAACATCGCGCGTGTTTATGCCGGACTTGGCGAAAGCGATAAGGCTTTTGAATGGATGGGAAAAGCCATCGAGGAGCGTAATGGCGAGTTGGTTTTCCTCAGACGGTTCGTTGAAGCGGGAGCCGGAGTTTATTTTGGGAAAAACTTTTCTACCGATTGGCGCTACGAAGATATTTTGCGCCGCGCCGGTTTGCCGACAGACAAAACAGGCAAAACCGTGTCAGGCCAAGCAACAGACGAAACGAACCAAGCGCACACGGCTTCCAGCGCGGAATATATTGTCAACAGCATCAGACACCATAAACGTCTGGCTGTTCTCGCTTTCATTCCCCTGGTTATAGCGGCAGCAGTTTTATTCTTTTTCCTTAATCGTACACCCGTCTTAACCGCGAAGGATACGATTCTGCTGGCGGATTTTGTCAACACAACCGGAGATTCGGTGTTCGACCTGACTTTGAAACAAGCTCTTGCAGTGCAGCTCGGGCAAACACCATTTCTGAACATTTACCCTGACGACCGAATTCAAGAGACACTGCGCTTGATGAATCGGAAGGCGGATGAACACATCACCAGAGATGTGGCGCGCGAGATATGCGAACGCGACGGCATTAAAGCAATGTTGCTGGGTTCAATTGCGAGGCTTGGCAATAATTACGCCATCACGCTGGAAGCCTTAAACCCGCGAACGGGTGAAGCTCTGGCGCGAGAACAAATTGAAGCGGCAGGCAAGGAACAGGTCCTGGGAAAGCTTGGAGAGGCGGCGACGAAGTTGAGAGTGAGACTGGGGGAATCGCTTCAAACAATCGAGAAATTTGATGCGCCGGTTGAACAAGCCACGACCTCGTCGCTCGAAGCGCTTAAGGCATTTTCAATAGGACAGCAACTGCAAATGGTTGGAAAAACAAACGAGTCTATTCCGTTTCAGAAACGCGCCATTGAGCTCGATCCGAATTTCGCTTCTGCTCACCAGCTCCTGGGATTAGCGTATTTTATGACTGCCCAACGAGACCGCGCTGCTGAGTCTTTTACAAAGGCATTCGAACTGCGAGAGCGCGTCAGCGAACGCGAGAAGTTCAATGTCACGGTGAGATATTATCAGCACGTGGTCGGAGATGTAGATAAAACCCTGGAAACGCTTGAGTTGTGGAAACAAACCTACCCGCGCCAATGGCAGCCACGCTACGACCTGGCAAGTTTTTACAACAACGTGGGTCAGCACGAAAAGGCGGTTGAAGAAGCGCAGGAAGCCGTTCGCCTCAACCCGCATGTGCCGTCCTATTTCCCTTTGGCTTACGCCTTCATGAAACTCAATCGCTTTGAAGAAGCAAAGGCAACTTTTGTGGAGGGTGTGGCACGAGGGCAGCACTCTTTCTTTGTTCGCATCCAACTTTACCGGATCGCTTTTATTCAGGGAGATCGTGCCACGATGCAGCAGCAGATTGATTGGGCGCGCGGAACGCCCAACGAAGAAAGAATGCATTATGAGGAAGGCAGAATGGCAATGTTTAATGGGCAGGTCAGCCGCGCCGAAAAATCGTTCCGCCGCAGAATCGAGCTTGCCCAACAACGCGACGCTAAAGACGCAATGTCGCTAACCGATGCGGAATTTGCATTCTGGAATTCCTTTTTCGGAAATTGCAAAGAGAGTAAGAAATCAATCGCGGATGCCCTTTCCATCTCACGCGGCGAAGAGGCTCTGAATCTAAGCGGCATTCCTCTGGCAGTATGCGGCGAAATCGGTCAAGCGCAATCTATTGCCGATGAAATCGCTAAAGGGAAGTCCAGAGACGTGTCTAGCATCTCCTTCCTGCCGGAAATGCGTGCCGCGATCGAAATCAGTCGCAATCATCCGGCAAAGGCAATTGAATTGTTAGAGTCAACCCGCATTCTTGAACGAGGCTTTGGCATTCCCGGACGCGCTACCTACCTGCGCGGTATTGCTTATCTACGGCAAAAAGCCGGAACCGAGGCAATGAATGAATTTCAGAAGATTCTGGATCGCCGAGGGCAGTTTGATACTTCGCCTCTCTTTCCTCTGGCGCATTTAGGATTTGCTCGCGCCGCCGCAGTCGCGGGTGATACAACGAAAAGCCGTCAAGCCTATCAAGATTTCTTTGCGCTTTGGAAAGATGCCGATCCGGATATTCCAATTCTGATTGAAGCCAAAAAGGAATACGAAAAGTTCAAGTGAGAATTGACGATATGGAGATAAACATATAAGCGAGTGTAATAACCTCCGACCACAGCAGCGAAACGAAACAATCTTGCAAAGATAGAGGTGGCTGATGACAACTGGAAAAGGGTTGCCGGCCCCGAGCAACGTCAGAAATTCATCAACCAAGCCTGTGGTTGAAGATAAAAGTCGCTCGCGGAAGTCCATCACTTTTATCGTCGTTCGACAGCGCCGCCGGTTTTATGGAAACGCCGGCAGCTGCGCCCCCGGAATTACGGAGGCTCCTCCTTAATAAGTTTGCGCAATCAGCTTTCGCGTCGCTCCGATTCGATGAGAACACCAAACCAACGAAAAACTCTTTCCGGGAGTCACAGCTGAGCGCGTCAGTGTCGCATTCAGGCGCACTTGTCAGGCATTGGGTATCATTGATTTTCGCTTTCACGATCTTCGGCATACAGCTGCTTCATGGCTGCGCATGAGCGGAGCAGACATTCACACTGTCGCTTAACTCTTGGGCCATAAAGATCTGCGCCTGGCCTCTCGTTACCAGCACCTTAGTCCTTCGTTCTCATCCGATGCAGTGGGGAAGCTGGATGCAGGTTTTGGTACAGTTCGTTACCAAGACGTTACCGCGCTAAAACTGCTTGCGGAGTGATCGACTCTAACTTATTGAAAGGAATTGGTAGCGCATACGGGACTCGAACCCGTGATCTCTGCCTTGAGAGGGCAGCGTGTTAACCAACTACACCAATGCGCCGTGGAACAACAATTGATTATAGATGCCCAGTGTGAAGCTTGGCAAACGACTGAAATCTGACGTTTTCGAAACCGTTTTTGCAGATTGGAAACGTTGCTGAGACCCATTGCGCGAATGCTATACTCCGAAATCGCTTGATTATTCTGAACATTGCTCACCGGTGCATGCGCCATTCTGTTTACGACTCAATCCTGGATCAAACGCCCTTCAGGCCCAAAGGAAAAATCTTTTGAGTGGGTAATTTTGCTTACTGTGAAAGCAAATTCACGCAAATGTATCGAATGATATGAAGATCGCTGTACTCAAAGAGGAACAACCAGGTGAAGCGCGCGTGGCGCTGATGCCTGATTCGGTGAAAAAGCTGGCAGGGCTAAAGGCCTCGGTGCTTGTTGAGAGCGGCGCCGGTCTCACCGCGGCGCGATCAGATTCGGAATACATAGAGGCCGGAGCAGAAGTCTCCGCAGACCGAGCCGCAATACTCGCAGAAACCAATGTTCTCGTTAGCGTCAACCGTCCGTCGGATGAAGTCCTCGCCACCCTCGGAAAAGGAGCGGTGGTGCTCGGCTTCCTGCGTCCTCTCGATGAGCCTGCTCAATTGACTTCCGCGCTGGAACGAGGGTTGACCACGTTTGCGATGGAGTTGGTGCCGCGTATTACGCGCGCGCAGTCGATGGATGCGCTCTCGTCAATGGCGACCGTGGCGGGCTACAAGGCGGTCGTCCTCGCTGCCGCAACTATTCCGAGAATGTTTCCTTTGCTGATGACGGCCGCTGGGACAGTTCCTCCCGCGCGCGTATTGGTGCTAGGCGCCGGCGTGGCGGGCTTGCAGGCAATTGCCACTGCAAGGCGCCTTGGAGCTGTCGTTGAAGCCTATGACGTTCGCGCCGCGGCCGGTGAACAAGTGCGATCACTCGGCGCAACTTTTTTAGAAGTAGATTTGGGCGGACTCAAAACTGAAGACGCGGGCGGATACGCGGTCGAGTTGTCGGAAGAAGCACTGAAGCGCGGGCGAGACTTAATTGCGGAACACGCCAAGACAGCTGACGTTGTAATTACAACCGCTCAAGTTCCAGGACGCCGGGCGCCCCTGTTAATGGGCGATGCCGCAGTCGACGGAATGAAACGCGGCGCGATGGTGATCGATCTGGCAGGGACAACCGGAGGCAACGTCGAGCCGAGCAAGGCTGATGAGGTCGTCGAGCGGGCGGGCGTGACCATCATCGCACCGACGAATTTACCGGCGACCGTTCCAGTCCATGCCAGTCAACTCTATTCGCGCAACGTCACCGCGTTCCTTAGCTTGTTGATCAAAGACGGCGAATTGAACATCGACATGAACGACGATGTGGTCGGCCCGTCATGCGTTACGCACGAAGGCAAGTGGGTAAACAGCCGCGTGGCAGCCGCGGTGGAAAAGATATCGGTTGGATAACGATCGGCCCGGGTTAGGAGGTTTATGTGTCACCAGACAATCTGATTGCCGCGCTTTATGTTTTCGCGCTGGCGGCTTTTCTTGGCTACCAGGTGATTTCGCGCGTGCCGCCGCTTTTGCACACGCCCTTGATGTCGGCCACTAACGCCATCTCGGGCATTTCACTGGTCGGTTCAATCGTTACTGCCGGCGCAAACTACAACACTGTCAGTACGATTCTCGGATTCACGGCCGTGTTTTGTTCCACGACCAACGTTGTCGGTGGCTTCGTGATCACCGATCGCATGCTGCGAATGTTTAAGCGCAAGCCGACGGGTGAGAAGGCAGAAGGCAGTAAGCAGTAGGCAGAAAGCCGAAGAAGCAACCAGGAACAAAGAACTAAGTACGAAGAATAAAGTTCAAAGACCAAAGACCAAAAACCTAAGACCAACCTAAAGTGCGCACCTACTTCATCGAACTAAGTTACCTGCTGGCCTCCATCCTTTTCATTCTCGGCCTCAAGGGATTGAGTCATCCGGAGTCTGCCAAACGCGGTATGCATTTGGCGGAGTTTGGCATGTTGATGGCGATCATCGGCACGCTGATGCACCTCGAGATCGTCACCTTCACCTGGATCATTACCGGCCTGGTTCTGGGATCGCTGGTTGGTTTAGCCATGGGGCTTTGGGTGCCGATGACGGCGATGCCCCAGCGGACCGCTCTCTCGCACGCCTTTGGGGCTTTCGCCGCGGCACTCGTAGGAATTTCCGAATTCTATCGCTACGGTGGACATCTCGAAACTATCACCATGAGCGCTCTTGGCTTTGAAGTAATGCTGGGCGCGCTGACGACCACCGGAAGCCTACTGGCATTTGCCAAGTTGCAGGGACTGGTGCGCGGCACGCCGCTCACCTATCGCGGGCAGAATGTTTTCAACATGGCGCTGCTGGCAACAACGATTGGAATTTTTCTCTACCTGATCTTTGTGCCCGGCTCGATGACGCTCTTCTTTGTGATGGTCGGTCTGGCATTTGTCTTCGGCCTGCTCCTGGTGATGCCGATTGGTGCGGCAGACATGCCGGTAGTCATGTCATTGTTGAATTCCTACGCAGGACTCGCCTCAGCCGCCACCGGCTTCGTGCTGAAGAATAACGTCTTGATTATTGCCGGTACCCTCGACGGCTTCTCCGGATTCATTCTCTCGATCCTGATGTGCCGGGCGATGAACCGTTCGATGACTAACGTGCTGTTCGGGGCCTTCGGCAGTGCCGCCACAACGGATGTATCCGGCAGTCAACAAGGAACTATGCGCGAGGTAAGTTTGGAGGACATCGCGGTGCAGATGGCCTACGCAAACAAAGTGGTGTTCGTGCCCGGCTATGGCATGGCCACAGCGCAGGCGCAACATGCGGTGCGCGAGCTGGCAGATACACTCGAGAAGCGAGGGGTGACGGTCAAATACGGTATTCATCCGGTGGCCGGACGCATGCCCGGTCACATGAACGTTTTGCTCGCTGAAGCAAATGTTCCATACTCATCGCTTTACGAACTGGAACAAATCAATCCGGAGTTTCCTTCAACGGACGTAGCGGTTGTGATTGGCGCTAACGACGTGGTTAACCCTGACGCGCGCGATAATCCGGGTAGTCCGATTGCCGGCATGCCGATCCTGGAAGTGGATCGCGCCAAGTCGGTAGTCGTTTTGAAGCGCGGCCAGGGCAAAGGATTTTCAGGTCTGGAGAACCCACTGTTTTTCAAAGAAGTGACGGGGATGCTCTATGGCGATGCAAAAGATACTTTGACCAAGCTCGTGGGCGCCGTCCAGCACGTATAGGATTGTCTCAAGTCTCAAGTCCCAAGTCTCAGGTCTCAAGTTCCAGAGACCTGGGACTTGAGCCTTGAGACTTTAGACTTGGGACTGAGACTTGGGACTTGAGCCTTAAAGGGTGGAGCGTACATGCGAAGATCTATTGCAGCATTTGTTCTGACGAGTTTGCTCGTCTTTGGTTTGTCCTCCCCTCCCCTGGCGCTGCGGACACGCGCGCAAAGTAAAACCGACAAGACTCAGAAAGCCGCAACGCCATCGCTCGCCTCGCAGAGAGGTGTCGACACAATCACTGGTGCACAACTGAAGGATTACCTGTCATTTATCGCCTCAGATGAGATGGAAGGTCGCGACACGCCTTCGCGCGGTTTGGATACCACAGCCAAATTCCTGGCCATGAATCTGTCGCGTTGGGGATTCAAACCCGCGGGCGATGACGGAAGTTTTTTTCAGAAGATCGGCCTCAGTAGAGATCTGGTCGACAAAGCGGAAACACGAGTACAACTTAACGATCAGATCCTGGCATTTGGCAGTGACTATATTCCTACTGCGCGGTCCGCCGAACTGGCGGCGACGCAATTGGTGTTTGCCGGCAACGGCTGGCTCATAAAGTCGAAGAATATCGATGCCTACAAAGGCATCGACGCCAAAGGCAAGATTGCAGTAATTTTTGGACCGGCCAATGGCTATCCGGCTGGAGTTAAGAGCTCGGATCTTTCCGGCAAGCGGGGCGATGACTGGATGAATGCCACCGAGTATGCACAGAAGCAAGGCGTCGCTGCGATTGTGATCGTTCCCGACTTCCAGTATCTGGCAAATTGGGATCGCAACCGGGCCCGCGTCACCGAACGCGGCTTCATCAAGGTAGACAAGTTTCAACTGCCGGCCGGCGCGCAAATCCCGCAGATTGTTATTTCGCCGCACGTCGCGGAATTCCTTTTTCAGGACGAACGGCAGACTGCCCAATCCATATTCGAGTCGATCTATGCGGGCAATACGCCGGGGTCGTTTGCGCTGAAAGCAGACAAGAAAATCTCTATCACCGTTAAGGTGAAATCAGACCAAAGCACTACGCAGAACGTTGTCGGGGTCTTTGAGGGTAGTGATCCTATTCTTAAAGACGAGTACGTCGCGCTGGGAGCGCACTACGATCACGTAGGCGTTGGCATTCCGGTAAACGGCGACGCCATTTACAACGGCGCGGATGATGATGGCTCAGGAACAACAGCTTTGCTCGCAATGGCGGAGTCTCTGACCAAGGCCCGGGTTCGACCTAAACGCTCAGTCCTGTTTGTCTGGCATGCCGGTGAAGAGAGGGGCCTGTGGGGCTCGCGCTATTTCACAAGCTATCCGACGCTGCCGCTCGCTAAGGTTGTGGCGCAGATCAACATCGACATGATTGGTCGCAGCAAAAAGGACGGTGACACCAATGCGCGCAACCGGGAGCTCTCCGGACCAAATGAGATTTATGTTATTGGCTCAAAGATGATGAGTGCCGACCTTGGTGATTTGGTTGCGAGTGTGAACAAGCAATACCTGAACCTCACCTACGATTATCGCTACGACGATCCCGCCGACCCTAACCGCTTCTTCTTCCGCAGCGATCACTATAACTATGCGCGCAAGGGCATTCCGATTGTTTTCTTTTTTGACGGCGAACACGAAGACTACCACAAGCCGGGCGACTCAGTGGACAAGATCGACTTTGAAAAAATGGAGAAAGTTGCACGTACGATTTATGTCACGCTTTGGGAGGTTGCTAATCGTGCGGCTCGCCCCGCAGTTGATAAGCGCCTGCCGCAACAACTGCAGTTTCAGATTCAGGAGAGATCGCCTAATTGAAGTTTTCGCCCTATTCCCCTCCCTGCAAGCGGGGAGGGGCGTGAAGCCCACCGGCGTTATTAGGTCAGCTGTCATATTCTTTCCTCAGCAACTTATTCTTGTCCAAAAAAGTTAACACGGCTTCATTAAATTCTTTCGGCCGTTCCATCATGACAAAGTGGCCCACGCCATCCCACAGGCGGAAGTCCAGATTGGGTGCGATGACTCGATAACGCTGCTCCAGATCGGGACCGAAAAACGGATTTTTCGCCATAATCGCCAGCACCGGAACATTGACTTTATCCTCTCCCCAGATTGAAGGGTCAGCCATCGATTCCCAGGCGCTCACCAAAACGTACTGCGGCGTGCTCAGGCGTGAAGCCTGGATTCGCTCTTTTGATTCGGCTGTGAGACTCGGACCAAACATACTGGAAAACAATTGGCCCATGGCTTCCTTGTAGTTTGGTCCACGAAGACTGGCAGTCATAGCTTCCATCATCGCTTTTTCGCCAAACGGCCGCAGCGGACCGTCAGCAATCACGATTCCGAGCGTTTTGTCAGGATACTTGCGATAGAACTGCCGGGCGATTGGCGTTCCCATGCTGTGACCCACCAGCACTGCGCGGTTCACCTTCGCGTCGCGCATGACGGCATCAATTGCGCGGGCGAAAAGATCCATGCTGTAGGTAACTTGCGGTTTCTCACTCTCGCCATGGCCGGGGAGATCAACCGCGATCACACGATTGCGTTTAGCCGTGTCCGTGAACTGTTCGCGCCAGCTGTCCGCGTTCATGGTCCAACCGTGAATAAAGATCAACGCCTCGCTGCCCTTGCCATAGTTCACATAATGAACGCGCGCCCCGTCGAGCGTCGCGTAGCGTGACTCACCCGCTGAACTAACTGACGCATTAGTTATGCTAAGCACGGGGCTAGCTACGGTCGCGATCGTCTGTGAGAAAAAAAGCACAGTCGCGAAGAAGAGGAAGTGATGGCGCTGACTTACTCTTAGTCCTGTGAAAAGGCTCCTCAGTATCTTCGTCATAATGATCTCCTCTAGTTGTTGTGACCACCTAATAATGAAACGCTATTGAATCACCATATGAAAGACGAGGAATCGCCACTAGTCCGCGATGTTTTAGCGTTCTAATACTGCTATTCTGTCACGACAGTGTTACAGAGGAGGCGAGCAAAAGCATCGCCAATTCCTAATCATCCCGGCATTAATAATTCGAGAGGAGATTGAGCAATGGCAGCAAAAACAGGAGCAGCGCGGGCGCGAAAAAGTTCAAGCATTTTTAAGGAAGCGAAGTGTTTTTCGAGCTTTTCCGTTAACGATCTGGAGAGGGCCAAGGACTTCTACGGTAAAACGTTAGGACTGAAGTTGTCTGAAATGGAGGAGGGCCTGGAACTGAATCTTGCCGGGGGCACTAGCATCTTTTTATATCCGAAGCCGAACCACACGCCGGCTTCTTTCACCGTCCTGAACTTTCCGGTGAAGGACATTGAGGAAGCCGTCGCGGAGTTAACAACTTTAGGCGTGAACCTTGAAAAGTATAACCAACCCGATCTCAAGACTGACGAGCGGGGCATCATGAGTGGGCCAGGAATGCAAATCGCCTGGTTCAAAGACCCCGCGGGCAACATTTTGTCCGTAATCGAAAATGAGAGGTAGCCCGTCAGGATTCAATCAGCAGTTTGAAGGCTCGACGCAGCAGTCGAGCCTTTGACTGCGACAATCCTTCAAAAAAGATCTGACAGACTGTCGATCTTCCGCCCCCAGGTTCGATTAACTGGTAGAGCGGCAAAATAAAGATAAAAGGAGAGCAATTATGGCAGAAACAAGGGCAACGCAGGGCAGTGCAGTCGCAAGGTCAAGGGACGAACAAACTAAACCATTCGAGCAAAAGATTAGCTCGTTCCTCTGGTTCAACAACAACGCTGAGGAAGCCGTGAATTTTTATGTCTCGGTCTTCAAGAACTCCAGTATCCGTAGAACAGTGCACTGTGGTGAATCAGGACCCGGTCCGAAGGGAAGCGTCTTGACCATAGACTTTGTGCTTGACGGTCAGGAGTTCACGGCGCTGAATGGCGGTCCCGAGTTCAAATTCAATGAGGCTATATCGCAGGTTGTTCACTGTAAGTCGCAGGAGGAAGTGGATTACTACTGGGACAAACTCGGCGCTGGCGGGCAGATCATTGAATGCGGATGGCTCAAGGACAAGTTTGGCTTGGCGTGGCAGATTGTCCCGGACGTTTTGCTGGAGCTGATTCAGGACGACGATCCGCAGCGGAAGGATCGCGCCATGAAGGCGATGATGAAAATGAAGAAACTTGATGTAGCGGAACTACAGCAAGCAGTCGCAGCGCATTAACTTTATCCAAAAGTCCAAGCTCCAAAGTCCAAAGTCCAAAGTCCAAAGTCAACAACAGCGAAACAGACTTTGGACTTTGGACGAATATCAATTCGTTACTAATCTCGCCGCTCCGACACCAGGCGACGATAAGCTTCGTCGCGCGATAGTCCCAGCTCGCGCGCTGCTTTTTTTAGCGCCGCGCGATGATCAAGTCCATTTGACTCAAACTCCGCAACCAACGCTGAAACAGTAGCGTCAGATTGGTTCCCAGTTTCGTTTGGCATTACTGTTCGATCGATCATCAGCACCATCTCTCCGCGCGCGCTTTCGGGCGAGGAAAATCGCGCGGTTAGTTCACTCAAGCTTCCGCGCGCTATCTCCTCGTGCATCTTTGTCAGTTCTCTGGCGACTACGGCCTGGCGTTCGCCGAGTATCTCCAGCGCATCTTTAAGCGTCGCAGCGATGCGATGCGGCCCTTCGTAAAAAATCAAAGTTGCGGGAAGCGAACGAAGTTCGGCGAGTCGCGCTCGACGCGCGCCGGAGCGCGCCGGAAGAAACCCGCAAAAAAAGAATTCATCCGTGGGCAAACCGGATGCAACCAGAGCGCTAATTAACGCTGAAGCGCCGGGCACAGGAACTACCTGCACGCCGGAATCGATCGCAATGCGTGCCAAGCCGAAACCCCGGGTCGCTAATCCCGGGCGTGCCCGCGTCGGAAACGACCGCTACATCTGCGCCGGACTTGAGGCGTTCAATAAGTTCCCTGGAGCGCTCGCGTTCGTTGTGTTCGTGATAGCTGATGGTTCTCGTGTTGATACCGTAGTGATTGAGTAGCTTCTTTGTGTGGCGGGTATCTTCACAGGCAATTACTTCAACTTCACCCAGCAGTCGGACGGCCCGATGTGTAATGTCTTCGAGATTGCCGATTGGGGTTGCGATCAGGTACAGCGTTCCGGCCATGCGGCTATTCTGTCACCTGGACCGCAACATGCGAAAGCCTCGCCCACTCATTCAAGCGGGACGAGGCTTGGCATTTTCTGATTGGCTTACTGCCTGACCTTAGTTGGGCCAGGGAATTCGGCGCCACCAATCGTTGTTGCGATTGCCGTTGCTCGGATAGTTTGGATAGTTGCGGCCATTCCCATTGGGCCAATTACCACCATTGTTGTAGTAACCAATTCCATAGGCGTCGCTGATTATCTGCAACTCCCTCTGAATCTGCGACCAATCGGAAGCGACTCGGTTGTCAAATCCTCGGCCGCGCCCGATGCGATCAAACTGTTGTGCCTCTTGCAGGACGCGTTCTGCTTCATCCCGGCTGCGGTAAAGGTCCCGCCCGTTCCCGAAACTTGATTTCAGGTTGCCGACAGCGCGCCGGAAATCATGGCCCTGGGCGTTCATTTGATCTTCGCGCCGCGTTCCATTGACCCGACTGTGATCGAGGGCCCGGTCCAGGTCTCGTTCGAAATCTTTGGATAAACGATCGAGACGGTGGATCGAGTCTTTAAGGTAGCGCTCGTCGTAGCGTCCATAGTTGCGGTTGCGCCCGTAATCAGGATAGCCATAACCACCCTGAGCGGCTGCCAACACCGGCAAGCACAGCGCCAGCACGGCAGCCGCAAGAATTGAAAAACTCAGTGTGCGTCGGTTCGTCATTTGGTTAGCCTCCTCAAACTTCTTAGCCGGTTTCGCTCGCAAGTGGGGACACCGAACATTGTCGAGCGTCTGTCCATTTTCGCTGTTGGCAAGCATCGTGCCTCAAAGCTCCGGTGCAGGAAGGCGCTTGAGTTGGACGATTGGGGACGACGAAAGACCGCAATTCTAAGGCTATTATTGGCGGGCAGGACTACGAGGCTCGCGAGAACAGTTCGAAAACGTGCACCGATTACCGGATATCGTCAGGGTCTGCTTCCCTGTTTCGCGAATTATCGAGCAGGATTGAAACGTGCTTTTTAACATGTGCTTCGTGAACTTTTTGCAGGTGGCGAAGTTCCGAAGGAACGTCGTGAGTCCGGTGAGCTTTCATCACAATCCAGGTGGGCGTGCCGGTAGCATCAAGGACCAGGCGAAGTTCTTCGTTGGCGGGTTTGATGCCTACATGCTTGATGTTGCCGCACGCCAAACCACCGCCGCGAATGAAACCATCGCGGGGTGTGCGCGGCCAACCGACTTCCACCAGCAGCTTCCGCACGCCACTGCCTAAACTCAGGAGGCTGCCGACCATGCTCGCGTTGCCGACTTTAAACCGATGTGCCTCTTGGGTAGAGATTTGAATCGCCGCACCGGCACGATTCGCTTCACCGGCGACCGTCGTAAACATGTTTACTAACCAGTCGCCGGCAATCCTTCTGATCAGATCATTGGAGTTGCGCAAAGCAAGGTAGTCGGCGACGTCTGTACGACCATGGGCGCGCGCGCGCGCTTCAGCTTCGGCAAGACCGGCAGCCCAGGCGTCTTCAAGTTCGCTCACATGCATCCTCCGAGAATATCAATCAAGATTGGACCCCGTGCCGCGGACACTGTAATGAAGTCAGTAGCACCACGCGGTAGCGGGCGGGTCTCCCGATGGCCGAATCGAAAATCAAAGACTCACCCGCTACCGCGTGGTGGTACCGACCTCATATCACGTATGATCCTCCGTCACGATTCGCCAGTCGCCCATGGGCGCTTACTCGCTGACAAAAGCACGCGATGTTATCATGCTCGCCAGAACGTCTCCATTTAGATAAACCCCCAAATCCGTCAGGCGTGAGGTAAATCAGGTGACTCCGCCGCAAACAAAAACAACCCCCGCACTTTAAGAGAACCGAAGCGCATGAAATTATCTGGTCAGCGATTACTAAACTCGATCCTGCTCTTCTGCTGTGGTGCGGCGCTCTTTCTGTCGCTTGGCGTGAATCAGCTGGCACAGACAACGCTCAAATTGCCTGCACCCTCCGGGCATATAAACGATTTTGCCGGAGTTGTGAACGAGCAGACCAGACAGCAACTGGAAAACGTCCTCGCTAATCTGAAACTAAAAACCGGAATTGAGTTTGACGTCGCGACTGTCCAGTCAACTGAAGGTCAGGATATCTCTGCGTTCTCGTTGCAGCTCGCGAAGGATTGGAATATCGGCGCTCGCACCACCGCGAAGAAAAGCCTGCTTCTCGTTCTGGCCGTGGATGAAAAAGTCTCTTTCACGCGTTTTAGCAAGTCGGTCCAGAGCGATCTGCCTGAAGGTGTGCTGGGCGAAATGGGTCAACGCATGCGATCGCTTATTGACTGCCAGTCAGTTTAGCGAAGGACTCAACGCGGGCGTGCAACACTTCGTGGCGTCCCTCGCGCAAAAGTTAGCGTTTAGTACTGACGACTTTGACAAGGCGCCCGCGGTAGCTTCAGCTGTCCATTCTCCCGAAAGCGATCAGACGGCAAGTCAGCCTGCGGCGCAAGCAGTTCCGGTTATTGCATCGGGGTCAACTGACGTTTCGCCGGCGACAATCAAAACGCCAACAGTCCGCACCGCTGGCGCGTCCAGTAAAACCAGAAAGCCCGCGGCCGCACCCGTCGACGACGAAGCGGATGCGGAGGAAGTCGCTCTAACGCTGACCAAGCCAGTCGAAGAGCGAGTCGGTTTGTTAAAAGACATTCCTTGATACTCATCCCGATTCCAAGTCGAGGGCGCTCGCCCTGGAGATTCTGGTTAGCGCTCGGGCCGCCGTCGGCGATAAACGACTAAAGGCCGGCGACAGCGCGGCCGGTGTGGAACAACTTATGATGGCCATCGCCGATGCCCCGGTCGATGCTTCAGAGAAGTTGTTTTCCGGAGTCATCTATCAAATTCCCTTGAATCTTTACCTGCGCGGAGAGGCTGCGGCAGCCACCAAAGCGGCGCAGAACATTGAAGCTAAGTTTGGAACCGACCCCAGGCGGCTGGTAATTCTTTCCAGTTTTTACGTTACCACTGAACAGGCAAGTGAGGCCCTTCGCCTGACTACCCAGGCTGTAAAGCTGGCTCCTGAACTTGCCGAAGCGCATCTAGGGCTCGGGCGGGCCCTGCAGATTTCGCTGCGTCTTGAAGAAGCCGCTGCAGAGTATAAAAAGGCGTTGGAACTCGATCCGGCTTCAAAAACCTCGCGCCGAAGTCTTGCCGATCTTAATCGCGCTCTGGGTAAGTCGGAAGAAGCGTTGACGCTCTATCGTCAACAACTGGAAGCTGAACCCGCCGACAAAACAGCGCGTGCCGGTTTGATTCTTTCATTGTTCGACCTGGGCCGGAAAGACGAAGCAAAACCGGAACTCGACAAAGCTCTGGCGGCAGATCCGCGCAACTTGAGTTTACTGGCCGGCTCGGCTTACTGGTTTGCCGCGCACAACGACAGCGAGTTGGCACTTGACCTGGCAATGCGCGCCGTCCAAATCGAGCCGCGTTACACCTGGTCACAAATTGCACTCGCGCGCGCGCTGGTGGCGCAACGGAGGCCATTGGACGCGGAACGCGCGCTTCGATTCGCGCGTCAGTATGGCAAATTTCCGACGCTCGATTATGAGTTGGCCAGCACGCTGGTCTCGGCCGGACTTTATGAGGAAGCTGCGGAAATTCTCAGACAGGCGTTCAGCATAAAGGACGGCCAGATCGAAGCTCGACTTGCCGGACATGAGGTTGCGCAGCGCGCAGATTTCATGGATCTGCTGGCGCCGGAGCGACGAGCAAGTATTTTTCAATTCACTGCCGCTGATTCCGAGAACAACGCCAGAATTCTAAAAGCTCTTTTGGCATTTGCTACTTTGCTCGACCAGACAGGCGGCGTAGAACCTGTCAACGAGGGTGCCTTGGTCTCCGCGGCAAAGGCGTTTGCGGCAGGAGACGACGACGCGCGGGTTCACCGTGAACTCTATGCAGCCAGTCGTTTGCTGCAAAAAGGAGTTTGGTTTCCAGGCTGCTTATGAACTCGCTGAAGCGGCGCGCGGCAGCGCTAACGCCGGTCTTACTGTTCCCGAATTGACGGTCGTCGTACAGGCTGATGAGTTTCGCTTGATTCGTGCGCGGGCCATCGCTGCCGGCGGCACGCCAGATATTCCCGAAGCACCGCGCAACATTTTGTCTAACCTCATACGCGGTCGCATCGAGGACACATCAGGGTGGGCACTCTACAACCAGGATAA
This sequence comes from Blastocatellia bacterium, assembly GCA_963809065.1. Lineage (GTDB taxonomy): Bacteria > Acidobacteriota > Blastocatellia > Pyrinomonadales > Pyrinomonadaceae > PSRF01. The sequence goes on from CAWEIN010000020.1 coordinate 29,083, forward strand.
GTTCGACGCCGCAGTTGAACATTTGAAAAGCGCTGTTGCCATCTTGCCCGAAAATACGCCGGCAGCACGTGCGGCGTTGTGGCATCTCGGCATCGCTCTCGAACGTCAGGACAAGAAAGCTGAAGCCCTCTCCAATTACATCAAGAGTTACAATTCCGGTGATCCCGATCCGGTCCGTCGCACCTTAATCGAGCAACTCTACCGAAAGGTCAATGGCTCACTCGACGGACTCAACGAACGAATAGGCCCGGGCTTCGAAACGTCTGTCAACACGCCGACACCGGCGCCCGACAAAGCCAACGAGACTGTGCAACCAACTTCGTTGCCGGAAAGCACGCCGACGGCAACTCCGGTTGACTCCGTCACGCAAGCGTCCCCTCCCTCTTCGGAACCCGCGCCAACTCCTGCTCCATCTCCCTCCGAGCAAGTTCCTGCGGCGGAGGCGCCACAGCCGACACCAACTCAATCGCCAGAGGCTACGCCCGAAGCTACTCCGACCAAGTCGCCTGAAGCGCCCGCGACAACCACTACTCCTGAAACAGCTCCAACTGCAACACCAGAACCAACACCTGGGCCCCTCGCCACGCTACCGCTTGAAACATCGCCGGTTGAAAAGCTAAATAAAGCTCCGCAAACGACAGTCGCAATCACCGGACGAGTGAAGGACTCCGCCGGGAATCCACTCGAGAATGTTGTAGTAGTGCTGATAAGTCCACAGGGTACGGTGCTCGCCTCGACCACCGATGAGCGGGGAAACTATTCCTTCACCGTGGCATCTTCCGCTGCGACCCAGAGTTACCGGGTTATTCCGTCGAAAGATGGTTTTGCTTTTGAACCGCTGGATAGAGTTCTGCCGCTCGCGAATGATGATGTAAAAGAACTGGACTTCGTCGGCACGGTAAAAGGAAAACCCTGAAACAATTGACGCAGTCCGGCAAATAACTTGAACCTGCCCTGCCCGCCAGCCAACCGCCCGCACCTCTTTACCATCCAAAAAATCCCGGAACGAAGGCCTCAATCTCGCGGTGGGTTAACTTTGAAAACTCCCCTGGAGACTAGAGGGACAGCAGTCGGACTGCTGTGCGGCAATATGTTCGCAGTTGTATAATCGAGAGCAATCACTAACGAAGCCGAGATAATATGAAGACACGCAGGCCCATCTTTTCCCCAGTATTGTTAGCAATTGTTACAATTTTCGTCATTACGACGGCCGGGAGCGGCCAACAGCCAGCACCGCAACAGGCCGCCTCGCGTTTCGATATCACCAACTACCGGATCGAAGCTCAATTAATTCCAGACCAGCACTTATTGCGAGCTGGCGCTGACGTCACCATCATTCCACAGGAATCAACCCGTTCACTCGTCTTCGAACTCAACGGCTCCCTGAAGGTAGAAAGCATAGACCTCGGCGGCAAGCCCTTGACGAGTTTTGTTCAGGATGCAGTTGGTGTCGGCTCGCTTGGGCCAAGTGTGAGAGTTGACCTCGGACAGGTTGTGCCCGCCAACCAACCGATCACACTGCGCTTTCGCTGGAGTGGCGCCCTGCTTACGCCTGAAGGCGGACCGCTGGCTACCCGGCGCCTGGCTTATGTGGGTCCCGAAGGCTCTTATTTGATGTATGCCTCAAGGTGGTTTCCCTTCCATGATTACGCCGCCGATCGCGCTACATCTGACATTACATTAATCGTTCCCACCGGTTTGCAGGTGGCGGGCACGAGCGACGACAGCGTAACTCCGCAGGCATCGCCAAAAGATGGCACCACCAGATTTCACTTCGTTCATCGCCAACCGGTATTAATCGGGAACTTCGCCGCCGGCCAATACATCAATCGCAACCTGCGCTTTGGGAGTTACGAAATTCAGTTTTATGCGAAGCCCGGCAGTGAGAGTCGCATCAATGGTTACGCCGAGATGATGGGCCAGGTGTTGGAGTTTTACTCAAAACAGTATGGCGCTCCGATCTTCGGCACGCGTCTGGTCGTGGTGCAAGTTGACGACGACAGCCTGGATACTTACTCGGGCCCGGGAATTATCTTTCTCGCAGCGAAACTGTTCGACTCATCTCGCCCGGTCCCGGACGAGAGACTCGCGCGCGAGGTTGCTTATCAATGGTGGGGCCAAACGGTCGGCTTGAAATCGTTTGACGATGCCTGGATCTCCCAGGGTCTCGCCGAATGGAGCGCGTTTGCATTTCGTGAATCGAATCTGACCGGAGGCGCGCTGGAGGCAATTCAACGCGAGGAGCAGGAGCGCGCTTTGACGTTTGAGCAGACCGCATCGATCGCGCGTGCACCGGGCGCCCTCGACGATCAATCAGCCGCCTATCAGTCAATAATCTTTCACAAAGGCGCGATGGTTTTTCGCATGCTGCGCGAGACCATCGGCAAAGAAAAGTTTGACCAACTGCTGCGCAACTTCCTCGAGCAATATCGCGGCAAGAATGCCTCGATCGACGACTTCGAGAAGTTGGCTTCACAGGTTGCGGTGGTAAACCTTCGTTACTTTTTTGCCCAGTGGATTGAGGGAACAGGCGTTCCGGAATTTGCCGTCGACTATCAAATCATTCGTACTCGCGCCGGGAAGTTTCGCACTCGAGGCACCGTTAAGCAGAACCTCGAGGCCCTGCGGATGCCGGTGCAGTTGATGCTGCGCACCGAAGGCGATACCCAGACAACGACGACGCGAATAGAAGGCAAGAGCGAAGATTTTGACTTCGAATCAAACGGGCAGCCCCTCGAAGTTGTGGTGGATCCTAACTATAGAATCCTGCGCATGTCTGACGAATTGCGCGTGTCGATCGTGGCGCGCCGTGGCATTGAACAGATGAAGGAAGGACTTTACGCGGAAGCCCAGCAACAGTTTGAAGCGGCGCTAAAACTTGATCGTTCAAACTCCTGGGTCTACTACAACCTGGGACTGCTTTATCTCGAGCAGCGTAACTGGCAGCCGGCCCTCGACAATTTTGACGCTGCGCTCAACGGCACCTTGCAACCCTCCTGGATTGAAGCGTGGGCGCACATCAAGAAGGGCAATGCCTACGATGCCAAGGGCGAACGCAATCGCGCTGTCTCGGAATACAATAAGGCAGTACAGTCAGGCATCAACTACGATAATGCCCAGGCAGTGGCCAAGAAGTTTCTCGCCACCGCATACGATCCCAAAGCGGCGCAATCCGCTGAACTCATCGCGCCAGGGAATTAGCTGGACCTCTTCAGTCCGTAGTTCAGAGTTCAAGCTTTAGCTTGCGCGGGACCAACAAGCATAAACTAAAGTTTGACTCTGAACTTCTTAGGCTATTCCTCCTTCCTTTCCAGCTCTGGCTTCCAAAAACCGGTTCACTTTAAACAGCTGTGGGAGTGGCGTAATTGCCCCGTGATACAGCGCTGAAGTCTATTGACGTAAGAAATCAAAGCTAATAAAGTGTGCGCGCTGATACGAGAGTGCGCCCGGCTGATGAAAGTCGACCGGCTTCACGCAAACTGAGTTCTTCACCTTACCCTGAGTTACATGTCGGCCGTGGATAAACACCGGTTGTCCATATCCGAGTTCCCCCACCTCGGAAGAATGTTCGTCACGGCTCCATGATTTTAGTTTTTCGTCGCAGCTTCACGCGCCTGGGCCCGACACCTTAGTCGCTTGCGGCCACCAACCTGCCAAAGGAGACCGCTATGTTTTGGTCAAACCTTCTTTCATTGCTTCGCCTCATTCTCTATGGCTGGATAATTGCGCTATGCAGGTTCCTCAAAATACTCTGCCGGAGACAGGGCGACCCGAGTCCGCCCAAGACTGGCTGCGCGCCAATCAGTCACCCCTCGTTTGTCCGACCCGATCCGCTCCTGTACTCACAGCGCGCTCTCATTGCTCAAGGCCTGGCTGTGACATACGAGAACCCCGACATCTCGCTGTCGTTTGCCGGTGTGCCGGTTAGCTCGCACGAACTCGAACCGGGCAAGACTTATGACGTCACCACGCGGGTCTCGAACAACTCGCTCGTGGCTCCCGCGATCGCCATGCCGGTCCACCTGTCATTTCTTGATTTCGGAGTAGGCACCGAGCCAATCCCGATCGCCAGCGGCACGATCGACGTCGGCGTTAAAGGTAGTGCCGGCCAGCCCGCGTTCGTGACGATTCCGTGGACAACGCCGGTAACGCCTGGGCACTACTGCCTACAGGTGCTGCTTGATCCGGTTGATGACGTCGATCGTCTGAACAACCTCGGGCAGGAAAACACAGACGTACAGGCTGCACACTCGCCGGCCGAATTTGAGTTCACGCTCCGCAATAATACTGGGCTCGCTCGGCGTTATCACTTCGAATTTGATGCCTACCAGATACCGGCGCTGGCGGAGTGCCAGGACGTAAGACCGGAAGCTGACGCGCTGCTTAGAATACACAGGCGTGGGATGCATCCTGTTCCTCCTGGTTTCGCAGTACAGATCAATCCGGCCACCCCCGTGCTCAATCCGGCCGAGAGCGTTTTGATCACAGTGAAGGTCGATCCACCGGCTGCTTTTCTTGGACGGCAAGCTATCAACGTTAACGCGTTTCACGACCAAGGCTTCGCGGGTGGCGTCACACTAACCTGTGTGAAGGAGGTATGAACTATGGCTTTTAAGCAGTACACACGTTGCATTGAGGCAACGGATTTTAGTTCGCGCGTGAGATTCATAACGATTGCGACTCTGTTAGCCGGCACGCCGGCGGCAATGATAGCCATAGCGATGGGCCATCCTGGCTGTTTGGTGATCGTCGCTGAAATTATGGGCCTGGCGGCGCTGGTCGCTTATTACCACAATTGGCTTTATAACCGGCTGATCTGTCTTGGCGGGGACCGCTCGTGTGTCGGCGCCATCGTGAGCATCGGAGGACCGGTTGAGCTCGGTGTGAATATTTTTGATCGGGATACAGACTATTCCCTCAACCTGCTGCTCAAGAACTGTGAGTATGGCCCTCCCAATGCGAATAGAGCAGCGCTTCAAGCAGCAGCTGAAGCATCTTCGCCTTACGGCGAACTTGTGAGGCCGCAGCCTGGCGTCATAGCAATCGGTGTGGATCAGCAGGGCCACTTTGCCACTGACCGGCAAACCGGAATGTTAGCCGCCGTCCTGCATGCAGAGTTTGAGGGAGACGGTAACTACAAAATGCTGGTGACGTCCAAAGTTCTCCTGGCGTTCGCCATCTTTGCCCTGATAGCCTGCATTTTCTTGCCATGGCCTGCGGACATCCTGCTGGGATTAGCCATAGGCTTGATTTCTCTGCTGGCATTATTCTTATCGAGTTTGGCTGGTTTGTTTGGCGAGGGTTCGCCTTCAGACACCGACACTGGCGACCTCACAGACAACACCGGCGTTGATCCCGAGACCGGACAAGGCATCGGCGCTGACATTGTGTATGTTGAGGGGGCCTGGGTTTGTGACACTCTTCATGAGAGATGGAATGAAATTCATCCCATTAAAATCTGCTCAAAAATGGAGGGCGGCCCATGGGACGGCGAATGGCCTCCGGAAGACATGATCTTGCGCGTACAGAATGGATTTCAAGTAGCTCAGGCCGAAGAGACCCTGGCCAACCAGGCGCTTCCGGAAAATCAGTGGCAGATTCACCCACTCATCGACGGCTGTAGCACAACCATCATCCTTTAAAGCGGACAGAAGGCAGAAAACTAATTTTCATTTCTGCGTCGTGTCTACTGCCTTCTGCATTTTGCCTACTGCCTACTGTCTACCGTCTACTGCCCACTCCCACGATTGCCCTTCTGCCTACTGTCTACTTCCTTCTGTTTCCCGCGTTTCTGCCGTAACCTTTTCCTTCCACGACAGTTTATATAGTTAGAAGAAACGTTCGCCCGGGTTTCCGCGTGGGTTGACGGCTTCGCGATGGTCGAGTGAGGACTAGTTTGAAGGGTCCAGATAACCAGCAAGACGAGCGGGCCTTGATCGAGGCGGCGCAGCAGGATGCGAGCCGTTTTGGCGAGTTGTATGAACTACACTTCGAACGCGTGTATGCCTATATCGCCCGGCGAGTTCGCGAGCGTTCGGCAGCGGAAGAGTTGACGTCGCATGTTTTTCATCAGGCGCTGGCGAACCTTGGAAAATTCAAGTGGCGGGGCGCGCCTTTCGCCGCCTGGCTCTTTCGCATAGCCCGGAACTCGATTGCTGATCGCGCGCAACGCCTGCTGCGTGAAGCGAGCGAACCTGCCGTGCAGTCACCCGGCGCGGCCGAGGCAGGCGTCGGCGCCGATCTCGAACAGGTTGAAACCGTCGCGCGGGTCTACCAGTTAGTGGATCAACTTCCCTGGGACCAGCGTTACGTAATCCGTTTGCGTTTTGCCGAAGAGAAAAGCATTCGCGAGATTGCTCAGCAGTTGAGCAGGAGCGAAGGAGCAATAAAACAGTTGCAGTTTCGCGCGTTGCAAAACCTCCGGGCGCGCATGAGTGAGAAAAATGTCTGAGCAGTTTTTAATCGAGCAACTGGACGAAGCTATCGATGCGATTGTCGCGCCGGCATCGAGCGGGGCAATAGCGTTCACGGCAGACGAGCCGGCCTTGCAAGAGTTGGCCACGCTCGCAAGTGAACTGCGTCTGCTGCCGCGTGAGAAATTCAAATCAAGCCTGAAAGAAACACTGAGAAGGAGCTGCCACTATGACGGCTACTGGAACAGAGAGACAACAATCCTCAGGAAACTTCAACGGCCAGTTACCAGACCATCACACCATACCTGACCGTAAAACGCGCCGAGCAATTGGTCGAATTTGTTAAGGACGCCTTTGGCGCCACCGAGGTGTTTCGCACCATCGGCTCAGCCGGCGGCTTGCACGCGGAAGTCACAATAGGCGATTCCAAACTCATGATTGGCGGCTACGAAGCGGTAGAAGAAATGCCGACCGCGCTCCACCTCTATGTGCCCGATGCCGATGCAGTCTATCAACGCGCGCTCGATCTTGGCGCCACTTCGGTGGAAGAGCCCGTCGATCAGTTTTACGGCGATCGAGAAGCCGGAGTGAAGGACCCCACCGGAAATATCTGGTGGATTGCCACACACAAACTCGGGCTCCCCGGAACTTACATTCCCGAGGGGTTGCGTCCGGTCACGCCTTTCCTGCACCCGATCGGCGCTGCGGGGTTAATCGAATTCATGAAGCAGGCTTTTGCTGCTGAAGAGATTTCGCGCGAACAATCGCCGGAGGGGATGATCCATCACGCCCTGGTCCGCATCGGCGACTCGCTGATCGAGATGGGTGAGGCACATGGCGACGCGCAACCAATGCCGCCCGCGCTATTTGTTAACGTAGAAAATCTTGAGGAAGCCTACGCGCGCGCGCTCAGTGCCGGCGCAACTTCGTTGCAAGCACCAACGACTCAAGCGTACGGTCGTACCGCCTGGGTGAAAGATGCTTGGGATAACACCTGGTATCTGACCGCGCCGGTGGAAAAGGGGAGAAAGGGTAAGGAGGAAAGGGATCATAAGGAAAGTAGACTCGATTCTTCCGCCGTATCATTTGCGCCTTACTTGTTCACCTTTGCCCTTTCCCCCTTTGCCCTGTTCCCCTATTCCCCTGGTTCACGAGAATTATGCTAATCCGCAACATCTCCGATACGGCCCTGCTCGCTGCCGTTTATCGCGCGCGTGAGAACGAACACCCGGAGGCGCTCTTTCGAGATCCCTTCGCGCGCCGGCTTGCCGGAGAGCGGGGCCAGGAGATCGCGCAGTCGCTGGCTTTTAGCGAAAAGAACGCGTGGTCATGGTTCACGCGCACCTACTTGTTTGACCAGTTCATCACCAGGTGTCTGCAGGAAGGTTGCGACACCGTGATCAATCTTGCCGCCGGACTCGACGCTCGTCCCTATCGACTCGCGCTGCCGGTCGAGTTGAAATGGATAGAAGTCGATCTGCCGGAGATAACTGATTACAAGGAGCAGTTACTGCATGATGAAAAGCCCTTCGTGCACGCTCGAGCGTGTTCGTCTCGATCTCTCCCACGTAAAAAGCCGGCGCGAACTCTTTCAGCGAATAGCGAAGGAGTCACAGAAGGCGCTTATCATTAGTGAAGGCCTGGTGCTTTATCTGAGTTCCGAGGAGGTTGGCTTGTTAGCCAGGGACCTCGCAGCACACGAACAGTTTCGTTACTGGCTGCTGGATATTACCTCGCCCGCGCTTTTGAGAATGCTGCAAAAGAAAATGGGGAAAGCGTTCGACGAGGCCGCAGCACCCTTCAAGTTCGCACCCGCCGACGGTCCCGAATTCTTCACTAAGTTTGGCTGGAAGCCTGTGGCCGTTCGTTCGCTATGGCACACTGCCGGTGCATTGAAACGACTGCCGCGGCTGATGAGTTTCTTCTACCACTTGCAGAAGTCGGAAGCCTTTCAACCGAATCGACCGTGGGGCGGAGCGTGCTTGTTAGAGAGAGACAAGTAGCAAACAGCAAACGGCAGACAGCAAACCAGGGAAGGGGAAAGGGGAGGGGTAAAGGGAGACGTGCAGGCTTTCCCCTTTTACCCTTACCCTTCCCTCCTCCTGTTTACCGTCCAGGCAAGTAAGTCAGCCAAAAATAGATCGCTTGCAGCACGCCGATGAAGAAGCCAATCACCGCGCCGAAGATTTCAATCGTTTTCAGGTGATGACTGGCAACCGACAACACCAGCGCCTCGAGCTTTTCAATCGGATAGTCGGAGACCTTCTTGCGCACCAGTCCGCCCACATCAAACTCGGCAATCGCCTTCGGCAGTCCTTCCCGCGCGGTCATGGTTATTCGTCCCACCAGTGCCGCGCTGGCGCGTTTCATTGAATGTTCTGAAACGTGATCGCCGAGACGGCCGATGGGTGATACCAGCAGCCGCTCGATCTGCGAACTGAGGATGGCATTGATCGTCCGCGCGGTATCATCGCGCGCAAGCAAGCCAACCACGCTTCTTGTCAGAAATGTTTTGGCAGTCTGAATCGAGTCGGGATCGAGCTGCTGCAACGCTGAGCCAAGCGTTTGCGGTCGGAACCGCTCAATCGCTTCCCGGAAATAAGTAGCAACTGAAGCCGACAACTCCTCGCTCTTGGCCATCTCAACGATGCGACTGGTTATCTCCTGCTTGATGGAGTCAAACTTTTCGGACTCAATCTGCCCCACCAACACATTCAGCGGCCGCGCCAGCACATTGTCGATAGTCGCATTCAGAAATGCCTCGGCCTCCTTTTCAAACGCGGGGCCGCGCAAATATTCTTCGATGCGTTTCGGCAAAGTCTTGTTAACCAGTTCATCAACTTCGCGATGAATGCGTTCGCGCGAGATGAAGATCTTTTTGATGAGTGAAAGTTGATCGTAGTAGTCATCGACCTCGCGCTTGATCAGGGCGCCAATTTGCGTGCGCGTGTTGGGGCTGGTGGCGATGTCTGCGAGGTGATGCACGATTGGCGGCACCTGGCTATCGATCCGTTCCTTGATAAAAGCGACGGTCTCCGGGGTAAATGTTTCAGCCAGCGTCGCATTGCTCCGGGCCAGGTCATCGAGTCGTCCCGAAACAAAGCCGCTAATCTTTTCTTCGAGGCCTTCTTCGTTAACCAGTCGCGCAAAGCGTGACTGAACAAATGCCAGAATCTGTATCGAACTGATCTTCGCTGAGCGTGTCGCCAACGCGACGCGCCAGGAGCTCGTCCACTTGGCGATCGACAAAAGACTCGATCGCCGCCGTGGTGTCTTCGCTTTTCAGCATCGCAGCGATGTAATCGGCCAGACGGTATTGCAGCGCTGATACGGTATCGAGAATCGGCCCGCGCGCCGCCGAAGGCAAGGCATCGATGAACGATGGATAGACTTTCCCGAGCAGATCGTGAGTGTGGGCGTTGACGAAATCCTCAACCTTGCGCTGGAAGAAACTAGTCTCAAACAAGGCGTCAAACACGGTCTGCTGCGACACCAGTTCGTTGCCGACAGCGTTGCCAATCGACTCAGCCAACTTCTCCCGATGCCGCGGAATCATTCCCTGCGGCCAAACAGTCACGCCGAGAAATTTGACCGAATGGTAAGGATGAAACAGCATCCAGATCGCCAGCCACGCCGCGCCAAAGCCGTGAATGGTGGCGATGACAACAATCGCAATCGAGATCAGAAGTTTGAAGGTAAAGGGATCCAAGATAAGTGAATCGTAAATGGTAAATGGGGAATAGTAAAAGGCAGGTACTGCCGATAACACTCAAGAGATTGTCTGGGACCGCGGGCGTCCCGCCCGCAATGAGCGCGTAGCGCGAACTAGAACACGCTACTTCGATGAAGGAACTTCAACCGGATACCCGGCAGCGATCCAGGCGCTGGTGCCGCCGCTAACGTTCAGAAGATTTGAGAATCCATGTTGCTCGAGGATGCTCGAGGCCGCGCTCGAGCGGTAACCGCCGGCGCAGATCACCGCAGTTGGTTTGTTACGGATCAAGGTCAAGACTTGCAAACGACTTTTGCAAATCAGAGAGCGACGCGTGAATCGCATGCGGCACATGGCCGCCGGCGTATTCGGGTGGACGACGTACATCGACGATCTGCAGTGGGTCCGGGTTTGCGACGAGTTCGTTTAGTTCACCAACCGTGATTTGCGGCAAGCCGGTCAGTTCCAGACCGGCCTTGTTCCAGGCAGCGATCCCTCCGGCCAGATATCCTTTCACGCTTTCATGACCTACTCGGGCGAGGCGCGTGACTGCCTCCTGAGCCTTTTCTTCCGACTCAGCGACGATCACGATTGGCGTTCCCATTGGGATGAGCGTGCCTGCCCAGATAGCAAACTGGCCACCGAGACCAATGTTGATTGAACCGGGAATGTGTCCCGCGCCAAATTCGGCGGCCGCGCGCACATCGAGAATTACAGGCGGCAAACTAGCAGATGTACTGCAGGTTAACTCGCGGATTTGCGCAGGTGTTAGTGCCGCAACCTCTGGAAGTTGACTCAAAGCTTCGGCGCCGGTGCGATTGATTTCGGCGTCCTGCGGAAAATAAGCGGGCGCCTCCGGCAAGTCGGCAGTCATCATGCGCACAAACTCATCTTTCGACATCGGCTGGAGCGCGTAGTTGAATCTCCTCTGAGCGCCGATGGTTGATGACGTTTCTTTCGACATGTTTTTTCCACACATCGAACCCGCGCCATGAGCCGGATAAACCTCCGTAGCATCATCAAGTTTCAGGAGCTTGCCGTGCAGCGTGTCATACATCATCGCCGCCATCATCTGCGGAGTGTAACCCTTGCCACCGGCAAGATCAGGCCGTCCCACGTCGCCTACAAACAGCGTGTCTCCGGTTAGGACTTTCTGTGGCTGCGGGGAATGATCGACATTCCTGTCCAACGCGACTTCCTCTTCCCCCATTCCCCCATTTCCTTTTTCCCCCACTTCCGTTTCGGTGACCAACACCGAAATACTTTCCGGCGTATGCCCCGGTGTCTCCATGATCCGTAAGACAACTTTGCCGATCTTAATCTCGTCACCGTCTTTCACGGCCCGATGCGGAAACGTCGCGCCCGCTTCTTTGCCAAAGACGATCTCGGCCCCGGTCCTTGCCGCGAGCTCGCGATGGCCGCTGACGAAATCCGCATGCAGGTGCGTCTCGATCACATATTTGATTTCGAACCCCTGCGCCGCAGCTTCTTCAAGGTACTGGTCGACGTCGCGCTGTGGATCTACCACCGCAGCCTCACCTTCCGAACCGATCAGGTAAGAAGCATGAGCCAGGCAGCCTAGATAGAATTGTTTGAAGTACATATGAATTTACCTCGGAACGCGCCTGCGTTTTCTGGGACCGCGGGCGCCCTCGCCCGCAAAGTTACCCGAAGTTCAAGTTACTGCATGAAAAATACAAGTGTAATAACCATGTTCGCGCTTCGCGCTCATTGCGGGCGAGGGCGCCCGCGGTCCCACAAAATCACTCGACGCTGCGTGCCGGATTTTCTTCCTGCGGCAACTTATAGAACTCGCGCGCTGGTTTCAAGGGGCGCAGCATCCAGTAAGGTCGACGCGTGCCGTCGGGTGAAAACTTGTCTGCCGGTCGCGTCATCGCCAACCACTTCCGGTAAACCTCGCGCGATTTAGCAGTATCGACAAATACATCGCCAGGGTTATCGCCCGGATCAGCTCTGCGCACGCGCACGGCCTGGTGCCAGCAGTGCATTCCCGAAATCGGATCGGGATGGACCGGAAAGGTCATGTTCTGATGCACGCCGACGTCGCCCCACCAGATGCGTAACGTGTCAGGGTCGCTCGACTCGTAAGGCGCGGCGCCTTTCTCGCGCTTCAGTCCCCACTCAGTTCCTTCATGATCGAGTTTCACCGTCGCCATCATTTGGCGTTGCGCCTTCTCGCCCTGTTCGCCCAGTTTCCAGCGGCCCATGTGATGCGAACAGGCGACGATGCCTGGGCGAATGCCTTCAGTCACCCAGGCGCGCACGACGTAGTAACCAATTTCAGTTTCGACGCGCAGCAGATCGCCGGTGCGTACGCCCAGGTTGGCGGCGTGGTTGGTGTGAATCCAAAGTGGATTCGTGTGCGCGATTTCGTCGAGCCACTTGGCGTTGGCGCTGCGCGTGTGAATCTGTACCGGCAAGCGGAAAGTCGAAATCAAAATCGTTTCACCGGGTTCAAGATTGTCGGGATGAACATGGCTCTTGATGTAGGTCGGCAGGGCGAACTCGCGCCAACCCCAATCGGCCATTGTGCGTGAATAGAACTCCAGGCGGCCGCTCGGTGTCGGAAACCCACGCTTGATTTCGTCTCCGACTCTCACTCCCACCAGGCGCCGGCCCGCCGCATCGCCATCAGGGCTGGGAACCGGCACCACGTTTGGCGAACCTGGTTTTGCTGTGCGCGTGAATATCCGACCATACTCATCCTCGCGAATATCTTCGAGCTCCTCGGGGTTAACGGGTTCGTCATATATAGCCCCGACTCGTTGTTTTATTTCCACGGCGCCATAACGGCGCATGAACCCGAGCGGTGTCAAACCTTCCGCCGCTGCTTTTTCCGGCAAACCAGGAACAGAATTGTCGAAAATCCATTCGTAGTATTCGTCAACGCTGAGACGGGTGCCCGGATTCTTTTTTGATTCGACAAACTGGCGGATGCCGAGCGAGCCATCGCGATCAATTCGCCAGGTTAGTTCCATCCAAAACTCGTTTTCTTCCCATACCTCACCCGGATTCACCTCGCGAGTGTCGTCCACTTTTTCACCTTCGCGCTGGCGGTCCGCTTTTTTCACGGGCTGGCGAAACCCGAGCCACTGCGCATCATGCGTCTCGTAAGAATGAATGTCGTGACGCTCCGAGCCGTGTCCCATCGGCAAGACGTAGTCGGCGAAGTACGAGGTTTCATTCCAGGTCGGGGTCAGCGCGATATAACAACCAACCAGATCCGGATCGGTCAACATTTCGATCCAGGAGAAACCGTCCGGATTAGTCCAGACGGGGTTGTAAACGCGCGTGAAATAAACATCGAGCTTGCCGCGCCCGTCCTTAAGGAAGTGTGGCAGCAGAAACGACATTTCGTGCATCGACAATGGATACTCGCGCGGCCACTGGGTTTCGTTCCACATCTTCGGGTGTGGCGGTGTATAGATCGGCTTCGGCACAAATTTGTTCCAGGCGTTTGGAAAAACACCCCCCTCGGTCGCGACCGCGCCTAACAGCGCATTCAACATGAAGACCGCGCGCGCGACTGCCCAGCCGCCACTGACGCCCGAGGAAACGCTGCGCCAGTTGTGACTGGAAAAGCGTGTGCCGGCGGTGGCGATTAGTTTTGCGATTTCTTCGATAACTTTTGCGTCCACGCCTGATTCCTGAGCGGCAAACTCAAAAGTGTAATGCGCGTAGAGTTGTTTCAAGTGATCTTCAAACTGTTCAAAGGTTGGCTCGTTTTCAACAGGGTCAGACTTGGGACTCGAGACCTGAGACTTGAGACTTTCTTCGTACTCTTCCCAGTTCCACCAGCGACGCACAAACTCGCGTTGGTAGAGATTGTTTTGAATCAAATAGTTGGCGATCGCCAGTAACATTGCGCCCTCCGAGCCGGGATAGGGCGCGACCCAGTAATCCGCATGCGTAGCGGTGTGAGAAAGGCGCGTATCGAAGACGATCAACTTTGCGCCGTTCGCTTTGCCGTCGATGACCCTTTGCGCGTGCGGATTAAAGTAATGGCCCGACTCAAGGTGCGCGCTGATGAGCAGGATAACTTTCGCGTTCGCATGATCGGGGCTGGGACGATCGAGTCCCATCCATAGCTGGTAACCCTCACGGCTGCCTGATGAACAAATGTTGGTGTGGGAGTTGTGGCCATCAACCCCCCAGGCGGCGAGGATGCGCTCTGTGAAACCGTCTTCACCGGGTCGCCCGACGTGATACATGATCTCGTTCCGGCGATCTTCAAGCATCGCTTTGCGAATGCGCGCGGCGATATCGTCCAGAACCCCGTCCCAAGACACCTGTTCCCATTTACCTTCACCGCGTTTGCCGGTGCGCTTGAGTGGATAAAGAATGCGATCGGGATCGTGAATTTGGTTGAGCGTTGCCGGACCTTTGGCACAATTGCGCCCGCGCGATCCCGGATGTTCCGGGTTACCTTCAAACTTCTGAATGTCTCCGGTGACTTTGTCGATATAGGCGAGCAGACCACAGGCCGACTCACAGTTGAAACAAGTAGTAGGAACTAAGGAAAAGTGTCGCTCTTTGCGTTTGGGCCAGGCTTGAGAGTCAAGTTCCGTCCAGTTATCCCAACGCTCCTTTGGCGGGAAAGCTGCGAGATTACCGCGGCTGGCGCCGGGATAAAACGTTTCTCCCCGCGCAGCAGTGTCGTCACGCGCAGCGCTCGCTATTGGATCTGTTTCCTGGGAGCTCATTTTGCCCGGTAGTCTACCATCACTCTAATCCTACCGGCGCGGCCTGATGGTTAAAACTTAATACAGCGTGACAGGTTGATCAGGGTAATAACCTACTTATCTCGCCAGCGCGAAACCCGGTTCAGGTTGAAACCTCCGTCATGCCTTGAGCACGACGAAGGTCACAGAGCGAGATTAACCAGATAAGATCCGACGTAGCCCACGCAAAATCAGAACTGGGAGCGAACCGGGGTCCCCACGCGGGCGGCCCGCGTGGGGTGGTGGTAGCGACCAGCCAAGGCATTCACTTCAAAAGGTAATTGAATCGGCTCTGGCTGCAGGTTCTTCGACAGTTGCGCCTTTGGCTGGTCGCTAGCGCTCCCAGTTCTGATTTTGTCTGACCAATTGTTGAGTATCAATTGCTCAGTTAAGTCTGGATTCCGCTAAATCGCTGGGCACCCTAAAATCAATTGGAGTACCCACTTTAATGAGTCAAGCAAGTTGTCGGCTTAATGGCTCCAGGGAAACTTTGGTTGGAATAAGTCCTATGAAGTAACTTTGGGGTCGACGGACATTCGCGGCAGGACACGGGGCTCGCCGTCGATTTCAGAAACCACCTCACCGATGCGATGTGCTCCCTGCTTACGGTAGAACCCTTCGGCGTTTGGATCCGACAACATCTCCACCGCCGACACGTTTTCTTTTGCCGCATGCTGCATCGCGTGGAGAAACAATTGTTTGCCGACGCCGGTACCAATGTGGGGCGGCGATACCCACAGGTGATCCAACTCTGCTTTATCTTCGCGAATGATGAGCGCATAGAACCCGAGCAGTTGGCCTTCGCTCTCAGCGACGTACACGTCGGTGCTGGCGATGAAGTCGTCGGAAATTGTCAGGTCGTCTTGCCAGTGCTGAAGCCAATGTTCGGGATAACCCCAATGCCGCTTTGCATCATTGGCGATTTTGGTGAGGGCGGCGGAGTCTTCGGTAGCTGCTTTTCTTATTTGCATTGCGTCAGAAACGTCATTGTTTGTTTTCACCGATTGCCTTGCTCAGCTTTTCCGCGAGCTCGCGAGTTTGTGCAGCAAACTCGCCTTTGGGTTCCAAACGCAAATATTCTCGATACTCTGTAAGTGCGCGCTCCTGCTGATTTACTTTTAGCAGGATATTCCCTGCCAGCAAATGAGCCGGGGCAAAATCCGGCTTTAATTGCAGCGTGTGGCCGATAGCGGGCGCGGCCTTCGCGATGTTTTGCCGATCCCAATAGAGACGGGCCAGCGTAAAGTAGCCGTTCCATGACTTGTCGTCGAGTTTGAGTCCATCGAGCAAAGCTTTTTCGGCTTCGTCGTAACGATTTTGCCGCCAGTAGACCTCGCCCAATGAGAGGGTGGCTGCCGCGCTCGACGCCTTCAATTCCAGCGCACGCTGAAACTCTCCTTCCGCTTTTTTCCATTCGCGCTCGTCAACGAAAGTGGTCCCCAGCAAAAGGTGGGCTTCATAAAACGTGGGGTACGCGGCGATTGCTTTTTGCAAATGGCCGATTGCTTCCGGGTAACTTCTTTTGCCGAGCGCGTCGCGACCCCGCACCAATTCTTCGCGGGCCTCGGCCGGCGCTCGCGCATCGATGACATCAACCAAAGTCAAGGAGCCGGCCCTTTCCGAACTTAGCTCAAAGACCAGATAAGCGCGAAACACGACTTGCAGATCAGCATCCTGTTGTACCGGCTTAAAGCCGGGCGCATTAACTATGACCTTGTAATAACCGCGCTGCAGGTTTGCAAAGCGAAATCGTCCGCCGCTGTCGGTATCCATCGAATCGATCACGCCGCCGCCGAACCTTTCCAAACGGATGGGAACCCGACTGGCGGGAAGTCCGGTCTCGGACACACGGACCTGGCCCACCATTTCAAGTGCATTTGCGGAGGCGTTGGAGTAGGTGTCGCGGTCTCGCTGGGCCAGCACGGGGAAGCTTAGCAAGAGCACACAAACTAATAGGAGAAGCGGGCGGCACGACCGCGATCGAGGAAAGGCCAGCGGATAAAGAGAAAGGCGCAGCACTTCGATCATCCTGGCAAACTAAGCGATGAATTGGTTAAAGGCTAACGCAAAAACGTGTGGCGGTAAAACTAAACCGGGCGGATTACGCTCCGCCCGGCAAAGTTATCTTTCCCCCCGCTGACCCGAAGGTCAGTGGCTATATTTCAATCCAAACTGAATCAACCGTGCCGGAACCGCGGTACCCGTAATCCTGGTAAAGGTTGCGGGCGTCGCGATGTTAACCGACGACGGTGTAGTGAAGATCGGGTGGTTGAACACGTTGAAGGTGTCCATACGGAACGAGAACGAATGCGACTCCTTTATCGTGAACCGTTTCTGGATAGAGATGTCCCAGTTCTGTTGATAAGGAGCGCGAAACGCGTTGCGCGGGGTATTGCCGAAGCCGGTCGCCCCAGGATTTACACCGCCATTAATGGTGGAGAGTCCCGGGATTAGCGGCGCGGTACCAAAGCATTCCGTCCTCAAGTAGTGGTCGATACGGGCTTCCGTAGAACCGTGGGTATAAGCCTCAGCAATGCGGCCGCATAGAAACTGCGCCGTGCCCAACGTCGATCCAAAGATGCCGCCGCTGGTGGTGTCTGTTACCGAGAACGGCAAGCCTTTTTGGTAGGTGACGATTCCGCTTATGGCCCAACCCCTCAAGACAGGATTGTCCATAAAGCTGTCCTTCTTCACCGGGATATCGTACGAATAACTTACGACCAGGCGGTGCGGACGATCAAAGTCTCCGCGCGCTTTGTTCTGCGCGACGTTGGCTTGATTGTTATAAATGTTGGCTCCATTTTGGCCCGCGCGAGTCGCATTCAACTCGTCGGTACTCAGTGAACCGCTGACATTGTCTTCGGTCTTCGAGTAGGTGTAAGCCGCCTGGAAATAGAGCCCGCGATGCAACCGCCGTGAAAGGGTGGTCTGCCAGGAACTGTAGTTGGCAAAACCGATGTTGGATGAGAAGCGAGCTCCTCGTTTGCGGGAGAGTCCAATGATCTGGTGGCGCAATTCCTCGTTGGCGACCGTGTTGGCGGTAATGGTATAGGCAACGCCGTTATGGTCATGAATTGTGAGCGGATTCGATGGACTCACCTGAACGGCCTGGAACGGATCCCAGATACCGATGCCGCCGATGAAGTGTGAACCAACGTACCCCGTTTCGACTGCCCAACCGCCCCTTAGCTGGCGCTGGATGGTCAAGTTCCATTGTTGAGTGTACGGCGTATAAGCATCGAGCGGCGCACTCGTAAACGACGCCAGATTAATCGAACAGTTAGTCGCCGTGCCGCCGTAGTTAAGACACTGCTGACCGGCGGCGTTCACAAAGATCGGACCAACATTCGGATCATTTACGTCTAGCGGTCCGGCGCCGCTGAGCCGGCGCAAGCCCACAAAGTAAGTGGCCGTCGGAATGAACGCGGTCGCCACGATAGAAGGTGGTGGTTGTCCCGCCAGCGGATTGGCCAGTTGCAGTGTGGTTGGGACCACTCGACTCTCGAGCGGTTGCACTGTGAATGGGGCCGCTAGAGAGTTTTGCAGAATGTTCTGGTTGGAGAGGCGTTGGTAGTAAATTCCATAACCTGCCCGTAAAACGGTGCTCTGATCGCCCTTCATGTCCCAGGCAAAACCAACGCGCGGCGCGAAGTTGTTGTCGTCGCGACAGCGTATCAGAGCGCAATTGCGAACTCCTGGCGTGCCTCTGAATCCGCCCAGATCAACCGCTTCCGGAATCAGAAATGGATTCTGACCGGCGGCGGCAAGTGCTGGATCAAAAATGCCGGCGCGGTTTAGCTTGTCATGGCCGAAGCTCATGGCTTCCCAACGAAGGCCGATGTTGAAGGTCATTCGCGAAGTGCGGCGGTAATCATCCTGAATGAACGCCGCATAGTCTGTGGCGACGAAGTTTCGTGCTGGATCACCGAACGCTGACTGCAGCGCCGTAGGCGCCCCTCTCAGGAAGTTCTGAAAAGCCGTAAACGTGTTGCCTGCGCCTGAAGTGCTGCCGAACGTAAGCGAACCGCGAACGGCAAAGTTGTTAAAGCGATTCAACTGATATTCGACCGACTCACCACCCATGCGCAGGCTGTGCTTGCCGGCGATCATCGAAAAGGTTTCGACGATGTTGTAGGTGTTGGAGATTGTGCCGCGGTCGTCGTTAACGCCAGTTCCTAACGAGAACAGGCCCGTGATTCCGACCCGATACAGTCCGGTGAAGGCGCCATTGGGCTGGGCGCCGACGTCGGCTGCCTGATGCATATCGGTGGGAACGTTGCCAAACAATGAACCGGCTGTACCCCAGACGCAGCTCATTGACTTTGGTGGCGCTGAACAGGTGTGTATGAGTTATCGCCAGGTAGCGATTCCATTGAAAGTCGTTGCGCGGATTAGTCAGAGTCGTGTCGGTGCCAAAAGGTTTGTGCGACGGAGCCTTCATCCCAGAACCAGGTTCCGGTGATCTTGTCTTTATCATCCCGAAAGCTGCGATCGTAACTAATCGTGTACTGGTTATCGAGAATTGGTGCGACGGCTGAGAAGCTGCAATTGAAGTTTTGGGCCGACGGTGCCGCAGAAGGATTCGAAATGCTGCCGCAACCACCCTGACCAAAACGAGGCACCAGATATTGTCCGCCAAAGCGATTGTCTTGAAGGTTAAGAATCTTGACCGCTACCGGATCAATTTGCGCTGGAGTCAGACCAAACCTCGCAGCCAGATCAGTAGCATTTGACAGAGCCGTCGGCTGCGGTGGGAAATGCTTGCACAATTGGTGACGTGCTCGAGCCATTGGGATCGATACCGTTGCGGGCGCGCACGCCCTGATAGTTAAAGAACCAGAAGCCGCCTGCTTTAGGAATCGGACCGCTGGCGCTGCCACCAAAAACGTTCTGCAACAGACGGCCGCGCTTGGTTCCATTCTTGTTGAAGAAGAACTCATTGGCGTTGAGATAGTCGTTGCGGTGTGACCAGTAGAGGTCCCAATGAAAGTTTTTCGTGCCGGTCTTGGTGACCAGGCCCAATGCGCCGCCGCCCTTGCTGCCCTGAGTCGCGTCATACAGCGAGGTGGCTACTTTCATTTCCTGCAGGGTATCGGGATTCGGCAAAGGCACCGTATCAAAGTGTGCGAGGTTGAAATCGTTGACGTTGATACCGTTGAGCGAAACGCTGTTGTTGCTGGTGCGCTGACCATTAACGCTCACATCCGCCGTTCCCCGTCCCGCGGTGCGGACGTCGGTCGGTTCACCGGACACGCCTGAAGAAAGAGAGAGCAAAAACAGGAAATTGGGTGACGCCAGCGGCAAAGTTTGTAGCGTTTGCGCGTCAATGGCCTGTCCCGTCTGAGCACTGGAGGGATTGATCAGCGAGGGCGCTGCTTCCACGTTTACTGTTTCCTGGATCTTTCCGACTTCAAGCTTGATATCCAGGTGCGTAGTCTCAGTAATGTTTACCTTGACGCCGGAGACTACGGCCTTTTTGAAATTGCTGGCTGTAACCTCGACGTTATAAGTGCCCGGAGGTAACAACGTAGCGGTGAAGCTGCCATCCTCGCCAACCGTCACCGTGCGTACCGAACGGCCCGTGTCTGCGCTGATCACATCAACGGTAGCGCCTTTCACCAAAGCGCCGCTCTGGTCGGTCACATCACCCGAGATGCCTCCGGTTTGGGCTCCTTGTGAATAGGCCGATGCCACGAAAAGAAAGCTTAGGACTAACCCGCTTGCCAGCAAGCGCAAAACGCTTCGCATAACAGCTCCTCCTTCTTTTTTCGAAAAACCTTTTAAGGGACTTCTAATCTAAGTTGAGTTGTTGCCTGAAAAAAACTGGACCCGCTGGTTCTATAAGAAAGGAAAAATAGCTTTGTGGCGGGAACAAGCAAGCAACATTCCAAGCTGTACTGAGATTGGCGAGGCGCAAAAATCCACAATTTTGGCATTTTCCAGAGGCTGCTGTGGGACTTCTCCGTATAAGATCATGGAGCTTTTGGTTTTTTGTACAAATTCTCGGATTCTAACGCTGGAAACAGGTGGGACATTCGACAAGCCTGCAAGTATGGTTCAGCGCGAACTATTCGGCTAGTCGGTGGAGCAGAACGAAACTCGTGCTTGTCGAACTGGATAAGCAAAGGGTACGGACCGCATCATCGAACCGATCGATGGCTACCATCCGGGGATGATGATAAGACTTGAAATGGCGGAAGCTTTGGATCCTCGAGATTCTCAGAAACGAGATTCGCAGAAGTCGGTGCTCGCGGTTAAAGCAGATTTAGGACGAAGCTGCTTCGCTTGCTTCTGCGGGCTGGGCCTCGTCGTGATGCTCGGTGGTGTAGAGACGGAGAATGTCCTGGCCCTGGCGCGACCTCGGATCGATTGTCCTGACATGCTTGCGCCCGTTCATTTCCCAAATAGCTGTGACCACTCCATCCTTCTCAACTGCATGGTACGAGATATCTTCCGCCGGGGCTTCGGCCGCCGGACTCTCAGCTGGTGTATCGGTCGCGCCGGCACCCAGCGCGGTTTCGTTCTCAGACATTTTTACGGTAACACTCCTCTCAAAACTTCTTAGCTTGTGTGGGTTTAAAGAATTGTTGCACACGCCTCGTGTAGTGTCTACCGCGCAGACAATACCGACGGTCGTGATGAAGTCTATCTGACACTAGCCAGCGCGATCTCAACCGCTCTTCTGGGAACAACCACTCCCCAGCCCTGTCTTTCTACTTCGACACCCGGTACTCGCTCGGCCGTGTCAATCAGAATTCGTTTCACTTGCTGCGGACTTAAACGGGGTTTGCCTCCAGCATGCAGGCCGCGATGGACGCAACAATTGGCGACGCGAACGACGTCCCATCAACGTATTTGTAGTGCTGGCTAATCACGTTTCCTTCTCGCAATTTGATCGTAATTAGTTGCCGCAAGAGCGGCGTCGGCAGATCTCGCGCCTCGTCGAAGTCCTTGTCCACCCCTGCATGGGAAAGAATGATGTCGCGCAGTTGGGAGTCTGGAGCGGCATCGAGCTCGGAACAAAGGTGTGCTTCGTCTGCCGTAGGTGTTGCCGGCAGAATCGGCGCCGCCACCCAGATCCCGGGAGCAATTATTTCGGGTTTTTGCAAACCGTCGACAGTTGGGCCATATGACGAGCGATACATACCGCGCCTGGCTCGGTCGAGCGAGTTTTGATCGTCGAGACCACCCACGGAAATCGCCGAAGGTGAACTAGCCGGCGGTAACACGGGATGACCCTGGGCCATCCCGGCATTGCCTACTGCACAGACAACGATCAAACCTTCTCTAACCGCGCGCTCGACAACCTTACACAACGTGCTATCCAGATACGACTGTTCAAAATCTCCACCGGCGGAAATGTTGACGATGCGAATGTCGTATTTCTCTTTGTTGTCCAGGACCCATTCCAAACCACGGGCAATGTGCTCATCGGGTATACGACCGGTGCGGCCAACCTTCACCAGCGCGACTCTAACGTCGGACGCGATGCCACGATAGAAGCCGTCAGACAAATGACCATTTCCGGCGGCGACCACTGAGGTCATCATTCCGTGCCAACTGGCGACGTCAGTTGTTTCCAATGACGTGCGATCATCTTCGCCGTCGAAGATGCTGTGGTAGGCGACGATCCTGTTTTCCGGCTTGGTTAGATCGTCATGCTGGTAGAAACCGGAGTCGAGAAAAGCGATCGTCACTCCGCGCCCGGTGAAACGTTCGTCAGCATCCATTCTGAGCGGGGTTGGTAAAACGTGATCGGTTCGTTCAAAAATAGCGTGGTGAGAATCGATCTGGGCCTTGGCCCGGCTAAAGAGTTCGACACAGCCGGCGCAAACCTGAGCAACATCAACATTGCCGGCTACATCAGCGTTCGCTTCCAGAAGCTCTGCGAGTTCCGGTCGGCAATTCGCTCAGGGCGATCCGCTGGCGGCTAACGCGTCCGCAGATGTGACAGGACGAGTCCGGCTTGGCGGCTAATTGATCAGGTTCGGTTGAGAGGATTGTTTCCGACATCGTGTAAGGCAGTTTACTTCATTCCGCGTTGATTTCAATTAGTCGGGCTTTTTCTAACGCAAACTGTTAGTTTGCGTGGCGTTGCGGCGCCAACTGAGTACGGCCTATTGCGCCGGCTCGCAAAATTAACAGGTGGCGTTACCAGCGATTTGAAGCCGGTTGTAAACTTGCCCTTTGCCCGTGTAAGGTATGGCTGAAACTTACGACAATTCAACCGCGGATTTTAAAATATATGGCCCAGCAAGAAACAAGCACGTCTGATCTGTTTCGTCGCGCGCAAGCGCTTAGACTTGAAGCGCCTCAGGCATCGTACAAAGAGATTAAGGATCGACTCGTAAAAGAGTTTACGGGGCGGCCGTTTCCGTCACTCAAGACGCTTACCATTCCCGAGCAGGATTCCCGCGCGCCCGAAGAGGATTGGTCAGCCGGCTTGCCGATCATTCGCCGCGGGATCCAATTCCAGGACTGGAAGGAAGTAGTGGACGGGATCATTTTGAGTCTGGAACAAACTGAAACCTACGAACATCAGCGCGGGCCCGAGGGCAACAGAGACGACTGGCACGATCGCACCGCCGGCATTGAAGAGTCGACTAAGAAGGGCGTTGGCAAGTGGATGCCGGAAGAGTTGATGAAACTCGCGGAGCGTAGCTCAAAGAAATGATCTTTGTTCTTTGAACTAGTATTGACCTTACAAAGCTCTTCTCATTGATGTCATGAGTTTTCTCAATAACCTAATCAAAGATCCCAAGTACCAAACAACCGAGCCCCGCAAGCCTGAAGAGATTGCTGACTCGGACGTCATCATCAGTCCGGACACGCGACGCGAAAATCGAATGCCGCCCGGGCAATCGCGCACTAAAAAGTGGCCGGTGCTCGATGCGCACGGAACGCCGGACGTCGATCTCGCAACCTGGTCGTTTGCAGTTGATGGCCTGGTCGAGCAGCCCGCAGGAGTGGTCGCTCGATGAATTCATGCAACTGCCTGCCGTCCGTGTCTATGCTGACTTTCACTGCGTCACGCGCTGGTCTCGGCTGGACAATCTATGGGGCGGCGTGCCGACACACGAGCTGGCGAAAATTGTTGGCATAAAACCGGAAGCGAAGTTTGTGTTGGCGTTTGGCTACGACCATGGGTGGACTACGAACGTTCCCATCGAATACTTCCTCAAGGAAGACTCGCTCTTCGCCTGGTCGCACGATGGTGCGCCAATTCCTCCCGAACATGGCGGACCAGTTCGCTTGATTATTCCGCAGCTGTACGCCTGGAAGTCGGCCAAGTGGGTCAAGGGCGTGCGCTTTCTCGAGCATGATCAGGCTGGCTTCTGGGAAGAAGGCGGCTATCACATGCGTGGTGTGCCCTGGGGACCAGGCGACGGTGAACGATTCCGCTGGTCGTGATCAAGAGATTAGGATAGGAGCGGGGGCAAGCCGCCTTCCCAACCTGAGAGATCTTGTTGATCGACTCCTGAATCTACAGTGAAAGCCTCTCAAACTTGATCAATCGCTCAAATGTTGAAGCTCTGGGTGGAAGGCGGGCTTGCCCCCGCCTCATAATCCAATCAGAATTCTCTGAATGCAAACTTCCACAGCCCCAATCCCCAAAGACGCGGCAGCGATAGTTCTGCTTCGCCATAACACCGACCCACG
Organism: Blastocatellia bacterium; assembly: GCA_963809065.1. Lineage (GTDB taxonomy): Bacteria > Acidobacteriota > Blastocatellia > Pyrinomonadales > Pyrinomonadaceae > PSRF01. The sequence goes on from CAWEIN010000020.1 coordinate 53,610, forward strand.
CAACCCGGAAGTCTTCCTGGTAAAGCGCAGCGACAAGCTGGCCTTTCTGGGCGGCTTCCACGCCTTTCCCGGCGGCCAATTCGATCCGAGCGATGCGGAAGTGCCGGTTGAGAATGCAGCTGACCTGGAACTTCGAACAGCCATAAGTTGCGCGGCGCGGGAATTATTTGAAGAGACTCAGGTGCTGGTAGTGCGTGGTGGTGACGCCTTGACGCACGGTCAACGTGCATCGCTGCTTGACGATCTACAGTCCGGACGAATGAGCTGGCCGGCACTCCTCAAGCACTATCAGCTACACCTTGACGCCAATGATTTTACTTTCGTGGGCCGCTGGGTAACGCCGCCATTCAGCGCGCGACGGTTCGACACCTGGTTTTTTCTGGTGAAGGCCCCTGCGAAGCAAAACGCTCAGCTTGGTGCTGATGGCGAACTCGAAAGTGGCGAATGGATTGCCGCGGGTGCGGCTCACAACCGTTGGGAACGATCGGAGATTCTGGCTGTGCCGCCCGTGCTGCACGGGTTGAAAACTTTATCAGGAGGTCTCACGGATGATCTGATCGAACGCTTTTTGTCGTTGCCTAACGCTCGTCACGAGCCGGTGCGCCGCATTGAGTTTCGCCCCAACTACATTTGCTTTCCAGTCCGCACTCCGACCAAGCCTCCGGCGACACACACAAACTGTTATCTGATCTATACGTCACAAAGCCTTCTGGTGATCGATCCGGGTTCGCCATACGAAGACGAGCAAGGCGCGTCTCGCAAACGCTGTGGATGAACTGCTCGACGAAGGTCGAACGCTTAGCGGCATTTTGCTAACGCACGTGCATCCCGATCACGTTGGCGGCGTCAATGCGCTTCGGGAGCACCTCCGCGATGTCTGCGGTGATATCCAGGTCTGGGCACACCAACTGACAGCGGCAGCGCTCCCGGACATTCAAGTGGATCTGATACTTGCTGACGAAGACGTGCTGGTTTTAGAAGGTGAGCCCCGTATTTCTCTGCGCGTCATGCATACACCCGGGCACGCGCGCGGCCATCTATGTCTCTATGACGAACGAACCGGCACGCTTCTGTCCGGCGACAACATCGTCGGTCTCGGGTCAGTATTAATCGATCCGCCTGAAGGAAACATGCGCGACTATCTTCACTCACTGGATCGCGTGCGGGCGCTGCCAAACCTCTCCGTCATCTTCGGCGGACACGGGCCGGCCATCGCAAATCCCTACCACAAGATTGACGAGTACATTTCACACCGCCTGGATCGTGAGCAAAAGATTCTTGAAGCCGTTCGGCAGCACGCAGCTACGCCGAAAGAGATCGTTGCGCAGGTCTATACCGACGTGTCTCCGAAGGCGCATGCCATGGCCGAGCGTGCTGTGCTGGCGCACCTGGAAAAGTTGGTCGGCAGACGGACTGGTTCAGATCGGCGACAGAGGAATTTGTGTCCACGCTAAGTGCTAGATTCCGATCTGCCCTTCCCGCAGAACCGGGAGCGGTAAGCGGGCGGGTGAACCGCCGCCATGGCGGTGTCCTTCCTCTCATCTGCTTTTAGCTCCGCTCGCTACCGCTTGCGGTTCTGCGAGTGAAAGCCCAAACCATTTATTCGCGTAAATTCGCGGACGGTGCCTTCATCGGAATCCATACCCACTACCTCTTCGTCGCCTAGTCGCGTAAGATATTCCTACCCCGAATTCTAGAATTCCGCAATTAGTCACAGGGTTTTTATGAGCAGTCCAAAAACAATTCTTGAACCGGCCAAAACTTTCGGTGAACTTAAACAGAGTGGTTACCAGAGCGTCTCGGTTAAAGACGAGTTGCGCGCGAACCTCATCAAGAAGCTGCGCGCCGGCGAAAAGCTTTTCCGTGGCATCGTCGGCTATGACGAAACTGTAATCCCCCAACTCGTCAACGCAGTTCTCGCCCGGCACAACATCATCCTGCTCGGCCTGAGAGGTCAGGCCAAGAGCCGGATCATTCGCCAACTCACCGAGCTATTAGACGATAAAATACCGATCGTCGCCGGGTCTGAAGTTAACGACGATCCGTTTCACCCCATCTCCGCCTACGGCCGGCAGACTCTGGCAGTTCATGGCGACTCAACTCACATCGATTGGGTTGGTCGTGATTCCCGTTTTGTGGAGAAACTTGCGACGCCAGACGTGACGATCGCCGACATCATCGGCGACGTCGATCCAATTAAAGCCGCCAAGGGCGGACATCTCTTGAGCGATGAGCTGACGATTCATTATGGGCTGCTGCCACGTGCCAACCGCGGCATCTTCGCTATCAACGAACTGCCGGATCTCGCCGGCAAGATTCAGGTCGGCCTCTTCAACATCATGCAGGAAGGCGACGTGCAGATTAAGGGTTATCCAGTGCGCCTGCCGCTCGACGTGATGCTCATTTTTTCCGCGAACCCCGAAGACTACACTGCGCGAGGAAAGATCATCACGCCGCTCAAGGATCGCATCGGCACCGAAATCATGACGCACTATCCGGCGGAGCTGCAGACCGCGGTGGAGATCACACGCCAGGAAGCCTGGGTTAGTCGCGCCGGGCTCGAGGACGCAGATGGTTCGGCTCTGCAGTTGAATATTCCGGAGTTTATTCGTGAGCTGGTCGAACAAATTGCGTTTGAGGCGCGTGACGACAGTAGAGTTGACAAGCATTCCGGAGTTTCGCAGCGCATGCCTATCACCGTTATCGAGTCGCTGCTTTCTAATGCCGAAAGGCGCGCGCTGCTAACCGATGAACAGCAAATCGTGCCTCGCATCTCAGATATCTATGCCGCGATTCCATCCATGACCGGCAAGATGGAACTTGAATATGAGGGCGAGCAGATCGGCGCCAGTCGCATCGCGAAAGATCTGATCAAGCGCGCCGCCGGCGAAGTCTTTGAAGGATATTTCGTGGGCATCGATTTCGCGCCAACCGTGCAATGGTTTGAACAGGGCAACAATCTTAGGCTGGCCGACACTGCCGCGGCGCAGGAATGCCGCACGCTGCTGGAAGCCGTGCCCGAGTTAATCGATGCGTCAGTTATTCCGTTTGACTTCAGGCAAACCGATACGGCCCAGCTGGTCGCAGCCTGTGAGTTTGTGTTGGAAGGTCTCTACGCTCAGAACAAGATCAGTCGCAACGAAGAAGGCGGCTACACGGCCGTGACGAAAGCGAAGAAGGATCGCCGCGGAATGATCTACGACGATCTGACTGAGACGGGGAAATACAGCTAGGAGTTTTTGCCGCGGATTAACGCGGATACACGCGAATCAGAAACAAACCGCTTAGACAATGCCGCTTGAGGGCTTTCGCTATGAAGGAGAATTATGGCGGTCTGAAATACAAGGCTTTGACACAGGAAATTATCGGAGTCTTCTACGAGGTCTACAACGAATTGGGGCATGGGTTTATTGAGTCGGTTTATGAAGCGGCTTTTGAGTTGGCACTTACGTCCAAAGGGTTGAGTGTTTTCAGGCAGATTGAGGTCCCGGTCTGGTTTCGTGGCAAAAAGATTGGGGACTTTTCGGCTGACATGCTTGTGGACAAATGCGTCTTACTGGAACTGAAAGCCGGACGCGCATTGAATTCTGCTCATGAAGCGCAGCTCCTTAACTACCTTCGCGCTACCGAGATCGAGGTCGGCATGCTGTTTAGTTTTGGATTGAAACCTGAATTCAAGCGTCTAGCTTTCGATAACTCGCGCAAACAAGGAGGAGGGCGACCAAATCTGCTGGAAACTCTGCTTTCAACGGATGAGATAAGCCATGAGGAGTCCACTTAACACCTTAGGGCGTTCGCGTTCTCTGAATCGCTCTTTTCAGATTCGCGTTTATCCGCGTTCATCCGCGGCTAATAATTTATGAAGTTCACTCGCTACTCAAAATTCAAAGGCCTCGACATCTCGTCGCTCAACCTCGGCGACTTGATGGAGAGTCTCTCCGATTCCCTGCTCGGCTCTGGCTACGACGAAGATTACTACTGGACGCGCGAAAGGCGGGCCCAGGACACCTCGCTCGACGCGCTCCGGCGCGCACTGCTGCAGGCGCTGATGGATCAAGGGCTGCTTGAACAAGCGTCAGATTCAGGAGATGCTCGCCGACAATGAGGGCAAGTTTAAGGGCTCGCTGCTTGAGGAGATGCTTAACCAGCTGATCGAGCGTTTAGTGGAGGAAGGTTATCTAAAACTCAGCGAAGAACCGCCGCAACAGCAGCGACGCGGGCAACCGGGCATGGGTCAACCGGAAGTCTCTGAGCCAATGCCGCGCAACGTGAAGTTTGAAGTCACTGAAAAAGGTCTCGACTTCCTTGGTTACAAGACGCTCAGGAACCTGCTTGGCAGCCTGGGCAAGAGTTCTATGGGACGCCACGACACTCCGCATCTTTCCACCGGTGTGGAAGCGGCTGCCGCGAGCAAGCCTTACGAATTTGGCGATACCATCAATCTCGATGTGAACACCACGCTCTTGTCCGCTATCCAGCGCGAAGGCCTGACGGTCCCGCTCAATCTCGAATATGGCGATCTGCACGTTCATCAGTGCGACTACCAATCGTCATGCGCTACGGTGGTGATGCTTGACTGTTCACACTCGATGATTCTCTACGGCGAAGATCGATTTACGCCGGCAAAAAAGGTTGCGCTGGCGTTGGCGCACCTGATCCGCACGCAGTATCCGGGCGACTCGCTTCGCATCGTGCTGTTCCATGACAGCGCCGAAGAGTTGCCCCTGGCAAAACTTGCAACTACACAGGTCGGTCCTTATCACACCAATACTGCCGAGGGCCTGCGACTGGCGCGCCGCATCCTGCAGTCGCAGCGCAAAGAGATGAAGCAAATCGTGATGGTGACTGACGGCAAACCAACCGCGTGCTTCGTTGAGGGAGCGGCACAGGCATTCGCGGGATCAAGTAGAGTCAGACCTGAACGGGCCCGCGGGGATGCTATCTCGAACGCGAGTCCTACACGCCGAATCTATAAGAACTCGATGGGCGGCGACCCGTTTGTGATGGAGGCTACGTTTAAAGAGGTCCAGGGTTGCCGCAAAGCCGGTATAATGATCAATACGTTCATGCTGGCGAGCGATTATTATCTGGTGGAGTTTGTGAAACAGATGTGCGCGATGACAAATGGCAAGGCCTATTTCGCAAACCCTGACAACCTTTCGCAGTTTGTTTTAATGGATTTCCTTCGCCGTCGAACCAGCCGGGTCAAGTAGGGTTAGTTTTTTGGTATTGGTGCAGTTGGTATGAGACAAGCATTACCACGCGACGAGCGCCGCACAAATACGGAACCGGGAGCGGACCGGGGTCCCCGCGCGGGCAGCCCGCGTGGGGTGGTGGTAGCGACCGGGAGAACCTTAGGATAGACACAAGCCTGCATTTACAACTTGATTAGTAATTCAACTGTCTCCCGGTCGCTACCGCTCCAGTTCCGTATTTGTGCGGCGTACGTTGAGCTGCAATACTTCCCTCATGCCAAACTGAGCCAGTGTTTAGCTTTTTCTCTCTTTACAACAAACAGATGAGATTGAACGCATCAAAGCGTAGTGGGCTCCAGCCCCGGCGATATTTTGTCCCTTACTTTGTTTTGGTCGTCGGCCTGCTGAGCACTGCTTTCTTTTCTTACTACGTCTGGCGCACCGCTGAAGCAAAAGATCTCGAACGCTTCAATACGTCCGCCCAGGAGTTGACTACCTATGTCAGAGGCAGACCGCGTCTGTACGTTGAGGTGCTGCGTGCTGCCACCGGTTTGTTTGCTGTAAGTCCTTCGATCAACCCCACTCAGTTTCAAAAATTTGTAGAACGTTTGGAGTTGGCGGATCAATATCCGGGCTCGCAGGGACTCGGATTCCTGACGCGCGTGAAGCGGGTTGGGAACGTTGCGGGCGGTGAAACCACTCAACAGCAAACACTGAAAGGCCTTAACGTTTGGCCGGAACAGGATCAGGACCAGTACGCGCTGGCCTTTCACTTTGAGCCGCTTAACCAACAGGACACCGCAGACAACAGCCCCGCTCTGCACCTGGATACGGTTTGTAGTGCGGCAATGGAAAGCGCCCGCGATTCGGGCCTGCCTACCGCCTCAGCCAGGGTATTGCTGCCGAACGCCAAAAAGGAAGCTGGTTTTCTGATCTACGTTCCAATCTACGAGAATGACCGGACGCCCACGACCATCAGTGAACGCCGGGCGGCGCTCTCGGGTTTTGTCTACAGCCAATTTCGCGCCTCAGACTTCCTGAGATCGGTTCTGGCCATCAAGCGTACCAACGATATTGATTTGCAACTTTACGACGGGCCGCAACCCTCCAGCGAAAACCTACTCGCGGATACTGCTTCAGGGTCAGTGGACGCCGGACGACCACGATTCACCACTACGACCAACGTAGAAGTAGCCGGGAGGAGCTGGAGCATCGGATTTGCATCGCGTCCAGGATTTGATTCAGCGGCAAACAGAACCACTCTTTATTACACGGCGCTCGGCGGTCTATTAATGACCGTCGTACTTTTTGTGCTCACCTATTTGCAAGTCAGCGCGCGTTCTGAGGCAGAACTATCGGCTTCGGAGTTGCGCGATTCGGAAGCCAAGGTGCGCCGGACACTTACCGATCGCGAGCGTGCGGAAGACGCGCTAAGGGAGAGTGAAGAGCGTTATCGCGACCTGGTTGAAAATGCGAACGATGTTGTTTACACGCTCGACCTCGAGGGCAATCTCACTTCAATCAACAAAGCCGCCGAAACGATCACGGGTTATTCACGCGAGCAGTTGCTCGGTAGAAATCTGGCCGACCTGCTGACGCCGGACTCCTTTGAAGCGAACCGCGCGATGCTGACGCGCAAATTAGAGGGCGAGGAACGCACTAACTACGAAATGGATATGCGCTCGGTAGACGGCCGTAATCTGACGTTCGAGATAAGCAGTAAGCTTGTGTATCGAGACGGAAAGCCGACCGGAGTTCAGGGAATTGCTCGCGACATTACCAACCGGCGCCATGCCGAAGAAGCTTTGCGCCAGGCAGATCAACGCGCTCTGGACGAATATGAGCGGCTGCTCGAAAAGGTTGCGAAGCTGGCCCAAACGATGGGGACTGCCAGGGACCTACAAGCTATCTTTAGTGGATTAAAAGAGTTTGCGCTCATGTCGGTCCCCTGCGACGGGTTGTTTGTTTCGCTCTACGATCCAATTCGTGACGTGCGTATCGCTTGTTACGGTTGGGGTGACGGCAAAGAGATCGATACTTCGGAGCTGCCGCCGATGCCGGTTAATTTCACCGGACCAAACAGCCGCGCCGTCAGAACGAATCAGGTAATCATCACCAACGATTATCAAACTGAGACGCTGGGCCACCCGGCGGTGTTGGTTGGTCCTGACAACGGACTCAGGCCGCAGTCTTCACTGGCAGCACCAATGGCAGTGATGGGCCGCATCATTGGCACAATTGAAGTGCAAACTTATCAAAAGGCCGCTTACAGCCCCGAGCACGTCACCGCCATGCGGATGGGCGCAAATCTGACTGCCGTCGCGATTGAGAACGTGCGCCTGCTCGAGCGCGAGAGTAACGCGAGAGCCAATGCTGAAGAGTCGAATCGTCTCAAAGATGAATTCCTGGCTACTGTTTCTCATGAACTGCGCACACCGCTGACAGCAATTCTTGGTTGGTCACGGATGCTTGAGTCCGGCACGCTAACAACTGACATGGCGGATCGCGCGATCGAGACGATCAGTCGCAACGCACGGTCTCAGGCTCAGATCATTGATGACATCCTGGATGTTTCGAGGATCATCACCGGCAAGTTGTATCTGGAGCTGCATCCGGTGGAAATCGCACCCGTGTTGGAAGCGGCGATAAATGTGGTGCGACCTACCGCCGAAGCAAAAGGCATTCAGATTGAAGTGGATTTCGAACCTGAACCGGCTGCCGTACCCGGCGACACCAACCGATTGCAGCAGGTCTTCTGGAATCTTCTTTCAAATGCAGTGAAGTTTACGCCTGCGGGCGGTAAAGTATCTGTTCGTCTCAGGCACATAAACTCCGAAATTGAAATTGTGGTCACCGACACCGGACAGGGTATCAGTCAGGATTTTCTGCCCTACGTGTTTGACAGATTCCGCCAGGCTGACAGCACTTCAACACGGCAGCACGGGGGATTGGGATTGGGCTTGGCAATCGCTCGGCATCTGGTAGAGATCCATGGCGGCTCGATTTCAGCGAGCAGCGCCGGCAACGGCCGGGGCGCCATGTTTACTGTTAAGCTGCCTTTGGTAGGTTCTATCCCGGAAACGTCGGACCGCGCTCCTGCTCTGAACCATGAGGAAGAAACCCGGGCGCTGGAGCGACTGAAATCGCAGCAACTATTGTCTGGCCTGCAGGTGCTACTCGTCGACGATGATCAAGACACTTTGGATTTACTTAGCGCGGCCCTAACCCAACGAAGCGCGAAGGTCACAGCGGTATCATCCGCTGCCGCCGCTTTCGAGTCGATCAAGATTTGCCGGCCTGATGTGTTAATTTCCGACATTGCCATGCCGGTTGAAGATGGATACAGCTTAATCGGAAGGGTGTTGGCCCTGGATATAGTGCCGGAAATTCCCGCGATTGCGATCACTGCCTACGCCAAACAGGAGGACAGGGAGCGTGCCCTTGCCGCCGGCTACCGACGTTATTTGTCTAAGCCCGTCGAACTTGGCGAATTCATTTCCGCCGTGGCTGAACTGGCGAGGATGGATGGTCGAGGTCAAACCGAAGCAGTGTTTAGCCGAGAGTTTATGCAGGTGAACGCGGATCAGACTTAGAACCAAGGGATCAGATTTTAGAACGACTAAGAAGCAAATACTAATTCGCGATTCCGGCTAATATCTTTTATTCCCAACATACACTTGTCCCAGCATCAAAAAATACACCATCGAAGATCGAGTCCGCTGGGGCGATGTCGACGCCGCGGGCATAATTTTCTACGGCGCCTATATTCGTTTTTTTGAAATTGCTGAAACGGAACTCTTTCGCGCAGTGGATCTGCCTTATCCGGTAATGTTTGAAGAGCTCGACGTCTGGCTGCCCAGGGTTCACCTCGAATGCGACTTCCATCATACGGCCCGACTCGATGATTTGTTGGAAGTGTCTGTTTATGTTGGCCGCTTCGGCAATAAGTCGATGCGTTTGGATTTTGAAGTCAGGCGCAAAGGCGACGAACTGCTAATCGCGCACGCACATTTCGTACTTGCTTCCGTGAAACGGGATACGTTTGAAACCGTGCCTATTCCCAATGAACTCCGCAGCCGCCTGGCTCCTTATACAAAACTCATTAACGAATAAACGATGAACGAATCGCCACATCAGTACAATGCAAATTCGATCGACGAGCAGACTGTCGATCGCGATCCGTTGCCGCTCTTTCAACGTTGGTTGGATGAGGCAAGACAAGCCGGAATCCAGTTGGCTGAGGCGATGACACTGGCGACCTCAACGCCGGACGGCAAGCCATCGGCCCGTCTGGTGCTGCTGAAACAAGCCGACCAGCACGGTTTCGTTTTCTTCACCAACTACAACAGCATGAAAGCGCGCGAACTGGATGCCAACCCGCAAGCCGCGCTGGTTTTTTACTGGCCGCAACTCGAGCGACAGGTGCGCGTCGATGGCAAGGTGGAAAGGGTTTCAGCAGCTGAGTCTGACGACTATTTCAAAACGCGCCCGCGAGACAGTCAGATTGGCGCGCTGGCTTCGCCGCAAAGCGAAGTGATCCCTTCGAGAGCTGCGCTGCAACGGAATTTTGATGAGATCGAGAAGCTTTACGAAGGACGCGAAGTCGAACGCCCTGGGCATTGGGGCGGCTACCGGTTGCTGGCTGAACGAATTGAGTTTTGGAAAGGTAGGCCAGGCCGCCTGCACGATCGGATTCTTTACGACCGGCAAGCGGACGGAGGCTGGGCAATCAAGCGTCTGGCGCCGTAGCTGCCGGGGCGGGGCGAGCCTGCCTTCCTGACCTTAGTTAGTTCGGAAAACTCAGCCTTTGATTGCTTTCAACGCGGGATCAAAACTCAAGGAAAAGTAGCTCTGGGTCATAAGGCGGGCTTGCCCCCGCTGCTTGAATCCTCAAGGTCGCGTTGGCCGCAGCGCGCTGCGGGCAAGTTTCTTCTTCAGCCCCACGTAACCTTGTTCGCCCGCAACCAGATCGCCCAGGACCTTTTTGATTCCACTATGCCCGCGGGCGAATGCGATCATTCTTTCGGTAAACGGAGCACCCCAAAAGTTTCCGTAAAAACGCCGCCGCATTTGTGAAGCTCGGCGTAGTTCCCCGCCGAAGTCTTGACGCCAGCGCTGCTCGTATTCTTCCGGTCGTCCTGTCAGAAACGCATCCGCGAACAACTCCGCCGAACGCAGTGCGTAGTAGATTCCCTCCCCTGTTACTGGATCAGCAAAACCCGCAGCGTCACCCAACAAGGCCCAGCCTTCGCCACAGGCGCGACGTTTTGCCCAGGTCTGATCGGCAAGGCCGGGGATGCGCGCAGCGTAACGCTCAGCACTCGCTCGTAAATCTTTCTCAAGGGAGCCGGCGACAGAGTTTTTTGAGCGCTTCCAAATGTTTTGCCTGCTTCCATCGCGTTGGCCGTAGTATCCAAACATGAATTGCCACAGCAGCTCGTCTAGTGCTTTGTGTTCAAAGGCATCCTGCGTGGTGGCAATTCCAAACGAGATGTGATCCAAACGAGGAAAGGCCCAGGCGTAACCAACCCAACCGGGCAAGAACGCTATTACAGTAGGAGCGTCGCCTTCTTCAGGCAGCGGCGCGCGATAACCAAAAGCAACCTCCATGTCAGAAGCCTGTAATGGGCCGGCGAGTTTCTTGGCGATGGCGCTGTTGGCGCCTTCAGCTCCCACTAACATTTTCCCTGACCACTCGCCGCCATTCCCGTCGCGGAGCGTCCAACCGTCCGCCGTTCTTTTTATTCCTCGTGAAGTAATTTTTGTGAAGACAACCTGGGCGCCGGCTGCTCGGGCGCGCTCGCGCAGGTAGGAATCAAAAGCCACTCGCGAATAAATTGCGAACGGCTCATCGAGCTTCATGTGGAGGTGCTTACCGGAGGGCGAATACATTTCCAGCTCATCCACAGTACGGCCGACCGCGCCCAGCAAATGCGGCCAGGCCTTCAAGGCTTTCGCCGTTACCCCTCCGCCGCAGGCCTTTGGCTCGCCCTGCAGGCCGCCCGTCAAACAATGCGACCCGCACGCCCCCTTGCGCCAGTCGTTCGGCAGCAAACGAACCGGCAGGCCCTGCGCCAACAATTAAGACATCAAACGGATCGAGTTTCATCACCAATCCTGTAGTTCAGAGTTCAAGCTTTAGCTTGTCGTCACTCAACAAAAACAACCTAAAGGTTCACTCTAAATGCTTGTCGCCCCTCAGAAGTATTGCTGATGATAGTTGTGTTCTCATTGCAAGAGCAATTGTTGTGATAAAATTTGGGCGTTCCCTGACAGTTAGTTCGTGGACCAGAGCGTTGGATAAATCTTTCAACGTTTCAGGATCCAATTATCGACCAGCACTTCCGAGTTGGTTTTATTGCTGCTGGAGGGACTACTCTTGGTCAGCTCCCCGGGATTAGATAGCGCCATTGTTTTCAGTGGCATTGCTCCCCATCCACCGATAATGGTTCCCGAAGTGGGTGGGACAGCCTGCAGTGAAGTACGCGGCTCAATAGATGCGATGGCCGAACTCACGCGGCGTATTATCGAGAGCGGCGCCGAAACCGTAGTGCTCATTTCACCTCATGCTCCCCTCGATGCCAGTGCCTTCGTTGCTTATCACTCACCTAAACTGTCCGGCGATTTCGCAAACTTTCGCGCGCCTAATGCGAAGGTCGAGTTTCCCTCTAACGAAAGCTTCCTCGAGGCGATAACCGGAAGTGCTGCGGAAGAAAACTACGACGTGCTGCAGCTCGAAAACTATCCATTGGACCACGGCAGTGCCGTGCCGCTCTATTTCCTCGATCGCAATGGTTGGAGCGGACGGGTAGTCGTTCTCGGATACAGTTTTCTTTCCAATGAAGACCACTTGAAGTTTGGCCGCTGCATCAGCTCGGCAGCCGATGCGGTCGGACGACCCGTTGCGTTTGTAGCCAGCGGTGACCTGAGTCATCGTCTGAAACCTGACGCCCCGGCCGGCTACAATCCTGCTGCATACCGTTTTGATGACGAAGTGGTAGACGCAATCCAGGACAACTCACCGAATCGAATTATCGAAATTGATCACGAACTCAGACGGACCGCCGGCGAGTGTGGCTACCGCTCAATGCTTGTGGCCCTTGGCGCTACTCAGGAACTGCAACCTGCATGCGAGGTGTTGAATTATGAGGCGCCATTTGGCGTGGGTTACCTGGTAGCGCAACTAACGAACGCCAGGTCAGCCGTTCGTTTTGCTCACGATTTTGACCCAGCCACTGAATTGCCGGCGCTTGCTCGGCTTGCGGTGGAGACTTTTGTACTCAAAGGAAGACAGATCCCGGTACCAGAAGAAGCGTCGGCCCTGCTGTCAGCACGGGCCGCCTGTTTCGTCTCAATAAAAACTAAAACGGGAGAGCTGCGCGGGTGCATCGGGACGATTGAACCCACAAAACAGACTCTGGCGGAAGAACTGATTGCCAACGCTATTAACGCAGCCAGCCGCGATCCTCGATTTGACCCGGTCTCTGAATGCGAGCTCGAGGCGCTGCGCTATTCAGTAGATATACTGACGACGCCGGAGCCGGCCACTTTTGCAGAACTTGATCCAAAGGTCTATGGCGTGATCGTTGAGGACGAGTCAGGAAAGTTGCGTGGCTTGTTGTTGCCGGACATTAGCGGAGTGGACACTGCCGGCCAGCAAGTGGAGATCGCGGCCCGCAAGGCCGGCATTCCGCCGGGACAGCCGTTGCTGCTGTCACGCTTTCGCGTAGACCGCTTTCGGGAGCAGCAGTAGGGACACAGCAGCGTCAGCTAGAGAAGAAAGCCGGCAAAGGTGCTTAGACGTCCAGGTTTCTTACGTCGAGCGCGTTGTCTTCGATAAACTTCCGCCGGGGTTCGACGGCGTCGCCCATCAAAACCGTGAAGATCTCGTCCGTTTCAACGGCGTCGTCAATTCTTACTTGTAACAACGTGCGCTTTTCCGGGTTCATGGTTGTTTCCCAAAGCTGCTCGGGATTCATCTCACCAAGGCCTTTGTAACGCTGAATCGAAAGATCTTTCTTGGCCGCGGCCAACACTTTCTCGAGCAGCGCCTCGCGCGTGGGAATTTCTTCGCTGGTGCCATTCGTACCCGTAATAAAGGGTGGCGCGAGCTTGTCTTCAAGGCTCATGTAAAGCTCGATTGCTTTTTGAAACTCCACAAAGCTGGCGAAGTTCCAGTCGATTACGGCAGCCGAACCCGAAGTAGTTATAGTTTCGATTGCACATAAATCGTGCTCTTCATCGGTCGAAAGTTCTGTCTTAAACCCGGCCTTGTCGAGCACGCCTTCGACCTTCGCCATCAAATCGCGACTCTGAAAAACGTTGCGCACCGACGTGCCCTGTTTTCTCAGCACCCCTTTCTTCCCGGCGAATGCCAGCAACAAGGTGTCGAGCAGATGTGCGTCGCCACCGAGCCGGCGCGCCGCGCGCTCGCAGTAGTGCTTGAGATCGACCAGGCTTTCCAATGATTGCGCTAACTCCTTGCCTTCGATGTTCTGATTAGCTCCAACCGACTTTACGGTCATGTCCGCGGTCGCCATGCGCATCAGGTAGCGGACCATCAGGCTTTCGTCTTTTATGTACTCTTCTTTCTTACCACGCTTAACCTTAAACAGCGGTGGTTGTGCAATGTATACGTAACCCAGCTCAACCAGTTCGGCCATCTGCCGGTAGAAGAAGGTAAGCAGCAACGTCCTGATGTGGGAACCGTCGACATCGGCGTCGGTCATCAGAATTATCTTGTGATAGCGGAGTTTGGTGGCGTCAAAATCTTCCTTGCCTATGCCGGTCCCGAGTGCGGTGATCAGCGACTTGATCTCGCTATGGCCGAGCATCTTGTCGAAGCGCGCTTTTTCTACGTTGAGAATCTTGCCCTTGAGAGGAAGTATTGCCTGATTCTTGCGATCGCGGCCCTGCTTGGCGGAACCGCCGGCCGAGTCGCCTTCAACAATGTAAATCTCCGAAAGAGCGGGATCTTTTTCCTGACAGTCGGCGAGTTTGCCCGGCAACATCGATCCACTAAGGGCGCCCTTTCGCACTATCTCCCGCGCCTTTCGCGCGGCTTCACGAGCGCGCGCGGCATCAACTGACTTGCCTACGATTTTGCGCGCGACCGTCGGGTTCTGTTCCAGATATTCAGTCAGACGCTCATTCAGGAAAGACTCTACCGCGCCTTTTACATCGGAATTGAGCTTCCCTTTCGTCTGGCCTTCAAACTGCGGCTGGGGCAACTTAACCGAAATCACCGCCACGAGACCTTCGCGCACATCGTCGCCGCTCAGCGAACCCTTGAAGTTCTTGGCCAGGCCGGAAGACTGCGCGTAGGCGTTGATGGTCCTGGTAAACGCAGAGCGAAATCCTGAGAGGTGAGTTCCGCCGTCAACAGTATTGATGTTATTGGCAAACGAATAGACCTTTTCGTCATAGCCGTCGTTGTATTGAATCGCCACTTCAATCGACAAGGCATCGCCTTCCTTCTCAAAATAGAGCGGCTTGTCATGCAGCGTGGTCTTGTTCTTATTCAGATGTTTGACAAATTCCGCGATCCCGCCCTTGTAATAAAACTCGTGTGAGCGCTCGGGCTCTTCACGTTCATCTTTGATCGTTATGCGGATGCCTTTGTTGAGAAAAGCCTTTTCCCTTAGCCGCTCCGAAAGCTTGTCGAAACTAAAAACCGTGTGGTCAAAAATCTGCGAGTCAGGCTTAAAAGTGATCTTGGTGCCGCGCTTTCTGGTCTTACCCGTTTGCGCTAAACGTTCGACGGCGATCCCGCGAACGTAGTCTTGCTCATACGTCTTTGCGTCGCGCCAGATCTCCAGGTGCAGCGTCTCGGAAAGAAAATTAACGCAGGACACTCCGACGCCGTGCAGCCCGCCCGAGACTTTGTAAGCGTTCGAATCAAACTTTCCTCCGGCGTGCAGTTTCGTCATCACGACTTCCGCGGCCGACTTTCTCTCTTTTTTCATTTCATCGACAGGAATGCCCCGGCCGTTGTCAATAACAGTGATCGAGTCATCCAGGTGAATGAGCACTTCCACGGTGTCGCAATACCCGGCCAGCGCTTCGTCGATAGAGTTGTCCACCACCTCATAAACCAGGTGATGAAGACCTATTTCGCCCGTCGATCCGATATACATTGCCGGGCGCTTGCGTACCGCTTCCCGGCCTTCGAGGACTGCGATTGACGACGAATCGTAAGTTTGGTGTTTCTTACCGGTGATAGTTCCAGCTGTTGACAATTCCTTCTCCTTCTTCCTCTTCAGCAACTCGTCTTTGTCGTAGACATCCATGGCAAACGTAGATCCCTAATTACTGCTTCCCTGAATAATCTCGGCACCCGTCGCCACCGCCGAGAAAGTACTCTTGTTCAACATCAGGCGGCACTGCCTCGCCCTGCACGATCTCTTGTACGTTTGCTCTGGAAAGGAACCCTTCGAGGTGACTTCTTTTCGACGTGGTAATGAATGTCTGAGTGCGGCCTTCAAGATACTCCAACAGGCGTCTTATCCTTTTTTCATCCAACTCCGCGTCGACATCGTCGACGAGAAAAATTGGATAATCATTATGGCTGGAATTATACACTGAAATCGCCGCTAAGTCTAATAGTAACAATGCGCTACGCTGTTGTCCGGAACTGCCGTAAGTCGCGCATTTCCCGGCCAGCCAAATGTATGCCCAAATCGTCTCTGTGAGGGCCCACCAGGGCCCGTCCGGCTGATACCTCGGCCGGCAGCCGCAACTCCAAACGTTGTCTCAAAAGGGCTTCGTAGTCTCTGAGGTCGCCCTTGCTTTCCAATGAGGAGAGGTAGCGAATCTGTAGCTCCGCCGGCTCAAAAAGTGTTCGTTCGATAACGCTGTTCAAACGTTCCGTATAGTCGACCCGCGCTTCGTGGATTTCCGTTCCCAAGCGGCCGAGTTGTTCGTTCCACGGCGCTATAAGATTTTGAATTTCCTCCACTCGCAACTCGCGTTCAGAAGCGTCCTGGAGAATGCGATTTTTCTGTTTAAGGACCTTGTTGTAGTCGGAAACCGTTTGCACATAAGCCGGTCGCAACGAAGCCACTCCGCGATCGATGAAATGCCTTCTGGCCTCTGGCATTCCTCTCACTACTTCGAGTTGATCGGCAGTGAAGGCAAACACCTGGAGAAGTCCGAGGTACCTTGCCAGTGTTTCGCGTTTGCCGTTAACCGAAATCGACTTGGTGTTTTCTCGTAACGATATTCGCAACTCTCTGTGCAGATCTTCGCCGCTTGAAACCTGTCCTGCGATGAAGGCCGTTTGCTCACCAAATCGAATGGATTCCTGAAGACGTTGAGTGCGAAACGATTTCGTTCTGGAGAGGGTATGAATGGCTTCCAGCCAGTTAGTTTTACCCTGGCCGTTATTGCCGTAGATGATGTTGAGTCCCGATCCCCAAAAGATTTTTCCGCTTAGGTTGCGAAAATTATCTAACTTCGAGGGAGTCGAGGATCATCGAGAGATTTTAGCATACGAGCGTGAGATAGTGAGCCGTTTCCGGCGCGAGCATAAAAACCTAAAGCGCCCTTCTCGTCAACAAGAAACGGGCGCTTCAGTTTTGTATGGTTACTGTATGATTAGTATCGACTGCTGTCATCTAGAGACGCATCGGCATTACCACGTATTTGTATTCAAAGTCTCCGCCATCAGCCGGACGTAGCTGGGCCTGAGAGTTTCCATCCTTGAATTCGAAGGCAACGTTGCCGTCTCCAATGACGTTCAGGAAGTCCTGGAGATACTGAGCGTTGAAACCGATGTCTATTTCATCGCCGTTGTACTCGGTTTGAATAGCTTCGTTTGCTTCGCCTTCTTCCGCGTTCTGCGAGCTGATGACTCAACTGGTTCGGCTCGAGATGAAAACGAATCGCGCGTGAACGTTCATCAGCCATTAAAGCCACTCGACGAATGGCCGAATTCAACACAGCGGCGTCAAATTGAATCGATTTATCGTTATTCTTAGGCATTACCATCTCGTAGTTTGGAAACTGCCCGTAGAGCATTCGCGAAATCAAGCAGTCTGGGCCCGACTTCGAAAAAGATGTGGTTGCCGTCCATTCCCAAACTAATCTCGCCGTCGTAGCCAGCCGTCAATTTTGTCAATTCTGCTAAGGTTTTTCGCGGAATCAGCGTGTCGATCGATTCGTCGCTGCCATTCTTGGAAACGCCCTTGCGCTCCACGTAGGCCAGGCGGTGACCGTCGGTTGTGATCATCTTTGCGCCGGTGTCATCCAAAATGAACTTCGCACCGGAGAGCGTGTAACGAGACTCTTCCTGTGTGATTGCGAAAATGGTTCTATCGACAAATACTTTGATAACGCCCGCCGAAATCTTTGTCGGTGCAGACTTGAAAGACGGCACTTCCGGAAAGTCGTCTTTCTTTATGCCGACCATTTTGAAGCGGCGTCTTATCGCAGGTTACGGTTACCCAATCGTTGTCTTCCTTCTTGAAGGTCACCGGCGCATCGGGCAGCAGTCTGGCTATCTCAAACAGCTTCCTTGCCTGCACACAAATGGAGCCAGGTGTGGAAATATCTTCGGCATCCATGTCGCAGCGAATAGTTACATCCAGGTCAGTTCCGGTGAAGTCGAATAGTGTTCTCGCCAACAGATTCGATAAGGATATTGGAAAGGACCGGGATGGTGTTCTTTTTCTCCACCACACCCTGAACAAAACCAAGTTCCTTCTGGAGGTTTTGTTTGCTGACAACGAATTGCATGTTCGACTCCTTACGCTTTGCGCTTTCACTTGAAGCCATAATAGATTTCCTCTTTGCTTTCTACTTCTACCTAACACAAACAGATATTAATTTCTAGCAGTAGTAGTAGGGCCTGTTGATTTGTGGAAAAACCTGGAAAAGACAATCAGACCTGCAGTGAACCCTGTTCACAAGCGAGTGAAATTCCAATTCGAAATTTCCACTCCAACTGTCAAAAACAATTTCGCGCGGTGGTCATTCTATTCTTTCACAGCCCCGCTGCCAAACAACTTGTGGAATTCTGCCGAGTGCGAAGTTTTGCCTGGTTTAGAAAGTGAAACGGTTGCAAGTTCCCTTGTGTAAATCAGCAATTACTTTTGAAGACTTTCCGATAGATTGAGTAGCCGCTTTTGAAAGACGGCATCAGCAAGGGAGAGCGACTTGATCTTCTCACACGAGTGAATGACGGTCGTGTGATGCTTCCCGCCGAAGGCGCGCCCAATCTCAGGATAACTGTGTTTTGTCAGCTTTTTGCAGAGATACATGGCAATTTGGCGAGGAAAAGCAACCTGCCTGCGAGTTGCTTTTGGACACCAACTGGTCGACCGAAAGCTTGTAATTGGCTGCCACCACTTTTTGAATCTGTTCAATAGCGATGACCCCGGGCTCTTCTTCGCTGGCAATATTTCTAATCGCGTCCTTAGCGAGATCTTTCGAGACCGGAATTCCTCTTAAAGACGAAATCGCCACCAGCCTGATAAGTGAACCTTCCAACTCTCTTACATTGTTTTTTACGCGGCTGGCAATAAACAGAGCTACCTCATCAGGGATAACAAAACCAAGCGCCTCGGCTTTGCGCTTAAGAATCGCAACCTTCGTTTCCAGATCCGGTGGCTCAAGGTCGGCAATGAGTCCCCATTCGAACCGGGAATGCAATCGTTCTTCAAGCGTTGGTATTTCGCGCGGCGGACAATCAGAGCTGATTACGATTTGTTTCTGTTGCTCATAGAGCGTGTTGAAGGTGTGGAAAAATTCTTCCTGCGTGCGCTCCTTCCCGGCCATGAACTGTATGTCGTCAATGAGTAACACATCAACTGATCGATACTGTTCCCTGAAGCTTTGCGTCTTGTCATAACGAATCGAATTAATCAACTCGTTCATGAAACGCTCGGATGACAGGTAAGAGACCCGTAGGTGAGGGTTTCTTTGCTTTATCGCATGGCCGCAGGCATGCATCAAATGAGTCTTTCCCAGGCCGACACCGCCGTACAGATAAAGTGGATTGTAGGTCTTGCCCGGAGCTTCGGCGACAGCGACCGATGCAGCATGCGCAAACTGATTGCACGAGCCCACGACAAAATTATCGAAAGTGTATTTTGAGTTGAGTGCAGGATCGAGTGCGATGTGTCGGGCGACCGCCACAGCGGCCGTTGGACCTTGAGTAAACGACAGAAAAGATTGCGGGGAAGCTACGGGTTGGGTCTCAGGCCGAGAAGGTGGAGTAAGTTCGGACGAAATTGTTCGCGCTTCAGAGGAGGCAGAGCGGTCTTCGGGCACAATCCATTCAATTGAATAACCCGCCAGGCTCATCTCGCTAAAGGTTTGGTCGATCAAACTAAGGTAGTTCGACTTAACCCAATCCTGTACGACCTGGTTTGGGGCGCGAAGCCGAACCAGTCGCCGCCCACTGTCAATTCCTTCAAACCGTATGGGGCCGAACCATGTTTCAAAACTCTCTCCCTGGAGCTTGGTTCTGATGACCCGAAGGAAACTGTCCCAAATATTGCTGTCCACCAGACTCACGATTTCACCGCTCTCGAGTATCTCTGAAATAATCGCATCCCGCTCGAATCCCAGGTGAGAACGTGGAAAGTCTCAGGCTCCTCGGATCCCTCTTTGGTGAGATAGCCGATCCCCGGGCCCGAAACTTTCCCACAGGCTTTTCCTCAGCTTTGTGGAAAACGCCACGCTCTTAAAGTAAAGCTTTAAGACTAGGTTTATCAATCAGTTACAAGGATTGATGGGAACGTGAGCGGAGACTAACACACAGTTTCTCTCTGGAGCAAGAAACTGAAAAGATAAAACACTCCAAGCTCGTTTACCGCGAGTTGTAGAGAGAAACAGAGCTTGAGCCGCTACAGCGGGTGTTGGTAATCCGGGAAAACAGCCTGACAACAAGCCAAACTTCAATAGCCGGGGAACGTATCGGAGCTCTCTGCCGTACGGCGGTTCTTTGAGCGGTGTCACAATGCCCCTTTCTTGACAGAAGGTCTGGTGACAGCTAACCTTACGGTTTTCTTTTGACGGGGGATTTCCATCTATGGCTAAGCGAACTTTTCAGCCCAACAATCGGCGTCGAGCTAAAACACATGGGTTCCGATCAAGAATGGCCACCAAGGCGGGTAGGCTTGTTCTTAAACGAAGGCGCGCGAAAGGACGCCGACGTTTGACCCCTGCTCATTATTAGTCTGTCGCAGTTATGAAGGTGTATCTGCGCGGGAGCAAGGACTTTCAAAAGGTTTATAGACAGGGCAAGCGTTACGATGGCGTATTGATGACCGCTTTTGTCTTGCCCAACAACCTGGCTCATAACAGACTTGGCGTTACCGCTTCTCGCAAAGCGTTGGGAAACGCCGTTCAGAGAAATCGCGCCAAGCGATTGCTAAGAGAAACTTTTCGCCTGCGAAGATCGTCAATAAATAGTTTGCCACAAAGGTACGACTGGGTGATTAACGCAAAACGCCGGCTTCCCGCTTTAAAGGTGACTGCAGCGATCGAAGAATTCGAGAACCTGGTATTAAGAGTGGCGCAGGCGGATAGAAAAGGAAGCGAGTAAGTCCCTAACGTTTGGGCATACGTGAAGTCATTACTAATTGCATTTCTCAGATTCTACAAACTCGCCATTTCACCATTTCTTCCAGCTTCTTGCAGATTCTTTCCAACGTGTTCGCAATATGCCACTGAAGCGATCGGTCGCTACGGCGCTCTTCGGGGTAGCGCATTGGCTGTACGCAGACTTTTGCGTTGCCACCCTTTCAATCCAGGCGGCTACGATCCAGTGAAATAGGACCGAGGACTTGGGGAGCTGCCGCGATATCGTTCCGGTGACCGTTAAGCTAAATGCAACAAAAACGACTTATATACGCTCTCTTGATCTCCACGGCAATTCTCTTCGTGTGGAGTTATTTTGCTCCCAAGCCCCCTGCGCCCGCGCCGACGCAACCCCAGGCTACTCCCCAAACTATAGTCTCCCCCATAAGCTCACCGACTGCGGCTACAACTCCACTCCCGGTTGGTTCTCCGAGCGAAGTAGTTAATACAACTCCGCACCGCCTCATTTCCATCAAGACGCCCCTTTATGAAGTTAAGCTGGACAGTCTCGGAGCCGAAGCGATCAGCTGGATTATTAAGAAGAACAAGGACAGCGGGCAGGACATTCACTCCGTTGCGGGTAACAAGAAAAACCCCGTTTCCCTCGAGTTAGTGTCGCAGGAAGGGTTGAAAAGACAACCCCGCGTGGCACCACTGCAGTTATCCCTCCGTGACCCGTCGGTCGATGGTCTCCTGACGTCAACGAACTATTTAATTGACGGCGTAGATAGTTCCACAGGTGATTCAGAGGTGACCTTGGGTGCGGGCGAGAAAAAGCGAATTACGTTTCTGCTCAACGATAAAGCGACGGGTCTGGAGGTTGTAAAAACTATCGTGCTGGACGCCGATAGCTATGTCGCGGATTTGGAAGTAACAATAAAACGCGGCGGTCAGGTTGTTCCCGAGGCAAAACTGAGAATAGGGCCCAGTATCGGGGACCAGGGTGTAAAGCATTACACTTTCTATTCGGTGGCTCCTGAGGCAGTAGCCGCTGTCGGTGAAAAGGTCCAGGTCGAAAGACATCAAGCACAGGCGATCAATGAAAACAAGAATAGTCCAGATCAATTGGCGATTACCGGAGCGGTAGATTGGGCTAGTGTTGGCGACACTTATTTTGCGATGGTGGCCATTCCGGGCCGGAGATTGCCGGGCCTGGAGCTTCAAACAACTCAGTATGATTATGCCGGCAATGGAACTCCGGAGAAACGTTATCTAATAACCGCCTGGGTCCCTATTCCCGCAGATGGTTCGCGGTCAGCTGTTTATACCGGGCCCAAGGACCACTACCTGCTCACCCAAACTAACGCCCAACTCAGACAAACAATTGGACGCGATAGCGTCGATCTGGAAGGCACAATTGACTTCGGCTGGGGCGCCTGGATGTCGCGACGGCTTGCCGTGCCTATTCTCAGTGCCATCAAGTGGCTAAAGAGACTGACGGGCAGTTATGGGGTAGCGATCATCCTGTTCACGATAGTCATATATTCCCTTTTCTTTCCTCTAAAGTGGCGCTCTTCAAAGTCGATGAAGAAGGCTCAGAAGCTTGCTCCCCGCATGAAGGAGTTACAGGAAAAGATCAAGGGGATGAAGCAAAATGATCCTCGACTAAAGGAGCTACAGGTCGAGCAATTGCGGCTAATGAAGGAAGGGAATCCTCTTGGCGGTTGTCTGCCTCTCTTGATCCAGATGCCTTTCCTTTTTGCTCTGTACCGGGCCATAACTATTTCGCTTGATTTTCGCCAGGCTACGTTTCTCTGGCTTCCGGATCTTTCGGCGCCGGAACCTTACTTCATACACATTCTGCCGATCCTGATGGCCGGCACCATGATCGTTTTGCAACTGATTACGCCAGCTCCGTCAGCGGACCCATTACAGCGAAAAATGATGGCCGTGGGAATGCCCTTGTTCATGTTGTACATTCTTTGGAGTGCTCCCTCTGGTTTGCTACTCTATTGGTTGGTTGGAAATATTGTAGGATTTGCTCAGCAATTTGTTATTAACAAATGGACACAGACTGGGCCGGATGAGCCTGCCGCTCAAGAACCGCCTGGAAAAAAGGCCTTAAAGTCCGGAGGCGGACCCTCCAAAGGAACGTAGTTTTCCACTCGTACGCCGAACTTAAGTAACCATGGAAGAAGTTTGCACAGCCGCCGGCACTTTTCTTGAGTCGTTGTTTCAGGGCACTGGATTGAGTATCAGAGTAGCCGTCAAAGAAACCTCGACGGAATGTTTATTGGACCTAAGCGGACCTGACGCCGAGCTGCTACAGGTAGAGGGCGGGGAACTGTTGCAGGCGGTGCAACACCTGGTCAACCAAGCTTTCGGGCGAAGACTAGAGGATGGGCAACGGCTCGTCTGTGACGTTGAAGGGTTTCGCGCCACTCGCGAAGCGGAGCTACGAGCAATGGCGAACCTCGCCGCCGACCGGGTGCGCTCTACCGGTGCGCCATTTGTTTTCGGCGAAATGAATTCCAGTGAGCGCCGAATAATTCATCTCACACTCGCCGACTGCGAAGACCTCTATACAGAGTCAGTGGGCGATGGATCAGCGCGTAAGCTGAGAATTGCGCTAAAATCCTCCAAGTAGATCCAGAGACAAACAACTCGCTTCGGTCCCCTACCATTAACGATGGATACCATAGTTGCAGTCGCAACATCGCCAGGCCGTAGTGCAATCGGCGTTATCCGACTGAGCGGTCCTGAGTCACTGAAAATTTTGCGAGGCCTAATCCATGATGAGCTATTTAAGCCCGAGCCCAACCATGTTGTCCTAAAGCAAATTGTGCGAGAGTCTGGCGAGCCGTTGGACTCCGCGCTCGTGACATATTTCGAAAAGCCTCGCTCGTTCACGGGCGAAGAAATGATCGAGTTGAGCTGTCACGGCTCACCGGTTATCCTCCGGCGAGTGCTTGATTTGACGCTGACCCTTGGAGCTCGACTTGCCGAGCCGGGGGAGTTCACGCTTCGTGCCTGCAAGAATGGAAAAATGAATCTCAGTCAGGCCGAGGGAATTCGTGATTTGATTAACGCTCGAACCGATGCAGCTGCGGCGCAAGCCGCTCGTCAATTGAAAGGCGAACTTGCGGTCGCTCTTCAACCCGCGAAAGAGATATTGATAAAGATAATCGTCCGGTTAGAATCGGCGCTCGAGTTTGTCGAAGACGATCTGCCGCGGATCCAGTCGCAGCAAATAGAAAAGGAGCTTAATCAGGTTCTCGGAATTGTAGAGGGGTTGGGCCGCACGTTCGCTACCGGCCGTGCGTTACGAGAGGGACTGAAGGTTGCGATTGTTGGTCGACCGAACGTTGGTAAATCCAGTCTATTCAATAGGTTAGCCGGAATGGAGCGGGCTATCGTAACGGATATTGCCGGCACCACTCGAGATAGTATTTCAGAGTCAATAATTTTGCGAGGCATACCAATCTCGATCACTGATACGGCCGGCATACGAATCGCAAACGACAGCATCGAGGAAATCGGAATCGAACGTACTCACCAGGCAATGGCTGACGCGGATTTGCTTGTAGTTGTGATCGATGG
Source organism: Blastocatellia bacterium (assembly GCA_963809065.1). Taxonomy (GTDB): domain Bacteria; phylum Acidobacteriota; class Blastocatellia; order Pyrinomonadales; family Pyrinomonadaceae; genus PSRF01. The sequence goes on from CAWEIN010000020.1 coordinate 77,930, forward strand.
TTCTACCAGTCTCGCCGAAGCGGACCTGAGGATCATCGCTCATGCGATCCGGAACCGGCACGTTGTGGCGGTCAATAAATGCGACCTCGTCAGCATTGCTGAAATTGACCATCGACTGGATCCATCGTCGACAGTGGTTCATCTGTCAGCCTTGACGGGACTGGGACTTGAGGAGCTTGTCGTTGCTATACTGGCGCCATTTGGCGATGTCGATTCCGAAGCAATCGGGCTCTTGATCACTGATAGTAGACATTACGATCTCTTACAACGGACACAAGGTTCATTGGAGACGTCGCTTGACTTGTTTGGCCGTTCAGCTAGCGAAGAGATCGTGTTAGTAGGCCTTCACAGTGCTCTTCAGTTTCTGGGTGAGATAACGGGGGAAACAACTACAGACCAGATTCTTGGGGAAATCTTTAGCACATTCTGCATAGGGAAATAGCGATGGTTTTTGATGAAGCTTTTGAAGTGATCGTTATTGGCGGTGGGCACGCCGGCTGCGAAGCTGCGTCAGCGGCTGGTCGCTTGGGGGCACAAACGGCATTGATAACGTTAAACCTGGATCTGATAGGACAGATGTCGTGTAATCCGGCCATCGGGGGCATAGCTAAAGGGCACTTAGTTAGAGAGATTGACGCCTTGGGTGGAATTATGGGTCGAGTCGCAGATCGAACGGGCATTCAGTTTCGTCTACTGAATCGTTCCCGGGGCCCAGCCGTTCAGTCACCGCGGGCGCAAACAGATCGCTCTTTGTATCGGGCGGAAATGCGAAAAGTGTTGGAGCATACCCCGAATCTTGATCTACGTCAGGGAATGGTCACTGATCTTTTGGTAAAGGACTCGAAGATCCTCGGTGTGGAATTGCAGGATGGGCGGCGCATCGCATCCGGTGCGGTGGTCATCGCAGCGGGGACGTTCTTGAACGGATTGATCCATACGGGACAGCGAACATACACGGCTGGCAGAGCTGGCGAACCCGCCTCGATAGAGCTCGCCGAGACTTTGAAGGGGTTGGGGTTTCCAGTTGGCAGATTAAAAACGGGCACGCCGCCACGTCTCGATGGCAGGACGATTGACTGGTCCGCATTCCAGCCGCAGGAAGCGGACGATAGGCCCGTACCCTTTTCGTTTTCCACGGACAGGATCGAGCAGCCACAATTGAAGTGCTATGTTGGGTACACAAACCGATCTCTTCACGAGACTATTCGCAAGAACCTCAATCAGTCGCCGCTGTATTCTGGCAGAATTAAAGGAATAGGACCCCGTTATTGTCCTTCGATAGAAGACAAAGTGGTCAAATTCGCCGATAAGGAACGCCATCAACTGTTCCTTGAACCCGAAGGGCACGACACGAACGAGGTGTATCTCAACGGTTTTTCTACCTCGCTACCTGCGGGGACTCAGCAGGACTTGGTGAGAATGATACCAGGCCTTGAGGAGGTAAGAATCATCCGGCCCGGATATGCGATTGAATACGATTATGTTGACCCTCGAGAGTTGGGTCCGGATCTTCAATGTCAAAGAATTTCGGGTCTGTTTCACGCGGGTCAGATCAATGGGACTACAGGTTACGAGGAAGCGGCTTGCCAGGGTTTAGTCGCTGGCATTAATGCAGCGGCGCTGGTAAAGGGCATGAAACCGTTCCGCCTGAGCAGGGAACAGTCATACATCGGCGTGTTAATTGATGATCTGATCAAGCAAGGAGTGGATGAACCGTATCGGATTTTTACGTCGCGGGCCGAGTGTAGACTGGCATTGCGATACGACAACGCCGACCAGCGATTGCGTCGATATGGGAGAGAGTTGGGACTAGTGGGCGATAGTGATTGGGAGCGATTCAACCAGCGGCAGAGCCGTATCGCCGAAGCTAAAGGATTGCTGAAGGGAGTCCGTTTACGCAAGGCTGATGCTGGATATTTGGCCGCTGTTGAGCTCACAGGGAGCGACCTAGGAGAATCTATTAGCTTGGCGGACTTAGCGTTGCGTCCCGGAGTCACGAGTAAGTCGCTAGAACAGCTGTTGCCCCTGCCGTCTAAAGAGCGAGTAACTCTAGGCGAGCTTGAAACTGCTTTGGCAGACAACCTGTACGCAGGCTACATCAGAGTGCAAGATATTGTTGTGAGACGCCTTAGGCACCACGATACGACGCCAATCCCGGAAGGATTAGATTTTCGGACATTGAACGGACTATCACACGAAATGGTAGAGCGGCTAGAGCGAACACGGCCACAAACGTTCGGCGAGGCTCGGGCCATACGCGGCCTAACTGCCGCGGCGCTGAGCACCCTGTATATTGCGGCTACTCTTGACGTCTAACACGTTTCACGTGTCCCTTTTTCCTTTAATCACTCTTCGGGACACGTGAAACACCTCCATTTAGTATAAAACTGCCTGTTTAGGGAGTTTCCGTGGAAAGTCGCCAAGCCTTGTGCTAACTTACCTGTCACACGCTGGCAAGGAAACGCTAATCCCAATCCAATGGCCAAAACAATCGCCATCGCAAATCAAAAGGGCGGTGTTGGCAAAACCACTACCGCAGTCAATCTTGCTGCTGTTTTGGCAAGCCTGGGGTCGTCAGTACTTCTCGTGGATGCGGACCCGCAGGGCAACGCAACCTCCGGCGTGGGTGTTCAGCGCGGGAGTTTCCGAAGGAGCGTCTACCACTGCGTTGTGTTGGGTGAAAGCACCGAAGACGCAATCCTAAATACGGAAATCCCCAACCTAAAAGTTTTACCAGCTAACAAGGATCTTGCCGGAGCTGAAGTTGAGCTCGTAGATATAGATCACCGTGAAGCTCGTTTGCGCCAAGCCTTAGAGTCGCTTGAGGGGAAGTATCAATACGTAATTATCGATTGCCCCCCGTCGTTAGGCCTCCTGACTCTTAACGCCCTGACGGCAGCGAAGTCGCTACTGGTTCCGATTCAGTGTGAGTATTACGCGCTTGAGGGCGTTACCGAGCTATTCGACACGCTGGCGCGCATTCGGCGGCTGTATAACCCTAGCCTTACGATCGAGGGTCTGTTATTGACGATGTACGATGAAAGAACAAATCTATCATCGGCTGTCGCTTCCGACCTTCGAGACTTTTACGGACAACAGGTGTTTGAGACGGTAATCCCTCGAAACGTTCGGCTAGCCGAGGCGCCCAGCTATGGAAAGCCAATTACCCTCTATGACGCGCACTCCAAAGGCGCTGAAGCTTACTGGCAACTAGCCAAGGAGATAATAGCCCATGACACGAAAGGCATTGGGTCGGGGGTTGGGGGCGCTGCTCTCAGCTGAAGGCACCGCCACCGCGTCCGAAGATACTAACGAAGTCGCAATAGAGCTGATCGATCCCAGCCCTCTGCAACCCCGAAGTGTCTTCGATAATGAAAAGTTGGATGAACTAGCCAAATCAATTCGCACCAACGGCGTTGTTCAACCTGTTCTGCTTCGAAGAAAGGGAAACAGGTTTGAACTAATAGCCGGTGAGAGGCGTTGGCGCGCCGCTGAAGTCGCTGGCTTGATCAATATACCTGCCGTAATAAGGAATGTTTCAGATGACAAGGTTCTTGAAATTGCACTAATAGAAAACATTCAACGTGAAGACCTAAACCCGATAGAGGAGGCCCGAGCCTACAAGAAGCTGATAGAAACCCTAGGTCTAACTCAGGAAATGGTCGGAGAGCGGATTGGCCGTGACCGGTCTTACGTGACTAACTACCTCCGGTTGCTTAAGCTGCCCGAGGATCTGCAAGAGTTGCTTCAGTCTGGAAGAATATCGACTGGGCATGCCAGGGCTTTGCTCGGAGTTGATCAGCCGGATCTTCAGAGGCGAATTGCGCGACGAGTAATTGAGCAAGGGTTGTCTGTTCGAGCTACCGAGCAGTTGGTGAACGTGGCGGTTGACAAGATCGGAGCGCCCGCAACCAAATCTGGGGCTAGACAGCGGGTTGCAGATCCGAATATCAAGGCAGCGGAAACTAAACTACGTCGTTATTTCGGTACGAAGGTAAGGATAGTCCAGCTATCTAACTCACAATCCGGAAAAATCGAGTTTGAGTTTTACAACCACGTAGACCTGAACCGGCTCTACAGCCTTCTCACTTCAGGCCCGAATGTATAAAGTAAAGTCAATAGTGCAAGGCGGCGGTACATTATAAAGGGCAGTGCGTTGGGAAAACAACCCATCTGACGTTGGCTCGGGCTTGAGGTTCTTTTTCGTTCTCCAATTGACTACGATTTGAGGCGGTCTGTGAGTTCCACGGAGTCAGCGCCTGCTTGACCGTATTTTGGTCGAATGTTATGCTCCGACGCTTTTGGGTCATCGTGTGAGTTGGGGGTAGTTGTTGAGCTTATTGGCATTCTCCGACAGTGCTATCCAGCTAGTGCCAGACGGCACGTTGTTGTTCCATTTGGCACTGATCGTCGTTATGGTCGCGTTGCTGAACGTGACACTTCTCAAACCCATCAACCGGATTCTAGAAGAGCGCGAGCGTAGGACCAAAGGGCGCATGGGAGAGGCACGGAAAACCCTGGCGCGGATAGACGAGAAAATGCTCGAGTATCAGCGCCGCCTACGTGAAGCCCGAGGCGCAGGTTACCTCCTGTTAGAGGAGGAACGTAGCGCTGCATCGCGCAACAGGGAGCAATTGGTGGCGGTGGTCAAGGCAGAAGTTGTGAGATGGCAAGAGGAGGAGAAAGATAATCTCCAAACGGCCGAAGCGGCGGCGAAAGCAGGTCTGATAAAGGATGCTGGACCGCGCGCAGTCGAGATTGGCAGTAGGATCCTTGGGCGTCCGATTAGAACGGAAAAGCGGTGATCTTTGGCGAGCAGGGCGAGAGTATTTTGTTTTTTCTACTTACCATATTCAATCTCCTACACTGGATACCCGATTCACTTGACGCGTGGGTAAATTACCCGGGCTTGGAATTGTGGAAGTTCTTAAATCTCCTGATTTTCTTAATTTGTGCACTCTACCTTCATCGCCGTTTTGGGCGTCCGGTTCGCGAGGCCCTGCAGGCGCGGGGTCAGAGAATCAAGCATGACCTTGCCAGGGCTCAGCAAGAGAGGGACCAGGCGCTGGCGAAATTGGCAGAAGTTGAGGCGCGGTTTGCAAATTTAGACGCCGAGATCTCTACGATTAAGGAACGGGCAAAGCTTGAGGGTGAAGCTGAGCGGGAGCGGATTAAGGTAGCAACCGAAGAAGAAGTCTCCAGAATTCGGGAACAAGCCAAAAGAGAAATAGAAAGCGCCGGGAAAGCGGCAAGGCACGAGCTGCGAAAATTTGCGGCGGCCGAGAGTGTGCGCCTGGCGGAAGAGATCTTAAGAGTTGAAATAAGTTCGGACGATGACGCCAGGCTGACGAGCAAGAGTGTGCGAGAACTTGGGAGGATAAGCGCTTGAGTTCCCAAACCGTAGCGAGGCGATATGCATCTGCGCTGGCCGACGTCGTTATTGAACGAAATGAAGCCCAACTGGTTCAGGCAGAGCTAGGTGCGTGGGCAAAGATGATCACGGACAACGGTTCCTTGCTTGAAGCTTTCCGCAATCCCACCGTCGCGTATGAACAAAAGCAAAACGTCCTGAACGCATTGATAGCTCGGACCAAGGTGCGCTCCACAACGACAAATTTTTTACGGACATTATTGAAGAATCAAAGACTCTCTGACCTCCCTGAAGTAAATGCAAAACTGGCCCAGATACTAGACGAACGCTCGGGAGTTGTGAGCGCGGAGATAACTTCCGCAAGGCCTGTTTCCGATAGTGCAAGGGCGTTGCTTGAGGAAAAGCTTGCTGAGATGACGGGGAAGAAGGCGCGATTGACGTTTGCCACCGATGAATCGCTCCTTGGTGGAATTGTAACACGCATTGGCTCAACAATTTACGACGGTTCGGTAAGCAATCAACTCAGCCGCCTTCGCGAAGAGCTTGCCGGTTAGTACAGAGGAAAATGATGGAACCTATCAGAGCAGACGAGATTAACGAGATTATTAGAAAACAGATCGAGAATTTCGAGACTGGCGTGACGATCATGGAAGTGGGCACCGTCATCAAGGTTGGTGATGGTATTGCCGAAATCCACGGACTTGAAAAAGTAATGGCTGGGGAGTTGTTGGAGTTTCCGCATGACGTTCGTGGGCTGGCCTTGAATCTCGAAGAGGATAAGGTTGGAGCCGTACTCTTTGGCGAGTATCAGGCTATTAAAGAGGGAGATATTGTTAGGCGAACCAGCCGGATCATGCAGGTTCCCGTAGGTGACGCGATGGTGGGCCGTGTGGTCGACGCGCTGGGAAATCCGATCGACGATCGCGGACCTATTGCCACGAATGAGTTTTATGCAATCGAACGTATTGCTCCAGGTGTCGTTGATCGGCAACCGGTAAAAGAGCCACTGCAGACGGGCCTGAAGGCGATAGATGCGATGGTGCCTATCGGGCGTGGACAGCGCGAACTAATTATCGGAGATAGGCAAACTGGCAAAACAGCGGTTGCAGTTGACACCATAATAAATCAAAAGGGCAAAGACGTAATTTGCATTTATGTCGCGATCGGCCAGAAGGCCTCGACAGTCGCGCAAGTGGTGAAAACGCTCGAGGATTTTGGGGCGCTCGAATACACGATCGTGGTTAAGGCCACGGCCTCCGATCCTGCGGCCATGCAGTTTCTGGCTCCATATTCAGGTGCCGCAATGGGCGAGTACTTTCGCGACAATGGTCGTCATGCTTTGACCATCTACGATGACCTTTCAAAGCAAGCGGCCGCTTATCGCGAGATCTCCTTGTTGCTGCGGCGTCCTCCGGGTCGTGAGGCTTATCCCGGAGACGTGTTCTATCTTCACTCGCGTTTGCTGGAGCGCGCAGCAAAGATGTCTGACCTAAAGGGTGGCGGTTCATTGACCAGCCTTCCTATTATTGAGACGCAGGCAGGAGACATTTCAGCATACATTCCAACCAACGTTATCTCGATTACGGACGGACAAATATTCCTCGAAGCGGATCTTTTTAATAGCGGCATCCGTCCCGCTATCAATGTGGGCAACAGCGTTTCTCGCGTCGGTGGTTCTGCCCAGATCAAGGCGATGAAACAAGTGGCAGGTACTCTGCGAATCGATCTGGCGCAGTTTAGAGAACTACAAGCTTTTGCTCAGTTTGGATCTGATTTGGATAAGGCGACCCAGGCGCAGCTGGCTCGTGGTCAACGTCTGGTTGAAATTTTAAAGCAGCCTCAATATCGCCCAATGAATATTGAGAATCAGGTGCTGGTTATCTGGGCCGCCAGCAATGGCTATGCTGACGACGTCGCGATCGAGGATGTTCGAGACTTTGAAGCCGCCCTGTTGAAGTTCGTAGAAAACTCGCATCCAGGTGTACTGCACAGCATCCGCGAGAAGAAAAGCTTGACTGACGAAATCATCGTGGATCTCAAGCAAGTCTTGTCAGATTTCAAAGATACATGGACTGAGAGGTCGGCTGCCTCCTTAACGGAGACTGCGGCCCAACCTGCCACCGTCTGAGTCTAATTTTCGCAATCAATGCCCAATCTCCTGGACATCCGCCGGCGCATTAAGTCGGTCAAAAACACACAACAGATTACCAAGGCCATGAAAATGGTCTCGGCCGCGAAGCTCAAGCGCGCTCAGGATAGAGTTGTGACGGCCCGCCCCTTCGCCAACAAGATGATTGAGGTTCTGGGTGGATTGGCTGATCGAGCCGACGAAAATTTTCACCACCCATTGCTCGATGCACGAGGCGATGAGCGGTACTTACTTGTCCTTGTGACCGCCGACAAAGGTTTGTGCGGTGCATTCAATACCAATTTGATTAAAGCTGCCCAGACGTTCATTCGTGATAACCCGGGCAAGCAAATCGACATTTTGGCAGTCGGGCGGAAAGGCAGGGACTTCTTTCGCCGGCGTGGTGCAACTTTGGTTGGCGAATACATCGGCGTAACCGGCAAAGGACGCGTCGACTTTTCTGAAGCTCTCGAGATTGCGCGGGACGTGATCAAGCGATTCACCGAGGACGAAGAGATTGACCAGGTCTTCGTTATCTACAACGAGTTCAAGTCGGTGCTACAGCAGCGAGTCGCTACCGAACAACTCTTGCCGGTGGCGCGCGCAACCTCCAGCGCCTCTGAACCGACAAATGCGAATCAACCCTTGACGCTCGTTGACTACATTTACGAACAGCCTCCGTCTGAGATATTCGCTCGACTCCTTCCCCGTCTGGTCGAAACACAAATCTTCCGCGCCTTGCTCGAGTCGATTGCGTCTGAACAAGGCGCGCGAATGACGGCAATGGATTCCGCTTCAAAGAATGCGCGTGAACTAATCGATTCGCTAACGCTCAACATGAACCGGGTGCGTCAGGCAGCCATCACGAATGAGATTATTGAAGTCGTTTCGGGTGCCGCGGCGCAATAGTTTGTGTAGTTTCTATATCACTGAATTTAGGGAAGCGGGCACGCGCCGCTTCCCTTTATGTTTTAAGTTCGAAATGATCAAACAAACTCGAGGGCGGTTTTGGCGCTATGGGCCATTGGTCTTGTGGATAATCTTTATTTCGTTTGCGTCAACTAATCAGTTTTCAGCCCGCAACACTTCTGAAATTCTTCGTCCCATTCTCTTGTGGTTTTTCCCAAATCTTAGCGAGTCCCGGTTGGCAGCGGTGCACTTATTGACACGAAAGGCCGGACACTTCACCGAGTATGCTGTTCTGGCATTTCTCAGCCCGGCGAGCGTTCATTACTTCTTCTTACGCCTTCCTGCAGCGGTATTGGTTTCAATTAGGACTGCTGCTGGTAGTGATTTATGGCTTGCTTGATGAGTATCACCAAAGCTTCGTACCCTCGCGCACGGCTTCGATTTATGACAGCGCCATAGATGTCGCCGGCGGTTTCACCGTCCTGTTAATATTTTGGTTTTATGGCAAGAGTCACCGTGAACGTGAAATCCACAGCTAAACCAAACGATCCGATTAATCCGCGTAAGCCGGCTTTCCCTGAAGCGTCTTACTGTGCAATTATTTCCTTCGGCACACTTCGGGGCGCGAACTAATGATCCGAAAACGCCGTATTAACCGAGTGACATTCAGCTTGCCGCACAAAGGAGAAAGACATGGGAATATTTGACGCCATCCGATCTCAGTTTATCGAGGTTATTGAGTGGCTCGATGATTCGGGTAACACTCTGGTTTATCGTTTTCCTGTTCAGGGTCAGGAGATCAAAAACGGGGCCCAGCTTACCGTGCGGGAATCGCAGGCCGCGGTTTTTGTCCACCAGGGCCAAATTGCGGATGTCTTTGGCCCAGGACTGCACACCATCGATGGCGGCAATACTCCGATCCTCTCCAAACTCGGCGCGTGGATGCACGGGTTTAATTCGCCGTTCAAAGCGGAGGTCTACTTTGTCAACACCAAACAGTTCACAGACCTGAAATGGGGCACATCAAATCCGATCATGATGCGCGACACAGATTTCGGGATGGTGCGTCTCCGAGCATTTGGTATTTACTCGATTCGGGTGAGTGATCCGCAGGCTTTCATTAAAGAGATAGCGGGCACCAATGCACATTTCGTAACCGAAGACATTGAAGGACAGCTCAAACGAACCTTAGTCAGCGGCTTTAGTGACGCGCTGGCAGAGTCGAAAATTGCTGCGCTGGACCTGGCCTCCAACTACGATGAACTGGGAAGGTTTACGCGTGGCAAACTAGCTGACGATTTCAAGGGTTACGGACTGGATCTTACCAAGTTTGTGATTGAAAACATTTCCTTGCCTGCCGAGGTCGAGGCTGCCATGGACAAGCGAACCTCGATGGGAGTAATTGGCGATGTTGGACGTTATGCGCAATTCCAGGCTGCAGACGCGATGCGCGATGCAGCACAAAATACTGGCGGTGGTGGCGCTGCTACGGGCGCCGGACTGGGAGCAGGCTTCGCGATTGGCAATGCGATGGCCGGCGCGATGTCGAACGCAATGAATCAGTCGAAGGGCGAGACTGGTGGTAGCTCCAAGACGGCCTGCCCAAAATGCGGAGCCGGAAATCTGGCAAACGCGAAGTTCTGCAATGAGTGCGGCGCCAAAATGGTAAACTCCGCACAGACGGTTCCCTGCGCAAAATGCGGTGCGCAAATGCAGCCTGGTTCGAAGTTTTGCAACGAGTGTGGAACTAAAGTCGAGTAGCCCTGCGAGAGTCTGAGACCAGGGCCAAAGTCGACCGCGAAGGCACGAAGACTAGAAGCTATCCAAAGCTTTCACCCTTCGTGCCTTTGTATGTTTGTGACAGATAGCCATGCTATTCTACGAACGCAAAACCCGACCTCTAAGCCTCGAAGAGTAGGAACAACCCCCATGTTTAGTGAATTCAAGCAGCCGCGTCGAGTAGTGATTACGGGGATTGGCTGCGTCACACCGATTGGCATTGGCCGCCAGGCATTTTGGAGCGCGCTAACCAAAGGGCGAAAGCGGCGTTCGCAGAATCGAAGCTTTTGATGTTTCCGAATCGGCGGTGAAGATTGCCGCTGAGGTTCGCGACTTCGACTGGGAGGCGCAACTCAATCCCAAAGATCGCAAGCATGTTCCTCGAACAGTGCCGCTGGCGTTAGCTGCCGCTCGGGAAGCGTTTGCTGATGCCGGCATTGCTCCAAACGGAGCTGTCGCCGAAAGAGAGGCAACAGATTGGCGTCATGCTCGGAACGGGTGGCGGCGGTCTACCTTTCGTGGAGCAGCATTATGCGCTTTGGTATCAGGGAGCGCCGATTTCAAAGGCAAGCGTTTACATAATTCCTGCAGCTACGCACGGCACATTATCCAGCGAGCTGTCCATGGCCTTTGGCCTTCACGGGCTCTCGCACGTCATCTCTACAGGATGCACCAGCTCGACCGACGCGATCGGCTACTCTGCCCAACACATTGCGTTGGGACGTCAGGACGTAATGCTCGCCGGCGGCGTGGATGCGCCCTTAGCGCCAGGAATACTGATTGGATTCAACCTGCTGACGGTGCTGACTACGCAGTGGAACGATGAACCGCAACGCGCGTCGCGTCCCTTTTCTATTAATCGTTCGGGCATGGTGTTGGGCGAAGGCTCATGGATTTATGTGCTCGAAGAGTTTGAACGGGCCAAAGAACGCGGAGCGAAGATATACGCAGAGATCAAAGGTTACGGGTCAACCTGTGATGCCTTTCATCGCGTCCGCCTTCAGGAAGGCGGTGACGAGCCGGCCCGCGCAATGACGCTGGCAATGGCGGATGCCGGCGTTGAGCCGAGCAACATCGATTACGTGAATTTGCACGGCACCTCGACGATGCTCAACGATCGCATTGAAACGAACGCCCTGAAGCTGTCGCTTAACTGCAGCGCTCATCGAATCCCGATGTCCGCAACGAAATCGCAGATTGGTCATCCTCAGGGCGCGAGCGGTGCTGCTGGTTTGGGAGCAACTCTGTGCGCGATGCAAACGGGAATGATTCCGCCAACGATCAATTTGGAAGAACCCGATCCGGCATGCGATCTGGATTACGTGCCTAATGAAGCCCGGCAAGCCGAGGTACGTAGTCGCGCTATGCAACTGCATCGGTTTTGGCTCTAAGAACAGCGCGTTAGTGATCGAAAAGCTTTAGTTCAAACCGGTAGCCTCTGAACTGCTTGGACGTATTGCCAGGGCTGAAATCCCTGACAAACCAGCCGTTTGCGTTACCCCGATCAATCAGCTACGCTTTCGAGTTAATCCCTAACTCGGTTCCAAACCTTTATGCCACAAGTAACTGAACAATTAGTTCTCGACGCCCTGCGACAGATCCAGGATCCTGATCTTCACAAAGACATTGTCACGCTGGGTTTTATTAAGGATCTCAAGATCGATGGCGGCCTTGTTTCTTTTCGCATTGTCCTGACGACGCCTGCTTGCCCGGTGAAAGCGGAGATGGAAAGTGCGGCGCGTGATTTAGTAGGCGCCTTGGCCGGCGTCACTGCCGTCGCGGTCACGATGGATGCGGAAGTTCCGAAAGGCCGGGGCATTGGCGACAAGCTTTCTATAGAGGGCGTCCGGAATATCATTGCCATCTCCTCCGGCAAGGGCGGCGTGGGAAAATCAACGGTCGCCGTTAACCTTGCAGTATCCCTGGCATTGGATGGCGCACGCGTCGGCGTGATGGACATGGACGTTTATGGCCCTAACGTTCCCATCATGCTTGGTGTCGCAGATTCACGGCCCGAAGTTGACGTTAATAAGCTCGTTCCGATCGAAGCACATGGCGTCAAATTAATCTCGATGGCATTGTTGCAACCCGGCGACAAGCCAATGATTGTGCGCGGTCCTATTCTTCACGGACTGGTGAAGCAGTTTCTTACTGATGTTAAGTGGGGCGAGTTGGATTACTTGATTGTCGATATGCCGCCAGGCACCGGCGACGTTCAATTGTCGTTGGCGCAGTTAGTGCCCGTTCAGGGTGCTGTGTTAGTGACTACGCCGCAGGACGTAGCCGTGGCTGATGTTCGACGTGCGTTGCGCATGTTTGAAACCGTGGCGATTCCAATTCTTGGCATCATTGAGAATATGAGCTACTTCGTTGCCCCCGACACCGGCACGCGCTATAACATTTTTGGCGAAGGAGGTGGAGCCAAACTGGCCGATATGTATCATGTGCCGCTGCTGGGAACGGTTCCACTCGGACTCGAAGTCCGCGAGGGAGGTGACAAAGGCGTACCGGTCGTTATCAGCCATCCCCAATCTCCGCAAGCCGTGGCTTTTAGACGTGTTGCCGAAGAAGTGGCCCGGCAGGTCTCGATCGAAGCAATGAAGCCCGAACTTGTTGTTTTGGGTAAAGGTCAATAAGATGGCCTTTGGACTTAGGCTTTTAATCTTGCTATGATTTTTCAAAGGCAAAGAGCTAAATGCGGCGGAATCGAGCCTTATTGCAATAATTGATAAAAAGGAGCTTTTTAGGATATGTCAACACAAACCACCACAACTTCAAACGAAGCACCAACCGCTGCCCCTGCGATGACGCTACACGTCACGGACAGCGCAGTTGCTGAGATTAAGAAGTTTATGGCCGGTGAAGAGGGTCTGCCCGAGACTGCCGGACTTCGCGTGCGGGTCGTACCAGGCGGCTGCTCAGGTTTTCAGTACAGCTTGAATATCGAAGAGGATTCGCGTCAGGGCGATTTCATTCTTGATGAAAAGGGCGTCAAACTTTTCGTCGATATGTTTAGCGGTCAATACTTGAACGGCGTCCAGATCGACTACGTCACGGGTGTGATGGGATCCGGATTCACCTTTACAAATCCAAATGCGACGGGCAGCTGCGGTTGCGGCACCTCGTTCACGGCATAAAATGCACGACAGGCATTGCTGCCTGTTTCAACCAAAAAGGACAGACGAGAATGTTTGTCCCACAAATAGCGCGGTGCGCGATTTCGGCTCGGTAGTCTTTTCCCCAAAAGGCCACCGGGCCTTTTCGCATAATCAGGACAGGCATTCCAGTTTTTACTTGGTCCAAGATTGAGCAGGAAAGAACGTCTGTCTTACATCATTATGAAATTGATACAAGCCCAGTCTGCCGAAGAAATCACTAGCGCCCGCGAACTATTTGAAGAATACGCCGCTGGGCTGGGAATAGATCTCTGCTTTCAAAGCTTCGAGAAAGAACTCGCTGATTTGCCGGGTGGATATGCACCGCCGGCGGGACGCTTGCTTCTGGCGATCGACAAAAACCAGAACGCTGGTTGCGTGGCGCTACGAAAAATTGCTGACGGCGTTTGTGAGATGAAGCGTCTCTATGTTCGCCCGGAATTTCGGGGAACAGGCTTGGGCCATACTCTGGCAAACGCGATAATTTTGGCAGCGCGCGAGATCGGCTATCAGCGCATGCGACTCGACACCTTACCAGACAAGATGGACCGCGCGATTGCCATGTACCGCTCGTTGGGCTTTAAAGAGATCGGACCTTACTATACGAACCCGGTGGAAGGTGCGCTGTTTATGGAGTTGGAGCTCTGAGAAAAAATGAGCCGCGGATTAACGCGGACACACGCGGATAAGAAAAGAGAAAGGTTGAAAGCTGTTAGCTTGTCTCTTTTGCATTAATCCGCGGCTAATTTGACTTGCTTGATTTTCCCCAGCGCTTGCTCGTTGACCACTCTTGTGCCAAATTCAAGTGCAATCAGAATTCAAGTTTACGGAGTAATGACGAATGCCCAAGATTCAAGCAACAACTGCGACCGGCGAACAAACGATCGAAGCACCTGATGGCAAGAAGTTGGTTCTGGTAATCGAAGACGCCGGAATCGACATTCTCCATCGCTGCGGTGGCAACGCCCGCTGCACCACCTGCCGGGTTGAAGTGCTCGCGGGAGATCCGGGTGAAATGGGGGAAGTCGAACGTAATCGCCTTGCCATGGAGGCTGAACTCGCAGACAACGTCCGCCTCTCGTGCCAGATTCGTGTTCATGATGACTTGAGCGTTCGCGTGATTAATCAGGCTAGCGTGAGAGGAATGGACGCCGGCCCGCGTCCGTTTGACGAGTAGTTCAACTCGATCTTCTGGTGTGTTTCAAACGATTTTAGGCATTGTAATCTTGGTAGTTGGGCTGGCCGGGATTGTATTCAGTGAACGCCTGGCAAGGTTTCATAGAGACTTCAGCCGTTGGGCTTTGGGCTTGGAGCTCTCTTTCGCTCCCGATGGGGGTCGCGCAGGCATTATTTTAGTCGGCCTGGCTCTCCTGATTATGGGGCTGCTTGTTGCGGTGCACGTAGTACCGGCAGCCTGAGCGGAAACGACGATCAAGCTGAGTGGTTGTTGCATGGTGCACTATTCAAGGTGTAATCTTCGCGCGTAATCCAAAAAGAATAGGACAGACGTTTTTGTCTGTCTGCGAAAACCTGATCGGTGAATCAGACAGGCCAGCAAGCCTGTCCTTACCACGGAGGTTCCTAATGTTAATTGAGTCAACTGCTCATCTCCCCGTCAGTCTGGCTATGTTCCAGGATGTTTTTCATCTCCCCAACGCGACTGAAACGACGAGAATACTAGTGCGCGTGCTGCATATATTGGGCGGCATCACCTGGATTGGATTGCTCTACTTTTTCAATCTGGTGAACGTGCCACTTCAAAAGGGGCTTGATCCGGATACGAAGAAAAAAGTTAATCCGGAACTGCTGGGACGCACGCTTTGGTACTTCCGTTGGGGGGCTGTTCTGACGGTGCTGGCCGGCCTTACCTATTATGCGATGTACATTCTCGTGCCCGCAGTAAAAAATGAGAACACACTGGACGGCGCTGATCTAAACGTTTGGGTATTGTTGCTGGTTTGGCTCAGCTATCCGATCGTTCTGTTTATTGTCGAATATCTGATCATCAAGAAGGCGCCGGCACTAATCAAGGATGGTCGTGTCTTCGCTGTGGTGATGTTTGTTTTAGTGGCAATCGTTTCGTATGGTCTGATCGCGTTCTTCACCTCAAAGTTTAGTAAGGGTCTGACTCCCGCTCCAAATAACGTCTACTCCATAGGTTTGGGCGGCGCCTATGGCCTGGTGATGCTCCTGAACGTGTGGGGCATAATCTGGCCAAACAATAAGCGGATCATTGCTGCCACTGCGGGCACTGGACCGGCAGCCCCGCCTGAGCTCGCTCGCCAGGCTTTCATTGCATCACGAACAAACGCCTGGATGTCGCTACCGATGCTTCTTTTTATGGCCACGTCCGAACACGACTGGAGTATTTTCAGCGGCCAGTAACATCAGGATGCAAGAGCAGGAGGCAGGGGACCGATCCCTGCTTTCTGCCTACTGCACACTGCCAACTGCACACCGCCCGCTGGCCTTCCGTTACACTAATTCCTCAGCCTCTCCACTCATTCGCCACACTCAAGCGCAATAGTCCCTTATCCGGACGAAAGCGACCGTTAGTTTATGGTCTCCCCAAAGGCTCTAATACAACGGAGGTGTGATGCATGAGTACGACAAATTCTTACAAGGCGCGAGAGTTCAATTTGAGTGGCCTCAATGGCATTTCGGATCAAACATTAGAAATGCACTTCAAACTCTACGAAGGCTATGTCAAAGAAACAAACAACCTGACCGAAAAGATTACGAAGTTTATCGAGGATGGAAATGTGGATCAGGAGGAGATGCCTGCTTATTCAGAACTGACCCGGCGGCTTGGGTTTGAGTACAACGGCATGGTGCTGCACGAGTACTACTTCGAAAACCTGAAACGCGGTGGTGGCATCGGAGACCCGGATCGAACGGCCCTTTTTGCCAAAGCTGCGGCGTCGAGCTTTGGTAGCTATGAAGTTTGGAAGGCTGACTTTGTAGGGATAGGCAAAATGAGAGGTGTCGGTTGGGCCATCTGTAATCAGAACCCTGCGAACGGGCGCTTATCAAATCACTGGATCACCCTTCACGAAACAGGGAACATCGCCGGCTTCGATCCAATTCTGGTAATGGACGTTTGGGAGCATGCCTATCCTTCTGGACTACAAACCCGCCGAGCGTCCGAAATATATCGAGGCCTTCTTCTCAAACATCGATTGGGCCGCGGTTGAGAAACGACTGCAACAGAAGAGCACGCGCAGCGCTGGAGCGTAATTGCGAAGGCAGAGGCAGAGCAGAAGGCAGGACACACGGAGGATGCAATCTTCTGGTTGTCGTCTGCTTAGTGCCTTCTGCCTACTGCCTCCTGTAGTTATTGGCTAACGGTCGCTGTCAGAGTACACTTACAAAAATTTCTTCGATTCATCTCAAGCCATTTGTTCTCGGAGGGACAATATGAGTACCTATAGAAAACTGCTTCCTTTGACGCTGGCAACATTAGCTTGCGCGCTCTTGTTTATTTCATGTGCAGCAGGAAATTCCGACAACGCCAGCACCACTGCAACCACCACGGTGACCCCGCCGGCCACCCAAACACTTGCGGTGGTGCCGAGACCGCAAAAGATCTTGGATATGATGAAGGCGCGCGGCGAGCAGGACGAAGCCAAGCCCACCCTGAAGATTGTTTCACCGGCAAAAGATGCGCGTAATCACCGGTTCCAAAGTTGAAGTTAAGCTCGATCTCAGCGGCGACTTGAAAGGCTACATGCCCCACAAAGATCCAGCGACCGGGAAGGGTAATCACATTCACGTCATTCTCGACAACCAACCTTACGAGGCTTATTACGAGTTGGGCCAGCCGTTTGAATTGCGAAATGTGGTGGCGGGCAAACACACGTTGCGAGTGTTTCCGTCGCGTCCCTGGCACGAAAGTTACAAAGACGACGGCGCCTTTCAGATGGTCACGTTTACGGTCAAAGGTGGCGGTGATGCCGCGAAGCCGACAACAACGAACAGCGGCCAGACTATGGCAAATAACAACAGCAGCCCGGCTACCACCGCGCCGCGCGAAGGCAAGGATTTTCCGGCCAGCACCGCCGGCGAAGTTGATTCGGCGAAGCCTTTGTTAACCTACAGCCGGCCCAAGGGTGAATATAAAGATGCAGACGCCGATCCAATAATGATCGACTTCTGGCTAACCGGCGCAAAGTTGAAGGGTGACGGCGGCGAGTATCGCGTCAGATATATCGTTGACGATGACGAACCAAAGTTCATCGATAAGTGGGAACCAATCTGGTTGTCAGGTTGGATCAATGGCAAGCATACGGTGCGTCTGGAGTTGTTGGACAAGGATGGAAAGCCGGTCGAAAACGGTGGCTACAACACGACCAGCCGGGAAATAACTGTGGTCAAGCCTTAGCTTGGTTGAATCTTTATGAGATCTCGAAAGCTGGGGCAGCTCTGGACTACTCGATGCGGGGTGTAACAGTTGCGACGACGCCAAATTGATGGTTGTCCAATCTCCGGTGCACTGCAGATGATTGGCGACAAGTGGACGTTGCTGATCGCGCGCGATCTCGCTGCCGGACCGAGACGCACCATGGAGTTACACACCGGGCTTTTCCCAATCAGCAGCCGCACACTGGTGGCGCGCTTGCGTGATATGGTGAAAGACAAACTCGTCGAGCGCACTGACTATGGCGGAAACCCTCCGCACATTGAGTATGAGCTTACGGAACGTGGTCGCGTGTTGCTGCCGCTGGTTGAAGCTTTGAGGGTGGTGGGCCAAACACTGGATTGTAATCAATGTGAGGATCGGAAAAAGCACTCGGGATTCTACTGCGAAGCTTGTCCCAGGAACTTTCCTACTCCCGAAAAGGAAGCCTTACCAACGACCCGCTCCGATACCGCGACGTCGCCAACGGACGACTCAATAGTCTTGCTGTAAGCGCGACTCAAGTGAGACGACCCCGCCTGACTCACTATTTCTTTGACTGAAGCCAGCACAGTCGTGTGGTTGGGCACCATCGTGCCGTCGGGTTCGATGATCGCCTGATGATCTGGCGTGAGATGTTCGCCTTCGATCGTCACTTCGTCGCCCGCGAGCGTGACCACCGGCAAATGATCCAGATATCTTTCCGCGTCGAGTGCAGCCATGCAGCCGGTGCCGGCAGCGGTAACAGCCTGCCGGTAAATTGAGTCCTGCACGTCGCCACAGGCAAACACGCCCGGAATATTCGTCGCCGTTGAGCGATGCGAAGTCTTGATGTAGCCAACTTCGTCCATCTCTATCTGTCCCTTGAAAAGGTCTGTGTTTGGTTTGTGGCCGATAGCGATGAAGACGCCGGTACAGGGAAGAACGCGCTCGGTGTTAGTTTGCAAATTTTTCAAACGCACGCCAGTAACACCGTGTTCCGGTTCTCCCAGAATCTCCTCCAATCCCGTGTTCCAGATAAACTCAATCTTCGGATTCTTGAATGCCTTCTCCTGCATGATTTTCGATGCGCGCAGTTTGTCGCGACGATGAACCACGTAAACTTTCGCAGCGTAGCGGGTCAGAAATGTCGCTTCTTCCATCGCCGTGTCGCCCACCGCCAACTACAACCAGTTCCTTATTCCGAAACCCGGGCAGTGGGCCATCACAAGTTGCGCAAGCTGAAACGCCATGGCCGCCATAACCGTTCGGTACCTTCGCTTCGCCGGGAATTCCCAACCACTTCGCCGACGCACCGGTGGCGATGATGAGTGTCTCCGCGTTGATGGTGTAATTGCTCGTCTCGAGTCTAAACGGTCGCTGGCTCAAATCAGCCTCGGTGATCCACTCCTCCAGGAATTCTGTT
The DNA here is from genome assembly GCA_963809065.1 of Blastocatellia bacterium. Classification (GTDB taxonomy): domain Bacteria; phylum Acidobacteriota; class Blastocatellia; order Pyrinomonadales; family Pyrinomonadaceae; genus PSRF01. The sequence goes on from CAWEIN010000020.1 coordinate 97,073, forward strand.
CCGAAACGCTCCGCTTGCTTGCGAAATTCGACCATTAAGTCCGGACCCTGAATTCCCTCGGCAAATCCCGGGTAGTTTTCGACGTCCGTCGTAATCATTAACTGCCCGCCCGGAGTGGTTTGCTTTTCCGCGTCAGGGGGAGCATCAATCAAAAGCGGCTTCAAATTGGCCCGCCCGGAGTAAATCGCCGCGGTCAGTCCGGCGGGTCCGGAACCAATGATTACAACCTCTCGAGCGAGCGTTTGGGTCGGCATGGACTCTTTTCCGTTCCTTGGTAAAAGTTGAAAAAAATGTGACTAAATGCCCGAAGTATAGCCTTTTCGGTTAGGGGTATAGTATAACTAGCGCTACTAGAGTAGTCGAATCCGAGCCAGGACCTTCAGTTGGAGATCTCAGCTTTACCAGAGACAAAAGGAAACGATTGAACGCAGGCATCGCCCCGCAAAGAATTGAAACGATCGGCGTCATAGGCGCAGGAACCATGGGACACGGAATCGCGCAGGTGGCTGCCGGGGCCGGTTACAAGGTCTTGATCCGCGACGTGGATCGCGATTCTCTAGCTCGCGGCATTGCGTCGATCGAACGCAACCTTGCCAAGGGCATCCAACTCGGAAAGCTTACCGAGGATGATCGCGATTCAACTCTGCAACACCTTCGCGGCACTACCAGGCTGGAAGAGATCGCAAACGCTGACCTGATCATTGAGGCAGCTCCCGAACAACTTAATCTCAAACAGGAAATTCTTCGCGAAGTTGAAAAGCATTCAGGCAAAGCGTTTATTTTTGCTACCAACACATCGTCGCTTTCGATAACCGAAATTGCCAAGGCTTCCGCACGTCCCCAGAATGTAGTTGGCATGCATTTTTTCAATCCAGTTCACTTAATGCGGCTGGTTGAAATTGTCGTCGGAAAAGCGACAGGGGATGCTACAGTGGAGCTTGTGCGCGAAGTCAGTACCAGGCTACGTAAGGAGCCAATCGTGGTTCGAGATGTCCCCGGTTTCGCTTCCAGTCGTCTCGGCGTAGCCCTGGGACTCGAGGCGATGCGCATGCTTGAGCAGGGTGTGGCCAGCGCTAAAGATATTGATACGGCGATGGAACTGGGGTACAACCATCCGATGGGTCCGCTTAAGCTCACTGATCATGTCGGGTTGGATATCAGGCTTAACATTGCCGAGTATCTTTATCGTGAGCTTGGTTCGGAAACATTTCAACCGCCTGAAGTCTTGCGAAAGCTCGTCAGCGAAGGGAAGCTGGGCAAGAAGACTGGCGAAGGTTTTTATAATTGGAGCGAAACGGGCAACCAACAATCAGCCGGCAGTAGCAAACAACTGCGTTGACCTTATCGATACAGTTGCCTACTGATTTAATGACTGTTCTCATGAACACCCCAAGCAACAACGAAGAACGACGCTTTGACTTACGCATGCCCTTGCGTTTGCCGATCGTAATTTCGGGACGTGCGGAAGACGACTCAGCCTGGAGCGAGCCGACCGAGACCGACGATATCTCAAACTCGGGCGCGCTTTTTCATCTAAACCAAAAAGTCAGTCGCGGCGATCGTTTGTATATACGCGCTCACCGGCCCGACGGCGCTGCCGTTGAGGTGACCGCGGTAGTTATTCGTATCGCCCCGGCGATATATGGAACCGCTCGCGTCGGCGTGCAGATCGCGGAATCCGCTGAAAGCTGGCTGCGGTTTTTTGTCTCCTGGGTCGCTGAAAACCAACCCGCCACCACCGACGAGGCAGCCGAGTCCGAGAGCTCTGCCTTCTGAATAGACTGGCTCGGTGGTTCCCAAACGCGGCAAAGTCTTTGCTTGCCGAACATACCAGCCTTCCGTCATCACCTGTTGAATACCCTTATAAAACCAACCTGCCAGGCAGTTCGATGCCCTGTCGCCTGACGTCAGGGAGTCGCTCAAGGCAAAACCCATTGTCTCTTCCGAGCGATAAGTGTAATCTTGTTCTCGGCGGATTCTCACCGTTCATTCCTGGCGAACTGCTACCGTCCGCAGCCCCAACCTACAACTTGATTTTTTTGGGAGTGACGCGATGAAACTCTGCCCTCAGTGCGATTTTATCTATGAAGATGACCAGAGCGTTTGCGATATGGATGGGAAGGAACTTGTTCCCAGTCCCGCAGTTGTTTCTGATCAAGACGTGGCGACGTCGGTAAGCGCAACTCCGGTTCCGGTGTCAGAGGTATTACCGGTGGCATCGGCGGGGCGACGCTGGCGAAATTTTGCGCTACTGACCTTATTTGTCTTAGCGACACTTATCATAGTTATCTACCTGGCTCGTGCGAACCAGCTCAGATCACTTCGCGCTCCAGAAGAGTCCGAGTCTTCAAGGGATCGATCGGCGGGCCCGGCTCAACCAATTTCCGAAGCTACCGTCGGTCAACCATCCTCGTCTGAATTACTCTCGACGCAGACTCCCTCTGTCGATGCGGCCTTGTCTGAGCAGTCGCCCGAACAACCCGGCGAATTATCATCCGCGGAAAGAGACCAGGCGGCCGCTAGTTCCGCGTCGTCTACCGCAAAAGAGGCCCTCGCCCATACGCGTCTGACGCCAGGTCCCGTTTCGGCCGGGGCCCCATCAGGTAACGGCCGCGGACCGGTGATTGTGCGGCTTAACAATGGCACTGCTATCCGCGCTGATGAAGCCTGGGAAAAAAGGGAAGGTATTTGGTACCGGCAGGGAGGAGTAGTAACCTTCCTTAAGCGCAGTGAGGTGAGAACTATTGAACGGTTGCCATCACCTGCCGCCCGGTCGAAGCCGGTAGTTAACAATGCAGCAGAGAAGACCAAGCAAACAGAACCTCCGGCTGACACTAAGAAGGAATCCAAGGTTACTTCTTTCCTGAAAAAGACCGGACGAATATTGAAGAAACCATTCAAGTTCTAAGAAGAAATTCGATCTCACCAATCGCCTGTGCCGTTTAAGGCACCTCGCAGCTATAACTCCCGACTCACGAGCTCGTTAGTTCTCTGGCGTTTTCAGCGGTTTTTCCAACATAATAGCGGTGAAGGTCATAGCGCTTTTTCGCCCAATCGAGCTGAAGAATGAAACGTTGTCCAGAATGTACTTCAGGGTTTCCTGACGCCTTCGAGTTTTGCGAACGCGATGGCGCCACACTGGTGCCAGACTACTGGGACAATGCCAAAGCGTCGGAAGCCGCTCCGGAAAGGGATAAATCCCCGCAACCGGCAGATGAACCAAACGTCAACGCTCCGGCAACTTCATATGTTGATCCGCCGGCCGTGGTAGGAACGATTGCGTACCCGGTTTCTGTCGCAACGCGACTGCGTCAGAATTTTATAATGCTCGCTCTGATGATAATTGCCGGTGTGGCCATAGCGCTGGTCGTATTTGTCTACCAGCCGTTTACGCGCGAAGTTCCGAGCACGAATGCTAACGAGCTGATTGCCAATGGTGCGCTCACGCAACAACCGATGCCAGCCTTGCCCTCGCGTCCGTCCCCATCTCCGAGCGAGTCGCCTTCTCCGGAAGCGTCACCTTCACCGAGTGCGATGCCGTCACCTGCTGCTCAACTGGAATCACTACCCGTCGGCTTGAGTTCCGGAATGGTAACGACTGGCGGGGACGATAAAACCGGACACGGTACAATTACGATTCGGTTAACAAACGGAATGAAAATTGAAGCAGACGACGTGTGGCAAACAGATGATGGAATCTGGTACCGGCGGCGCGGCGTGGCCACTCTACTGGAGCGCAAGGACGTGAAAGCGATCGAGAAACCCAACGAGAAAAACTCATCGCCCCCGGTCTCACCCACGCCATCCCCCGCATCCTCGCGAAACGCAACTCCTTAGCCCAGTTGGAATTTGTTTACTTTTTTCAAAACCCAGATCGTCATCCTTAGGAAACGTCCTGATTACGAGCGAGATCCTGTTGCTTCAGGCTTAATTACCTATTGTTCGAATCAACTTCCGCAGCACATTTATCCAGCGCTTCGTTTTCTTTTGCGAGCGTGCCTCGCGCTCAACCGCGATTGTCGCTAATCGTACCCACCACGTTGACGCGAAAAGCTTCGGTGACGGTGTCGGCGAATCTTCGAACATACCCCTCGTTCCCCCTCGCTCTACTGATCCTTCTTATTCGCGTTTATATTGCGTTGCGATTGGTGCCCTACTTGTCCTCTTACGTTACTGCTCATCCGCCTTTTAGCAACTCCGATACCAACCTCAATCGGCTTGAAATTTCTCTAATGTAGGAGCGTGCTGTACTTCTCCGATACGTTTACTCAACTTCTGTCTATCTGCGTTTGAATTGTTTTGACGCAGGAAGTGTCAGAGCAAGATCAAGGTTCCTCTTCCCCATTCCGCTTTTCCCCCGTGGCCCTTTTTCCGGGCTATTCCTTGTTTCCGTCAAAACACCGTGATACGCTCCCATCCACTCCCGATCAAACTAGTTCTCTACAAACGTCCGAGGTGTCAGCCTGCCATTTCTGCCGACAGTCGACGGTGATTTCATTCATTGACGACTTCGAGTAAAGGGGATCACATGAGACAAACCTCTCGCGCAATTGTCTTTAGTAGCATCTTTTGTCTTCTGCTTTTTTCACTTGCTCTTCCCTTGCCAGTCGCTCGGAGTCAAACCAGCTCGGCGGCGACGGCGGGACCGCTCGATCTCTCCGGCGAATTGCATGGCGCGCCTTACCGCATTCGCGTACCCGCCGTATGGAATGGAACGCTATTGGTTTTCGCGCATGGCTATCGCGACAAAGCCGATCACCCGGGTGAAGTAGACAATCGCAACGCCGATGTGGCGCCAAGTGCTGCGCTCGAACCGGCGCTTCTCGCCCAGGGCTACGCTCTCGCCGGGTCGGCTTATCGTGACAACGGTTGGGAGGTCGAAGGTGGCATACAGGACACGAAGGATGTGACAGTACTATTCCGAGCCCTGGTGGGCCAACCGGATCACACGATTCTTTGGAGCGTTTCAATGGGCTCGATAGTCGCCCTCGAAAGCGTCGAACGATTTGGTGGCGTCTATGACGGCGTCTTATGCATGTGCGCGGCCGGCGCTGGCTCAACGCGTAACTGGGACGCTGGACTCGGACTTTATCTCGCTTACGACGTGGTCTTTGGCACTCCCGCAGCGTGGGGCTCAGTTGCTGAAGTTCGAAACGACATTGACTTTGAGAGCGAGGTTTTTCCCAAAGTTCTCAGCGAAGTCAGCGTAGCCGCCAACTTCCCGAAATTCGAGTTTATTCGGTTGGTCGGAGGCAATCCCGGGCGCGGTATTACGCCCCCGCCTCCGCCTGCGTTCTACCCCGGCTGGGTTTTTACAGACCTCGCCTTTCTCACCGAGTTTCGGGCGGAGTTGCAACGCCGAGCCGGTGGTCCTTTTGTGGAGAACGTGAGTCACAACTACAACCTCACGGCGGCTGAGAGAGGTTACCTTAATGCGTTAGGTGTTCCGAGTCCGGTGATCGATGGTTGGCTGGCCCAGATGAACGCGCGCAGAAACATTGAAGCCGCGCCCGCCCCCAGAAACTACGTCGAGCACTACGCCACCTTCAAAGGTAAGATCAAATCGCCGGTCTTGACCATGCATACAGTGCTCGATCCGCTGGTGACCGTGTCAAACGAATCAGCTTATGTAGAAACCGTGGCGACGGCGGGAAGAAGCGATCAGCTATTTCAGACTTACACGAGCGGCAACGGCCATTGCGCCTTCACCGGACCACAGATACTCACCGCTATCGGTGCAATCGATAACTGGGTGCGCAACGGCAACAAGCCGACCGCCGCCTCATTCCCAGGGGCTCTCGGCTTTGTCCCCGGCTTCGTTCCGCCGGCGTTTCCACAACCCTGACGAGAAAAGCAAACCGCAGAAGGCAGTAAGCAGAAGGCAGAGGCAGAGGGCAGATGGCAGATGGCAGAAATGGGCACTACGAATAATGAACTTCGTAGTGCCCATTTCGTTCAGCCTACTGCCTACTGCCTACTGCCTACTGCCTACTGCCTACTGCCTACTGCCTACTGCCTACTGCCTCATCCCTTCCCCTTGCCGTACGCTAACTCATCCATCATCTCCGCAAATCGGCTCCAGGGGATTCGCTTTCTAAGCTGGCGCTTCCCGCCAATCCAAACCAGCGAACCGCGGCCAATGATCATGGTGCCAATCTTTTCGTTGTCCGCAAAGATTTCCAAATCCAGCGACGACCCCGCCCGCGTCAACTCCATCACCTGAAGGTTCGCCCTGACTGAATGTTTCTTCAAAGCTTTCTTCTTTTTCGGCATCGACTTTTCCTCGTAGCTGGCATTGCCGCTTGGCCTTGAACTCGCAAAGATAAGGTCGTGGTGTGCGCGAGGCACTGTCCCCGAACTATTGGTTACGCCTCCTGCCTATCACATCAGCTCACCGAACGTCTCGACAACCAGCTGCGTGTCGAAGTACTCGGTTAGTTCTTTTAGCTTTCCATCCTGAAGACGGCAAACGTAACAGTAGGTGTTGTTGTAAGGCTTGCCCGATTTTGTAGTGACCTGGCCGCGGCATTCCACCACCACATAATCATCTTCAGCAATAAAACGTTGCGCGGTATTTCGGTATTGATCTGCAAAATTGGAAAAGAGCGGCCCCATTAGCTCCTTCAATACGGCTTGTTTGCCACGATAGGTTCGGGACCATTTAGTATTGCCCGTGACTGTCCAGCAAAAATCATCGGCCCAACTCTCGACGAAAGGCTTGCTGTTACCTTTGGCAAGCTCGGAAAAGATTTGCCGCAGTAGCTGTTTATTTTCTGCCGCACTCATGATGATGACACCTCCGGAGTTGGTGCATCGTAAACAGTATTCGTGAATAGTAAAAGGCGAGGCGATTGGCGGGTTGTTTGGAGTGCGGAGACCTGTCACCGCTTTGGTCTGTGGCGGCTTGAGGCCGCCGATTTCGGCTGGCATTCCCACCTGGTTCGCGACAGGTCGCGACCGAACAAAGCAGTGACAGGTCACCGCACTCCAAAGAAGGAGCTCGGCCGCCGGTGGAACAGTTTAGTCGCTCAGCACCGGAGAAAGGTGTGCAGCGACCATTTGCCAGTGGTCCGCTCGTTTTGCGAAGACAACAGTGAACCTGAGCTCCGGCCTCGCCTCTGGCCCCTGAGTCTTCGGGAGGCCGCGTCCGATCGCAATGGCTGTATCACCGAGAACCCGAACCTTAATATCCTGGGCGCTGATCGAAAGACCGTGGCCGCCGGTCGTGCCTTCCTCGGGAATGATGTCTCGCTTATTGACCACTCTTCCTCGCGGCGCAGTGCCTACAAAGTCATCGCCAATGATTTTGTTCAGAGTAGCGCGATCCTGATGTTCATCGGCCTCAAGCCAAGTTTGAATTGCCTGCAAAACTGCCTGCTCCGACCCGTCCTTCGATTCCGCAGACTTCTGTGTTTGGGAAAACGCCGCGGCTACAGCCACTGAGAGCAGAGCAATCACTAAGAGGGATTTTTGCATGGTGGTCTCCTAACCAGGTGATTGGTGTTGTTTGAACTAGACACCGCAGGCGCGGAAAGGTTCCCAAGAGATCGAGGAAGAGAGGGTCACAGGAAAAAAGGGCAAAGGGGACGGGGCAGGGATAAAGGGGAAGGGGTAAAGGGACTCGACGCCTTTACCCATTCCCCTTTCCATTTTCCCCTCATCTTGCCCTTTCTTATGCGTTTTTCGACACTGGCCAGGGCCTGGCCGGGCTGGTAAGTGCCAACCTCCGCTCGGAAGCTGATCGCCAGTCGATTCCAACCGTTTATAGCTATTACGGCCAAACTCAGATCGGCCAACTCCTTTTCACTGAAGTGCTGTCGCACCTCGTTGTAGATTTCGTCGGGCACATGGTTCTCAGCAATTAACGTGAGCGCTTCGGTCCAAGCCAGGGCCGCTCTTTCACGCTCAGTGTAAAAAGGAGCTTCGCGCCAGGCGTTTAGCACGTAGAGCCGTTGTTCCGTTTCACCGGCCGCCCGCGCATCTTTTGAATGCATATCAAGACAATATGCGCAGCCATTGATTTGCGAGGCTCGCATCTTAATAAGGTGAAGCAACGACTGTTCTAAGCCGCCCTCGTGAACGTACTTTTCCAGGCCAAACATGGCGCGAAACGCTCCCGGCGCCACTTTGTTGTAATCAATTCTTGTTGACATTGATTTCCTCCCTTTTCCGTAGAAGTATTTCTTGTATTTTACTCCTGAGAGGCGCGGGGCCGAAGTAGCGCGGAGGCTCACGATTCGGGCGGTACACTGAGTTCTGAAGAGTGTTGAATCCCTGACGCCATTTCCGGAAGGATCCCTATTCTTGACGTAGATCGGACGCACATCACGTCGCAGGCTCGGCAGGGAAGCGGCAAACCAAAGTGCGCCCAGGATACAACCAACGCCACCAAAAAGTAGGGTATGCGGAGCGCCGATTCTCTCGGCCACGCTTCCTGCCAATAAACTCCCAAAAGGCGCTGTTCCCATGAAAGCCATTGTGTAAAAACTCATCACGCGTCCACGCTTGTCTTCCTCGACAATCGTTTGCAACACGGTGTTACTCGCGGCCATCTGCACCATGAAACCGAGTCCTGTAACGACCATCAAACAAAGCGATAACCACAACACGCGAGTGAACGAAAAAACTATTAGCCCGGCCCCGAACGCACCCGCCATCAAAGGAATGAACTTGCCCAGACCGAGCACGCTCTTGCGCGCCGCCAGAAACAAAGCGCCTATTAGTGCGCCAACTCCTGAGGCAGCCATCAGCAAACCCAAAGTGCTCGGACCGCCGTGCAAAATCTCATTAGCGAAGACCGGCATCAAGACTGTGTAAGGCATGCCAACAAGGCTGACCAGGGCCAAAAGCAGTAGCAGCTTGCGGATGGGAGCAAAGTTGACGGCGTAAGTCCAACCCTCACGCAGTTGCTGCACAACATTGGCGTCGTTAGTTGCGCTCAAAGTACGCGGAGTGATTGTCATCGCCAGCAATGAGGCGATGACCGCAACGTAGCTCACGGCATCCGCCATGAAACACCAACCTTCACCGACGGCAGCAATGACTACGCCGCCGATGGACGGCCCCAGCAGACGGGCAGTGTTGACCATCGAGGAGTTAAGTGCGATGGCGTTGGCGAGGTCGTCTCTTTTCTCGACCATCTCCACGACGAAAGCCAATCGCGCCGGCATGTCGAAGGCGTTGATGAGACCTTGAAAAACGCTGAGGACGATGACCTGCCAGATCTTGATCCGGCCGGTAAGGGCCAACACTGCGAGCGCGAGTGATTGCAAAAGCGCCAGCACTTGAGTCGCGATTAGTAAGCGGTGGCGGTTCCAGCGATCCACTAGTACGCCGGCTAGCGGCGCCAGTAGAAACGAGGGTATCTGGCCCGCAAACCCAACAATGCCCAGCAGCAGCGCGGAGCCGGTGAGGCGATAGACCAGCCAGCTCGTCGCTATCCGCGTCATCCAGGTACCGATCAGCGAGATGCTCTGGCCACTGAAGAAAAGCCGATAGTTCTTGTTGCGCAGAGCGCGCAACATGAAAGCCAACCCCGATGGCGAACTTCGTTCGGTAGCGGCAGTTTGCCCCGCTTGCATCACCCTACCTGCCAAAAAATCCAGGATCCATCAAATACCAATTAACTAATCCGGCAAGCAGCCCAACTACCAACACTAACAGCACCGTGATCTTCTCTTTGGTGGTATTGGGTTTGCCGGCCCGCGAAGGAAATATCAGAAGAAAGATTCCTCCAACGGTGACGACCGGACCAAAGGTCGCCAGTTTCATAGAGTAACTGCCCTCTTGAAGCAGTTGGCGCCAGTTGTAATAAATGAGGCCGATTGAGACAAGAATCAATACGATGCCCAGCAGGCGCGCTTTCAAGTGATGCATATGGTGTTCTCTCGGAGTTTGTATTATCCGCGTTCGATCAGTTTCCTGATAGCGGCCACCAATTCATCTGGCTCAACGGGTTTGGCAAGATGCAGTTGATAGCCGGCAGCCAGGGCGCGGTCGCGGTCTTTGATGGTCGCGTAGCCGGTCAGGGCAATTGCCGGAACCAAACCAGGAAGTGAATCGGGCGAACCAGGCAATAACGAGCCCTGCACCGGCAACAGCCTTAGCTTGCGGATTAACTCATAGCCGTCTTCTTCAGCCATGCCTATGTCGCTGATGACCACATCGGGCGTCTTCAGCATAAAAGAATCAAGAGCTTCGGCGGAAGAAGCTGTGGGCGTGACCTCAGCGCCGTAGCGACTGAGAATCAAACTGAGCAGGTTCCGCGAGTCGTCGTCGTCTTCGACCAGCAACACGCGCACGCCGGCGAGTGGTTTAGCACCTACTGCTTTCGCGGCTTTGCTGGCGCCGGCGCCGCCACTTCCAACGGCGCTGCTTGTCAACTTCACCAGGTCGCTTTCCGTCGGTGGTCCTTCTTGCAAATTCGTTCTGGCTTTCGCCTGATTCAGAATCTCTCCGGTCAGTAGCTAACGGCAGATCGACTGTGAAGACCGAGCCTCGGCCTGGTCCGCCACTGTCAGCGCTGACACTGCCACCGTGTAACTCCACTAGATGTCGCACCACCGCCAGACCCAGACCCAGTCCGCCGGCCTTGCGTGAAATCGAACCTTCTTCCTGACGAAAACGATGAAACACGTAAGGGAGGAATTCCGGTGTAATCCCTTCGCCCGTGTCGCTGACAGTTAGACGCACGTAAGCCGAAAGCGGCCCCGAAGATGAAATGGATTCTGCCGAACGCGGCTCGGCGAAGCACTCGAGGCGAACGCTTACGCGGCCGCGGCGCGGCGTAAACTTGATTCCATTCATCAGCAGGTTCCAAATTACCTGGCGCAACCGGTTGGGATCACCGCGTACCAGGCAGTGCGTGGAGTCCAACTCAACTTCAATCTTGATCCCCTTGGCGTCAGCAGCCGGACGCAGGGCATCGATTGCAATCCTCACTATCGGCTCCAGATTGAGCGGCCGCACATCTAGTTGAAGATTGCCGGTGATGATGCGCGAAACGTCAAGCAAATCATCGATTAGCCTGGCCTGCGAGCGCGCGTTGCGTTCGATGATCTCCAGGGCGCGTTCGAGATTTTCTACTCGATCCACTTCGCCGTTGCGAATCAGCGTGGCCCAACCGAGGATTGAAGTTAACGGGGTACGCAGTTCATGTGACAGCGTGGCGAGGAATTCGTCTTTTAGACGGTCCGCTTCTTCGGCACGCCGGCGCAAATCACGTTCGCGCACCAACAGGGCGGATCGTTCTTCTTCGGCATGTTTGCGATCTGTGACGTCGAGCACCAGCGAAAGCACGGACACGAGTTGGCCATTCTCGTCGTGCAGCACCGAGTTGTACCACTCGCAGTAGAGGACGGACCCATCTTTCGTATAGTTGCGATTACGCTGGACGCCTTGCAGTTCAGCACCTAGGCGTTGCCGGTTGGTAACCTGCGCCACCGCGTCCGCGTCTTCATCGAAAACGAAGTGCCACTCGCTGACATACTTGCCAAGCACTTCATCGGCTTTCCAGCCGTAAAGTCGCTCGGCCGAAGCCGACCAGCGCGAGACGCGAAAGTCGCTGTCCCACTCGATTACTGCCAGCGGTGAATTCTCAACATGAAAGGTCAAACGCTGATGTGCTTCCTGGGCCTCCTCCTCAACTTGCTTGCGTTCTGTAATGTCATGTACCGCGGCAATGCCACCTACGATCTGGTTCTGCTGATCGAATAACGGTGAGTAGTAAGCTTTGAAAAACCCGGCGCGGCCGGTTTCGGGTACGGCGTAAGGTCGGTTCTCAGAGGTGGTGCTGTCTCCCGCCAGTGCCGCCCGCAAACACTTGTCTTCCCCGGTTTCTTTGATGAAGGGAAACAGATCGAAGGCACACTTGCCCAGCACGTCTTCGCGCTTAAGGCCGGTGATGCGTTCCATGCCTTTGTTCCAGGCGATGTAACGATAATCGGGGTCGAATGCCAGTATGCCCTCGACGCAGGCGTCAAGAAGTTGGCTAGAAAACAAATCGCCTTTTAAGGGTGTCTGGCTCAAGGCTTATTGGTCGCAGGTGGATTCCGTTGACGGTTTGGCGTTCACAGATAGAATAGCAAACAGTGAAGGCGAAACGCAGAATATTCAGACTAAGAAGATAGCGAGGCACACCTGGGAGCCTCTGAAGGAATCATAATTGAGCGTCAAACGGTAAGAAACCCATCACCTGAGGTATTCTTCGATGCGAACCCGATTCCTTATTCCTTTCTCACTTTTTTTGTTTATGGCCTGTCAATTGAACGGCGCCGGCAAATTGCCTGCAGCGTCCAATGCCCCGGCTATTGCCCAGTCCACCAGCCCGCTAAACGCAAACACTCCCTCGCTTTCATTGCCGGCTGCAGTAACAACGCCGACTTCGCCTTCCAGAACCTTCACCGACGCCGATTTCGCTCGGCACGTCGAGCAACTCAAAGCCGAGATCAAAAAAAAGGCCGCAAGCCCTGATTCGCGCGCGCCGGCGGCGCAGTTTTCCTTTGTTATCCAGCGCCCTTTCGTGGTTATCGGTGATGAGGCGCAGGCGGCCGTGCAGGAACACGCTGACGGAACCGTGAAGTGGGCAGTTAGCCGACTCAAGCAGGACTTCTTCCCCAACGACCCGACGGAGATTCTCGACATCTGGTTGTTTAAGGATGCGGCGTCTTATGAAAAGCACGCCCGCTTATTATTTGGGGAAACTCCGACGACACCGTACGGATATTATTCGAGGGCGCACAAAGCATTAATCATGAACATCAATACCGGCGGTGGAACGCTGGTGCATGAAATTGTCCACCCGTTTATGGAGGCTAACTTCCAGGCCTGTCCGCCATGGCTTAACGAAGGCATGGGTTCACTCTATGAACAGTGTGGCGATGCGGATGGTCACATTCATGGATTCACTAACTGGCGTTTGCCCGGACTGCAAAAGGCAATAAGATCGAAAGGAGTGCCGTCATTCAAGCAGCTGACGGCAATGGACGAGAACGCCTTCTACAGTGCGGACAAAGGCGTCAATTACGCGCAGGCGCGTTATCTTTGCTACTACCTGCAGGAACAGGGCTTACTGGTAAAGTTTTATCGTGAATTTCACGCCCGTCAGAAGGAAGATCCGGGCGGTTATCAGACACTTCAGAAAATACTGGCGGAATCCGATATGGATGCGTTCAAGACGAAATGGGAAAAGTATGTGCTGGGTTTGCGACAGGGTTACGAAGTTCGTGTGGAGTAAGTCCGGAACGCGAGTTAAGGGATTGGCTTTTCAAGTACGCCGGAGATCAATTCGTTAAGGCCGGCGTCAGAGTCCTCATGGAAACTTTTGTAGAGCGCGGTCAGCTGCGCCAAAACCTTCGTCCTGAAGTCCGGCGTAAATTGAGTCAAAGCAGTAGCTGCTGCGGGGCGGGCCGGATCGCTTAGCGCCACCGAGCGAGCGAAGGCGTCGATCGCTCGCGCCCCTAAAAGGTTGAGTTGCTGCAAGGCCGCCCGTTGTTCGGCTGAGGACTGTTTGGCTCCGTATTTTTCGTTATATTCATTGGAGAATTGTGCGTATGGTCCCTTAAGAATTACGACGCCAAGACGATACCAGGTTAGAGGATCGTTTTCGTAGATGCTTTTGGTTCTCACGGCCTTTGAAAACGCAGCCGCTGCTTCCACCGGCGACTTGTCCTTCAGAAGCGATCCCAGAGTGTTGTTCAGGAAACCGGTACCCGTCTCCAGGTTCTTGAATGGATCCGGTTTTGAAACTTTGCCCGCCTCAATCAGTTGAAGAGCTTTTCGCGAATAATTAATCGTCTCATCGTTTAGACTCCCGTTTCCTGCCAGCGCATTTTGATAGCCGGCCTCGGACAGCAGAGCCAGCACAAAAAAATTGTCAGGCTGCGTTGCCAGCAGGGGCCGGCCAAGTTCAAAAGTCTTCGCATAATTCTTAGCGTCAAAGGCGGCGTAAAGCTCAAACTCGTTTACCCTGGCGTCGTGTTCCGCTAAGAATTGCTTTACTTCTTTCGCGTAGTAGTCGTTATCACCTCCATAGATCCGGAGGAAATCTTTCGCCGCCTGGTAAGCACGCTTTCGTTTTTCCAGACTAGGACTTTTTTTGCACTCTAAAAAATAGGCGTAACGGTTTTCCTTGTCTTTATCGAAGCGCTGCGAGATCATTGTCGGATTTCGAGGATCCGATTGCGCACAAGCGCTGGGGGCAAAACCAAAAAACAGGAGCGCGGTCGTAGCTAAGCTTAGAAGGAGTAATTGCAGTTCTCGCATAAACAAATAAGATGAGAACGAGGCCTTATCGCCGGCTCTTTTTACCCTGGTTGCTTGCAAAAAATCTGGCACGAAACTCGCCGAATCATAAAACAACGCAAGGTGATTTGTATAGATTTCCGGTGGCACTAATTCAGCTTTTTTACTCGACAAGCACAACCACAGACGCAAAGAACAGAGAGGATGCCCGGAGATTTTCAAACCAGGTCAGCATTGGATTTTCGAGGCGCTCAGCCGTCTGGTTCCTGCTCCTGACTTTGACGATTGCCGGGCCAACGCTTTAGGATTCCTTTGCAACTACAACAACTTTCCCGGAGAAAAATAGATGTCGCAAGCAATGCCGCAAACTTATGAAACGTTGCTGGTCGAGCGCCGCGATCGCGTTGCCATCATCACCATTAATCGTCCTGATAAAAGAAATGCCCTGAACATCAAGACACGCGAAGAAGGCGCGGCTTTGCTCGAAGAACTGCGCAACGATACTTCAGTCGGCGTGGTTGTTATCACCGGCGCGGGTGACAAGGCTTTCATCGCCGGCGCCGACATCGCGGAGTTTGCCGGCCGCACTGCGATGATGCAGCGTGACGTGATGACGGCGCGCTCCCTCTTTACCGCTATCGACACATTTCCGAAGCCGATCATCGCGATGATCAATGGCTATTGCCTAGGTGGAGGTTGTGAGCTCGCGCTTGCTTGCGATTTGCGTATAGCCAGCGAGACCGCCTCGTTCGGACAGCCGGAAATAAACCTTGGCATCATTCCCGGAGGCGGCGGTACGCAGCGTTTGACTCGACTTGTCGGCGAAGGCAAGGCGATGGAATTGATTCTGACGGGTAATATTATCGATGCGAATGCGGCTTATGCTATTGGATTAGTTAACACGGTGGTGCCGGCAGCAGAGCTGGAAGCAAAGACAATGGAAATTGCGAATCGGATTGCCGAGAAAAGTCCGATCGCGCTAAGCCTTGCCAAAGAATCTGTGAAGTTAGCTTCGCGTTCGAATCTCGATGAGGGCCTGCGCCGTGAAGTTGACTTGTTTGCGCTCTGCTTCTCTACGGAAGACAAAAACGAAGGCGTGGCAGCGTTTTTGGAGAAACGAAAGCCGGTGTTCAAAGGCAAATGAGTACAAGGGAAGCTTTCTTTTAAGGAGCCGAATGAACCTTACCTCTCTCTTTACGTCTCCCGAGCGCTAAACTACAATTCGCGACCGGGCGCGAACGCTTTTAATCGGGGGTCCTTACACCATGTCCCCTTTGAAGAAATCCTCTTGCGACCTTAGAGGAGTGAGCCTGCCGGCGTGCGGTTTGTCGAGGGCAGCAGGATCTCTCGTCCTCGCCGCCATCATTCACACCTCCTTTGTTGCGTTCGCGGTTCGAAAGGTTGACAACCCAGTCGACCCGACCTCGGTCTCTGCTTTCACTGTCCACGCGTCTCCCGCGCAAACTCCGCGGACCAAAAAGCGTCCGACTGAGGTCAAGCAACTCCCCACGATCACTTCTTCAAAACAGCTTCCGAAGTCAGCTAACGAACAAGAGCCTGTCTGTCCTTACATCGCGCTCAGCTGTCCCGAGTCGGTTGTCGCCGGAGATGAAGTGAGTGCCACGGCAGAATGGAAGGGCGGCACCCCCGGCGTTGACCCAAAGTATTCTTGGTCTGTCTCCGCAGGCGAGATCATTAAGGGACAGGGCTCGCGTACCGTACGGTTGAGCACGAAGGGCATTCGGGAAAAGTCAGTGACTGTTACCCTCAAACTCTTTGGCTTCAGAAGGGATTGCTCGAAGAGCTGTGATTTTCGAGTGGTTCCCCCAGTCACGCCGACACCTACGCCAAAGCCAACGGCCACACCTACGCCAAAGCCAACGGCCACACCTACGCCAAAGCCAACGGCCACACCTACGCCAAAGCCAACGGCCACACCTACGCCAACGCCAACGGCTACGCCAACGGCTACGCCAACGCCAACGGCTACCCCGCTCACATCTCCCTCTCCCTCGCCCACAGCTTCCGCCTCAGCCTCCCCAACGCCAACACCCGATGTAATTTCCGGAGTCACTCCAGATGCATCTCCACCTGTATCGGCCCAAACGTCGCCTTCTACCACACCGCCGACCAATCAGGAGACCACAACCAACTGGACCTGGATCATCGCCGCCGTGCTTGCGACTTTAGCGATTGCAGTTGCCGCACTGTGGCTGGCATTGCGAGGCTCAGCACCCGAGCTCGTCACGAGTGGCGGGACCGATTTGGGACTTGATGCGTTTGAGGAGAGTAAGTCATTGGAAATGGACAAGGAAGGGGTAGATGAGAGACTTTCTGCCCTCATATTAGGCGCGAAGGAGGAGACGGACGAAGACGTCCATTGCACTGTGTTCGCTCCTTATGAAGCAGCGCCGGGCGATGCCTTCCTGGTTCAAGCCTTTGCGCATCTCACGAAGCAAGCCCTGCTGTTGACGGAGCTGGCCAAACAGGCGGACAGGGACGCAGCAAAACGTGGTTCGAAGAGCATCGGCGCAATCGCGCGGGGAGAAAAACTGGGTTTCTATCTTGACATGCCCGGCCTTGAAATTGACGAACCATCGCAATCGTTAGACTGGCTCGGTGAAATTACGTCGCTGGAATTCGGTGTTTCCGTGCCTGAGACTTTCAAGCCTCGTAGTATTAACTGCAAGCTTTCTGTCAGCCGGCATGGCGTTCCCATTGGTCACGTGAAGTTCAACTTCAAAATCTCTGCTGCGCCACAGGCCACTGAGAACGATCCAGGCCTTAATGCTCATCAGAATTTTGTCCGTTATAAGCTGGCCTTTATCTCTTATGCATCGGCGGATCGCCGCGAGGTGATGAAGCGAGTTCAGATGCTGGACCTGGCAAAAATTAAATATTTCCAGGATCTACTCAGTCTCGAAGCCGGTGAGCGATGGGAACCGGCGATCTATCGTTATATAGATGAATGCGACGTGTTTTATCTCTTCTGGTCAACTGCGGCGAAAGAATCGAAGTGGGTCGAGAAAGAAGTTCAACGCGCACTCAAGCGGAAAGGCGATAAGTTTGATGCGCCACCGGAGATCATGGCCGTTCCAATCGAAGGACCTCCGCCCGTACCGCCGCCGCCATATCTTGAGTCGATCCATTTCGATAGCAAGTTTCTCTACTTCATCAATCCGAGAGACAGCACTGCCTGAGGCAATGACACGCAACGATTGAAGAAACCGTTTGAAAGGCAATAATATTTGGCTCAACATTCGGACGAGCGATTGTTTTTGAGCGCCAAAGGCCGAAATGTAGCGGGTGGCAAATAGAATTAGGGCGAGTTTTTCGGCGTGTAAAGCTCGGGCTGATCGACTGCATCCTTCAGGTCAAGAAACGCTTTCATGCGAGCAATCTCATCATCCAGTTCCAGGTCAAAGAGTTTCTCTCGCGGACGTTTTTCAACAAACCCCAGCTCGACATTCAAATCTCCATTAACCACTCCGACATTCGCCCAGCCCACCACGGCTTCGCCCCACAGGAGTGGCATCGCGTAATAACCGCGCAGCCGCTTAGCTTTAGGCGTGTAGGCTTCAAACCGATAAGGCCAGCCCCAAAAATGCTCAAAACGCCGGCGATCCCAGACCAAAGGATCAAACGGCGCCAGGAACCTAACTCGTGGCCCGCCGTTGTATCGAGTAATTTTTTGCGCCGGCAAGATGTAGCTAACTCCGTCGACTAGTTGTTTCTGTAGCTCGCCCGAACGCAACCAGACCAGCGAGCAGTGCGGGAAAATTTGCGAGCAGATCGCGCATCGATCGCACCGCTTCTCGAAGCGTTTGCTCAGAGACCGGCGCCAAAATATTTACGATCGCCATGAGCAGTCTGCGCAAACGATCTCTTTCTGATATCGGTTTGCCCGGCAGCAAAGCGGCTGCGTAGATCCGCACTCCTTTTTCACGTCCGGCAATTCTCAGCAGGCCGCGTTCGTGCAGTTCCTCAAGTGCAAGCTTGGTTACTCTGGAATATCCGCCCCAGTTGTTTGTTCTCCGCTCGCTTCCAAAGAGCTGTACCAGCTGTTGCGGATGCACGGCGCCATGGCGACGGACTTCCTTGAGGACCTTTTTCTCAAACTCCGGCAGGTCAGTAATTCTTCGGCGATGCACCAAGCGCCAGAGGTCTCTGGTGAGAAATCCATATGCATAAAGACAATCCTCCTCAAGCTCAAGTGAAGCGTAACGCCGCTCGAGATCGCCGGCGCGATAACCCTTAACTCGCTGGCGAAGAATCAGGTCGTGGGCCCTGGCGGGAGCTCTTATTGGATCAGCTTGTACGAAGCCGAGCCGATCAAACGCAGCTCGCAAAGTAGTTGGGTGAAAGAGGGAATGCGAAATCGCAAAAGACCTGAGCTGAGGTGTCGTCGGCTTCACTCGCATCTATTTTAACTGCAGCGAGAAGTAATACGCTTCCAGTTTCATTTGTTTTTTTAGATAAAAGCGATGCGCATCCAATCTGGTCACACGCGATACCAGACGAACGTGGTCACAATTTTTGTGCTCGGCATATTTGACCAGCCAATCGAACAGCCTACCGCCATAGCCTTTTGAACGCTCGCTGCCACTCGCAACCAGGTCGTCAATTTCAAGATACTTCCCGCCCGCCAGCCATTCAGAAATTCTGAAGCCGGCCACTGCCTTAATTTCACCTTCGACAAGGTAAGCCAACTTATAGTCGGCAATTTCATTTAGTCTCTTAACTGTCGCCACAAATTCGTCGCGCTTTAGATGCTCACGCAGCTCGGCCATGACTGGATAACAGTCGAGGATTTCCTGATCGCTTTCGGCTAAGGATATTTTTAGGTTCATTTCAAAGCGAATTTTCACCTGCCGCGACTCGTTTTGGAAAGCCGCGGATGTGAAACCCTGGCCACAAGGGTATCCAATTCCGCAAGTTGAAACCGTGGCTTGACCCGCTTCGGAACGCTACGCTACTCTGCATCAAGCATTGACGACGAAAGTCTTTAGTAAATGGGGCCGTAGCTCAGCTGGGAGAGCGCATGACTGGCAGTCATGAGGTCAGGGGTTCGATCCCCCTCGGCTCCACCAATATCTCACCAATCCAAGGCCAGTTACCCATGGCTCATCGCGTTCGGTCTCTGAACAACGGCCCGAAACACCAGCATCACACTGTAAAATTGTTCAAAATCTTGACCTTCGCTCGGCGTTAAAATACACTCACTGGCTGATCTCTTCGAGGTGGAATTCACATGGTCCGACCATAACTGTTGCTGCTGGCACACGTTTCGGTCGTTACGAGATTCGTTCCCTCATCCGCAAGGGTGGCATGGGAGAAGTTTATTTAGCCCAAGACACTCAACTTCGACGCCCTGTAGCAATCAAGCTTCTCACCGCAGAATTTACTCAC
Source organism: Blastocatellia bacterium (assembly GCA_963809065.1). GTDB lineage: Bacteria > Acidobacteriota > Blastocatellia > Pyrinomonadales > Pyrinomonadaceae > PSRF01. The sequence continues at coordinate 116,723 of CAWEIN010000020.1, forward strand.
GATAAAGGGCGGCTTCATAGATTCGAGCATGAGTCTTATGCAGCATCCTCACTGAATCATCCCAACATACTGACGATTCATGAGATCGGTTCACAGGACGGCGTGCACTACATCGCCACTGAATACATCGACGGGGAGTCGTTACGCGATCGATTGCATCACTCGCGTATGCAGTTGCGCGAAGTACTGGACGTTGCCATCCAGCAGAATTGAGCCGTCAGCAGCCGATCAAGCCGGCATCGTGCACAGGGACATTAAGCCGGAAAACATAATGCTGCGCCGTGACGGCTACGTTAAGGTCCTCGACTTCGGGCTGGCAAAGCTGACCGATCACGAAGCGAAGAGCAGGAGTCTGACGAAACGCCGACGAGGGTTATGGTTATGACGGACGAGGCGTGGTGATGGGCACGTCATTTTATATGTCGCCGGAGCAGGCTAGAGCTCTGGAGGTTGACCCTCGCACAGACATCTGGAGTCTGGGATGTGTTATTTACGAAATGGTGAGTGGGCGCATGCCGTTCGAGGGGCCTACAACCAGCGATGTGATCGGTTTGATTCTTCACAGGGAGCCCCTACCACTCGCGCGGTATGGCCCCGAGATTCCTGCCGAGTTAGATCGCATTGTGACGAAGGCGCTGGAGAAAGATCGGGAAGAGCGGTATCAGGTAGTCAAGGATTTAGCTCTAGACGTCAAGAAGCTGAAGCGGCATATGGAGTTCGAGTTGGACCTTGAGCGCACCGTCCCGCCGGAAGACGCAAGCCACGCATTCTCGACCAGCAGTGGCTCGACCCAAACAACTAAAGCCTCAACAGCGCAAACAGATGCTCCGCCGGTCGTCCATACCACATCAAGCGCCGAATACATCGTCAGTCAGATCAAAACTCATAAGAAAGCCTCGGCACTTATTGTCGCCGCACTTGTTATCGCTGTTGCCGCAGCCATATTCCTTTACTTCAAACCTGCCGTAGCACTCACCGACAAAGACACAATCTTGCTGGCAGATTTCGTCAACACCACCGCGCGATACTGTATTTGATGGAACGCTCAAACAGGGACTCGCAGTGCAACTTGCACAGTCGCCGTTCTTGAATGTATTCCCGGATGCGCGGGTGCGTCAGACTCTTCGGCTGATGGGCCGCTCGGCTGATGACCGTGTGACGAAGGAGGTGGCCCGCGAGATCTGCCAGCGCCAGGGACTCAAAGCATTCCTGGCAGGCTCAATCACGAACCTGGGCACTACCTACGTCATCACGCTGGAAGCGATCAATGGGCAGAGCGGGGAGGAAATAGCCAGGGAGCAAGTGGAAGCCGAGAGCAAGGAGCAGGTGCTGAAAGCGCTAACTCAGGCTGCGAGTAAGCTGCGACAAAAGCTGGGCGAGTCGCTCAGCTCGATCCAGAAGTACGATGCGCCGCTGGAGCTCACGACGTCATCGCTTGAGGCCCTAAAAGCCTATTCCCTTGGTTATGAGCAATCAACCAGGGGCAAGTGGCTTGAAAGTATTCCGTTCTACAAGCGCGCGGTTGAGCTGGACCCAAACTTCGCCTATGCCTATGCCTCACTGGCTGTGCAGCACTCTAACACCAATCAGCGAAAGTTGGCGGCAGAATATGCAGAGAAGGCCTTTGCGCTGCGAGACCGGGTGAGTGAGTTAGAGAAGCTCCGCATCTCTTACTTCTACCACTCGTATGTGACCGGGGAAGTAGACAAGCAGATTGAACTGTTGCAGACGTATAAGGCTACCTACCCGCGAGACTATAGGGCGCCCAATAACCTTTCCGACATCTACCTCAGAACTGGACAGTACGAGAAGGCTGCCGCTGAAGCTCGCGAAGGCGTGCGACTCAACCCTAACGCTGTAGTCCCGTATTCGAACTTGGGACAGGCGTTTATCAGTCTCAGTCGCTTCGCGGATGCCAAAGAAGTGCTCGAACAAGCCTTGCACCAAAATCTCGATTCTACGTTGATCCATTCATTCCTGTACCAGATTGCCTTCGTGGGCGGCGACACGACGGCGATGCAGCAGCAACTCGATTGGTGGCGAGGCAAGCCGGATGAATACGTGGCGCTGAATTGGCAAACTCAGACAGCAGCCTTTTTGGGCCAGTGGCGGCGTTCTCAGGACTTCTCTCGCAGTGGCGTTGAGATGGCCACGCGCAGCGATACTAAAGAAGTGGCCGCGCAGTATGTGGTAGAAGTAGCGCTGCTAAGCTCGGTCGTAGGTCAATGTTCGCAAACCAAAGCGGCGACTTCTCAGGCGGCCGGCCTTGCACGCAACGAACTTGTGCTGACGCACGGAGCACTCGCACTTGCGTTGTGCGGCGATGCAGGCCAAGCGCAATCTCTCATCGAAGAAGTGACAAAGGAACGTCCCAACGATACGTTGATCAACTCGCTGAGGGTGCCGTTAGTCCGAGCAGCGATCCAGTTGAATCGCAACAACCCCGCGGAAGCGGTTCAGCTTTTGGAGCCCGCCAAACGCTACGAAGCTGCGGCAGAGTTCTGGCCTCAATACCTCCGCGGGTTGGCTTATCTGAAGTTGAAGTCAGGCAATGAGGCTGCAGCAGAGTTTCAGAAGGTACTTGATAACCGGGGCCAGGCGCCCCTATCGGTGTTGTATCCCCTGGCCCATCTTGGTTTGGCCCGCGCAACCGCACTGAGGGGCGACCTCAGCAAAAGCCGTAAGGCTTATCAAGATTTCCTCGCTATCTGGAAAGATGCTGATTCTGATCTTCCTGTTCTGCAAGAAGCAAAACAAGAATACGAGAAGCTGAAATGAACCATAACGACGGAACGCAAGGCATACATTTAAAGGAAAGGAAAACCTTGCGGCCAAGTTGTGGCCGGATGCAACAACAAGCTACCGGCACGGTTGCGTCAGAGAATGTAACCAAACGGGAAAACCTATGAAAATCCTTGCCGGCTGCAACCCATTTAATTCTTTTGGTTTAAGAAAATTGCTTAGCTAGAACTGGCAGTCATGAGGTCAGGGGTCGATCCCCCTCGGCTCCACCAATATTCCGCATAACGAAAGGGCCACTCTGAAGTGGCCCTTCGTGTTTTGTTCAACTCCTGCCGCCGGCCTTAATGCGTAGCCGCCTGGCCTTTAAGCGTCCCAATCAGCCCGGCAAGACCGAGCACTATAGACACTATCGCGATAACGAGGTTGAGCGAGGGGCCGCAGCGGATGCAGCTTATGCCACCGGGGGTGATCATTAGCCCGCCTACGATGATGATCCAGGCCCAGGCTAATACGATGATAATTTTAGGCATCTTTTCTCCTTAATCGTTTCCGCAAATGGAAGGATGTGCGAGGAACTAGTTTTCGAAAGCGAACGTCTCAGGTTCGGGGGATTCGGCCGAGTGCAAAAGCGCAGGCTCGTGAGAATTCAGCCGTTCATGAGAACGGCGGGACAATATTCCTGTCCTTCACGAAAGTCAAGACTCAGGACTCAAAAGTCTATTGGTACCCACTTCTGAGTCTTTAGTTCTGATTTGTCCGGGGTCAGTTATCAGCGCGTATCGTTGCCAGTGGCTCTCCTATGCTCACGAGATCACCAACTCGAACATTGATAATGGCCACCTTGCCGGTTGAGCTGCTGACTGCCGAAAAGATCTGCTCTTTACGGGGGGGGTCCGACTTCCAGTTTGCGGTTAGAGCGCGTTTGCGCAGATAATTAACAACCCCAGCCCGACTTAGTCGTCCGTCCTTCAAGTTCGATGGGAATCACCATGAGTACCTTTTTTCGAAAAGCTCGCGCAGCCGCGTCCGGGACCTTCTTGCTCGTCGTTATTCTTTTTTCACTTAATACTTCCGCGCATACAGTCCGCGGAAAAGCTCCGCGGAAACCAAAGCCCGCATCCACAACAAGTCTTGAGAAGAAATTCTTCGTCAATATTCTACGTGACCAACGGGCTATCTGGACTTCGCCTTTTCACTTGCATGGCAGGGACAAGAAGTGGTTAGCGCCCTTGGGCTTATCGACCCTGGCATTGATTGCTACGGACCGGCACACCTCCGGGGAGCTGGTCGAACATGGAGATAACCTGAATCGTCTCAGGATCAGCAAAGACGTGGGCCGAATTGGCTCGCTCTCCGCCACTGGAGGCTTAGCCGGTGTTCTTTATTTGACTGGACGAATGACGCACAATAATCGCCTGCGAGAAACGGGTTTGCTTGGAGCGGAAGCGCTCATAGATAGCAACCTGGCGGTAACCGCTCTAAAAACTGTTTCCCAGCGACAGCGACCACCGGTAGATAACTCAAGCGGAGAATTCTTTGATGGCGGTAGTTCATTCCCTTCAGGCCATGCGGTCAATGCCTGGTCGCTCGCGACAGTTATCGCGCAGGAGTATGGACATCACCGGCCTTTGGTTCGAGTTGGAGTCTATGGTGTCGCCACCGCGATCAGCTTGTCACGCTACACGGGCCGTAACCACTTCCTGTCAGACGTTTTGGTTGGCAGCGCAATGGGTTATGGCATTGGCCGTTATGTTTATCACAAGCATCACGATGCCGGGTTGGACACCGGGATGGAAAAACAAAGCAACGACAAGCAGTCGAGATTGTTTCCACGCATCGTGCCGCTCTATTACCCGCGCGCGCACGTTTATGGTGGCATGCTTTCCTGGAGCTTTTAGGGCTTAAATTTCAGAACCAGCGTTTGCGACCTTCAGAAGGCGAAACAGTGGATAACTGACTGCAAGCAGGATGAGCGCGTAGATGCTGTAGCGCGTTCCCTCTTTTAGATCTGCCGCGATTGCCCCAACCAAAAACAAGACCGATCCAATTAATGCCAGAGCGGTTGTCCAGGGATAACCCCAGGCGCGATACGGCCGTTCTTTTGACGGTTCACGGCGGCGTAACACGAACATTGAAACAAAAGAGAGCGTGTAGTTTGCTACAAAGAAAAACGCGAGCACGGCAATGACTTTGTCGAAAGTTTGGCCAATGACAATGAAGATCACGGAAACCGCCGCGCTGGTAAACAAGGCGACTGCCGGGCGTACCGCCTTTGTTAACTTCCGAGGCTTTCCTGGCAAAGAGTCCGTCGCGGCTAATCGCGAAGAGCACGCGTGTGGACATCAAGTGGTAGGCATTAATCGCGCTTAGCATTGAGAGAATCGTTAAGGTCAGGAAGATTGTGTTGCCGTATTGCCCGAAGATTACCTGCGCCGCCGCGCCGGCGGCCAGGTCCTGACCAGCGATTCGAGAAATTGGCAAAACGTAAAGCAGTGCGATATTCACCAGCAGATATATGCCAATGATGGTGAGTACGCCCCCAAACATAGCGCGCGGGACTTCACGACCGGGGTTTTGCACTTCTTCGGAGAAATAGACTACGCCGTTCCAGCCATCGTAAGTGTAGATCACGCTTTGCAGCGACAAGACCAAAGCCGTTAGCAAACCCAAACTGGTAGACCTGCTCAATTGTTCTGACGCTGTGAAGGAACCCTGTCCGCCAAATATGAAAGCTGCAACGATCAGCACCAGGAAAGCGAGCGCCTTTATTAAGCTAGTGAAATTTTGCGTTGTGCTGCCCCAAATAATCCCACCCCATTGCAGGATGGCAAAGATGATAGCTATCGCGGCCGCAATAGCCGCGGCCTTACCGTCGCCATTCAATATGGGAAAAAGCGCGCCCATAAACTTGCCAATCAAGAGCGAAACAGCGGCGGCAGAACCGCAGGTAGAGATCCAGTCGCTCCAGCCAACAATGAATCCGGCGTATTCACCAAGCGCGTAGCGCGCAAAGACATACTGTCCGCCGGATTTGGGAAGCATGGCGCCCAACTCAGCCAGTGAGATCGCGCCGAGCAGCGCGTAGAGTCCGCCGAGAATCCAAACACCAAGAAACAGCCAGGGATCAGGTAACTGCGAAGCTATGCTACCGGGCGCGCGAAAGATTCCGGCGCCGATGGTGTTGCCGATAATGACAGCAATGCCAAAGCCGACCCCTAATACACGCAAGAGCCGGCCACGTTTTGTAGTGTTAGTGGAAACCACTTAAGTTAGAAGGCCCGAGCCAATACAGAAGGAATTAACAGGCAGCAACGTCAACTAGGTCGATGAGCTGAGGCGAGAGAGTAGTGGATTCCCAAAAGGTAAGCAAGATTTTCGAATTGCTGGTCGTGGAGCAGGTTGACTTTAGTCCGGCCTTCCCGATTCCGTATTTGTGCAGCGCTCGTCGCTAACACATACCAGACGGACCAGCATTTGAAATACTACAGAACCGGCGTCGCCGTCTTACGCCGTGGATTGAAGAAAGGTGTCTTGACTACCTTTGCGAGCACGCGGTGGCGTTTAGCTTCCACTGTGACTTCAAACTGCAGCAGCGTGCCTGGCTTGGTGTAAGGCCGTTTCACGGTGGCCAGCGCGATCATCTTTTTCAAGGTTGGCGACCAGGTGCTGGAAGTCGCTTTGCCGACGTGCGTTCCATTCTTAAATACCGGCACCGCGACGCGCGAAGCAATCGGGGAGACAGCCGGCGGCAAACCGACGTTCTCATAAAGCTGTTCAACTTGTGGCCAGTCGATCTCGAGTCCCACAATCTCCCGCGCGCTGCCCAGTTTTTGTTCAGCCAGTAAGGCCGCTTGTCCAATGAAGCGATTCTTGTTCAGGTGAACCAGGCGACCGAGACCCATCTCGAAAGGCGAATATTTCTGTTCGTCAATCAACGCTTTCTTGCTGCTGTTGAAATCAACATCAATCAGCAGCAAACCCGCTTCAACCCGAGCGACGTCAAGGGCTAGCATGCCTGCCGGGTGGATATCAAAAGCCTGACCTGTTTCCATTAAGGCGTCCCAGACATGCACTGCCTGATCGGCTGCAACCCAGATCTCATAGCCGAGATCCCCGGTATAGCCAGTGCGCGAGATCTCGACCGGCACACCGGCAATCACTCCGGTGGTTACGCGAAAGTATTTCAAGTTTTCTATGTCCGCCTCTGTTACCAAAGCCTTTAGCAAGCGCCCGGAAGTTGGGCCTTGCAGCGCCAGAGCGGCAACGCTCTCGGATATGTCTTCGATGTGAACATCCATTCCATTAGCGTTTTGTGTAAACCAGCGCAGGCTCGGATCGGCTGCCGTCCAGCGATAAGTGTTTTCCGCCAGACGAGAGACCGTGCCGTCGTCGATCACCTTGCCATGTTCATCACACCATGGTGTATAGACGACCTGGCCCACGGCGACCTTGCGCAGGTCGCGCGTGATGATGCGATCGACTAAGCGAGTCGCGTCTTTGCCGCTCACGCGGTATTTGAATAATGGCGAGATGTCGATTAAAGCCGCGGCGTTACGAATTGCGTTGTACTCGTGTTCGTGATGAGGTTCGTAAGAGCTGACGGCATAGTAACCCGACCACTCGCGATAGTTCAGGCTCTCGCAGAGTGGGAAGGTTCGTTGGTGAAATGCGGTTCCGATCGGCATGAGATTGGTCCAGATTATAGTGGATAGCGGTAATCACGCGCACTTGATTCTTGCAAATTCATTTAGCCGCTTGCGGGTTATCACGTGCATAAGTGATGATACCCCTCCACTTTATTTTTAACTTTATCCGATATTACGCATGAAGAAATACGACGTCATAGTCATTGGCGGCGGACATAATGGTCTGGTTAATGCCGCATATCTTGCACGCGCCGGCAAGCGGGTGTTGGTGCTGGAGCGGCGCCACGTACTCGGCGGCGCGGCTGTCACTGAAGAAGTATTTCCCGGATTCAAGTTTTCCGTTTGTTCTTACGTCGTCTCGTTATTGCGTCCGGAGATTATTCGCGAACTCGATCTACCCCGACACGGATTGGAGATCCTCCCACTTGACGGCACCTTCACCCCAATGACTAACGGCGACTACCTTTGGCGCGTTAACGATCACGCCAAAACTCGCCGCGAGATAGCCCGACATTCAAAGCTCGACGCCGAAGCCTACGATGAGTACGGCAAAGCCATGCTTGAAATGGCCCACTTCGTAAAGCCAATCATGAGCATGACGCCTCCGGACCCAATGTCGCTAAAGCCGAAGGGTTTGAAGGACCTGCATTTCCTCGGCAAGCGGTTTCAGAATCTTCCTGACGAAGACAAGTACAACCAGGTGCAATTGATGACCATGAGCGCGGTCGACTTTCTCGACCAGTGGTTCGAGACTGACGTGCTCAAGGCGACGATGTCAGCTTCGGGGATCATCGGCACGTTTCTGGGCGTCCGTTCCCCGGGCACAGCCTATGTGCTGTTGCATCATTACATGGGCGAGATCGATGGCGCTTTTCGCTCCTGGGGACTATCGCGCGGCGGTACCGGTGCGATCTCAAACGCGATTGCCGACGCCGCGCGTGAAGCCGGCGCAGAGATTCGCACGGAGGCGGCGATTGAGAAAATTATTCTCAAAAATGGGAAAGCCCGAGGTGTCGTCCTGAAAAATGGCGACGAGATCTTCGCAGATGTTATCTCGTCCAGCGTCGATCCTCGTCTGACGTTTATGAAGATGGTTGGTGAAGAACATCTGCCAGAGGATTTCGCTGAAGATCTGAAGCGATACAAGTATCGTGGGTCATCGGGCAAGGTGAATCTCGCTCTCGATGGATTGCCGAGTCTCAAAGCTCTGCCGGGTGCAGGGCCGCATCTGCGTGGAGCGATTTCCATCAGTCCCGGAGTTGACTACATGGAACGAGCTTACGACGATGCCAAGTATGGCCGCTATTCTCGCCGGCCTTATATCGACATAGTGATTCCAAGTTTGACTGATCCTTCGGTGGCGCCGCCAGGTAAGCATGTGATGTCCTGCTTTGTGCAGTACGCGCCTTACAACTTGAAGGAAGGAACCTGGGACGAAAAGCGTGAAGAGTTTGGCGACACCGTGATTGAGACGATCGCAGAACACGCACCGAACATTAAGGAGCTGATCCTGCACCGGCAGGTTTTGACGCCGTTGGATCTGGAGCGCGACTTTGGTTTGTCTGAGGGGAACATCTTTCAGGGTGAACTGACTTTGGAACAGCTTTTCTTTCTGCGACCGGCGCCCGGCTGGGCGCAATACCGCACGCCGATTCGCAACCTGTACATGTGTGGTTCGGCGACGCATCCGGGCGGCGGCATCATGGGCGCTCCGGGGAGGAACGCCGCGCTGCAGATGTTGAAGGACAAGAGGTAATCGGCAGCTAAGTTAGGCAACAACAGATATCACGCGCATAACTGAGCGATCGAACACTAAGAATGGTCGGACAAAATCAGAACTGGGAGCGAAGCGACCAGTCAAGGATTCAATTTGAAAGGTTTGGATTGAAACGGCTAAGGCTGCAACTTTTTCGTCAGTGGCGCTTTTGGCTGGTCGCTGCGCTCCCAGTTCTGATTTTGCGTGGGCCAGGTTGAATCTTGGCGCTAATCTAGTTATTCAGTAGCTCTCCATCGAGAATGGCTAAGTACGACATCATCATCATCGGCGGCTGGTCACAACGGCCTGGTGGCGGCCTGCTATCTGGCCAAGGCCGGCTTGAAGACATTGGTGGTTGAACGGCGCGAGATTGTGGGCGGCGCCGCAGTTACCGAGGAAATTCATCCGGGCTTTCGTTGTTCGACGCTCTCCCATTCCGCGGCGCCTTTCTCTTCACAGGTCGTCAAAGATTTTGGGCTCAATCGATACGGACTTGAATTCATCACGCCCGCGGCAAAGGTTTTCGCGCCGGCGTCTGACGGCCATTCGATCTGTATTTACGAAGACACAGCCCAAACAATTCGCGAGCTGGAAGAGGTTTCCGCCAAAGACGCGCAGAGCTACCCGGCCTTCGAACGCAGCTTCTCGCGCATCGGAGGTGTACTCGCTCCGCTATTAACAATGACGCCGCCCGCGATAGAACATCCTTCAGCAGGCGAACTCTGGAACCTCGGTAAGCTCGGTCGATCGTTTCGCGGACTCGGTAAGCAGGACGCTTATCGCCTGCTGCGTTGGGGACCGATGGCGGTGGCTGACCTGGTGGCGGAATGGTTTGAGACGGAAGCGATGCGCGCATTGGTGGCTGCGCGTGGCATCTTCGGCGCGTTTGCCGGACCGTGGTCAGCAGGCACGAGCACAGGCTTGTTGTGGCAAGCAGCGATGGATGGCCACGCGATTGGACCGTCTGCGTTTGTAAAGGGCGGGATGGGTGCGCTCACTGAAGCCCTCGCCGGCGCCGCGCGAAACGCAGGAGTTGAAATTAGAACCGGAACGAGCGTTGAGAACATTGAAGTCAATGAGGATCGAGCTGCGAAAGTCATATTGAAGAGCGGCGAAGAGATTGCAGCGCGCGGGATTGTTTCCAACGCCGATCCGCGCACCACCTTTCTGAAGTTGCTCGATCCGGCTTGTCTTGATCCAAGTTTCCTGTCGAAGATTCGCAACTACCGGGCGACCGGAGTGTCAGCGAAAATAAATCTTGCGCTTTCGGGTCTGCCATCGTTCAACGGAGTGGAAGGCCGACGATGTCAGGACTAAACTTTCAGGACGTATTCACATCGGGCCTGACATTGATTATCTTGAACGGGCCTTTGATGCAGCGAAGTATGGCGACTATTCGCCGCTTCCCTACATGGAGATCACCATTCCTTCATTGCTCGATCCCGCGCTGGCTCCCAGCCGGTGCTCAGGTGATGTCGGTTTACATTCAGTATGCGCCTTACAAGTTGAAAGAGGGTGACTGGAACTCCCGGCGTGAAGAGTTTGCCGACCATGTAATAGACGTTCTGAGTAGTTATGCGCCGAATCTAAAAGCATTGCTGGTAGCGCGACAGGTGATTACGCCGCTTGACCTGGAGGAGACTTACGGAATGAGTGGCGGACATATTCATCACGGTGAACAGTCACTCGATCAGTTTTTCACTTTTCGTCCTTTGATTGGTTGGGCGCAATACCGGACTCCAATCAAGGGGCTTTACCTTTGCGGCGCCGGCACGCATCCCGGCGGTGGGGTAACGGGCGGGCCGGGCGCAAATGCGGCACGGGAAATAATTAAAGACTTTAAGACTGGAAAGGCGTGACTTGAAATCACGTAGCAACCCTGAAAACAATTTGTCATGACCAATCGAGTTACACGATCCCGCAGTTTCGCCAGCGACAACAACGCCGGCGTACACCCTAAAATCATGGAGGCAATCGCCGCCGCTAACGACGGTCACGTCATTGCCTACGGCGACGATCCTTACACGGCGCACGCGGTCAAGCTCTTTCACCGCGAGCTCGGAAAAGAAACGGAAGTCTTTTTCGTTTTTGGCGGCACCGGCGCAAATGTTCTGGGACTCAAAGCAGCCACTGCCTCTCATCACGCGATCATTTGTGCGCATACGGCCCACATAAACGTCGATGAATGCGGCGCGCCTGAGAAGTTCACCGGCTGCAAACTCCTCGACATCGCCACCGCAGACGGGAAGATCACCGTCGATCAAATCAAGCCGTTGTTGCACGAGGTTGGATTTGAGCATCACGTACAGCCTCGCGTGATTTCAGTCTCGCAGGCTACCGAAATGGGCACGGTCTATACGCCGCGGGAGTTACAAACTTTGGCGAAGTTTGCTCATGAACACGACATGTTGCTGCATGTCGATGGCGCGCGCATCGCGAATGCTGCTGCCGGCTTGGGCGTCAAACTGAAAGAAATCACCAGAGACGTCGGGGTCGATGTTCTCTCTTTTGGTGGCGCTAAAAACGGCATGATGTACGGCGAAGCGGTCGTATTCTTCAACAAGAATCTGGCGAAGGATTTCAAATACACCCGCAAGCAGGGCACGCACCTTCCCTCGAAGATGCGCTTCATCTCGGCGCAGTTTGAGGCGCTGCTGACCAACGACCTCTGGCGGCAAAACGCTCAACATGCGAACCAAATGGCCCAACGTCTGGCGACCGAGCTCGAAAAGTTACCGCAGATCAAGATCACGCAGAAGGTGGAAGCAAACGGGGTCTTCGCCATCGTGCCGAAGAAATATGTGCCGCTGCTGCAGAAGCGTTACTTCTTCTATGTTTGGAATGAGGATATTTCGGAAGTCAGATTTATGACTTCGTTTGATACCACTGAAGCCGACATCGCAGACTTTGTGGCGTTGGTGAGGAAGATCGTGAAGTAATTTATCGGCAGATTACGCCGATTGCCAGATGTAGTGAGGTCAGTACCACCACGCGGTAGCGGGTGGGTCACTTGATTGCCGATTGTCAATTGCCGATTTCCGATTGGCGTCTGGCCGTGCAGCCAATGGGCACTCGGAAATCGGCAAGCTGCAGGCCCACCCGCTACTGCGTGGTGGTACGGACCTCATTACATCTGGCAATCGGCGAAATCCGCGGATTAGTCAATCAAGCAAGAACTTCAGCAGCCCGCGCGCCGATGCAATTCCGGTCAGTCGTTGCTCGTCGTCATCCGTGACGCCAAGTCGCGCCGGGCCGCGCAGACTTGCGGTCAGTTGTTCCTGGCGCAGGCGTTCTCGTTGTTCAGCGATCTCGAGTTTTTCTTTCGCCCTGGACGCGTTTAGACCGCCCTCCTGTATGAACTCCACAATTCGGCTCAACTCGTCGCTATCAAACCAGGTTCCGTGTTGTTTGCAAATATCGACAATCACGCCCGAGCAGCGCGAGAAATTGACACGATTCATTAACAACGCACATTCCGGACACGGCACATAACTGACCTTGCTGGTTTGCCGCGTCGCGCTGGTGGGTGCGTGCGAAGCAGCGCCGAGCACCGCCGACTGCTGCTCTCGATCCTCACAGATCTTTTCAAACGAAGGCACGTCGAGCCAAAGACCAAGGCATTGTTCACATTCAAGCACGGTAGTTAGTCCGAGTGTCACCAGCACCATCGCACTCTTACAGCGAGGGCACTTGCGATCTTTGGCTTCCTTAACTGCCGGTGTTGCCGCTGCCGCGCCACAGCGCCCACAATGTTTACTGCCGATGAACATCATCGCGAAACACGAGGGACAGGCGACAGTCGCGAGGCGTGAACCGCAAAACTGGCATGCCGACGCCGCGCTTGAACTCGCGGCGCCACAATTTGGGCAATTGAGAGTGTCAGCTTGCATCGCAGGCATTTTATCAGCTCGCTCAAAATGTGGACTACAACAATCGCGTGTGCGATTCTTAGTAAACAGTCCAAAGTCCAATGTCCAAGCTCCGAAGTCAATCAGATCAAAGCAGACTTTGGGCTACTAAAAGAATGAGTAACGTCCTGGATGAAATCGTCGACGGCCTCGAACCGTGGTCTGGAATGCTCCCGGTTCTGGCCGGCTCGAGGAGTCCAAAGGTGCTGGCCCTGGATATTGGTTCTTCCGGGACACGCGCTGCGCTTTTTAATCAGCATGGTCGCGAAATTGAAGGAGCGAGTGTCACGGCCAGATATAGTCACCTGACTACCGATTTTGCGACCTTCGACGCCGAGATATTACTTGAGCAGGTTGCTAAAACGCTTGATGCGTTATTTGCGAAGTTCCCCGAATCAACAATACGCATTGAGTTGATCTCAATTTCCTGTTTCTGGCACAGCCTGATGGGGGTGGATGACGCCGGAAATGCTACAACGCCAGTGTTTGGTTGGGCAGATGCGCGAGCGGTCGATGCCGTCTATCAACTGCGTGCGAAATTTGACGAAAAACTTTTTCATGAGCGCACCGGATGCCGCTTTCATTCGAGTTACTGGCCGGCAAAACTCCGGCGACTGCAAACAGATGAAGCAGAACGCTTCCAGGCCACCAGCCTATGGTTATCGTTTGCCGACTACCTGGCGCTGCAATTTTTCGGCGAGACTGCTGCCAGCGTTTCGATGGCTTCCGGTACGGGTCTATTAAATCAACGTACCTGTGAATGGGATGAAGAGTCCGTCGCAGCGATCGGTCTCAGCCTCTCCAGCCTTCCTGAAATCGCATCGCCGCAGCGAACGTTCACTCAACTAAGCCATACTTACATTTCCCGTTGGCCGCAACTCAGCCAAGCGTGCCTGGTTCCGGCCGTGGGAGATGGCGCTGCAAACAGCGTCGGGTCTGGCTGTCACTCAACTGAAAAGCTGGCACTAATGATCGGCACCAGCGGCGCAATGCGCGTGTGCTTTAAGGGTGTCGCACCCGATCGCCTACCGCCAGAGTTGTGGTGTTATCGTGCCAGCAGAGAGCGAGTACTCGTAGGCGGCGCCTTGTCGGATGGCGGCGGGCTCTTCAACTGGATAAAAGAGTCGCTGCTGCCGGGCGAAAATTTTGCTACGGTCGAGAGCGAAATAGAGTTGCTTGGTCCCGACGCTCATGGTCTGACTGTTCTGCCTTTTTGGGCCGGCGAGCGAAGCACGGGCTGGAATCCATCTGCCTGCGGCACCATTCTCGGCCTCAGTTTGCAAACGCTTCCCAGCGAAATCCTGCGCGCAGCAATGGAAGCAATCGCTTATCGCTTCGCGCTGATTGCCGCTGCACTCGAACCCTTTGCGCCCGGTGCGACTCTGATTGGATCGGGCAATGCGCTTCGTTTGTCACCCACCTGGGTTCAGATTCTCGCTGACGTTCTTGGCCGGCGCGTGCTGGTGTCAGAACGGCAAGAAGCGTCAACACGTGGCGCGGCCTTGCTTGCTCTGGAAGCGACGGGCAAAATACAGTCGATAGAAAAATCTTCAGTTCCAAGTTCAGAATCAGTGGAAACGGTGTGCGAGCCTAACATGCAGCATCATGCGGTTTACCAGGAGGGGCTCGCTCGCCAGCAGCGCATTTATCAAAAGTTGTTCACTTAACCGTAACCCCAGAATCAGGATGGTGAAATGAGCGCACCAGTGCAGCAGGAAAACATCACACCCACTCCCAACCTCGATCAGCTTTGCATTAATACAATCCGGACGCTTTCACTCGACGCCGTGCAGAAGGCTGAATCGGGGCATCCTGGTTTGCCGCTCGGGGCTGCGCCGATGGCGTATGTGCTCTGGACTCGCTTTCTGAGACACAATCCGCAGAACCCAAAGTGGGAGAATCGCGACAGGTTTTTGTTGTCTGCCGGTCATGGTTCAATGTTGCTCTACTCGCTGCTGCATCTGACGGGCTACGATCTCCCGCTCGACGAACTTAAAAACTTTCGCCAGTTCGGATCGAAAACTCCAGGCCATCCTGAGTATGGATTGACGCCTGGAGTTGAGATCACCACCGGTCCGCTGGGTCAGGGTTTTGCCAATGGCGTCGGCATGGCGATGGGCGCCGCTCACCTCGGAGCGAAATTCAACAAAGAAGGATTTTCACTGATCGATCACTACGTCTACGCCATTGTTTCTGACGGCGACCTAATGGAGGGCGTGGCAGCTGAAGCGGCGTCGTTAGCGGGTCATCTGCAACTCGGCAAACTGATATATCTCTACGATGACAACCACGTCACGATCGAAGGATTCACCAAACTCGCCTTCAGCGAAGATGTGCCGAAGCGTTTCGCGGCTTATGGTTGGCACACGCTCACCGTGGAAGACGGAAACGATCTCGATGCGATTGAGGCTGCGATTCGCGAGGCGCAGTCAGTCGGCGACAAGCCTTCCTTGATTTCGGTGAAAACAGTGATCGGCTACGGCATGCCAACCGCCGGCACCCGCAAAGCTCACAGCGATGCGCCGGGTGAAGACGCAGTGCGCGAAACTAAGCGGCACCTCGGCTGGCCCGAAGACAAACAGTTCTACATTCCCGATGAAGCTTTGAACCATTTTCGCGAAGCAGTTGAACGCGGCGCGCGACAGGAGGCGGAATGGAATGCGTCTAACTGAAAGCTATCAGCAACAGCATTCGGATCTGGGGCAACATTGGCGCTCGACGATGAAAGGAGAGCTACCCGCCGATTGGGAAACGCACCTGCCTGATTTCAAAGATGCTAAGCCGGTAGCGACACGCGTCGCGAGTGGCGAAGTTATCAACGCTCTCGCGCCACACCTGCCAATGTTGATTGGCGGCTCGGCAGATCTTGGGGTTTCAAACAATACGGACATCAAGGGCGGCGGCGATTTTGAGGCGGGTTCTTATGAGGGAAGGATTATTCACTTCGGCGTGCGTGAGCATGCGATGGGATCAACGTTGACCGGAATCTCTCTCAATGGCGGCTTGATTCCGTATGGCGGCACCTTCCTGACATTTTCGGATTACATGCGCCCGGCGATTCGTTTGGCAGCACTTTCAGAAGTGCAGGTGATCTATGTTTTCACCCACGACTCGATCGGGCTTGGGGAAGATGGCCCGACTCATCAACCGATCGAACACGTAGCGGCGTTGCGCGCGATTCCCAATTTATTTGTAATCCGCCCGGCTGACCCGGCTGAGGTGAGCGAAGCCTGGCGTATTGCAATCTTGCGCCGCCAGGCGCCCACTGCACTCGCGCTGACGCGACAGAAAGTTGGCGTAATAGATCGATCGCGGTTCGCTAAGGCTGATGGTCTGCGTCGCGGCGGCTACATTCTCGCCGAGGCGGAAGTCCAAAGTCCAAAGTCCAAAGTCCAAAGCCCATCCGCGGGCGACAAGAGCGACGATTCGGTGATTACTCCACAACTTATTTTGATCGCCACCGGCTCTGAAGTCTCCCTTGCTCTTGAAGCTCGCGAGAAACTGCAAGCCGACGGCATCGCCACGCGCGTCGTCTCCTTGCCTTGCTGGGAACTTTTCGAAGAGCAAACCGAGGAGTATCGCGACGAAGTCCTGCCGTCCGGCGTCAATGCACGTCTTGCGATTGAAGCCGGCATTCGCCAGGGTTGGGACCGTTACGTGGGCGCTCAGGGCGACGTAATTTGCCTCGATCGCTTTGGCGCTTCGGCCCCAGGCGATGTGGTTATGCGCGAGCTTGGCTTCAATGCCGAGAACGTTTTGACTCACGCAAGAGCGCTTCTCTGAATCATGCGAATTGCAATCGGCGCCGACCACGGTGGTTATCCGCTCAATGAGCGAGTGATCAAGGAACTTGCTGCGGCGGAGCACGAGATCATCGATTTCGGCACGCATGTCGGTTCGCGGCCGGACGATTATCCCGATTACGCTGTAAAAGTCGGCGAGGCGGTTCAAAATAATGAAGCAGAAATAGGAATCCTCATCTGCGGCAGCGGCGTGGGCGCTGCTGTCGCGGCGAATAAAATGAACGGTATTCGTGCCGCGCTCTGCGGCGATACCTACTCCGGACACCAATCACGCGAACATGACGACTGTAATGTGCTCTGTCTCGGGGCTCGTGTAGTTGGAGAAGAGTTAGCGCTGGACATTGTGCGCGCATTTGTGGCGGCAAAGTTCAGCGGCGAGGAGCGGCATCGGCGAAGAGTTGCAAAGGTCGCTGAGATTGAAAAGAAAGAGCGGGGGTAAACCCGCCTTCCCGACCCTGAGACTCTCACCGTGCAAACTCATCTCGATCTGGAATGCCTCTGAACTTGAAGTAGAGACTCTTGAATGGTTAGCTCAGGGTCTGGAAGGCGGGTTTACCCCCGCTCTTGTTCGCCCACCACAAATTTCAAAGCTCTGGGCAGCACCCGAAACTCAACCGGTGTAAGCCCGCGCACATTTCCATCTACCTCAATTAGCATCGCATCTTCCTTAGCGAAAGTTTCGATACTGACTCCTTCGCCCTGCACGATGCGCACCTTCGAATTCCGCACGTGTCCACCTTTGTGTATGCGCGCGAGCTCACGCACGATGTTCGCGCGGCTCAAGCCAGACGCGGTTACAACATCCAGTTTCCCATCATCAATCCGCGCTTGCGGCGAAAGCATCATGCCCCCGCCAGCGTAAAGAGCGTTAGCAACTCCCACCAAATTCATGTTGCCTTCAATGACTTCAATGTCGTCTACGGAAACTCGCACTCGTCGTTCGCGCCAGCCTGCGAGGGCTGCGAGCGCGGCGACTGCAAACCTGGCTTCGCCGGAAAACCTGCGAAGAAAATTGCCCTGGGCCGCAACCCGACTGGCCGTTTCGCCGCCAATTCCCATCGTGGAAGCGTTCACACAAATGAAGGGCGTTTGATATTCGTTGCAGAGACCGTAAAGGACATCCACCTGGCGCATGTTCGCCTCAGCAGGATTTTGACAGTGGGCAACGAGAATATCGATCCACCTTCGGAGCGGCTCTCGCCGACCCATCTGGCTGCGAGCGAAGTCGTCGCCGGTGCCGGCTGGCAGAATTGCCAGCCGCGCCTCGGCGTTGATCGGCGTGGGAACCTCCTCTAACTGTTTATTGAACTCAAAAAAACCTTCGGCAGCCTCGCTGAGCGTGCCATCCCCACCAATGGTTGCGACAGTCTTTACGCCTTCCTTTAATGCCTTGCGAGTTCGAATGGTCGCATCGCCTGGCCGCGTAGTTTCGTAGAAATCAAAATGCACACCCGCGGCTTCGAGATGTTGCCGAACAATTGGCCAGGCACGACGAGCTTTGGCGGCGGCATTATTGATGATTATGAAAGGGCGGGCCTCGGAAGTCATGAGCGATGTTGAACCGTCAATCACAAATGGTCAATTGGCCTAAGCAGTGGGCAGTGGCAGGCAGCGGGCAGTGGGAAGTTTGACCATGAAAAGAAGAGGCCACGCACGATGGATGCGTGGCCTCTTCCTGATTGGGCGACAGACAGTGTGTCTGTCGAGCTTGAATTACGAACGTGCTCGCGCGCGCCTTGCAGCCAAAGCGAGTTCGCGGGCCCGCGGCATGGCGTCGAGACCTTTCGCCAATTGCGGATCGCTTTCATTAAACACCTGCGTAGCTGCCAGAGAGCCGTAAGCTGCTGTTGCCAGCTCGAAGCGCAACTGTCGCTCAACAAACGGACGGGCACGCTCCAACTGCTCCGGGGTCGCTTTGTACTGCGGTTTGGCGCCTACGAAACGTTTGAATTCCTTAAAGAGGGCGTCAGTAACAGGAAAATCGGTTGACTGAAGATCGTGATTAAACTCGATCTTGGGTTGGACTTTGTAGTTTTCAAAACCGGCTACACGGCCCATCGCCAGCTCCAGGGCAAAAGCAAAAACTGAGTTAGCCAGGCGTGCTTCCGCAGGTGTAATTCTGGCCGGTTTCGCGATCTCATCCGGTGAAATACCGCCACCACCATATACGGCGCGACCGGTATCGGTATGGCTCTCCGGTCCAGCCGGCAAAGCAGGCAAAGTCTTTTTGTCGTTCGAAAGTCCGCCACGAGTGTAGTAGTCGTAGTTATCGCCGTTCGAATAGTCACGCTGAATCAGACGGCCCGATGGCGTGTAATACTTGGCAATTGTCAAAAGCAACGCTGAATCGTATTCGAGCTGATAAGGAAGTTGGACGAGTCCCTTGCCAAAACTGTTTTCGCCAACAATGAACGCGCGATCATGATCCTGCAGGGCGCCGGCAACGATCTCAGCCGCCGAAGCAGTTTCGCCGTTTACTAAAATAACCAGCGGCACCGTATCAGGATTGTCGTTGAGAGCAGCAAACGATTCGGCGCTGCCCCTGACTCGTCCCTGTTGCTTGACGATCAACTGCCCGCGCTGTAGGAACGTGTTGGCCACGCGTACTGCCTGGATCAAAAGACCGCCGCGATTGCCGCGCAGATCCAGTACCAGGGTGTTCATGCCGTTTGAATGAAGATTCTGCAGCGCGTCCGCAAATTCATCGGCAGTGGTGGTGTTGAAGCCGCCAGTCATCGCGATATAACCGACGCCGGGCCTCACCATGTAGGCCTGCGGAATCGATGGCAGCGAAACAGCATCGCGAGTGATAGTGACCGTTTCAATCTGCCCGGTCTCCGCGTGTTCGACCGTGACTTTCACCACAGTTCCCAGTGCCCCTAGCAGGAATTTCCGCACCTCGGGAAAAGTCTTGCCCTTCATTGACTGACCATCAACCGCCACAATCTTGTCACCAAACCGCAAACCAGCGCGCGCGGCTGGCGCCTCTTCGAAAGTGGCACGAATGTATGTGTTGACCTGATCGCCCTGGGTAAGATCGCCGATGGTGGCGCCGATACCGTAATACTGTGAACGCTGTTCAGTCTTGAAGGCCGCGAAGTCGGCAGCATCGAGATAGGTTGAGTGTGGATCGAGCACATTCAACATGCCGCTGATTGATGATTTGAAGATCGTGTTGTAGTCGAGCTTCTTGCCATCGATGTAGTTGTCCTGGATTACTGAAAGAGCTTCGGAGACATCGCTCTTCACGATGGCACTGCTCACTCGTGAGTTCGCGCTCGACCTGGTGCCGGCTGGTGCGGAAGCGTTGGCCGCACTGGTTGCCGGCCGGCGTGCAGCGCCCGTCTGTTGTGAATAAATGCTGAAGGAAAATGTTGAAAGAAGAATGATGAGTCCGGCCAAGTAAAATCTGGTTCTCACAAAAGCCTCCTGAAGCCCTAATTCCTGAACCTAAATCCTGTACTGCGCCCCCTTCAATCCGCGAAAAAGGGGCTGTAAGAATAACACGACACTGAGAATCAATTGAACATCTGCAGCAAGTGAATACGGAAAGCTGCTCGGAATTGTTCTTGCGCCGGTTTCAAAATCATCAAAAATACTGCTGAATCCTGAGGTGCAGGGGAATTTGGTGCGCCCCGGTTTCATCAAGTTTATTGGGAAATCCGCCCTTGATTCGTCGAAAAGTAAACCGCTCAGTTCTTCGGGTTAGTGAGACAAGGCTGCGAAAACGTTGCCCTCAAGTCGCGCCCGGTCGCAGATTTCCGCGGCCTCTTTGGCTTTTTCCTGCTCATCATGATTACACTAGGGGCGAAAACGATTAATGCTTGCGAGATTGCTGGATTTCCGACGACTCTTTATCGGGGTTTAAGGTTAGGTTCGCCAACTGCTACCGGCACTTGGTGATTACGAAGACCGGTTGAGACTCGCGGTATTTAAGTCATACGAACACGCAACGTAATGGTCAGGTGCACTCAGTAATACTCTGAAGTGCTTTCAAACAATCCGAACCGGAGGATCTCCCGAATGGCGAACCCGCTTGACCGAAATCAACTCTTCTCCTTTGCCAAAAATCATCGTGACGAGTATGAAACGCTGCTGAAGCGCTTCGTGGAAACGCCGACAGTGTCATGCGATCCGTCGCATGCGGAAGACATTCGTAAAGGCGTCGATTTGACTGTCGAAACAATGCAGCGGTTTGGTGGGAAGGTGGAAGTTTTTGAGGTTAAGAATGGCAATCCGACAGTTCATGGAGTGTTTGGCACGGACAAAAACGTGCCGACAGTAACCGTGTACAACCACATGGATGTTCAACCCGCGTCAATGGAGACAGAGCCCTGGGACAACGAGCCGTTCGTAATGACGAAGAAGGGTGACACCTATCTGGGTCGTGGCACGACTGACGACAAGGGCCCGGCGCTCGCGGCTCTCTTTGGAGCATGCGCCGCAAAGGAGGCGGGCGTTCCGATCAACATTCGTTTCCTGTGGGAATTTGAAGAAGAGATTGGCTCGCCAAACTTCGAAAAGATTATTACCAAAGCAAAGTCGAGCCTACGCACGGATTCAGTTGTAGTTTCCGATACGGTTTGGGTTTCGCGTAACCGTCCAGCGAGTTCTGCCGGTTTGCGCGGCCTGCTTGGATTTCTGTTGCAGCTCGAAACCGGAGAAGTTGATACGCACTCGGGCGAAACGGGCGGCGCCTCGCGCAATCCTATCGCCGAATTGATGCGACTTGTGTGCGACCTCTATGACCCCAAGGCCGGAAAGATCAAGATCAAAGGTTTCTACGATGACATGATCCCGCCATCGAAGCAGGAATTGAACGACTGGGCCAACTGCGGCTTTAACGCCCGCGCGTTCAAAAAGGCGCATCATCTGAAACTCATGCGCACCGAGGATCCGCTCGAAGTGATGAAACGGATTTGGGGCATGCCCACCTTCGAGGTGCACGGCGTCACCGGTGGTTACCAGGGACCGGGAGTGAAGTCGATTGTGCCGCCGCGTGGCGAGGTCAAGGCCTCGTTTCGCCTGGTGCCCGGTCAGGATCCGGATAAGATCAAGAAACAACTTAAGGCCGCGGTAAAGGAACTAAATCCCGATGTGAAGATACAATTCGAATCCGCCGCGCCGGCATTTCGAACAGTGCTTGAAGGCCCGTTGCCGGAGGCCTTAAAACGCGCTGTGAAGTTTGCTTTCAAACGCGATGCGGTTTTTGTGCGCGATGGGGGGACCATTGGGGCGATGACCAGTATTGAGAAAGTTCTGAAGTGTCCGGTTCTGTTTCTTGGACTGTCATTACCTGAGCATGGCTATCATGCGCCAAATGAGAATTTTGATTGGCAGCAAGCATCAGGCGGGATGGTAGCGTTTGCGAAATACTTTGAAGAGATTGCGAACCTGCCCAGGTAGTTAGGAAAATTGGCCGCGGATTCACGCAGATAAACGCGGGTCTGAAAGGACTCACCAGCAGCTGCGTTGTTATATCCGCGTTTGTCCGCGTAAATCCGCGGCCAAGTTTCTGCAGTTCAAATCACGCAAGCCAGCCGCTCTTCATTTAACGCCACAAAGCCGAGTCGTTCGTAGAATTTGCGCGCCTCCGGGTTCTCGAGGTGCACGCCCACATCAATTCGCGTTACCGACTCTTTTCTGAGTTGCTCTTTTAGTTGTTCCAGCATCGTGGTTCCGATCCCGCCGCCGCGCCGGTTTGCTTTCACCGAAACGTCATCGAGCTTCGCCACCACTGCCCCCATCGAGGTTGAGATTGCGTAGCACACCACGCAGACCGCGCTCACGCCGTGTTCATCGTAAGCCAGCCAAACAAACCCCAGTTCCGGTTGTTCCAGAAACAAATCGAGCGCATCGTTAAGTCCCTGAAATCCGCGATCGCCATAGGCCTTGCTGCTGGCGAGGTAGTGTTCGTCTTCACTGAGAAACACGCGGAGCATCTGAAAGGCGTCAGCAACATCCGGGGCGGTCATCTTGCGGCAGGTAATCAAAGCGGTGCTCCCTTCGACAGGATCGGATAATCGATCATGCTCGGAAAGGAACGATGTGGTCAACCGGAAAACGGGGAAAAGGGGGAAGGGGGAAAGGGGGAACGGGAAAGGAACAAGGGAGAAAGGGAAAGGAACAAGGGAGAAAGGGAAAAGGGGGAAAAAGGATTGACCTGGTTCTTTCCCTTTCCCCTATTTCTCCCTTCACCTTTCCCGCAACGCTTTTAGTTTGGCAGCAACACTGAATCAACCACGTGAATCACTCCGTTTGATTGATACACGTTTCCGATCGTCACGCGCGAGGTGCCGCCCTTCTCGTCGCGAAGAATCAGATCGCTGCCGCTCATCGACGCCGTCAACGTGTCGCCACTGACGGTTTTAAATTTCGCGCCGCCGTGACCTTTGCGAATCCGACTCGCAATTGCTTTTGAGTCAAACTTTCCAGCCAACACGTGGTAAGTGAGGATCTTAGTTAGCGTCTCCTTATTCTCGGGTTTGACCAACATGCCCACAGTGCCAGCAGGTAGTTTGTCAAAAGCCGCGTTGGTTGGCGCAAACACTGTGAAGGGACCTGTGCCTTTCAGGGTTTCAACCAATCCGGCGGCCTTCACTGCCGCCACCAGCGTCGTGTGATCGGCTGAATTGACTGCGTTGTCGATAATGTCGCGGGAACTAAGCATTGCTGCGCCACCGACCATCGGATTCATCGAATCCATTTTGTTCATTTGCATTTGCGCCGAAGCACTTCCGTTTGCTATTGCAATTGAGACGGCTGCGAATAGCAGCATGAGACTTAATCTCTTCACTGTTTTATTACCTTCCTTTTCAGAACTTGATTTGTGCGAACTCGGAGAATATACGGAAGGGCTGGCTAAACGGATTGCAGGAAAACAGTAGGCAGAAGGCAGTAGGAGAATGCAGCAGACAGTAGATTCAAAGCAAAAGCCAGTGGGCACAAAGCGGAATGCAGACTATTCCTACTGCCTACTGCCTACTGCCTACTGCCTACTGCCTACTGGGCTTCTACGGCTTCAGTTTGAAGTCTGGCGGCACAAACTCAAGCGACTTCAGCACGCCGTCCATTTTCACACGCGGATCAGTTCCAGGAACATATGCTACGACCACGTTGTTTTGAGTCTTACGTATCCCACAGGTGATCTCGTTGCCCGCATCGTCACTGAAGCTCATGATGTTTGCATTCTGAAAGGTGTTCGTATTTAGCTTGAGCAGGCGCTCCCCGACTCTAACAACAAAGGTAATACCCTTTGCATCGCAGTCAATTCGGGTTAGCCTGCCTTGTATCTGCAGCTCGCCAGTGGCCGGCCTTCTAAGTGACTCTCGCAAGGCGGCTGCTGGATCGAACGGATGCTCAATCGTCGGCTGTGCGGCCTCGCTGGAAGTGCCTGGCGTGGAGCCAGTGCGCGTATACGATGCCTCCTCTTCCTTTAGCTTCTCGATCCGGGCCAGCTGCTCTTGCACCGATACGAGCTGGGTCAGCAATCGCTCTGCTCGCTGGCGCAAGTCTACATCGCCGTTTTCCTTGATCTTGTCGATAAGTTCGCGGGCTACTTTGAAGTTCTGCTTGCGCAGATAGAGTTGCGCCAGCATAAAGGTGAGATCGTGCCGGTGAGGAGAACCGGCGAGCACTTGCTTGAGCATTTCCATCGTTTCCTCAAGGTCGGTTTCGGTCACCAGATTCACAAACGCCAACAGGCTATACGATTCGAGAAAATCGGGACGCAGTTCGATAGCTCGCTTCAATTCGCGCCGTATGAGAGCAGCCGTCGCCGGCGCCATACCCATCACAGTTTCCATGTCACGGTTGCCTTCCTGGCTAAGCGCGTAGGCGTAGTAGTAGTGAATGAGATAATTTTGAGAACTTGCAGCCACCGCGCGCTCCAGCCGTTTGCGCGCTTCGTCATGTTTCCCCTGCCGCTCGCGCAGCAGGCCCAGGGACGCATTGGCCATTGGTAAATCCGGATCGAGCGCCAGCGCTTTTTGCAGATAAACTTCGGCGTCGGCGCGGTCACTTTTGAGTAGCACGTCGCCGAGGTAGGCCTGAGCTTCAGCTTCAGTGATGGGGGCAACTTGCATCGCGCTGTCAAAGCCAACCTTACTCTGGAAACTGCCGCTGAGAATCGGATAGCGATCGCGTTGGATATAAGCGCGCAACTCCTTCTCCATACTTTCGAAGGTCATGGCAAAGGCTTCCTGGAACGCTTGCTCCATCGGCTTACCGGCTGAAATCAGATCAATAAACCTGGTCAATTGCGGCATGCGTTGGCCATCTTTACCGAGTATCAGATAGTGCACCAGCGCCCATGATTCAGCGTAGAAGATGCTCTGCTTATCGCGTTCATTGTAGTAAGAGGATTTTTGATCTACCTGAAAGAGAGTCCGCAGCGGCAGTATTTTATTTTCGCGCAGCAGATACACGTGACCGGCAATAGGACGTCCAACTACAACTTTCTGATCGCTGGTGATGCTGAAGGTGCTGTAATACTCAGCGAGTCCTTCATTGAACCAGGTCGGAACGCTGCCGGTCGTGTTTCTTACCAGCAGATGGGTGTACTCGTGAAGAATGATGGCGAATGGATCCTGCTGGCTGTTTACATCGCTGATGAGTTCGAGAGTTATGTAATTAACGTCAGGACCAGGTTGGAAGTAACCCGCGGTATTCGCGTTTAGCTTCAATGGCCGATACGACTCAGTGTTTTTGAAAACTATCACCGTGGTCGGAACGGGTGAGTCGATCTTGAGATTGGAGAACAAACGCGAAAAGACTTCGCGAAATTGTTCGAGCCTGACGCCCACCTGCCGCAGGTCCTTTTCGCCGGCGTTGCCGACCATCAGGAAGTTCTTGGAGCGCACGCTGATCCACTTGTCTTTTGCAGAAACTGAGGCGGTGGAGCAAACGACTGCGAGAAAACAAAAGGCAATCGCGAGGACAATAGCAAGGCGCTTTGTCATTTGATTTTCCGTTTTGGCAAATCTGAGAGTGACACGGTTAAGCAGCAAGCTGCTTCATTAACCACGGAGGAGACGGCGCTTTCAGTAGCAAACTCTACAAAGGGCCTTGATCGGTGTCAATGCCTGTCCCGCAAGTGCTCAGGGTGTGAAGATTGAGGAGTCAGCCAGGCGAAAGACGTACTCGGCGGTGACCCACTGGGAAACCGCCCGTCCCTCCTTCAGCGCGGGTTTGAACTCTATCTTGCAGGCGGATCGTATCGCGTTTTCGGTGAGTCCGGATGGAAGTCCTTTCACGACACGAACGCGCGCCACCTTACCGCGCGCCGAAAGCAAAACCTTCAAGGTCACGAATCCCTGCACGCCATTGCGGCGCGCTTCCCTGGTGTAAGAGGGTTTCGGCTTTGCCGATATGGCGGCGCGCACATCAGAGTCTTTTGCAGACACGACGAGTTCCTCTTTGTCGTCGGTATCAATAATTCTGGCGAGTGTACCGTCGTCAGTGCAGCGATAATCCTGATTCCTCTCCGCGGTAACCGAAGGCGGCTCATCCATCGTTGCGGGTTTCGGAGTAGGCTCTTTAACTTCCGGCACTGTCTGAGGAGGTTTCACCTCTCTGGTACGACGCCCGGACTGCGAATAAGAAAACGTAGTGAAAGCCAGAATCGGAACCAAAAGAAATATAAATTTACTATTCAGGCGTCGCGAGTTCATTTCGCCGAAATTCTACGCGAGAGTCGAATAGAAATGTAGTGCGGGAGGGTTGATAGGCTAATAGCCCGGCCACTGGGGAAGCTGGTTGAGGTACTCAGCGTTAACACCTTTCAGCCAAACAAACCGGTCGTCGATTTTTGACGGATAAGTCACCCGGGTCGTTATTACGCCAAACACAATTGCCGTTAGCAGCAGAAGCACACCGATGATGGCCGGGGTTCCATCATTGGCGGCTATCGCGAGTACGAAGCCGGCAATGCCACCAAGCGCCAGCAGCCAGGTTATCCAAATGTAAGTTCGACGCTTCGCGCTATGTTCTTCGCAAATACCCAAATCAATGGTGGCGCGCTTTTTGACGATCATTGCAACGATCAAGTAAATGAGCCAGGCTACCAAAAGGAGGATGTAAATCGCCGGGTGATGCCACGCGAACTTGCGTCGCAGCCGGCCATTGGTAAACGCATTGCACTTAACGCAGCGGTCCGGTAATTGAGCATCCTTACTCATGACCAGCGTCGACCGATCGCGCCAGACGCCCGAGTTCGGCAATCCAACCGATGGCGGCGGCGGCAGTACGTAGCCGTCCTCCAAGACAAACCCCTGTAGATTCGAACCGGGAATTGAGGAGAGGTTCTGGGTGAAAAGCGTCCCGCACCGTTTGCACTGAGTGGCGGCTGCGAAATTTATCAAACCACACTGCGGGCACTTTAGGGCTGACACAAGTTTTCCCCGGAAGATGAATGAACTGCAGTGATGGATGCAGCTTTATGCCGAGACTACTCTTCGGGTCCCGTGCAAGTTGGGCCGTGCAGGGCAGGAATTTTTGCGCTAATCACAGGATAGTTAGGAGCTTCATCTATATTGATCTGGGTCCAATGCGCGTAATTTTCGGGAACGTTGTTATCGGCAAAGATAGCTTCCACCGGACATTCCGGCACGCAGGCATCACAATCGATGCAGGTGTCGGCGTTAATGTAGAGGCGGTCAGGTAGCTCGTGAAATGCTTCGACCGGGCAGACAGCCGCACAGTCGGTATATTTGCAATCAACGCATAACTCAACAACTACATAGGTCATTGGTGGAATTAGCTCCTTTTCGAGAATGGCAAATAGTTATTCAGCAGGGAGTGGAATGTCAACAGTAAAATATCACAAACTAAGCCGCGGTGAGAATGAGAGAACAAACCGAAAATGCACCACTACCTTTTGCAAGGGTAAGCGTCACTCGATAATACGTGAACGTCCTAGGCTCCTTCTGATTCCTTCTTCTCGACGCTGCCTGGCCCATGCACAGTTTGGTGGACTACCGGGTTGCCCCGATAGATGACGTGTGATGGTCCAGAGACGGTCACGTCGAGTTGCTCCGCAGCATAAACCTCGACTCCGGACACGCCTTTTGATTCCACTTCTACACGCGCCGCCCGCAATCTATGCGTATCGATATTCCCGGCGCCATTCGCATCGATCTTTAAGGCTTTCGTTTCGCCGGAAGCCTTTATTGTCGGCGCGCCATTGACGTCGATCTCAAACCGATCGTTTTTCAATCCGGAGACTTCTATTGTTCCTGCTCCCGAAGAGTGAATGCTGGCCAGGTCCGGTGCGGAGATTCTCAAGGTAAGCGGCTCGGAAGTTGAATAGTCGCGTAAGCTTCTTACGTGTAACACGTTGTTAGAGACTTCGGTGGTAACTAACGGCAGAATGTTATCGTCACCGCTGATTTCAACTTCCTGAGGTCTTTGACACACCACCTCGATGTTAAATGCACCCTCGGTAGAGATGGAATTAAAGGAGCCGACGTTGCGCGTTTCCTTCAGTCGTTTGCCCGATCCCAAAACCCCATGATGCATTCTATGGCAAGCAGCTCCAAGGGCGATCAAAACTATCAACAACACTAGTTTTTTCACGAAGAGTGTTCCTTTCAAATCCGGGAAGCAAAGTGGAAGGGGTAAGGGAAAGTGGTGTTCTTTGCCCGTCCCCCTATTTACCTTTGCCCTATGTGCCAGTTTTGCGCAGTTCGTTGTAACGTCGGTTATCTTAGTTCATCCCGCGAATACTGCAGAGTGCGAGTGGTGTTTTCAGTAACGCTCGGAACTGGTTCACCAAGGGCCCGCGGTTGTTGTCCACGAATTTCAATTGGCATGCCGGCTGGCAGTTGTGGCGGGGTCGTCTCTCTCTTGTCCGCCGCACGGTTAAGCCGCGCCAGCTGCCGGCACAACGAAAGCTCGACAACGCCCACTATCGTGAAGGTCATGAACATGAAAATTCCAATCAGTTCCTCATGAAAGTCTCCCGCATTCTTTAGCGCAATGGCCCCGCCCAACATCAGAGACAAACCTACTATTCCAATGATCGTAATCGCGGTTAGGTAGGAGCCTACCGGCACCGGTTTGATCTCGCTGCTGCGCTCTTTCAAGCTCATGCCGCAGCGATTGCAGTAACTGAGACCAGGCGCCAGCGGGGTGCCACAAGCTGCACAATACATAGGGCTACCTTTCTTTTCGCTTAAGCTGGACGTAAGACCGGATAGTCTTTAAAGATCTAACGGTCGCAATGTTATCCAAGTTCCGCAATTCTAATCTAGAAACCCCTTGTGGAATACAGAGAGCGTCGATTTTGGGCTAAACTGGGGCATACAGTATTTATTGTCGACTCTTTTATATCTCTGCGTCTCGCTGCATCAATGCACCTGATAACAGTCCTTTTACGAATTGCGCTTAGCGGCGTCTTCGGCGTTGCCGGTGTTACTAAACTAATTGACCCGCCGGGCACTCGCGACGCGGTGAAAAACTTCGGCGTCCCTGAGCCATTGGTTCCCGCAGTCTCCCTGGCTCTGCCGATCCTGGAACTCGCGATCGCCGCGGGACTGCTCTTCACTAACACCAGCCGCATTAGTGCTCTGGCCGCACTGCTGGTGCTAATGCTTTTCATCGTTGCCATCAGCGTAAACCTCGCACGAGGACGCACTCACGATTGCCACTGCTTCGGTCAGCTCTACTCTCGTCCGCTTGGTTGGCCCACGCTCGCGCGCAACGTCACGTTCGCCCTGGGAGCCCTGGTTCTGTTGGGGCAAGCGCCCGACACAACTCCGGGTTCAAGCATTCCAGACACGCTGGCGCGGCTCAACTTCTATCAGTGGCTGGCGTTACTTGGCGCCGTCGCGGTTGTTATGGCCGTAATGATCCATTTGCACCAGCGCCAAAAGCGTCTTGCAAACCAAAAGCCAGCCGCGCAGGTAGGGTTGCCGCTCGGTTCAGAGGCGCCGCCTTTCGAGCTGGCAGCATATGACGGCGGCACAACCTCGCTGACGACGCTGCTCAGCTATGGCAAACCATTGCTGCTGATCTTTACTAATCCCGCCTGTGGACCATGCGTGGTGCTTTTTGCTGAAGTTAAGGAATGGCAACACTCACACAGCGAGCAACTTACGATCGCCCTGGTTAGCTTTGGCACCATCAAGGAGAATTTTGTAAACGTAGCGCGTAATCGCCTGGGCCAGGTGCTGCTGCAGCAGAAACGCGAAGTGGCTGAAAAATATGGCGCCAAACTAACCCCCACTGCCGTGCTTGTTAATACCAGCGGCAGAATCGCGAGCCCACTCGCCGGGGGCTCCGATGAAATCCGTGCGCTGCTGACGACGGTGCTGGGAAACTCTACGATTGAAGGAGGCGGACGTCAGGAGCAGGCGGCAGGTAGACAAAAAATCGAAGCAGGAGCGGCTTACGACCCTATGTGATTCCAAAAACGTGAGGGGCGCTTTGCTATTTACCATTCACCATTTACTATTCACTCCATGATTGGACGTCCACAGCCAACCGAAGCCGCCTCTTACTATTCCACCTACATCGACCGCGTTACCAGCGACGACATTGTCTCGGTGCTTGCTACGCAGTTGGATGAAACCGTTGCTTTCCTGTCTGCAATTTCAGAAGAGCAATCCCTTAAGCGTTATGCACCGGACAAGTGGTCGATGCGGGAACTGCTGGGCCATGTGAACGACGGCGAACGCGTTTTCATGTACCGCGCGATGTGGTTTGCCCGTGGCTTTGAGGATCCACTGCCCAGCTTTGACCAGAAAATCGGCTTCAAGGCTGCCGGCTCCGACAACGTTTCGTGGTCGAATCACATTGACGAGTTCCGCGCGATTCGTTCATCCACCGTCGCGTTCTGTCGCAATCTCCCGGCAGATGCCTGGCTGCGCAGTGGCGTCGCGAGCGACAGCCCGGTCACAGTCCGCGCTCTGGTTTACATTGTTGCCGGCCACGTTTCGCATCATGTGAACGTTCTTCGTGAGCGATATCTGTAGGGGAAGAGGTAGAGCTCAGAGGTCACTCTTGAGCGAGGAAGTCCCGGATCAATTGCCTTTCCTTTTCATCTTTAATCCGGGTGAATAATTTTGTGCCCATCGTCTTGATTGTTTCGGGACGATCAAAGGGCATCTGTGCGTAGACCTTACCGCCGCTGAAGTGACAAGGCTGGCACTTTGCTTCGAGGATTGGTTTGATCTGGGTGGAAAAGTCGACTCTCGCGGTCGTAGTTGCTGCAACTGGCGCGGCTTTTTCCGTGGCAGCCGGAACCGAAGTCATCCTGGTTCCGGCATTCATCCGACCGCAACCATAGCAGGTGACGATAGAGACCAAGACGAAACCTAACAAACCCACTCTCATGCTCGGATGCTACTCCCGATCGGTCATCGGCGGCAATAGGTTCCCTAGTTGAATCTCAAACAACTACCACTGCCTAACCTCATCCGGAGGGCTCATTTCGCGGGTTGCTGCCGCGGGAACCGTGGAAGCTTACGCGCGTGCGCATGCGCTGTTGCCACTGGCTACGCCTTTCGTCCGCCGCTTCGATTTGCGTGAGCACTTCGCCCAGGTTTTCGCCGCCCAACTGCCGCATCTTCAAGTAAAGCAGCGCTGGGACTATCGACATCAATGGAACGACAAAGATGTTTATAAGGCCGGTAAGTTGTTGGTAAATCTGGCTGCTCATGGATTGATGCGCTACATGTATACCGCCCTCCGTGCTTTTGAATGCGGCAAGCCTGCCAAAGAGAGCGCTGATTACGGCCGGGATCAAAAACTGAAGTACCGAGACGATGATAATGGTGCGCCACGAACGGGAGGCCAGCGCCCGCGCCCGATGCCTTGCCGCCTTGGTCTCCAGACCTTCCAGCAGCACTACAGGCGCGTATAGGGCATAGCGGATCGCGATCACTATACCGGGAATTACAAATAGGATAAGGCCAATAATAATACGCAGTGTCACCAGAAAGGATGTCTTCAAGAATGGACGCCAACGCCGCTTCAGCACGGCCAGGGCGAGGCGCAGCTCCACTGGTCGCAGCGGCGCTAGCGACAACTGCGTGACAATGACAGCTGTCATACCTGAGATCGTCGTCGCCGTTAGAAAGTTGGCGGCTATGTGCAGCAGTCCGGCAATTACCATCCCGCAGATGACCAGAACTTTTCCAACACTGACACCTGAAGGCTGAGAATTCTCCACCAGCTCGAAAATAATTAAGAGGACAGTGGTGATGAAGACTGGAATGTGCGCAATCAATGAGAGCTTGAGGAACTTGGGAAAGTACTGAACGTAAAGTGAGAGAGCACGTCGATAGAGTGAACCGATGCCTTCGGCTTTGGCGCGTAGTGAGCTTGCAAAAGCCGCGGCCGTCTGAGGGCGATCCTCCGGCTGCTTCGAAAGCGCGGTCATTACAACTTCCGCTGCCCGCTTTCGCACTTTCTTGTTTTTATCCCGCAGATGCGGCGGCGGCGTTTTGATGTGCTCCTGCATCACGTTGCCCGTAACTCCAGCGAAGGGAGTTTCACCGGCGAGCATCTGATAAGCGATAACGCCGAGGCTGTAGATATCCGAGCGTGCATCCAGTGGTTGGCCGGCGCATTGCTCAGGCGACATGTATAGCGGTGTGCCCATGATGGCGCCGACGCGGGTTAGTTGGGTGCCGCCAGCCGAGCTGGTTCGCAGCTTCGTTTGCTGATCGGCCATCGCCCTTCGCGTATCTTTGCCAAACATGAGCGTGCGGTCGTTATCTTCAGGAGACTCAGTGGAACGTTGCAGCAAGGCCGTAGACTTGGCGTCGGCTTCTTCGACCGGCTCTTTTAAAAGCTGGGTCTTTCCGTCTTTTACGAGCTGCGCCGCTGTAACGCCCGCGGCGTTGAGTTCAGTTTGAGCTTTTTCCGGGACGTCGGCTGAATAAATGAGAGTGTCGATCTCCAGGTTGCGACTATCGCATTATATGTTCGCGTTCGGGGGTTACGGGCGGTGGAGTCGTTAATTGAGCGGCTTGGAAAGCTGTTGCGGCAGCTCTGTCGCTAATTCCTGCGGGCGTAACTGGGTGCGTCGATGCAGTGTTGGTTTCTCCGGAGCGACTGGTTATTTCGGCGTCAACCTCCGCGAGCTTGGCGATGCCGAAATCAAGCACTTTGACTCGATAGCCACCGAGCCGGTTGGGTTCGAGCCAGATGTTCTCGGGTTTCAGATCGCGATGTACAACTCCCTGGAGGTGGGCTTCGTGTACCGCTGAACAAACCTGCTCCAGGATATCCACGACCCATTCCAGCGGCAGGCGCTTTTCCTCCACCAGGACGTCGCCGAGCGTGCAGCCGTCGAGATACTCCATCACGAGGTAGGCAACTGGTTCCTTGCCCGCATGTGCAAAACCGAAGTCGGTAACGTCAACTACGTTTGGATGGCGCAAGCGGCCGGCGGCGCGAGCCTCACGTTTGAAGCGCGCGACAAATTCCTCGTTTCGCATGAACTGAGGCGTGATTAATTTGAGCGCAACGTAGCGCTCCGTGCCGAGGTGAGTGGCAAGATAAACGGCCCCCATGCCGCCGCGGCCGAGCAGCCGCTCGAGTTGATACTTCTCGTCGAGCACCTGACCAATGTAAGGATCTGCATCGAGCATGCGGGGTTATGCTACAGCAAAACGGTAATTAGTAGACAGTAGAGAGTAACCAGACCTTGCAGTCGAATCGCTTACCCTCTACTGACTACTGACTACTGTCTACCGTCTACTCCTCACTACTTACACATCTGCCACGCTCGGACCGTGTCGATGGGAACTACCAGCATCAGGATTTCGAGCAGCAGACTGTCTTTGATCCAAACGATCAGAACCAATTCGAGGATGGCAAATACAACTAAAGAACGACGCAGGCCCAGGCGTCGAGCCACAATAAAACCGATCAAGCAACAGAGGATGTCGCCGAAAGAATTGACCACAGTGTCGCCGGTATAACCGAGTGCGGCCGTTTCGGAACGGTAGCGATCGATAATGAAGTTTGTGTTTTCAAAGACTTCCCAACCAGCTTCGACTGCAACAGCCAGCGCCAGTTGCCAGTTTGCGCGGAGACGCGACAATAGCCAGGCAATAAGCCAGAAAAACAGAAAGCCGTGAAGCACGTGCGTGAAGCTGTAGGGATCCAGGAAATGCTGAGAGTTGTTGGCGCTACAAATCTGGCCGGACCAGAGTTGAATGCTCCCGCAGGCGCAAAACCACAAACGACCCTCAAGGCGAAGCATGAGTGCTGTCGCCGCAAACGACGCTACAATCGCAAAGACCTGCCAATAGTTTTGTGCGCGAAAACGCTTGATGGCAGCGGGAGTTTTCAATTCTTCTCTCGCGAATATTTGAGCGTGTATGGAGGCGGCTCAATAGTTTCCGGGAGTCGCGGATCGCTGACAGGCGTGCCGGCGGCGATCCGGAGAGGAAGGACACCCGCCCAAACATTTAGCGCGTAATCTTCTTCGTCGTCGATTGGTGGGCCGGTGCGCACTTTGGCCGACACCTCAACAAGTGGCAGCGCCAGGACTGTAGTGGCCTTGAGTTCCTGTTCAGTTGGCTCGCGCACGTCGTTCCACCTGCCAGGAATCACCTGTTCAGAGAACGCAAACAGCGCCGCCAGCTTGGCCTCGCGATCATCAACGATCCTGGCGCGGCCGAACATCACCACCGAGCGATAGTTAATCGAATGATGAAAGGCTGAGCGCGCCAGCACCAAACCATCGACGAGCGTTACGGCAACACAAACATCGATGCCGCTGCTGAGCGTGCGCAACATCCGGCTGACTTGCGAGCCGTGGATGAAGAGCTGTTCGTCGACGCGTGCGTAGCCGGTGGGTATGACAAAGGGTTGTCCCTCTACGGTAAATCCGACGTGACAAATGAAGCCTTCATCGAGGATTCCATAGACGAGCTGGCGATCATAAGCGCCGCGTTTAGGGAGACGCTTTAACGTGGTGCGTTCAGTTTGCGGGAAGTCCATAAGGGTGAATCGTAGTTTGTAAATCGTGAATCGTAAAGAGATTCGCTGTGGGTGCGACGCGGGTGCGTGTAGAATAATCCGACTTCAAAGAGCGATGGCCCGGCAGTTTAAGGATCGGACCGTAGATTAGCGCCGACAAATATCCCTAAGGGTTCGAGGGCTGGAATGATCAGAGAAAAGTTAATGGAGGGCGACATCGGACGCTCAGGAGATTTTCGCTGGCGTGGACACGAGGTTTCCCGGATTGAAGGACTAAGCGATGCCGTGTTCGCGTTTGCGATTACTTTGCTCGTAGTTTCGCTCGAAGTGCCGAAGACTTTTGCTGAACTGGCGGAAACGATGCACGGCTTCGGCGCTTTTCTTATCAGCTTCACGCTGCTCTTTGCCGTCTGGTTCAATCAATACAAATTTTTCCGCAGATACGGCTTGCGAGACACCCTCACCGTCGTGCTCAACGCGGTGCTGTTGTTCGTTGTGCT
Source organism: Blastocatellia bacterium (assembly GCA_963809065.1). Lineage (GTDB taxonomy): Bacteria > Acidobacteriota > Blastocatellia > Pyrinomonadales > Pyrinomonadaceae > PSRF01. Next base: position 152,015 of record CAWEIN010000020.1, read on the forward strand.
CTTCTATGTCTATCCGCTGAAATTTTTGTTCACCTTCCTGGTTGATAGATTTACCGGAGGCCACGGAGAAGTGAGGCTACCAAACGGAAACGTCGTGCCCATGATTGAGAGCAATGAGCAAATGGCGAGTCTGATGACAATCTTCAACCTTGGTTACCTGGCAGTTTTTGGAGTCTTCGTGCTGCTATTCTGGCACGCTTACCGCAAGCGCGAGGCACTTGAGTTGAATGAGCTCGAGCGATTTGATACGCGTCAAACTATGCTTGAAAGCGCGCTGAACTGCGGCATCGCTGTAGTTTCGCTGCTCGTCCTGGCCATTGGTGGAGTAGGTCGCGCCGGTCTGGCGGGAATGACCTACATGTTGACGCCGATAGTTATGACCTTAAACGGAAGGATCATGGGCGTGCGCAGAAAGAACTTGAAACAAAGGCTATAGGCAGCAGGCAAGCGGGCTCATGATTTGTTCCGGGACGAACAAGAAGTTCAGAGTTCAGCCGTTAGGTTGTGTCTCTGGGCACGGACAAGCGTAGGCTTGAACTGTGGAACTGATTGAGTGATTTCAACGAGAATGTATCTTAGTTTTCTGCCAACTCTGGTTTTCGTGGTGGTGATGTTATGTTGGTTTGGCTTTGCCGGCGTCTTTCTACTCAGAAAGAAACCACCAAGTCCACCTGATCAAAAACGCGAACCAGCTTCGCTTTTCGGAGTGGCATTGCAGGGAATGTCTTATGGCCTGGTTTGGGGAGTTCGTCGCCCGACGTTTACGCCTATCTCCGAGCTATGGGCCGATTTCAATTGTGACGGGGTTGCTGGCGATTTGTGCCGCGGTGAGTTCTGTTTGGTTGATAACGATGGCGGTAAAAACGCTCGGCAAGGAATGGAGCTTAACCGCGCGTCTGGTTGAAGGTCATCAACTAGCTACGACTGGCCCTTATGCTCTGGTGCGCCATCCGATCTATACCGGCATGCTGGGAATGCTGTTGGCAACAGGATTGGCCATTAGCCAGTGGGCAGCACTGCTTGCTGCGCTTATCATTTTTTTCATTGGCACGACAATCCGTGTGCGCAGCGAAGAGAAACTTTTGCGCGAGGCTTTTGGTGAGAAGTTTGAAACTTATGCCCGCAATGTGCGGGCTATCGTTCCCGGTTTGTATTAAACGTCTCGCAGATGTAACGCAAACTGTTAGTTTGCGCTGGTGATAAAGTCTATACATCGATCGAACCTTCCGACGCAAATAACGGTTTGCGTTACAACTGAAACTAAATGAGCAAAGCGAAAATTCTTGCGACCCTCGGGCCTAACTCGCGCGATCAGGCAGTGATCGAGAATCTGATTCGTGCCGGCGCTGACGGCGTGCGCATTAACATGTCTCACGGAACTCTGGAAGAGAAAACGGAAGACGTAAGACGCGCACGCGCTGCCGCCAGTAATCTGAACCGCCCGCTGGCAGTGTTGGTAGACCTCTCAGGCCCAAAAATTCGCACGCGCCAACTCAAAGATGGTCAATCCGTGACGCTGAAAGCCGGCGATCTCTTCGTCCTCACCACTCAGGATATTGTTGGCGACGAGAAGCGAGTGGCAACGAATTACCCAGATTTGGCGCACGTAGTTGAGCCGGGCACTAAACTCCTGCTCGATGACGGGGCCATCGCACTGGTGGTGGAGAGTACGACAAAAACCGATGTGATCTGCCGCGTGATTAATGGCGGCGTGCTCGGTGAACGCAAAGGCATTAACCTTCCCGGAGTTCCCCTGCCCATCGATTCATTGACGGAGAAAGATCTTGCCGATCTGAAATGGGCGGTCGAGCAGAAGGTGGATTACATCGCGCTGTCGTTTGTTCGCCGGGCCGAGGACTGCTCCCGCGCCAAAGATCTTATTAGAGAGGCGGGCGGCCGCGCACCGCTCGTGGCCAAGATCGAGATGGCCGAAGCCATCGATCACCTTGACGAAATCATTGCGACCGCGGACGCCGTGATGGTGGCGCGCGGCGACCTGGGAGTGGAGACGAGCGTGGAGTTGGTGCCGGTTTATCAAAAGCGAATTATCCACAAGGCATTGCAAGCCGGGAAGATGGTTATCACCGCCACGCAAATGCTGCAGTCGATGGTAACAAGCCCGCGGCCAACCCGTGCGGAAGCTTCTGATGTGGCCAACGCAGTTTGGGACGGAACCGATGCGCTTATGCTCTCGAACGAAACCGCCAGCGGTCTTTATCCAGTTGCTGCGGTAGAAACAATGTGCCGCATTATCGAGTCGGCCGAAGCCGGTAAAGAACCGGAAGCGGATCAGATCGCGAAATGGGCTGGCAAACAATCGGGCCGTGTGAGCCGAGCGCTTTGCGAAGCGGCAGCCTTCGCTGCCGAAGAAATGGGCACAAAAGTGACCGCCGTGTTGACGGAATCAGGACTGATGGCCCGCCGGCTGTCAGCCTTACGCCCGCAACAGAAAATCATCGCCCTGACAAACTCGCCGGAAGTTCAAAACGAGTTAGCGCTGATTTGGGGAGTCGAGTCGCTAATCGTTCCACACGCTGGTACGACTGAAGAAATGCTCAGAGTTGGAGAGAAGATTTTGCTGGAAAGCGGCGCGGTTGAGAAGGGCGAAATGATAGTGATTATGGCCGGACGGCTATCGGGACTGGGACTGTCAAGCTCAGTAACGTTGTTTACTGTCGGTGGCACGCTGGGCGTTGACGGAAGCGAAATCGCCCAATCTCATCGTTGAGTTAAATCAGTAAAGCCGCGCTTCTCGTCGATTGCAAGGATCAAGAGTGCTGGCGGTAACGTAAGGTTCGTTGGTTGTGGGAAAATTAGCGAAAGTGATTAGTCTGCGCGCAGCACTTCCTGGATAGTATCTTGCAGCGAGGCTTCAGGTTTTGTCAGGCCGGGTGCCTTTTGCGGGTCGCGCCAGTTATCGAGGATGCCCACCTGATGAACGCATTGTAAGGTGCAGGTCGGCGCACACCATTTTTCGGTGCTGTACTCGCGATCGAAGTCGGCCATCGTGTAGTCCTCGAGCGGGATGCCCGGATAGCCTCGTTGCTGCGAACACCAGTGGACTAACCCCTCTTCGCAAATGTAGAGGTAACGCGCTCCTGCGCGACAACGCCACTGATACGGCTTCCCTTCGGCGATGCTGTCCTGGAACCAGTTGAGTCGTGCGTGATCTTTGTTCCCCAGCTTCTTCACCTGCTGGAAAATGTCCTTCTCTTTCACGGAAAGAGGTTTGAGTGTGCCGTCGCCATCGTGAATAACACCCACGGTCGACGAAAAACCCAACTCCACGGCGCGGCGCGCTACCGTAAGCGCATCTTCAGGATTCTTGATCCCACCGCCGATCACCGAATTGATGTTTACGTGGAAGTCGGCATACTCCGACAGATAGCGGAGCTTCTTGTCGAGCACGCGCAAGCTTTTGCGCGAAACCTCATCCGGCTCGACGTTATCTATACTGATTTGCAGGTTATCCAGGCCGGCTTTGTTGAGTCGCTTAATTCTTTCAGGGGTGAAGTAATAGCCATTGGAGATAAGTCCAGCAATCATTCCATGACTTCTGATCTGGTGGATTATGTCGTCCAGCTCGGGATGCATCATCGGCTCGCCACCTGAAATCGTAACGATGGACGTACCAAGCGCCCCCAGCTTATCGATTCGCCTCTTAATGAGGTCTATCGGTACCGGCGACGACGTATGGTCATATTCATTACAGTAACCACAGGCCAGATTACACCGACGCATTGGAATCAGATGGGCGAGTACCGGATGCCGGGACGAGACCAGCGCCCGGCCGATAAAGCTGAACTGTCTAACTTTTTGCTGAATGAATTTGGTTTTACGCATTACGAGACCGAGAGCCGGAACCTGGAAGCGACCTAATAATGAAATCGAAGAATAGCGACAGAGCTTTCCAAACGCAACCCGTCGACATCCGGTATGGGCCAAATGGAAAAGGGCTCTGATTTATAGACTCAGAGCCCAGCCCTTTTGGTTTGTTAAGCTCCCTTAGCCTTTAATGATCTTTACGGTTGAATCAAGCTTCAGATTAAAGTCGTCGGTGGAAATCTTCGCGTTCCGCTCCATGCCGCTCAGACGCATGGTGGTGGCATCGCCATTCTTTTCGACGATCTTTGTCTGCACAGGCATGCCGCCCGAATCGACCCAGATTTCGGCATACTGATAGCCCGCATTTCCTTTGGGCACCAGGGTCAGGTGGATGGTGCTGATTCCGCCCCATAAAGTTTCTTCGCGCACATCCTGTACTGGTTGAAACTTTGCTTCAAGTTGTTGCTTCGACATGTACATCATGTCGAGAACACCGCCGGCGCCGCCCTGGCCCTTTACCGATCCTGATTTGCCCTCCAGGACCGTATTTAGACGGGGGCGATACAACCGGTATTTCCCGTTTGCAACAGCCAGAATTTCATGCTGCGGTCTCTGCCATTCAATCCGAACATACGCATTTCGCCCACTGGCGGGCAGGTACATGACATTACCAGTGTACTGATCTTTGTCGCGCAACTGCGAGTTGTACTTCTCCATGCTCAGACTCGCTTTTAGCGACTTGAGCGACTGCCGGTTGCGCTCCATCCGGTTCAAGACCGAACTCACCAAACCTGCACTCTGACCATTTGCCGCTCCTGGCGAACTGATGATCGAGACGCCGGCCACTATTGCTAATAAAAGACCTAGGGGAACCAATCTCTTCATAATAACTAACTCCTCAAATACCTAAGAGAACATCTTAAATTTATGACTGAACCCAAACATTTGTTCGGGTCCGAAAAAACCCCGTAATTATAAGGGATGACTAACGTATGTCAACCTCGTAACCAAGCGTGTTGCCTTCTTTGTCGACAACTTTTCTTATCTCAACGACCTGCACGTCATTGCGGCCCGTGAAGGTCCGAACCACCTGTTCGACCTTCACCTTATCCTGCGTGTTTCCAATAAGTTCGGGGCTAATCAGCACCGTTGACGCAGTTCGGTTTTGATGCGCTGCGTAGCCTCGCCGTTCGCTGTTTTCGAACCAACTTTTGGGTGTCAAAAATATGAAAATTAATATGACAACGCACAGAATGTCCCATTGCCATGTGTTTCTGGCGTAGTTCCAAAAAAACAACTTTCTTAACGCGTTCAGCAAAATTAAGTTCTCATAACCGTTCTTGATTCCAGCAAATCGCGCGCCCCAGATAAGCTCGGCCGGGGGCATTCTAGCCTGCGCCAGAAGCCCTGTAAATCTACTACTTTGCCGTTTACAACTGAATACTTGTGGCAGGCTCGACGATGTGGCCGTCGCGCATTTGTACGATATGTCGGCACATTGCTGCGGCTTCGGGGTTATGCGTGATCATTACGATGGTTTGATTGAAGCGGTAATTCAACTCCTGAAACATATTCAACACCAGCGCTGAATTTTCGGAGTCCAGATTGCCGGTTGGCTCGTCGGCCAACACGATAGCCGGGCGAGTTACTACCGCTCTCGCCAACGCGACTCTCTGCTGTTCTCCGCCGGATAGCTCCAGCGGTTTGTGGTGCAGTTTGTCTTCCAGCCCGAGAAGCTTCAACACTTCGCGGCGACGCTGCGGATCCTCGCCGCCGTTACCGTGAATGCGTTCAGCCAGCCGTAGATTTCCCTCCGCTGTGAGCGTGGGAAAGAGGTTGAATCTTTGAAATACGAACCCAATCTTGCGACGGCGAATGTCCGTTCGTTTAGCGTCACTAGCGGCTGTCAGATCCTCATCATCCACAATGATGCGGCCGGTCGTTGGAGTCAGGAGACCCCCTAGCAAGTGAAGCATGGTTGACTTGCCACAGCCAGACGGACCCATGATAGCCACGAATTCGCCCTCATGAACCTCGAGCGAGACTCCCCGCAGCGCGGGGACATCAACTTTGCCAACGCGATAGGTTTTTACGAGGTTCTCAGCCTTAAGAATAGTTCTCATCAGCAGATAATCCGACTAGTTAACCAGACAGGACGCCTGATGTTAATACAGTCAGAGGTTTAATAGCTACCACGTGGAATGTGTCAGGGAGTAACAGGAGCCTTATTGCGTTGCCGTGCATCGAGATCGAGCTCTGGCAGCTGCCATCGGTTTTCCAGAACAAAAGCTTCAGGCTGGAACTCTCGATCGATGTCAGCCTCGGCAGGAGACTGGTAAGCGATACTCAGCTTGTAGTGGTCATGTGGACGCGTGATCTCAATGCGAGAAGGCAGGCGAAATTGCCCAGCCTGGCCAAAAGGTTTTTCATCCCAGTAAGCAACATCCGTAATTAGCAGGCCCTGGTTGTCGAACGATTGAATTCGCGCCAAACGAATAGCCGCAACGCGGTCAAACCAAAACCTGCGTAAGAGTCGAGCCTCGCCGGAGGCAGGCTGCGAAAACTCCTCCAGGAGGTAATAACCTCTTACCACTCGCGTGCCGGATTTGGCTTGGGGACGGTTGTCTGGCTCGTCCTGATAAAACTCACTCCGAACATATGTGAGCCCACTTTGCGTCGCGTCATGGATCCCACTAATCATCAGTGCTTCGGTGAGGTGTTGCGGGCGCAAGTTTGAAAGGGCATTGACTGCCTCTTTGGCATTCATCACCTTCTTTGGTTTTTCAGACCCGGTAGCCGCTCCGTCCAGGTCCATTTTTTCGTAGGTTGCGTTATTCGTTCCTTTCACAAAGCGACGATACTTGTCATCGCCCTGCAACACGGCCACGCGAAAGGATTCACCATTTGAAGTCATCTGTGCGATGTCTTTGGCAATGAACGGAACCTGAATGATCAGATAAATATTCCCGGGCCTTTGCACCGTAATTTGTCCGTCGGCCTGCTTGTATTTTTCTGCAATGCCGGCCTCGGCAAACGACGTGTCTTCAAAAACTATATCCACCTTTCCGTGGATGGATCGGACCGCCGCCGGTCGATTTACTTCACTAATTAGTCGAGCAGTATTGGCTTCTACTAAAGGAGTGAGAAGTTGCGGCACCTGGACTTTCTTATGAGTGCCAAAGAGTCCGCATCCACTCGCAAGTATCAAGACTGAGATCAGAATGAAAAGGAAAGTGAGCCGTGCAAGCGAGCGGGACTGAGCAGCAATTTGATTGGGCATGAAATGGGATCTCGGAATAACACCAAACAGTCAGTCACGATAGTCCTGATAAAATTAGAGGCTCAAGCTAACAAAGACGTTTTTCCTTGTCAACGCGCCGGTTTTCGTCACTCAAGCCTGCAGCATTTGTTCGTCAAACGAACCAACAGCGCGTCACATTTCGCGGCATGTCAGCTTGAAAGTACCTATCGGTGGAGTAGCTAACCCTCACGAGGTGCACTCGCAGCTCGCTCGTTAGTCCAGCACCAGACCATCCTTGCCAAATTTGTGCCGCAGTTTATTTATCGCGTTGAGAACTCTTGGCTGGCTGACCAATCGATATTCGAGGTCGCGCTTCCCTGGGAAATCGAGCAGCATTATTCCAAGCAGTATGGTCAAAATACCTTGCCCCGGCACGCCGGGAATCGACATGACTATGCCCAAGGCTACGAGTACCAGCCCTAGAAGATTCTTAACGAAGATCCCAAGGAAGCGAATGACTGGTGACTTATCAGCCCACAACTCTCGCGGCGTGTCCTTCCGAAAGTAATCAGCCGGTATCTTCACCATGATGAAAGACACAATGGCCAGGCTTATCGCGAAGGTCACCAGGAACAGCAAGACCCCAAGCAGCACGCTCTTCCAGGTGATTAATCCGAAGACAATTGTTTGCATCGCTACCCTTCGTTCGCCTTGCCTATTCGATCTTCCCGCGAGCCTGCAGTAACGACTGCAAGACTTCGTTAACAACTTGATCTGCGACCTGAGGCAGCTTGAAATCCGGTTGCTGAGCTATTTGCCAAAACTCATCAAGGCCCTTCGCGCCTGAACGTTCTAGAGCATAAGCCTGCACTAACAAATCGATAACATCCGCGGCCTTTACGAGCCGGGCCTCAAGGCTGACACGTTCTTCATAGTCTTTATAAAGTTCCTGATATGCCGATTCAGTTGAGCCGACTCCAGCAACGATATCCGCAAAGGCCGATGTCTCGGCACTCTTTCTGGCCTCCGCGCCAAAATAACCTGTTGCCGTTTTCGGCATATCGCCAACGCGTGTCTCCGCCCAGTCGTGAAGCAAGGCCATTCGGAGCACGCGTTCGCAATTAACTTCCAGCCCGCGCGCCTTAACTTCGTCTACCAGCATCATTGTGGTCACGCAAACGCCAAAAGAGTGTGACGCTACCGACTCCGTACCATTAGGCAGACCTCGCAGAGTCCAACCAGTTCGCTCCAGTCGCTTCAATCGTTGAAGCTCGATCAGTGTGGCAAGCATTCCACTACTTTAACGCGCCGGGTCGTGCCAACCAAAACCAGAGAACTCCAGCTGTCGCGAAAACGGCGGCGCGATTTCTCGAGCCGCCGTTTCCATCTCACCCTCCCGGGTGGCGTTTACCGATCTTTCGACGTCCGGGCATTATGAGGCGTTGTCGGGATGGCCCCGCTAGCCACCTTGCGAATTCATTGCAAATGGAAATTACAGTATGAGGGGCGCTCGGGGTGAAGCGAAGTTAGGGATTGCTCTCTCTTTGAGCGTTTAAGTGGTCTAACAGCCGGCGTGCTGGCAATTGCAACCTATTTCCATCACGTGCGACTTTTCGGCCTCTTCACAATACTCGCCGCAATACTTGCTATCTTTTTCGGGCGGACAATCACACGCCGGGTGCGCGCATTTGTTTTCTGCATTCTCAGCCATAAAACTTCTCTGCTTTCTGGTTCGTTCGTGCCCTGGAGCTTTTATCCTAGAACTCTGCAACTTCAGTGGTCAAGCCCTCTTCGATTTCTATGGAGCCTCGCGCAATAGAATGGTCCGCTGCACGTCTCCCAATTTCAACACCATAGGTTTTTGCAATTGAATTGGGTGTTCCTCCCCGTCCACGCTTATAACCAAATTCAAACCGCTTCGACTCAGGTTTGCGCTCGGTGAGCCAGGAGCAATCGGCGCAACTCTGGGGATCAAATTATTCGCAACTATGCGCCAGGTGGACGGCGCACAACGGATACGAATTCCGGGCGTATCTGTCTCGAACGATTCATCCACACTTAACGCCTCAGATTTGAAGACACCCTCTCCACAGCGTACCCCTGAGCCGTCGTAAAAAGTAACCAGGCCGGAAACGAACACATAGGGGACACCGCTGGAGTTTCTTACCACCATGCTTATGTTGGTTACAGGTGAGTCTTCCGAGCCATTCAGCGCGGTGGTCTTCAATGTTGCTTCCAGTACTGAGGCGCCAGCTGCGTCCAGCGCTACCGCTTTCTCGCTAAGCGCTACACGCCTTTCTGATGAACCAACAGTCGTTTCCTGCGCCACTACACTAATGCAAGTCATCAAAAACAGTGCGCCAATAAGAATTACTTTCATAGTTCGTCGTCTCCTTCAGTTGAGGCTGCGAAATCCAAACGTGGAGTTTCGATTCTAGTGCCGCGACAGTTTGCAATCAATCCAAATTACGATCTCTGATTGGCAAGCTCGCTGGCTACGCGAGGTAAAAAACGGGCGCCATGCGGCATGATGTAGCCCTGAGACTCTACAGCTAATTCATTTAATGCACTAGTTAACGAATGGGCTGGAATCATTTGCATAAGACGAACCTGGTCGTCCGGCAAATCCGAAACAAGGACAATGCGGTAACGCTCTGATTTAGTGAGCAAAGACCAGGCCGTCTGACCGTTAACTTCATAAGCATCGCGCAGTCGACGCTCGAGCGCTTTCGAGCTGGTTTCGTCAAACCATTTCAGAAAAGTCGGATGACCTAAGCCATCGCGACATTCGGCCAGCAGGATAATCGTACCGCCCTCACTGCAAGCGTGCGCGGCCATGTCGAGAGCCTTGTGTGCCTGAATGAGATTAAGGTCGTAAGGCGAACCGCCACAACTGGCGATAACAAGTTCGCGCTTCTGGGGGATTGCTGCAGAATGACTGATCAAATACTCACTACAGCCAACTTGATGCGCGGCGCGCCACTCGCCCGCGTAAATACGGATCGCGCGTCCCCGTTCGTCGACCACGCTATTGATACAGAAGCGTGGCTCGATCAGTGAAGCAACTCGTTCGCATTCCAGGTGGACGGCGTTCCCCTCAAGGAGGCCCGTACCAACTCCCGGACGGCGTCCACCATTTTCAAAGTCGAGCGCTAATCTGTGGGTGGCCTCGATGGTGCGCGCGGAAGCGAGTCCGGGGCAGATGGATTTGCGGCCCCCGGTAAAACCAGCGAAGTAATGAAACCCAATTGCTCCGGTTATGATCACCTGAGAAAAGTCTTTGAGGGCACGATTGACTTCTACCGGTGTGTCGCGCTCCGTGGTTCCCAACGAGATCATCTGGGAAGCGTCGTAAGCGGAATGGTCAATGGTTTTGATACGTTGCGCGATGAAGGGAGTTAGGATCTCAACCTTCTCTTCCGGCGTAACTGCCCGATGTATTCCGGTAGCAAAGATAATTGTGAGAGCAGCGGGTGACACGCCCGACTGAATCAGCCGGCGCACGAGCAAATTCAGAATTTGCGCACTTGCGGTTGCTCGCGTGGCATCGGACACAACGATCAGGACCGAATCGTCGGGAGAAAAAAGGTCTTCCAGCTGAGGTGATTGAATTGGCGCACTCAAGGCCTCGCCAATTTCTACGTCAGACAATGGCTGGGTGTCGTTTAAGTTTCCTGACAGGACTTCATAGCGGTTGTCATCGAAACTGAACTCCAGAGACCTTTGGCCGTAGCCTAATTGAATTTCCGTCATCGCGCGCCTAATTGAGGATTGAAGAGGAAATTACACGCCAAAATCCACCAGCGCGCGTTCGATGACATGCAGGGAACCGAGGTCAGTATCACCCGCAGTCCGCGCTTCGCCAAGCCATTTGCGAAGCTGAAGCGCTTCCTCGACGGACGAAATGCGGCAGGCGCCTGTTAATGCGAGGGTAACCAGGGAATCCGGCGCACCATGGGTGACAAGTGCCGCTTGCAAGGCAGCTTGTTCACGGAGATCAAGCGTGAGCAGTAGTTTGATTTCCATTAGCGCTCAAAATAAGCGGACGGTAATTAGAAGCGGTAATATGACCTCAGCAACTTGCGTTAGATCACGCTCAACGATTGCGTGACATCGGCGATTATATCTGCGGCGGTCTCGATCCCCAGCGCAAAACGCACCGTTGCCGGAGAGACACCGGCGGCTTTAAGTTGCTCGTCAGAAAATCCCGCATGTGATGAATACATCGGATAACTTGCCAACGTCTCAACTCCGCCGAGCGAAGGAGCCGTGCGCACGAGCCGGAGCGAATTAAAAAGCTTTTCAACTTCCCGCTCACCACCAACCAGGTCAATGGCGACAACTCCGCCGAAGGCTTTCATTTGATGTTTCGCTAGCGTGTGATCCGGATCATCCTCCAGCCCGGGATAATAAACCCGGGCAACCTTCGGATGTTGGCGAAGGGCAGAGGCCAGCAGCAACGCGTTGTCGCAAGACCTGCGGACGCGCACGTCGAGCGTCTTCATGCCTCTCGATAAGAGATATGCAGCCGCCGGATCCAGAGTGGCACCTATCATCACTGATGTTTGCCTCACTCGGTCGATGAATTCTTTTCTTCCCACTACAGCTCCCGCAGTTAAGTCTGAGTGACCGCCAAGGTATTTCGTCGCACTATGCATTACGGCGTCGATTCCGTGTGCGATCGGCTGCTGCAAAACGGGAGAGGCAAAGGTGTTGTCGACGACGGAGAACAGTCCGGCCGTTCTTGAAACTTCAGCAGCCAAACTCAAGTCGACGATTCGATTTAGAGGATTGGCGGGCGATTCGAACCAGAAAACCCGAGACGTTTCTCCAGCAAGTTCAGACAAGTCGGCTATTTCATCGACCGTAATGAAGCGCGAACGAATTCCAAAGCGACTGAGAACTTTAGTGAGGATTTTGACCGTTCCGCCATATACGGAGTCACAGGCGATCACCTCGTCTCCTGACCCGCAAAGCGTTGCCATAGTGCAAAAAGTGGCAGCAGAACCCGAAGAAGTAACCACGCACGCTTCCGCGCCTTCGAGTTCAGCGATTTTTCTTTCTGCCTCGGCAACAGTCGGATTTGCATAACGCGAGTAGAAATAGGCATCAGGTAATTCGCCGTGCGCGTATCGACGCATCTCGTCGAAGTCTTTAAAAGCAAAAGTTGCAGAATGGAAAACGGGAGATACGACCGCGCCGAATTCCTGTTCGTCAGTGCGCTCGCCGCCGTGGACGGCAATCGTGCCCGGCGACAGTTGGAGATCACGTGCTGAATCAACTGGGCTCATGGAAATCTAAACTCCAGGCGTTGGAAGGTGGGCTAAGCTTACCAAATTGGGGACGTGGGCAACAGATGTGTCTGCACACTTGGACCTGTTGAAAAATCTCTTGCAGACATTTTCGAATCATAAGCCAGGATTATCTGTGCGAGGTATCTCGAGTTTGTTGCTGGTAGCCAATTACAAAAAAAGGGCCACCTACGGTGGCCCAAGAGGATTGAACTTGAGGTGCGGCGGCCGCGATGAAAGCTTCACTACAATGCCTGAACGCCTAAAGTCTTATTGAAGTCCTTATATAGTTCATTGAATTCACGGACTCGGCGTTCTATCAGAGATGGAAGTTCATCAATGTCGCTAACGTTAATTATGGCATTAACGTTATTGAGGAATGCTGTGTGAGCGTCCATAGTACGCAAAGAGGGCGACAGCAACACAAAGAATAGCCGGCGACGCTGTGCGGGCCTCAAAATGTTTATCTCGCGCGTTACAAAGACTGGCCCCTGTTCTACCGGGTCAAATCTGGGATCCAGCAAAACCACGTCCAGCAGGTTTTCGCGCATCCGATCGACCGCTTGTCTTGCATCTTCAGCCACGAAAACCTGATACCCATTCGCCGCTAAACTGCGCGCAACTGTTTCCCGATTCTCTTCAGGCACGCAGACCAGCGCTTTCCTCGGATCCCATGAGGGACGAGCATAGGAGAGGTTCCGGCTTGTCACGGTCGGCTGACTAATAAGGCCTGAGAGCAACTCAGCCAACCTTTCTGCGGAAACTTCCGGCGGAGGCTCCGGAGGCTGAGCTTGTAATTCAAAAAGAGGAGCCGGATTCGGCTGTTCGAAACGTGGGTCGCCGGGGGAAGGGCCTTCGTTAGCAGCTGTTTGTTCCAGCGTCGCACTGGGTAAGCTCGAATCCACGCTGCTATGACATTTAGGACAGCGTAGGACGAAAGGCCGCGACGGTACCTTCGCCTCGTCGAGCTGCAACCGCGAATCGCATTTTTGGCAAACAATAATCATGGCAAGTTTCTAATCCGGAAGTTAACTACTCAATCATACTCAACATCGAGCCCGGTTCTGAGACGGGAGCCAGCGGAACACCTTTGACCTCACGTTGGTTCAGATAGTCTTCGCCCGTTACACCCTTCAATTCCAATAGCAAGTTATTTTGATTGGTGGCGAAAGCCAACCCATCCTCTAACGAGACCACGCCTCGTTCGATGAAGTCCCTGATGACGCTGTCAAAATGCTGCATGCCATCCAGTTTTCCATCTTTCATCGCGTCAAGTAACGATTTTCCGTCAGCTTCGCCGGCTTCTATATATTCCCGTGTGCGCGGACTGGAGCGCAAAATTTCAACAGCGGCAACGCGACCGCGCTGATCCGCTCGTGGAATCAGGCGTTGAGAAACGATGTACCGGAATGTTTGTGCCAGGCGAGTTCGGATTACGGGCTCTTCATTTTTCGGATAGAGGCCAATTATGCGGTCTACTGTTTTGGATGCATCTATCGTGTGCAATGTTGAGAGAACCAGGTGTCCTGTCTCCGCCGCTTCGAGCGCAATTTCGGTTGTTTCAAAATCTCTCATCTCACCGATGAGGATCACTTTTGGCGCCTGGCGCAACGCGGCTCGCAATGCCGACGGAAAATCCTTGATGTCGTGACCAACTTCACGTTGATTGATCGTTGAGCTTTTATGTGTGTGGAGGTATTCAATCGGATCTTCGATGGTTACCACGTGGTAGTGCTTCTTTTCGTTAATGATGTCGATGATCGCAGCCTGAGTAGAGCTCTTGCCCGATCCTGTGGGTCCGGTCATCAGTACTAGACCGTTCCTCAGCTCGGCGATTTCGGAGAGCTGACCAGGAAGGTTGAGAGTTTTTAAGGTGGGAATATCAGTAGGAATTACGCGCATGACGATTGAGTAAACGCCACGCTGCTGAAAGATGTTGACGCGAAAACGAGCTCGTGAGGGAAGTGAGTAACTGAGATCCGAGGTCCCGGTGGTAGCTAACCTTTCGGCCGCATCAGGATTCCCGTGCATAAGCGCCATCGCGATGATTTCAGTCTGATAAGGAGTGAGTTTTTGCATGCCCAGCGGTTGAACGGGTGTGAGTTTCCCGTTTATTTCAACCTGGGGAAGTTGTCCTACTGAAAAATTAAGATCGCTGATTTTGTCGGACACGAGCAACATTCGCTCGATAATGGGCGGCAGATCGAAGAAACTCATTACCTGGAACTCCGGGGGAAGGTTTGTATTAACGAAGGGAAGTTGGCGGGTTGCCAGATGGCAGTTCAACCCTTGGCGCAAGGATTCTCGCGCATAACGATGCTAAACGCAAGAAAAATTTGTTGTAACGACGAAAGCCGGTTATGAGTAGTTTATGAGGCGCTTAATCTTTTCGCGGGAATCTTTAGCCGGCACCCAGATATCACCAATTACGGCAACGACATCCGCGCCTGATTTTATGACGGCCCTCACGTTTGCACTGGTAATGCCGCCAATAGCGACCAAGGGCATCTCGCCCAGAGCGTCTCGGACGCGCGCTAATCCATCGAGACCTACTGGTGCATTCGTCGACTGTTTTGTGGTTGTCGAAAATATAGGCCCAATTGCGACATAGTCGATCGGCATTTGGGTTGCTAGTCGCGCTTGTTCGAGGCTATGGGTCGAAAAGCCAATGATTGCGTCACTACCCAGGAGGCGCCTCGCGGCGTCGGGTGGCAAATCTTCCTGCCCCAAGTGAACGCCATCGGCCTTCACGGTCAAAGCGATATCGACGCGATCATTGATGATGATTTTCGCACCGAGATCACGTGCGACCTGCACAGCTGATTCCGCCTGCTTGAAGAATTTCGATGGCGGATCAAGCTTCTCTCTTAACTGAATCACGGCTGCACCGCAATTACTTAGTAGGACAACTTGTTCCGCATGCGAGAGGCCGGATAGATGTTGATCCGTAATCGGATAGAGATGAGTACCGCCGAAGGCTTGTATAAAGTTGGAGCTCACGACTCTGAGTCTCAACTCTCTTTTTTCTTGGGCCGTTCGTTGGATTTAAGAACTCGCTTGCGGAGACGAATGTTTTGAGGAGTAACTTCGACCAACTCATCATCGCCGATGAACTCAATCGCCTGCTCCAGCGACAGTTCTTTTGGAGGGACCAGGCGCATTGCTTCGTCGGCAGACGAGGCGCGCATGTTTGTTAATTTCTTTTCCTTGATGGCGTTCACATCCAGATCAACGGCGCGTGCATTCTCCCCTATTATCATTCCCTCGTAGACCTTGATTCCCGGGCGAATGAAAAGAGTGCCTCTTTCCTGAAGGTTGAAGAGCGCATAAGTTGTGGTTTCTCCAGTTCGGTCCGCGACCAACGATCCAGTAGCGCGCCCACGCAATGCCCCCTGCCAATCGCCCCAGCGAAGAAACATGGTATTGAGTAGCCCCGTTCCTTTGGTCTCAGTAAGGAATTCATTGCGAAAGCCAATCAAACCGCGAGACGGTGTCTCAAATTCCAAACGCACTCGGCCGGTGCCGTGATTAACCATCTTCGTCATTTGGCCCTTGCGGCGTCCGACCGCTTCGGTAACGACGCCGATAAACTCTTCAGGACAATCGATCACAACTTGTTCGATCGGTTCGAGAATGCGGCCGTCGCTCATACGGGTGATCGCCTCGGGCTTGGATACCTGCATCTCGTATCCTTCACGACGCATCATTTCGATGAGTATGGACAACTGCAGTTCACCGCGGCCCGAAACTTTGAAAAGTTCTGGGGACTCCGTTTCTTCAACGCGTATGGCCACATTGCCCAAAATCTCCTTGTCTAATCTCTCCTTAACCTGACGCGAGGTAACATACTTGCCATCCTTTCCCGCGAAGGGAGAATTGTTCACGCCGAAGATCATCGAGATGGTAGGTTCATCTACGGCAATACTCGCCAGCGGTTGAGGATTCTCGACGGATGTAATCGTATCGCCGATCTCAACGTTATCGACGCCGGCCAGGGCCACGATCTCGCCAAATCCTGCGCGCTGAACTGGTTCTCGCTTCAAACCTTCGAAGGCGTACAGCTGGGAGACTCGCACCTTCTGAAAAGAACCATCAGGCTTCGCTACCGACACCTGGTCACCCAGCGCAATCTCCCCTGAGTAAATTCGTCCAATGGCCAACCGTCCTACATATTCGCTGTAATCGAGGTTAGCTACCAGCAACTGCAAAGAATCATCTCTTATCTGTTTCGGCGCGGGAATAGTTTTTACGATCTGATCAAATAGTGGTTTGAGGTTTGTTGACTCATCTGTCAGCAGTAGTTTGGCCATTCCCTCACGAGATACGGAATAGAGAATAGGAAACTCGATCTGTTCATCCGTAGCATCCAGGTCGAGAAATAATTCGTATATCTCATTGACTACTTCTTCGGGGCGCGCGTCCTGGCGATCGATCTTATTGACAACGGCAATTGCCGGCAGGCGGGCCTCGAGAGCTTTTCGTAATACAAACCGTGTTTGCGGTAGACAGCCTTCGGCAGCGTCAACCAATAACATCACGCCATCAACCATTTTCAGCACGCGTTCAACCTCGCCTCCGAAATCTGCGTGGCCTGGCGTATCTACTATGTTGATCTTTACATCGCGATAGTGAACGGAGGTGTTCTTGGCCATGATGGTAATGCCACGCTCGCGCTCGAGATCCATCGAGTCCATTATCCGGTCGCGAACTTGTTCGTTATCACGAAAGGTTCCTGACTGTCGCAACATAGCATCGACGAGTGTTGTCTTGCCGTGATCGACGTGAGCTATGATGGCGATGTTGCGTATGTCTTGTCTTTCCTGACTCATTATTGGCCTTACATTGATGTGATAGGTGTCAAATTGCTGCTTACAGCGAAACTCTTATCCTATCACCTGGAACTCAATAACTCCCGCCGTGCTTCAAGGTTGCATCCGGAAGGCGCACGCTCAAGGTTTAGGTACGTAAGAAGTGCAGGGTATTTACGAGCTAAAGGCTCCGGTTTGTTGGAGCGCTTCGTAAAGAACAATACCGACGGCCGTCGCGAGATTGAGACTGCGAACCCGCGGATTCCTTATGGGAATTGTGAGGCATCTGTCCCAATTGGACCGCAAAACCTGTTCGGGTAAGCCACGGGTTTCTCTCCCGAAAACCAGACAATCGTTAGCGTCAAACTCCCAGTCAGCGTAGTTCTTATCAGCCTTGGTAGTCAGATAAAGGAATCTGGTGTCAGGCAATGATTGATAGAGATGCTGGAAGTTGGGATGTTTTTGGAGCACGACTTCCGGCCAATAATCCAACCCGGCCCGGCGCACTGCTCGATCGTCCAGACGAAAACCAGTAACTCCGACAATATGCAACGGCACCGTGTTGGCGGCACACAGACGTGCAACATTACCGGTGTTGGGTGGGATCTCAGGTTCGACTAGTGCAACGCGAATCATTGATCAGAATGAAATGAGTCTTTGGTTTGCCGATAGGATCTGAAATACAAAAGGAACGACGAGTTTCACTTGAAGTACTCGTCGTTCCTTTTGAAAGGCCATGCTGGCCTCAGAAATTTGTGTGCGCCAGTTGAGGGTTGCTGTTGAAACGTCCTGGTCCGAACTATCTCTTCTTGGCTGCTTTCTTCTTGGCTGCTTTCTTGGGAGCCGCCTTTTTCGCGGCCTTCTTCTTTCCACCTTTTTTAGTTGCCATTCTTAGTTACTCCTTCTTTTCAAGTTTTTAAGTTTCGAACATGACCACAAGATATTGCGCTAGCTTGGCTCTTGTGGGCTAGTGTAAACGGCGCACAACATCTTGCTATATAAACGCAAACGCCCGCGATGTCAACAACTTATTACTCCTGGAGTGAAAAATATTTTCGCCCCGGATCGCAGGCAAAGAGGCAAACGAGTGATGTTTGTCTCCGAGAATGATCGCGAAGCGAGCTACTTCTTCGCTTGGATTTTATTCTGAGTTGGATTGATGTGAGTTAGATTTGTTTTCGCCCCTGACTAGCACGATGCTAATTGAGGCTCTTAAAATTTTCGATTCAACTCGCGCACCGAACTAACGAAAGAGTGGAGTGAAGATCCAGCCATCGTGTCGATCAATGCCGTAATAATTTATTACCGAGTTGTTCTTGCTGCTAGTGGACACGCCAATGAAAGGTCCACTTGAACTTCCATCACTACTTGATGATAGACCCTCTGAACTAATTCCTAGTGTCGGCAATACCGGCGGCGCCATAACTTGTTCTACTTGTTTGAGTTGCGTGTCATTTGTGGGCGGCCGAACATTTCCTGCGAAGAGCATCACTGAACGCTGAAAGTCTGCCAATTGAGATGAACGAGGTCTAACCAAGCTCCACTCACCGGAATCAGAAAGAGGATTGTGAGCGGCAGATGGCCGTAGTATCTGTATTTTTTTTGTACCAAAAGAAACGCCTTCGAGAAGTTGATCGATAGAGGTCGGCAGAGCCTGGTCAGCTCTTAAGTTTCTTTGTGTGACTTGATTGGAATAGTAAAGACGAATCGCTTCCGCTACTTCTTCGCCGCGAAAAATTGTTTCGACCTCACGTTCACGCTGTGCCTGCTGGCGAATGTTAGGAGCAGCGGCGAGCGCGAAGAGAGCCAGGACGGTCATCAGCGCCAGCAGAGCTACCAGCGTATAACCACCCTCAGAATGCCCCTTCAGGCAGGTTCGAGAGGTAATTGACGGTCTCAATGGCACATTGGGCCCTGTCCACATCTTGTGGTGTGGTCTAAGTCTAAGGTTCATCGTCTTCGCTATCAACTCTTGGAGTCGGCCGCTGAAGGGGATTGCTTCTGTCGCCCTGAGTGGTCATGCTCAGACTGTGTTTGATCTTCAGATTGCTATCAACGACGACAACTTCTTTTTCTGAAATACTCGTGACGCGGAACCTGCCCCCGAGGAGATCGCCGCGCTGTACGTTGAGCGTCTCCTTGTTGTTCTTGTCCTGGAGGATTGCGGTGTCGATGTGGTGCGGCGTGCCGATGATTCCAATGTAGCTGTAGTTAGGTTTCGGAGCCTCGGCTACGCTCAAAGTTAACGCATTTGAATACAACTTCCCGTCGGGCGATCGCAACATCACCTGCCGGCTGCCCGGATTCGCGATGAGTGCTGCTGGAACTGTAGCCGCAAGTTGCTGTGGACCTATGTAGCGAGTCGGTACCTCGGTGTTATCGATTACGACGCGCAACTGCGATGTAATTTTGTCTCCTGATATTTCCAGCGGGAAGTCAGCAGTCTTTGCAAAGACATTCGCCGGCGAAATGTTTGCGAGCAAGACTGGCGGTGTGGGCGTCGGTGTAGGCGTCGGCGTCACAGAAACCTTTACTGGAGGTGGCGGAGGTTCGTAGTAGGCAAAAATGTTGCGTCCCGCTTCCGGGGCAGATACTGGTCTCGGGTAGACCACAGGCCGCAAATCCTCCTGTTGGGGCACACTTGGTTCAACCGCTGAAGGCGGCGAAAGTTTGGATGGGACACGATTCGTTGCGGAGGACGGCGACTGGCCCGCGGGATTTTGCACGCTTGACTTGGAACTGCTGCCGAAGCCAAAGAACGTCCACCACAGAAACAGAAGGGCAACTATACCCAGCACTCCCGCCAGGATCAGCTTATTCCGTTCAGACGGATTTCTAATGTCAGTTGCCTGCATAACAATTCTTAATGAACGGTGCCGTCAACCGCGCCCGCCTCTCGCGCAGCACGCTGGAAGTATGTAGTCATTTCCAGGCGCAGGCTAACTGGAGATACCCGATTTCCCGCGGTTGGCTCACCCTCAGCCGGCAGCAAATTGGTTGTTTCAGTCGACCTTTCCAATTCCACACTATTGATAATGATGAACTGCTGATTCGCTTCGAGATCGTGGATGAAGCGTCGCAGGTTCTGATACTGGCCCTCGACCGTCACGCTGATCGCTATACCCGGATAAACACTCTGCCACTTTGTATTTGCTGATCGCGATCCGGTCGAACTAGCCTTTGAGGTTGAGGACTCAAGAGCCGTGTAGGTAGGACCAGAAGTGTTACGCAATCCGTTTTTGCGAATCAGAGCGTTGAGGCTATCGTACAGGGCCATGCGACCACTATCCGGACCCAGCAAGTGGTCGCTTTCAAACTCATCCAGACTCTGATTGATTTTCTGAACTGAAGCCTCGGTGCTTTCGCCGCGCTTTACCATACTTTGCAAGTCTTTCAACTGGGTCTGAAGCAAAGATCGTTGCGCCTGAAGTCCAACCAGTTTGGAATTTGCCGGTACCAGAAAATACAGATAACTGACGACCACGAGCAATAGGATTAGGACACTGCCGGCGAGCCCAATGATTTCGGCAGGACCAAAGATTCGCTGTTCGCGAGGACCCAATTTATTAAAGCTCGCTCGTATCCGATCGCGTTTCGAAGTTTGAGGAGGCGACATTTGTTCGTTCATCGGATACCTCCAATGGCGACGTCGCTCGCTGTCGGCGGTGTAGTGGCCACTGCTTCAGTAGCAGACCCGGCCCTTGGCCTATAGATTACCGCCAGCTCATACTCTGCGCCGGTTTCCCCTCGACCGCGCGACAAAGTCTGCGATCGTAGTTCGGCATGGAAAACGCCGCCACGATCCATTTCCGCAATCATCTCAGTTACCGTCGCCGGGGTCTTCGCCACCACCGTGAGTTCCAAGTCAGCCAGCGTTTCATCGCCTCGCGTCGTTACGCCGCGCACTGCAATTCTTTTGACGCGTACAGTTCCGGGCAATACCGCCTCTATGTCCGCAAACAAACGCGACCATGAAAAATGCTTACGGTCCACCAGCGTATGCGCGGCTGCCAGGGTTTGCAGTTGTTCAGTCGTTAGGGAATTCCTGATGGCGTCGGCTTGTTTCCGCAGGTTGAGCTCTTGTTGCTTCAGGTCGTTGATGTCCTTCTGGACGACTGCAGCCTGCGCGCTTGCCCGGCCTGTGGATCGCACAATGAAGACGAGACAAACGAGGGAAACAACGATAATTACGGTAGTTACGACCCACGGAAGTGAGCGATTGCTAAAGGGTTTACTCGCAAGATTAAGCTTAGTAGGCATTGGTTACGGGCTAAAAGTTACATGAGAAGCATACACGCCTCGTTAAATAGGGTGCAACCGAGCTGGCTCCTGTGCCTCCAGGGAACCGGGAGCTTACACGCCGCATCCAGCTCGGCGTTTCATTAAACCAGCTTCACTGGGAAGCATGGCCGATAGACCTGGTTGCTCAACGCTTGCGCCTGGGAGGCAAGGGACCCTCGGTTAACGCGAGAGACGGCCGATAAGCGCAGATCCGGTTTCTACCACTTCGTTTGGCGCGGTAAAGCGCAGAATCGGCCAACTCCACTAAATGGATCGGGTCGGTTGCATCATCCGGGTAAGCTGCCACACCGATGCTGATTGTAATCTGGTGAGTGGTTTGATTATCAGGAGCAGCCCGGCGAGTGATCGCAAATCTGTGTTCGGCCATGGCAGCGCGGACGCGCTCGGCGGCAACCAGGCCTTGAGCGTAATTAGCATCCAGAAGAAACGCCGCAAACTCTTCACCGCCAAAACGTGAAGCAACATCTCCTGCTCGCAAAGCTTCTTTAATGATGCGGCCAGTTTCTTCAAGCGTCTTGCTGCCGACGAGATGTCCATAGGTGTCGTTGACTTCCTTGAAGTGATCCAGATCCATCATGAGAACGCAGAAGGGCCTCGAGTCTGCCTCAGCGCGCGCCGCTTCGCGTCGTAATTCGGAGAAAAAAGATTTACTGGTTAACAGCCCGGTAAGTTCGTCATGCGCAATCAGCCGGTGGATCTGTTGTTGGAATTCTCGATCTATCTCATCAAGCAAATCGAAGCGAAACAGATGGTCGCCTATGACAATCTTGTCACCATCGTTGAGTGGTGCCTCGGTGATCGCCTCGCCATTGACCAGAGTGCCATTAGTAGATCCCAGATCGGTAATGCGGCAGTTAGTTTGGCGAGTCTCGGGATCCAGTTCGCTCGAAATACGAGCATGAAGTCGTGAGGCGCGAGCATCGTTCAGCCGAACGTCAGCTTCGATGGCCCGCCCAATTATTACTTCGTCTCGCTCGAGCGGGATAGGCACGGCCATTAATTCTCCGCGAAGTGAAACCAACGCCGGACGCCGCTCCCGTTGCGGAGGCTTCACTGTCTTACTAACCGGTTGCAGCTGGGTAGCCTCGGGTTCGTCTTCGTTAATATTTTGAATGGGCATCAATCTGGGCCAACTTGAGTTCAACCCTCACGAAAACCGATATCAAAGCAGATACGCAAACAATCTTAGCTCGCGGACTTTGTCGTCGCAACGTATTCCTGATGATCAAGGTACTTTGGGGGGCCCTCTCGTGGCGCTTATGGCTCTCCTCCTATAAAATCATTATCAAATGGACCTGACCGGTGACCGGGTGAAGGAATCCGGTGTCGCAGGTGGAAAGGAAAAGCGGTTGCAAGAACAGTCAAAAGTAAGATGTCCCGGGTCAGAAGGCAGTTTATCGGTAGAGCGCGTCGCCATTGCTCACCTGCCCACCGAATGGGGTGATTTTCAGATCGCAGGCTATCGCTCGCTGACTAGTAATGAAGAGTTTGTTGCTCTCTATAAAGGAGAGATGAGCCGCGACACACCCACTCTCGTGCGCATTCATTCGCAGTGTTTGACGGGTGACGTTTTTGGATCTACCAAGTGTGATTGCGGAGCGCAGCTCCACCAGACGATGGCGATGATCGAGCGTGAAGGTCGTGGCGCCATTGTCTATCAACAGCAGGAAGGCCGCGGCATTGGCATATTGAACAAAATTCGCGCCTATGCCTTGCAGGACAAGGGCGCGGATACGGTCGAGGCAAATGAACAACTGGGCCTGGCGGTGGATCTCCGCGAATACAAGCAATGCGCCGAGGTTCTCTTCGATCTGGGACTTTGTAAGGTGCGAGTGGTTTCAAACAATCCGCTCAAACTTCGCGCCCTGGAAGAAGCCGGCTTGAGAGTCGTCGAGCGAATATCAATAGAAGTTGAACCCACCGAGGATGCTGCAGGTTACCTGCGGACCAAGAAGGAGAAGCTCGGTCACTTACTGGATCTCAATATGAGCCACACCTGATCGAGTTCCGTTATCCGTTCAGTTCGCGAAATTCGGAATACTCCGCTACTTTCCCGGGCTAATGGGCTGACAGATTTGGGATCTGAATCCACTGCATAGCGCTGCCAATCCGGCCACTCTTGAGGTCGCGTACTCCTACTCGGACCTGAAAGAGACCGGCCGGGAGCCACTCATAAAAGCGATAGACTACTGGACGATTTTTCGGCGACGAGTTTTCCGGGACGGGAAAGACTCTCAGCCGCCCCACAAAACTATTTATCGGTTTCCCCTTATCGTTATAGAAAATTCCCGCGATATCTACCTCGGCGCTCTCTTTACCATCGTTGAGCCCAAACGTAAGGAATTCTCTGCTTAAGTGTATTTTCGCATCAAGCCGAGTTCCTACACCGGGCATCTGCGCCAGGTTGAGTGTCAGTTCAGTTGGTATTCCGTGCTGTGAAACAGGGGCGTCGACAATCACACGCATATCCTCGTCACGCGCCTTCGTCGGATCCTTTTCAGCTTTCCTCTTGGTCGTAAGAAGTGGTAAGGGAGCGGTTTTGAAATAGCTTTGTCGCAGGCGGACTGTCAAATCGGGACGGTTGACTATGCTCACTGAGATGTTTTTGAACTTACCTCTTTTCTGTTCTTCACTATCCGGAGTCCACGCGAGTAAGTAGTAGTTAGCGGTCTCGTCAAGCACCTTATTTATCCACTTAGCCATTGGCGCGTTCGTGTTGCGGAAGGCGCGCCCACCGGTATCCGCCGCGAGCGCGTTAAGGCCATCCTGTGATGCTGAAATCTCACCAGTGACTGAAGTGGCGGTCATGCCTTTTGAATCTAGTGGTCTGTTATTAGTCACGTCGAGATTGTCGCCGATGAGGCCGCGGGCATCGAGTGTGTAAATCACAACGCCGGCCCGTCCCGCTGCATCAGTAATGCGTTTGATTCTGTCGCGCGAACCGGTCTTGACGTCGTTTAGATAGAATCCGTCAGAGACGAAAAATACGAGCTTGCGGCCGGGCAGTTGGGCTGCACTCCGCATTAGGCCTTCTAAAAGACGCAATGTGTTATCTGTGTCTGGCGCGGCCATCGTCACGATCTGTTGAGCGCGTTCCTTCACGAGTTGTTTGGCAGATTGCGGCGAGACGGTACAGCCGAATGCTCGGGTGCAATTCTGTATTAATATTTGCTCGGTGTAATAGATGATGGTCTGTTCGTCGCCCTCACGAATCTTGAGGGCGATATATTCAGACATCGGCGGGAGTTCCGTGTCTATTTTGGTGTTCGTGCGATAGCTGAGGCGCTCAACGGCAGAACGCAGAGCGACTTTGTCATCCGTAAACTGCTGGAGGAAACCTATTTGGCCGCTGGCTGAGGTGATTGCCACTTGATCGCGCTCAATCATGCCGTGATCGATGAAATTGAGCAACGCTTTGCGAGTATTCACGAGACTGGTCGGTGCCAAATGAAGGTCGTCGATAAAGTAGATCAGCGTGCGCCCAGTGGGCACCTGGGCGGGCGGGCTGGGTGACGCCGGATTCGTTACCGCGGGGGTGCGATCCGCTTCGGCCCTTGTTGTTTCGCGCGCGCTTCCGGATGCAACGCTCTCAAAGAAACCAATGCTTCGCGGTTTGTTGTCGACCTTTAGAACAAACTGCTCGGGGTTCAAACCGCTCACGAAGCGGCCTTTCTTATCAAAGACCATAACATCTGTTTGTACGAGTTCGGTGTTAACGCGGATGACGTCGTCGTCCTGAGGTTGCTGCGGCTTGTTCGATACGCTTTGCGCCCGTGCCGAGTTAACTGCCATAAACAAGCCGGCGACAACCACAAAAAGCTGGCGTCGGTGGCGGTAGCTGAAAACGCTCATATGATTATTATGTTTATTGTTTGGCGCGAAGCTCTTTGATTGTGCCCTTGATTCGGTCGGCGTCAGCAGCCTTCGGATCAAGACTAAGATATTTTTCCAGCTCTTCGGCAGCTGCAGCGTTTTGGTGAGAGCCCATGTAAAGACCGCCCAGATACTTGTGAACCAACGCGATGTTCTCCCCACCATTACTCACCGTAAGCTGAAGCTCTTTTTCAGCCTCTTCATAACGCTTTGTTTTGAGAAGGGCCATACCAAGATAGTAATGGGCGCTGGGGCCGTTGCTCTTGAGTTTGATGGCCTCTCGCAAGTGCATTTCGGCCTGGTCCAATTTATTCTGATTGTATAAAGCGATACCGAGATTTAGCTGCGTAGTCGCATCAGTTGCGCGCACTTTTAGCAGTGCCTCAAACGTCTCAGCTGCCTTGTCCCACTGACTGAGTTTGAGATACTGGAGGCCAAGCTCATTCTGGGCAAGGCTAAAACCGGGTGATGCGATTACCGCTTTGTTAAGTAACTCTACAGCGGTTTTGGCATTTCCTTTTTGTGCGGCTGCCACTCCTTTTTGATAAAGGTCGATAGCTGCAGCGGGCACGTTCGCAAAAGCCGGATTGGAAGAGTTTACCTTGAGCCGCATTTGCACCGCGACGGTAACAACACGTCCGCCTCCCGAACGGTCAAGGTTCACAGGCTCTCGCAAGGTTTCATACTCTTTGCCGCCATCAACAACAACCGTAAAATCGCCAGGTGGCAGACTGTTGAACCTGAAGGCCCCGTCCTGATCCGTAACGGTTGAGGGCGTGCTGAAGACGTTGTTACTCTCGAGTCTCACTTTGAACGCTGAGCCTGCCAGTGTTTGACCCGCCGGCAGATAAATACGTCCCTGAATTGTGTTAGAGCCCTCGCCGGGAATGTCATGTGAACTGCCCGGGTTCTGTGCGTTAACCGAAACGCCATACGAGAGCACTATACAAACTGCAAAAGCAAAGCTTGAGAAAGCCGATCGTCTTAAGAGAGCAAATGAACTGGTTCGATTCGTGAACATTAATGTTACCCCTCCTCTTGAAATTTAACCGTGGCACTGCGCCTTCGCATATCTCTAATAGTGGCGCGCACGCGCTCGGCATCGGCGGCATTGGGACTCAGACGAAGATAGGTCTCCAATTCTTGAGCCGCACGACCGTAATCTCCTTTTTTCCAGTAGAGTCCACCCAGGTAATAATGCGCTAATCCAAATTGACCGCCGCCCGTCTCAGTGGCGCGCAACAGTTCCTTTTCAGCCTCGTCATAGTTTCCCATATGGGCCAGCGCGAGTCCCAGATACATGTGCGCCGTGGCAGCGGACGCGTTTTGCTTTAAGGCTTCACGCAACTGCGCTTCTGAATCAAGGAAACGCTTTGCTTCCAACAACGCGATTCCCAGATTGAGCCTGGGTGTGAAAGCCTCGGGCGTGAGTTCTGTGGCAGTCTTCAGAGCTTCCACTGCCTTGTCGGCCTTTCCCAACCTCAGATACTGCACACCCAGTTCATTCAATGCCAGTGGAAATTTCGGATAGAGCGAAACGGCAGACTTAAGGTTGTCTATAGCCTTTAACGCATCACCAGACTGAGCCAACGCCAAACCTTTTTCATATAGTTTGCGCGCGGCTTCGGGCACTTCCGCGAGCGCTGCATTTAATACGGAGGCCCTGGCGCGATCGGCCCCGATTTTTGGTTGCAGGTGGATCATCACGGTGTACCTGCGTGACGCGCTCGGTGCGGGAATTCCAACCCTCGAAAGGTTTGCATCGTTGTCGATAAAGACGCTCTCGCGGGCAATCTCATACCCGTCCCCAGCGCTTACAACTACGGTGTAACTACCGGGGGCCAGGCCGGCGAAAGTGAATGATCCGCCAGTGTCTGCCAATACAGTGATCTCTCCGGCACTGTAGCTCTGGAGCTTGATCTGGATAGAACCTTCAGCTCGCCGACCAGAAGGAAAGAACACATAGCCCTGGATTACATGATTGCCACCCGTGCCATTTGAGGCCCTACCACTTCCCTGAGGGAAGACCGAGACAGGTAAAAGGGACAGCAAGATAACAAATGAAAAGAAAATCTTCCTCGGCACGGATCGGTATTTAATCGAGGGAGAGTCGGCAAACAGCATTTGGCACCTCCTTGCAATAGTTCACGAAATCAAAGGGGAGACGGATTATGTTTAGCTTCAAAGAGGGAGTGTTGGTTATGACATCATAATCCAAAAAAGAAACGGGGAGAAGCGCATTTCAGCGCCTCTCCCCGGTTAGCAAGCAATGGCTAACGCCTTGCGGCGAAGCTACTGCTTAGAAGGTGAACTTAGCACCAAACCTGAACGCCGACGGAGCCTGTACCAGCTGGGCCGAACCAAAGAATGGATTGGCCACTGGGGCAACGCCCGCCACGCCGCTATTGATTGTAAAGGTTTGATCCAGAGTTATGGCACGTTGACTGTTGAAGACGTTGAACCAGTCTCCGGACAGACGCAACTCACGCTTTTCACCCAATTTAATCGGGTAATAGGCGCCCAAGTCCAAATTCATCGTCGTCGGCGATCGGCTGGTACCGACGCTGTTGACGAAATTCGGGAATCCGGGGTCAGATGCCGACACGGTCGGAATAATGGCCGTACCGCGTTGCACTGCGAAGCCTTCGTTATTTCCATAGATCGGATGCGGAATCAGCTGGTTGAAAGGCACACCGGACTGGATGTAGAAGTTTCCGCTAATCAGAAGCTTCCAGGGAGTCCGATAGCTGCCGTTGAACTTGAACTGATGCGGCCGATCGTTTGGCAGGCGTCCATAGGTGTTGGCAAGAAGACTCTGAAGATCGAACAACGAAGTGATGTTCGGATCAGACTGTCCATTGTCGTTGCGGAACAAGCCTTCGTAGTTACCAATCAGGCTTGAGAATACGTACGAAGCGATAAACTGATAGTTGTTCGTGAACCGCTTCGTGGCGGTAAACTCAATTGCGCGATAGAAGCGCTGAGCGCGGCCAAAGCACTGCGGTGCGCGGCCGGTTGCCGCATCGCCTAAACAGGCAGCTTCCTCAGTCGTGCCAGGCTTATTTCGACCCGGGTTGAAGATGAAGTAGGTATCACCATCATCAAAAGACCCGTCTTCAATCACGTTTACCATCGCCCGATAGATACCGCGAGCGCCGAGAGTTACGTTGTTGCCAACCTCGATCTCGCCGCCCAAGGTCATCTCGCGAATACTCTGAGGCTTTAGACCTGGATCAAGCGGTGTCGCGTCAGATCCCAAATTCGTTGAGCCGGTGCTGACACCGGGAAGAATAAGGGAGCCCGCCACACCATTAAGTCTATTCGTATTAAAGTTCTTGTCAGTCTGAACGTCGCCACCCGCGGCGCGGACGTTGACGTCAAGAGGAACAGGAACTTCGATGAACTGAGCGTAGTTAAAGAACAACTTGCCCTTGCCTTTTCCGGTGAAATCCCAGAGCAGGCCAAACCGAGGAGCGAGGTTGTCTCTGAAGTTGTTGAACTTGATGTAGCTCGAACCATCGTTGTTATAGGCTTGCTGGTAGTCCCAGCGAGCGCCATAACTGACTTGCCAGTTCTGAGCAAACTTCCAGTCGTCGCCGACATAAAAGCTCTCGACGTTAGTGTTGGTCTTACCCACGAGCTCGAAATCGCGTACGCGAGTCGTGTTCCTAAGTAAGAACGGATTACCGAAGGCCTCCGCCGTGGTGATCGCAGTAGCGGTTGGATTCACCGTCAGGCCCAAGGCGGCTAGGGTAGCCCCCGGAATGGCCTGGGCGCGGAACACACCCGCGGAGCTTGGGCAGGTAATCGCCCCGGCACGAACCGTGCAGACCAACCAGTTGTTGGTTATGCGCGAGCCGTTAGTTACATTGGAAGCCCCGTTTGTCGCCGTCAAGGGCACCAGGGTGCAAGGTACGGTGATATTGTCGCAACCAGCCGGAGTGGCCCTCAGGTTTCCAGGTGCAAATGCATAGGTGACAGCTGGTCCGCTCGAAAGCGTATTGATGTCGTAGGCATTCTTGAAGTACTCAAAGCCCCACTTGATGGTGTGCTTGCCCATGATGTTCTGCATGTGAGCGTTTAACTCGTAGCGATTGCGGTCCTGGCTTGAAAATAGTCCAAAGCCGGGGCCACGCGAGAAGTTGCGCTGCAATGAGCCGCCACGGCCGTCGACAAAATCGATGAATCCAGTTCCGGCACATTGGCTAATTCCAACTGCGTTTAAAGGGCAAGCGGTTAAGCCGTCAACGCCGGTCTCTACTGGAGTCAACACCGAGCCGCCTCTCAGTACTGCAAAGGCATCGAGAATCAACGGCTTGTCAATTGCTCGAGGAATGGTATTGGCTCTCTGGAAGTGCAGACCAGCCGAGAACTCCGCGATGAAGTTGTTGGTGATCGTTGAGTTGAGCCGAAATGCATAGTTATGACCACCGGTCTCCTGAGTTCCCTCAAAAGCGGTGATGTCGTCGCCGAAACCGTTAACGTTGTTCAGCGCGGCGGTTGCTAAGAATCCGTCAACCTTCGTGAAATCACCAAACGTGGAAGCGGTGAAGGTGTTTCTGTTATTCAGGGCCCAGGTGATCTTGCCGGCATAGAACGGAATAGTGACCTTATTCGAAACCGGGTCGTGGAAGGTTTGCGTCAGATAGAAGTTGCTCCGACGCTGAGGATTGAAGGCTCCGAAAAACCAGAGCTTGTCTTTCTTGATTGGACCACCGACGTCGATGCCGGCATCGACTTCAGAGAAGCCATTGAAAGCAGATCCGGTGAAGGGGAAGTTCTTCACTTCACGGACGAGGCCTTTGGTAGTTCCGTAAGCAAAAATGTCGCCGTGAAACTCGTTACCACCGCTCTTGGTGATGACGTTAAAAATTCCGCCGGTCGACTTGCCATACTCTGGACCATAGGCACCGGTTTTGATTTCGACTTCCTGGACGAATTCAAAAGGAAGATTTGCGCCCGATCCACCAAACGCCGGGTCGGTTGTATTCACGCCGTCCAGAATGTAGTTGTTCTCGGGGCCTGAACCGCCGGCCACTGAGGGGTCGCGGTCACGACCAGTTGCGTCGCGCAGACCTGAACGGGTCACTGTAGGAGCAATCGTGTAAAGCCCCTGGACTGTTCGCTGCGTCGGGAAATTCGAAAACTGATCCGACGAGACGTTGGTGCCCGTAGTATTTTGGGTGGTGTCGACCGCCGCGCCGCCAGTATCAGTGACGTTCACGGTCGCGCCTATCTGGCCAGTAGTGAGCGAAATTTCTAACGATGAAGTTTTGGAAAGACTGATATCAACGTCTTTCTGCTCAAACTTGGCGAAGCCTTTTCCGGCCGCCTCGACCGTGACCATGTATCTTCCGGGGGGAAGATTGTTGACACGGAAATGGCCGGAGTCGTCTGTGGTAACCGACTGGGCACTGATCAAATTGGGACTGGTGACGTTAACCGTTGCGCCCGGAACCGCGGCTCCGGCCTGGTCAACGACCGTACCCTCAAGAGAACCTGTCGTCGAAGACTGTGCAAACGCGCTGAGCGAGAAGCAAAGTACAAACAGCGACAGGACTATAAAGCGTATGCTGTTTTTCATTCTTAGCTGATCCTTTCTTCAATTGGTAAAACTGGTAAAGTGCCGCTGACCCGAACCGCGCGTTCCGCGGTAAGCCAAGCCCCGCAAACGCGACGCAACGGCATTATCATGGTTGGATTCTGAGAAGACTGCATAATACGTAGCCCGATTTTGCAACTAGTATGCCCACCGGCGGGAAAGGGGGTAATACCCTTAAATTCGCTGAGTTTGGGCCAAAATCTCTCGGTCATACTGACCTCGTTTATCCAAAATATTGGGAACAATCCAGAAATCACAACCGGGCTTTCATTTCGGCTCTGGGGCGCCCTTCGCAGGGGTGAACGGCCTGTAGGACCAGGATCAGTAACTCTGGAGCGGTGTGAACAAGTGGGTCGGTCATATTCTTTGCTCGTTACTTCAATCCAGCCTTTGTTAACCCAGCATTAAAGTGATGCTGAGGCGATGCCACGCATTAATCACGGCGAGTAAATCAAGTCGTTGACTCTAGTGATTCTCGTCAGGCGTCGCACGTTGGGTAGTCGCTTTTCCGCCCTGACCAAGTTTCGTTAATGCTGCTGTCTATTCTTTTTTGCGGATCGGCGCGCCAACAGTGCGAGCGGCAATCCAACCAGGAAAGCGTGTCCGATAATTTCGGTAAGAAAGATAGGTAGCTTGATCGGTCCAGGACTTCTTCTGATCGCTGACAGAGGAACTACGAGATAGTTCATTCCCAGATAAGCGATCATCCCGTAGATCAATCCACTGGCAACAGGATGGCGAATCATTATGGGCAATACTCGACTCGCCAGGAAGTAGACTGTGGCGATGCAAGTCGCAACCACAAAGTGAAGCAGAATACCGAAGACAAAAGTTTTAACTCCTCCTTCATAAGCGGCTGGTCTACCGAGCAGGCCTGCCGCTACTGACTGGAAAATTCGCAGCGGTGGCGCACCACGTATCAGGCCGTAAAAAGTGAAGGCGAATAGCAGGTCGAGTATTCCGACCACTAAACCACCATAGAGAATCGTGTCGAAAGCACGCGGCCGCTCGAAGGAAGCTGGTTCAGCAGAGCCATGCAAAACGTTCTCACTCATGAATCCCTCCTTCCGCGCTAGCCCGGTTTATCGAGCCAGCCAAATGTTTGGACTTAATTGATTGAGCGCATAAGCAGCTCGATCTCCTTAAGGTCAGCACCTTGGCGTTCTCCTTATGAAGCATCAGTTGAACATAGTGAGTCTTCGGGAACTGTCCTCGGGCAATACTGACGCCGAGCATCAGATCGCGGAAGCTCCACGATTTCGAAATGCGAGCGCCCTTAAATTAAGGGGAGTTAATGAGCGCCAGCTTACAACGCAGAAAGGACCACTACAAGAGCAATGATCTTCTCAAGTGTCAGACTACACTCCGTTACGCGTTTTGACAGGAGGGGCATCGTTCTGCCCGCGACTTTCCGCTGTGTTAGACTGTCGCCAAGAACCACAGCCAGATAACTGTTTTGTCCGAACGAATCTATCGCGATCCGGTCCACAACATAATTCGCCTTCGCACTGACAGTAGCGAAGGCGAGTTGATGATGCGTTTGATCGACGCGCAGGAGTTTCAGAGGCTGCGACGGATCAAACAGCTGGGACTGGGACTCTACACCTATCAGGGCGCAGAACACTCCCGCTTCACCCACTCGCTCGGCGCTTTCCATTTGATGACCCGCGTTCTTGATCGGTTGAGCGAAAGATATCTATTGAACGAGCAGGACCACACCGCCGCCCGTGCGGCCGCGTTGCTTCATGATGTAGGTCATGGATCGTTTTCACATGTAATGGAAAAAGTTCTCGGCTTTCACCACGAAAAGTGGACCGTCGAGGCTGTACTGAGTGAGGCAACTGAAATCGGACAGCTGCTCCGCTCCTATTCGGCGGACCTGCCAAACAAAGTCGCAGCAATTATTGAAGGCAAATTTCAGCCGGCGGCTCTGGCTCAGCTCGTATCTTCACAACTCGATGTTGACCGAATGGATTACCTGCTGCGCGATTCGTTGATGACGGGAGCGAAGTATGGCATCTACGATCTGGAGTGGATCATTAACGCTCTGGCAATCGACGAGGCACATGATCGGATCTACGTAGCGGCGCGCGGCCTCTATGCCGTTGAGGAATATCTGCAGGCTCGCTACTACATGTTTCGCCAGGTCTATTTTCACCGCACCTTGCGCTCCGCTGAGGCAGTTTTGCGAGCGATCCTTCGCCGCGCGTTGCAGCTTCTCGAAACCGGCGAGCCAGTTTGGCATGCCCCGGGCACCGCGTTTGAAAAAGTCTTGCGCCGAAACGAACCGACCATTAGCGAGTATCTCGAGGTCGACGACTCCGATGTCCTGTTCCACGTAAAGCAATGGCAACGATCGTCGGATGAAATCCTGGCGGACCTCAGCAAACGTTTCACTGCTCGCAGGTTGTTCAAGGCGATCGATCTCGATATGCCGGAAGCCGAGCGACCCGGGTTTCTATCGGCTGCAAGAGAGTGCGTCGTCAAGGCTGGTTACGATCCGGATTACTACTTCATCGAGGATCGCGCCAGCGATGTCCCTTACTACAACTATTACACGGCGGAAGGCGCCGAGCCGAAGAGCCGGATCTATGTGGAAGACGGTTACTCGCAGCCTCGCATACGTGAGATCACTGAGGTGAGTGACGTGGTCAGAGGACTGCAGCGCGGCTACGAGCTACACCGAGTTTGCTTCCCGGCGGAAGTGAAAGCCGAAGTTTATCGGCTCTACCACAAACTGACACCAAAGGACCGATCGGCTGCTCGAAGCCAGTGAGTCAGGTCAGACTATCCAATTCAAAGTCGACAGTCTATTTTGGTTGGAGATTAACTATGGCAAGAGTTGCGAATGCAAACGTTGCGGCAGCTGACAAGCACATCAAGGCAGTCCTCGAAGCGCAGGCAAAAGTTTGGGGCAATCCTTTACTCAACCATCTTATCTATGCGCGCCGCCCGTCGATCTTCAAAGGCGCGCGAGCGATGTGGACCGGCATCGATGCTTCAGGACTAATTAACGCGAGTTTGCGAGCACTGATCAATCGGCGTGTCGCCTTCCTTAACGGTTGCGAGTTTTGACAGGACATAAATGCTGCCGTGAGCAGCCAGCTCGGAGTTTCTGACGACAAGATTGAAGCCGTCAAAGATTATGCGAACAGCGACCTCTTCACTCAGGAGGAACGCCTGGCGCTTGAATTCGCCGACGCCATGACAATCACGGGACGCGACGTCAGTGATGAACTTTTTCAGCGATTGCGCGGACTTTTCGATGAAGATGCTTTGGTGGAGTTGACGGCCACGATCGCCTGGGAAAACGCATCTAGTAAGTTCAATCGCGCTTTGCGCGTGCCGTCTCAGCAATTGTGGCAGAGGGCTGACGTTAATCAGTAGGACAGACATAGCGGATGCCAGTCGCATCTTCGGTAACAGTGTGATCCGCTAATTGCTTACAGCATCCGCTCGCTACCTCTCGCATTCTGCAGTTTGCCAAGCTGCCCAGGGTTTTTCGAAAATAAGACAAAGAATGCTATTCAACGTGTAATGCAGATTTTTCATACAAGCGTTTCAATCTTTGTTCGCGGCCTTGCATTGTTGTTGCTCAGTCTCTCAATTAGCGCCGCAGTCCGCGAAACGGAGCTAAAGAATGTTGCACCGCGTCCCCTGGAGCGGCCGCTGTCTTTGGCAATTCTGGATTTTGGAAACGCCGCGCCTGGACGATTGGCGGCAGACAAGCTCGCCATCAACCTCAAACGCGAGAGCGGCATAATCGTGTTAGATCGCGACCAGGTTCGGGCGGCAGCTCGTGGGGCTGGATACGGAAGCACGTTGAGTCTGACACTCGGAGAGGCGCGCGATCTTGGCGCTGCACTGGGCTCAGATTTCTTCATCCTGGGCGACGCGCAAACACTCCGGCGTTCACCCTCAGACGGCCCGGTTTATTTTGATTCTTACGCTTCAATCTTCGTGGTAAGCGCGCGCACAGGCAGGCTTATCAGCTGGCAGCGGCCGGCCTTCGCGGCAGACACAGCGGCGGCAGCAGAGCAGTTATTACTATCCGAGTTATCAGGTGCTGAAATACAACATCGGCTCAGCGTGACAGTTCATCGCGCTCACGATGATGAACGGGGCGAACGAGAGCTGACAACCGCGGAGCAAATTCCAATCATCGAAGCTGCGCCCGACGACGAAAAAAGCGCTGAGGCGGAAGGTTTGCGATTACCGCGCCCGTACCGAAGATTTGTACCGGCCTACCCGGAAAGTGCCGCGCGTGCCGAAGTCGAAGCAACTGTTGATGTGTTGGTAGATCTCGACGCGACGGGTGAAGTGACTCGAGTCGAAGTTGTGCGTTGGGCAGGCTTTGGACTGGACGAAGCAACAGTCGAAACCGTTCGCCGTTTGCATTTCTTTCCCGCGATGCGCGACGGAATTGCCATTCCGATTCGCGTGCTATTACGCTACAACTTTCGCAAACCGCCAAAGTAGAAAAAAGGTAAAAGGGTAAATAGGGGAATGGATAAAGGAAAAACAACCTACAGCCTGCTTCGAGTGCTGGGTATTCTCGTTACACTCTCGTTTTACCCCTTACCCTTTACCCTTTCCCCAATTCACTCTGCTCGCGCTGCAGGAAATGAAGCAGCGCTACTTTCGACCGCAACTCCCGAGGGCCGGCTCGCTGTTTTTGATGACGCCTGGGCCAGAATAAACGAGCGTTACTACGACCAAACGTTTAACGGCCTGGACTGGGACGTACAAAGAACAACCTTTCGACCGCTGGCCGCGAAAGCCGGTTCGAGCGAGGAGTTATATGCAGTGTTGCGCCGCATGATCGCGTCCTTAAACGACCCGCACACTCGCGTTTTTGCTCCCGAAGAAAAGTCTGATTGGTGGCGACCGCGTTTTGTTAGCGTTGGCCTAGCGCTGGCAGAGATCGAGGGAGTACCGACCGTTGTCAAAGTCGATAACAATTCCGTCGCGCAACGAGCAGGCGTGCGTGCCGGCGACGTGATTGAATCCGTCGATGGCTCAACGGCCCTGGCTTTGGTCAACAGTCGTTTGACGAAGTTATCCGATCCCGCTAGCGCCTCGGCTCGCTTTCGTGTTTTCGCAAAGCTGTTGGATGGGCCAAGCGGTACCGCAGTCGACGTAGCCTGGAAGGCGAAGGACGGCAAACAGAAATCTGCTCGACTGGAACGCTACTGGCGGCAGCGCGAGCTGGGAGTGCGAATGCATCGCGAGCGTGGCGAATATGCCGTTGTTGAGATTGACGCTTTTACCAAACCGATTGCGGTTGCTTTCGCGCGCACCCTGCAGCAGAAATTTGCCGGCACACGTGGTCTAATTCTGGACCTTAGAAGCAATGGTGGTGGTGATGCTGAAGCTATGAGCGACATTGCCTCAACGTTCCTGGGGATTGGCTCAAACCTCGGTCAGTTTACCGATCGCGCCGGAACCAGCTTCACGATATTGACCCACTTCAGATCCGCGCTTACTCCCGAACCGCTGGAGCAGACAAAGCTGCCTTTGATTGTCTTAACCAGTGAACGCACTGCTAGCGCCGCCGAAATTTTTGTCGAGGCGCTTCGAATTTCCCGTCGCGCAACAATCATCGGCACAGAGACCTGTGGCTGCGTACTCGCAGTTCGCACCCGCCACCTCTTACCCGATGGCGGTTTGCTCGATGTTAGCGAACTTGATTACGAGACTGCCGAGGGCCACCGTCTCGAAGGTCATGGCCTGACGCCTGACGAAACTGTCACTGTCGAGCGCAGCGATCTTTATTCCGGACGCGATCGCGCGTTGGAGTTAGCACTTAAAGCCATCCACGAGATCAGGCGGAATAACTAAAACAAGAAATATTTGCCAGTGTCTTTAGAGTGAGGATTCGCGGTGCAGCAGCCAGTCCCCCGTCTTTTTCTACCTCATGCTATGATTCGCAAAGTTAGCACTACAGGTGAATAAAGAATGTTGTATTTGTCGCAAGTGTTGGGTCGCCCCATCCGCGATCTTGAAGGCGAGCGTGTGGCCACCGTCAAGGACGTCATTGTGCGTCTTGGCGCCGACGACCATCCGCCCGTTACTGGTCTGGTAGCCCGCTTTGGCCGTCGCGAATTCTTTCTCTCACGCTGGCGTATCACCGAGCTAAACGAGCAAGGCGCCCGCCTTAATTCTGACAAACTCAATCTGCGCCCGTTTGTCCGTCGCGATGGCGAAGTCCTGCTGGCGCGTGACGTGCTGGATAAGCAGTTGATCGATGTTGACGGGAAAAGAGTAGTTCGCGTTAACGATGTGCAGCTTATCGAAGCAGCGGGAGATTGGCGTGTGACCGGCGCCGATGTTAGTTTGCAGGGATTATACAGACGCCTCGCGCCTGCTGGTTTTATGGGCACGCGCAAACCTGTTGAAGTGCTGGACTGGGCCGACGTCGGTTACCTCGCCACCGATGCGGCGACGGTTCAGCTCAAATCCTCCAGCGGTAAACTGGCGCGGCTTCATCCAGTTGAAATTGCGCGACTCGCGGAAGCGCTTTCCTATCATCATGGCTTCGAAGTAGTTGAATCACTCGACGACGAAACTGCGGCTGAGACCCTCGAGGAAATGCCTTCAGAACAACAGGCGCGAATTCTCGGTAACATGAACGAGGAACGCGCGGCTGACATTCTTGAATGGATGGCGCCGGATGAAGCTGCCGATGTGCTGGGCGATCTGCCGGAAGAAAAAGCTGAAGAGCTGCTGGGCCTTATGGAAGGCGAGGAGCAGGCCGACGTCGCGGAACTGCTTCCTTATGAAGACGACACCGCCGGCGGTCTGATGACGACACAGTTTGTGACGCTGCCGCGCGAGTTAACGGTCGGGGAAGCGCTGGCGCGTTTGCGCGAGATGGCGGAAACGCCAAACATGATCTACTACCTTTATGTTGTTGAAGGTGAGGGTTCATGGAAACTCGTCGGTGTGATCGCCCTGCGCAGTCTGATTCTGGCTGATCCGGAAATGCCGCTGGCGGAGGTTATGCGCACGGAGTTTCAAAAGGCGCATCCAGACGAGGCGGCAGACGAAGTGGCGCAAAGAATCGCCGAATACAATCTTCTGGCCTTGCCGGTACTGGATGAAACCGGAGATATTCTGGGCATCATTACTGTAGACGATGCGATGGAAATCTTGTTGCCAAAAGATTGGCGACAACGTCTGCCCCGGCTGCTGGGATAGCGCTCAAAGTTTTACGATGGATTCGGGAGTTCGCGTTTAGTGTTCTCTTAAGCGTTTAATGTCTTCTTATTTGAGATCTCAAATTTCAGAACTGAAATTTCCAATATTTATGACCGACGGAGACCCTCCAAGTGCCCGAATCACGAGCAGCGGTAAAAGCTACCGGTCGACGCCTGCTGCGACGGCCTGGTCTTCGTCCGCCAACTGGCTGGCGGCGCAAGCTCGTAGCGTATCTTGCCATCCTTGGTCCGGGAATGATCGCTGCCAGCGCCGGCAATGATGCCGGTGGCATTGCCACCTTTGCGGCAGTCGGCGCAGAACAAGGTTATCGTCTGCTCTGGATCCTGATCCCCATCACAATCAGCCTCGGTTTAGTTCAGGAAATGTGTGCCCGCATGGGTGCAGTGACGGGCAAAGGACTCGCCGATCTCATTCGCGAAAAGTTTGGCGTCCGCTGGACCGCGTTTGTGATGCTTGCGCTCTTGATAGCGAATGCGGGTGTCACGGTCTCAGAATTCGTCGGCATTGCTGCTGCGACAGAGCTCTTTGGAGTGTCACGATTCGTGTCTGTGCCTTTATCAGCGGTGGCTATTTGGTGGCTCGTGGTAAAGAGTTCATACCAACGTGTGGAGCGCGTGTTCCTCTTCATGTCTCTGGTTTTCCTCGGCTATATCGTTTCAGCTTTTCTGGCAAAGCCCGATTGGAGCGCGGTGGCTCTCGGGTTGGTAAAACCGACCTTTAACCTTGAATACGCTTATCTGTTTACCTTCGTCGCAGTTGTGGGCACGACGATCTCCCCTTACATGCAGGTCTACGTGCAGTCGTCCGTAGTCGAAAAAGGTGTGACTCCGGAAAACTACGCGCGAACAAAAAAAGACGTCTGGGTGGGAACCATTCTGGCCATTCTCGTCGTGTTCTTCATCGTGGTTTCAACTGCCGCCACACTTAACAAACATGGCCTGCACGTTGACAGCGCAGCCAACGCGGCCCGCGCGCTTGAACCATTCGCCGGATCTTACGCGCAGACGCTCTTTGCTGTTGGTCTGTTTGGCGCATCAATGCTGGCTGCAGGAGTGTTGCCACTCGCCACCGCCTACTCGATCAGCGAAGCGCTTGGTTTCGAAAAAGGCGTGTCTCGCAGTTTCCGAGAGGCTCCAATTTTCATCGGAGTCTTTACGTTTCTGGTTGCGGTCGGCGCAGCCATAGCTGTCATTCCTGGTTTGCCGTTAATCCGCGTGCTGCTCGTCACGCAAGTCATAAACGGCTTGCTGTTGCCGATTATTCTCTTTGCAATCCTGAAGCTGGTGAACGATCGCGAACTGATGGGCGAGCATGTGAACGGGCCCGCTTATAACCTGGGTGCGTGGCTCACCGCCATAATCGTAACCATGTTGTCGCTGCTGTTTATTTTGGTCACTCTCTTTCCCAGGCTGCAGCGCTATCCATTCATCAACCCCTCAAAGACGCAGCCAATTCTTTCTCGCCAAGCTGATAGATCAGTGATAAAAGATACTTCCTGAAACGCCAGAAGTTATCGATGTTCGCCGGTAAAACGACAAGAACATGAATAGCGCCCGCCGCAACAACAAGGTCGTGCTCTTCTGCATAGCAACCGCGATCGTGTTGCTCGTGATCTATCTGATCTTCAGATTTGATCCGGGAATTCGAGAGTTGCTGAACACTCAGATGGGCCTGGCCTCCAGGGCGGGCACTATCGTCGGGGTTCTGCGTCTGGTCTCCTTCGCAATTCTCGCTTATCTGATGGTGCGCGCTCTCAACGCGCTGATCTTCGGTCTCATCTTTCGCTTTCGACGTGGGTTCGAGGCTCCCACGCTGGTTCGGAATATCTTTTCCATTGTTGCCTTTACGGCCCTGTTCTTCCTCATCTTTACGCTGATTTTTCCTGATGCCAATCTGGGCGCCGTATTCACGACCTCCGCAATCTTCGGTGTAATCCTGGGACTTGCATTGCAAGACACACTGGGAAACTTTTTCGCCGGCATTTCACTGCAAGCGGACAGGCCTTTTCAGGTTGGTGATGTGATCACCGTTGGATCGGACCGGCACACGGGCGTAGTCGAGGAGATAACCTGGCGGGCGGTAAAGATTCGGACCTTTCAAAATCACATAGTCCTAATTAGCAACAGCACGGCCGCAAAAGAACCGATCGAAGTTTGCCCGCGCGAAAACCTGAATGCACGCATCGTGTTCTTCAATACAATCTTTACAGACTCACCGGCCAAAGCTATCCATGTTGTCAGAGAAGCGGTGCGAGAAGCTGACAACGTCTCGCCAAAAGTGGCACCTATTGTTCGCGTTCGCGCCATTGGCGATAGCGCAATGGAATATGAAGTTAAGTACTGGCTGATTGATTATGCGAAATACAACGACACTGACGCCTTAGTGCGCCAGCGTATCTGGTACGCCTTTCGGCGCGCTGGGTTAACCTTCGCCTACCCGACGCGAACGCTGCTGGTGGAAAGAAAGGCGAGGAGCGGTGCAGCTGATGGTGACGGCGGAGCAATTGTTGAACGACTGGCGGCTGTAGATATTTTCGCCCCTCTCTCCGCCGAAGAGACGGCGATGCTCGCCAGGGCTGCCAGCAGTCACGTTTTCGCGCCCGGCGAAACAGTGATAAGGGCGGGAGATCCAGGCTCATCAATGTTCGTCGTCCACAATGGCCGGGTAAGAGTACAGGTCAGCGAAAACGGTCAGGGTCCGCACAGTTGCCACCCTCACCGAGGGAGCATTCTTTGGCGAGATGGCGCTGTTCACAGGCGAACCTCGAACGGCAAACATTGTGGCCATTGAAGAGACTGAAGTCCTGGAAATTGGGCACGCCGCCATGAAGCAGGTCTTCGATACCAACCCTGATCTGGTTGAATCCCTGAGCTACATTATCGCCGAGCGTAGGCAAGGACTGGTTGCCAGCGAGGACCTTTCAGCCACAGATGCAGACGAATCTGCCGGTCTTCTAAGTTCCATTAAACGCTTTTTCGGCATGAAGTAGCCTTGAACCAACCCTCAGCCTTCCTCTCGAATAGCACCCCCGAACCCCTTCCCCCCGCTGAATTTGCTTAGCATTTTCGCATCCTTCCAAGAACTTGACAGGGCTGGCACTCAAATATTATTATTGTCGCACGCTCACAAGGAAGCCTAGGTTTAGTAGGCGGCTTCGGAAGCCACACAGAGCGTAAAGAAATTAGGAGGAGAAGTAAGATGACTATTGTTCGTTATGATCCCTTTCGGGACTTGCGCACTTTACAGGAAGAGGTGAACCGGCTCTTTTCTACTAATCTGACCCGAGGCTTTGGGGAGGAAGGTATTGGCGCCGGAGCCTGGAATCCCAGCGTGGATATTTATGAGAATAAAGACCACATCGTACTCGAGGCGGAGCTTCCGGGAATGAAGCGGGAAGATTTTGAGCTGTCGGTGGAGAACAACGTGATCACGCTGCGCGGCGAGCGTCAATTCGAAAAGAAAGACGACTCGGATAACTACCACCGCGTAGAACGCTCTTATGGATCTTTCACCCGGTCTTTCACCCTGCCGCAAACCGTTTCAGCCGATGGTGCCACCGCTGAATATCGCAACGGCGTATTGCGCGTGACGCTGCCGAAGCGTGAAGAGACGAAGGCGCGCCGGATTGAGATCTCCGGTGAAGCGACTCCGACTTCGGCAAAAACCATAGAGGCAAAGGCCGAAACCGGTGAGAAGTCGAAGGCTGCAGGCAGTCAGTAATTGTTCCGGGTCTGAAGGAAGGCTCTAAGGCGGGGTCAGCTCGAGAGACGAGCTGACCCCGCTAAAAAATAAAAAACGGTATAGTAGACAAAAATTTTTATGCGTTTAGACAAGTTTACGCTTCGGGCACAGGAAGCCATACAGGCTGCCATCGAGTTGGCAGAGCGAAATCAGAATCAGCAAGTTGAACCGGAGCACCTGCTCGCGGCAATGCTCGAGCAGCCGGAAGGTATTGTGCGGCCTGTCCTCGGTAAACTCGGAGTCAACGTTCAGGTAGTCCTGAATGATGTTCAGGCGGCAATCGCACGCTTTCCTCGAGTCGAGGGCGGACAGCAATATTTTAGTCCACGCCTAAGTCAGATCTTCACCGCCACTCAAAAGCACGCAGACAAAATGCAGGACGAGTTTAACTCGACCGAGCATTTGCTATTGGCGATTGTGGATGAGAAGGACGGTGAAGCTGGCAAGGTTTTACGCCAGCATGGCATGAAACGTGACGATCTGCTTAAGGTGATTGAGCAGATGCGCGGTGGCTCACGAATCACGGATCAGAATGCAGAACAAAATTATCAGGCGCTATCAAAATACGCGCGCGATCTGACCGAGTTAGCGCGCAAGGGAAAACTCGATCCGGTAATCGGCCGCGACGACGAGATCCGGAGAACTATCCAGGTCCTTTCGCGCCGCACGAAGAACAATCCGGTGTTGATCGGCGAGCCTGGCGTCGGCAAGACGGCGATAGTTGAGGGTTTGGCGCAGCGCATTGTTTCCGGTGACGTTCCGGAGACGTTGAAGAACAAGCGACTGGTAGGGCTCGATCTGGGGTCGATGCTGGCTGGTGCAAAATACCGTGGGGAGTTTGAAGATCGGCTTAAAGCAGTTTTGAAGGAAATTGAGAACGCGCAGGGCCAGATCATTTTATTCATTGATGAGTTGCATACACTGGTAGGAGCTGGAGCTGCAGAAGGCGCGATTGACGCCTCGAATATGTTGAAGCCTGCGTTGGCGCGCGGCGAACTCCGGTGTGTTGGCGCCACTACGCTTAATGAGTACAAGAAGTACATCGAGAAAGACGCTGCCCTGGAACGCCGATTCCAACAGGTTTATGTGGGTGAACCCACTGTGGAAGATACGATTGCGATTTTGCGTGGGCTGAAAGAGAAATATGAAGTTCACCACGGCGTTCGCATTAAGGATTCGGCTATCGTGGCGGCGGCCACTCTTTCTAACCGGTACATCACCGATCGTTTCTTGCCAGACAAAGCAATCGACTTAATTGATGAGGCGGCCTCTCGACTCAGAATTGAGATCGACTCACTGCCGCAGGAAATTGATCAGCTCGAGCGTGAAATCCTGCAGTTGGAGATTGAGCGCCAGGCGCTACAGCGCGAAGAGGACGATAGATCGAGGGCGCGTTTGCACGAGATTGAGCAGCGCATTGCGGATTTGCGCGAGAAGTCTTCGGGGATGAAGGCGAAATGGCAGTCGGAAAAAGAAGCTATTGAGCGAATGCGCACCGCCAAGGCGGAGTTGGAGCAATTGAAACTGCAACTCGACCAGGTACGAAATGCCGGCGATTTGGCGCGCGCTTCCGAGATTCAATACGGCCAGATTCCGGAGTTGGAACGCCGCTTTGCAGCTGAACAGGAGAAGCTTGCGGAACTACAAACTAACGGCGTGATGCTCAAGGAAGAGGTAGACGAAGAGGACGTCGCTGAGGTGGTTGCGAAATGGACAGGCATTCCCGTTTCCAAGATGCTCGAAGGTGAAATGCAGAAGCTGGTGACGATGGAAGACCGTCTCAGCAAGCGAGTCATTGGCCAGGCGGAAGCGTTGAAGGCAGTAGCTGACGCGGTGCGCCGCGCGCGGGCCGGCTTACAGGATCCGAATCGCCCGATCGGCTC
This sequence comes from Blastocatellia bacterium, assembly GCA_963809065.1. Classification (GTDB taxonomy): domain Bacteria; phylum Acidobacteriota; class Blastocatellia; order Pyrinomonadales; family Pyrinomonadaceae; genus PSRF01. The sequence goes on from CAWEIN010000020.1 coordinate 195,802, forward strand.
ATTCATTTTTCTCGGTCCTACGGGTGTAGGTAAAACCGAAACTGCCCGGGCGCTGGCCGAATTTTTGTTTGATGATGAGCACGCCATGATCCGCCTCGATATGTCTGAATACATGGAGAAGCATGCAGTGGCTCGCATGATCGGCGCACCGCCGGGATATGTGGGCTACGAAGAGGGCGGACAATTGACCGAAGCAATTCGCCGCCGGCCCTACGCAGTCGTGTTGTTTGATGAGATTGAGAAGGCACATCCTGACGTGTTCAACGTGTTGCTGCAGATTCTCGACGACGGACGGCTGACTGACGCCAAGGGTCGTACGGTCGACTTCAAAAACACCGTTTTGATCATGACTTCAAATCTCGGCTCGCGCGAGATACAGGATGCGGATGGCGACGAACAGGAAGTGCGCGAGGCTGTCTTGCAGGAGTTGCGGGCAAACTTCAAACCAGAGTTTCTTAATCGCATCGACGACATAGTGATCTTCCATCAACTTTCACGAGATCAGATTGGCCAGATAATTGACGTGCAGTTGCAACGTCTGTTAGCGATGCTCGCCGAAAGGAATATTCAGTTGGTATTGGATGACTCAGCGCGTCAACTTCTGGCACGAGAAGGCTACGATCCGAACTATGGCGCACGGCCGCTCAAGCGTGCGATCCAAACGTTGATTCAAAATCCGCTGGCGGTAAAACTGCTGAACGGCGAGGTTTTGCCGGGCCAAAGAGTGAAAGTGACGGCCAATGGCGACCAGATGGATCTAAAGGTCGAGGCGGCCGCGGCAGCGGCCTAATTGAACGGTGGCCGCCACAGTTCCCGGCCGACCAATGCGGTGAAGCGGGGTCCCCAGCCGGGCAGCGCGGCTGGGGTGCTTGTCAGGTCACCGCACTCAAAAAAGGAAGCGCGATGGCACAATGGAATCCCTTGCTCGACCTGGTGTCTTTGCAAGATCGAATGAATCGACTGTTTGAAGATGCGTCACAGCGGCGCGCTACCGAAGGCAACCCGACTGACGAAGTTGAGTCCGCCGACTGGTATCCGGCCGCGGACGTTTTCGAAAACGATGGCGAGTACACGGTGGCTGTTGACCTTCCCGGTATAGATCGAGCGTCGCTTGATATCAGCGTTGACGACGACAGGCTAACGATAAAGGGAAATCGAGTCGCGCGGGGCACGACCCGGCATCGGGCGGAATGCCCTGGTGGCAAATTTCTCAGGACGTTTAGTGTTCCGTCAGCCGTCGATCAAAACGTTATCAGGGCCGACTACAAGGATGGCGTGCTTCAGGTTCACCTTCCCAAGCGTCCTGAACGCAAATCGCAGCGAGTTGAGATTAAGGTTTCGTAGGACCAACAATTTTAGGAATTTCGTAAGCAGAGGGATCAAATGGCCAGGGACATATTCGGTAGAGATCATAGGAAGAAGCGGGATGACGAAGCTGAGATTCGCGTGACGGATCGACGACGCATACTGCTGGACGACGACGAAAACACGGACCGCGATACGAAGGCCGAGGCTCCGAGTCTCAAACCGAGTTACGTAGAGGAGCTGGAGGCACGAACGAAAGCCGCCGAGCAAAAAACGCTGGAGGTGCAGTCGCGTTTTGAACAGTTGCGAAAGCAGTTGCAAAGTGAAACTGATGAAACGCGCCAGCGGCTGAATCGTGCCGCTGATGAACGCGCGCAGCGTGAGAAGGCTGACTTCATCGCCGGGTTGTTACCGGTGCTCGACAATTTGCAACGTGCAACTGACGCTGCTGAAGCGGGCAGCGCTTCGGAAGTAATTGCCGAAGGCGTACGGAGAACGGCGTCGAGTTTCGAAAATGCATTGGCTGCCGCGGGCGTTGAGCCCATTGACGCGGTTGGCGAAGAGTTTAATCCGGAGTTACATGAGGCGATTGAGACTGTGGCAGGCGCGCCGGGCGATGAAGGTAGGGTGGTTGCGCAACACACGCGAGGCTACAAAATCGGCGACCGACTGTTGCGACCAGCTCGTGTTAAAGTTGGGCGCTCTACGGATAAGGCCAGGCAAGCGGTCGAGTAAATTACAGATTACAGATCTCGAATCAGATTTCAGATCACAAAGCTCAGAATACAGATTACAGAGTTCAGATTTAGATAGAACCTGCGAAGGAGAACCAGAGTGCCTGCAAAAGAGATGAAGTTTCGCGAAGAAGCGCGGAGCGCAATGCTGAACGGTGTGAACACGCTCGCTAATGCCGTGCGCGTAACGCTTGGACCTAAAGGTCGTAACGTCGTGCTTGGGAAAAAATATGGATCCCCGGTCATAACGAAGGACGGGGTTACCGTTGCGAAGGAAATCGAGCTTAAGGACAAATACGAAAACATGGGCGCGCAGATGGTGCGCGAAGTGGCTGTCAAAACCAACGACACCGCAGGCGACGGGACCACCACCGCCACCGTTCTGGCCCAGGCAATCTTTAGTCAGGGTGTAAAGAACGTATCAGCCGGTGCCAACCCAATGTCGTTGCAACGCGGCATTCAGATAGCAACCGAGGCCGTGGTAGCTGAGCTGCAACGCATCTCCAAGAAGGTGAAAGACAAAGAAGATCTGATGAACGTTGCCAGCGTCTCGGCCAACAACGATCGCGAGATTGGCCAGCTCATTGCAGACGCAATGGAGCAGGTCGGCAAAGACGGCGTAGTCACAGTTGAGGAAGCAAAAGGACTGCAGACCGAACTCGAAATCGTCGAAGGGATGCAGTTTGATCGTGGCTATTTGTCCCCTTACTTTGTGACCAACGCCGATCGAATGGAATGCGTGCTGGATGAGCCGTTGATTCTGTTGCACGAGAAAAAGATCGCCGCCATGCGCGACTTGCTGCCGGTTCTCGAACAGGCAGCCGGCGGTGGTCGGCCTTTATTGATTGTTGCTGAGGATATTGAAGGCGACGCCCTGGCTACGCTCGTGGTTAATAAGCTGCGCGGCACGATAAAAGTTTGCGCTGTTAAGACCCCCGCTTTTGGAGATCGACGCAAGGCCATTCTTGAAGACCTGGCCGTTCTGACAGGCGCGCGCGTTATTACGGAAGACCTGGGCGTCAAACTCGAAAACGTTCAGCTGTCCGACTTAGGCACTACCAAGCGCGCGATTGTCGATAAGGACTCAACCACCCTGGTTGAGGGTGGCGGCGATCGGAAAGCGATTCAAGGACGCGTGGCGACGATTAGAAAACAGATTGAGGAAACTACCTCGGACTACGATCGCGAGAAATTGCAGGAGCGGCTGGCGAAACTTGCAGGCGGGGTGGCGGTCGTCAAAGTCGGCGCGGCTACGGAGACCGCGATGAAAGAAATCAAGACGCGCGTTGAAGACGCACTTAACGCCACGAAGGCGGCTGCACAGGAAGGCACTGTTGTCGGTGGCGGCACCGCTTTGTTGCGCGCCGGGCAAGTGCTCGACAAATTAAGCGATGATGATGAGGACGTCTTGACGGGAATAAAAATCGTGAGACGTGCTTTGGAAGAGCCGTTGCGACGAATCGCTGAAAACGCAGGCCTGGATGGCGCTGTAGTCACGGGTAAAGTTTCACAGTTGAAAGGCAATAAAGGATTCAATGCCGCCAGCGGAGATTATGAGGACTTGGTGGCCGCGGGGATACTAGATCCTACGAAGGTTGTACGCACTGCCCTCCAAAATGCCGCGTCTATCGCGGGCCTCTTGCTGACTACTGACGCCGCCGTCACAGACGCACCCGAACCGAAGAAAGCGGCCCCTGCAATGCCGGGTGGCGGTGAGGATTACGACTACTAAACCCCGCTTCGGTGAGGTGTTCGCGCGCGAAACCGTGGATATTCGCAATGCGGCTTCTTGCCGGTAGGTCGGCAAGTCGTCCGGTGGCCGGAAATTTGCTGTGCAATTGTCCGCAGAATTCCGTTGCATCGAAACGCAACGGCGCATATGCTCACGACATCCAACCTTCCGAGGTTGGCTTAGATTTTTGCATCTGGGTGACAATCGAAGCGAGGAATTTGCTGTCGTAAAACGGTGCACTAAGTCTTAAGGGAAATTGGCAGGGTTTGCCAGGAGCACGACAATGGTTGATTTAGGATCGTATAAAGATAAATTTGGCGACAGCGGACAAAGAATACTCGATCACGCGCTAAGCGAGTCGCGCCAGCGGGATCAGAATTTCGTTTCAGTGGAGCATATCCTGGAGGCTCTCATGCATGAAGAGCCCGACATGTTCAACTCCACCATGCGCGAGCTGTCGCTGGATCCGATCGTTGTCAAAATCGCAATTGATAAGCGACTGGACAGCACTCGTCAGCAGCATGTAGGCAAGGGCATTCGTATTTCTCCCGACACAACTGAACTTTTCAAACGCGCGATGGAACGCGCGCGGGCGCAGGGTCGCAAAGTGATCGAAGCTACGGATATCTTCTCGGCGCTTACAAACTCCGACAGCCTATTCGTTGAGGTATTGAAAAACATGGGCGCCAATCCTGAACTTGTGGCTGAGAACGTACAGGCGCAGGTAAACAAACGCGAGCGAGAAGAGGAACAATATCGCAAGAAGTTTGAGTTGCCGCCCTATCTCAAGCACTTCGGCGTTTCGCTAAATCGCCTGGCGCGTACCGATAAGATCGCACCGACGATTGGCCGCGAGAAAGAGATCCAGCAGATGGTGGAAATCCTTTGCCACCGCGAGCGGGCAAACTCGCCGATGCTGGTTGGTGAACCTGGCGTCGGCAAGACCGCGGTAGTCGAAGGTCTGGCGCGCATGATTGAGATGGAGCCTGAAAAGGTCCCGGCGCGTTTGCGTGGCACGCATGTGGTTCAACTGCAAATGGGCGGCATCGTGGCGGGCACGATGTTGCGCGGAATGTTTGAAGAACGAATCAAGGGCATCATCGACGAGGTCAAGGAACGCGACAATCTCATTCTCTTTATCGATGAGGCGCACACAATAATGGGCGCGGGTGCGGCGCTGGGTACGTCTTCCGATGCCGCAAATATGTTTAAGTCGGCACTGGCGCGCGGCGATTTACGCATCATCGGCGCCACTACTCTTTCGGAGTACAAGGAATACATTTCCGAAGATGAGGCACTGGCGCGTCGCTTTCGTCTGGTGAAGGTTGTCGAGCCAACGATAAATGAAACGCGTGAAATCCTGTTAGGTATTCGCCCGCGGCTGGAAAGAAATTATTCAGTCAAGATTTCTGATGAGGCGATCAATACCGCTCTGGAAATGGCGCCGAAGTACATACGCAATCTTCACTTGCCGGACAAGGCAATCGGGTGGCTCGATACGGCTGCGGTCAAAGTTGAAATTAACGAACCGCAAACGATGGTAGTCACTCCGGACCATGTCATCGATGTGATTTCGCAGGAGTCTCGCATTCCGCGCGACATGATCTTTCGCGATACCAGCGAACGCTTCTCGATGACGGAAGCAATGCTCGGGCAACGCGTTATCGGTCAAAAGGCCGCGATCAAATCCGTGGCGCAAAGGCTACGGCTGAACAAAGGCCCACTGAAAGAGTCGCACTATAAACCGGATGGCGTCTTGTTGTTTTTGGGACCGACAGGTGTGGGAAAGACCGAACTCGCCAAGGCGGTCGCCGAATTCATGTTTGGCGATGAAGAAAAGATGGTGCGGATCGACATGTCTGAATACGGTGACGGGACTGTCAGCATCGAAAAGTTGATCGGCATGCCGCGCGGAATTGTGGGCTCGGAGCGCGGTGGAATTTTGACGGAACAACTGCGCGAGAATCCCTACACGGTTCTGCTGTTGGACGAAGTTGAAAAGGCATCGCCTTATTTGATGAACCTGTTCCTGCAGGGCTTTGACGAAGGCTGGTTGACTGATGGACGCGGCAAGAGAGTTTATCTTTCGGACGCGATCGTGATCATGACGTCCAATCTCGGTTCGGAGAGCTTCAAGAAATTCGAGAAGCCACTGGGTTTTGGCACCAAGACCGCGCAGGATTTCCGTGTCGTCAGGAACGAAGTAATGAAGGCTGCAGAGACGCGTTTCTCGCCGGAGTTTCGCAATCGCATCGACGAAATTATTGTTTTCGCGCCGCTGACGATGGATGAGGTGCGCCAGATTGCCGAGCTCTACTTGAATAGTCTCCGGCGTCAGATGCAACGACAGGGCAAGGATGTCAGCGTTAGTGATGCAGCGCTGAACTTTCTGACCGAAAAGGGCTTCAATACAAAATATGGTGCTCGTTTTCTGAAACGTCACATCGATGAGAAAGTGAAACTACCGTTAACCGCATTATGGAAGAGTGCAACGAATTTCGCGGTTGAAGTTGAAGATGACGAGATAGTGGTGAAGGCGGTGGCGGGCACAAACGCTAGTTTGAATTAAACTTGTCCGGCTTCTGGAGATCACAATTTATCGGCACGCTCAGTACCGCCGTTGTTTAGCAGGGCTTCAAGATTGTCTATTGAAGCCCTTTTTCTATGGCCTTTGAGAGGCATCGCTAATTAGTATAGTCAGCAACTAAGATGACTGCCTCTCGAGAGGCGACTCAAGTATCAGCGAAGGTTCCAGGCAAAAATGAACTATTCAATACTGCGCCGCCCGGTTGTTACCCTGTTTCTCTTTGTCTTGTTTTGCGCCTCGGCTGCGGCGCAGCAGGAACCGGCCCAAAAACCGTCCCCGGAGAACACTGCCAAGGCGGAAGCAGTTCTCAGTCGCGCGGTTGAAGTGCTTGGCGGCAACGCTTACTTGAATATCACTACCGTGGTTGGCCGCGGCTTCTTCACCACCTTCAGTGAGGGGCAATCACAGATTCCCGCAAAATTCGTTGATTACATATCCTATCCGGACAGAGAGCGCACTGAGTTTATTAGCTCAGGCATTCGTGTGATTCAGACAAATTCGGGTGAAACCGGTTGGCTCTACGATGGCGCCACCAAATCCCTGGCTGACATGAAAGGTAACCAGATTGAAGACTTCAAGCGAAGCATGCGGACCAGCGTCGAAAACCTATTGCGTGGGTGGTGGAGGAAGGAGAATGCAATTCTCAGCTATGTTGGGCGTCGAGAAGCCGGAGTAGGCCGACGTAATGAAGCGGTGCGGCTCACCTATCCAAACGGTTTCTGGATCGAATATGAATTTGCCGCGAAGGAAGGTCTACCGGCGAAAGTGATTTACAAAGCAACCAGGAAGAAGCCGGATACGGACGAGGACGAAGAGGTAACTGAAGAAGATCGTTTAGCGAAGCCGATTACGATTGGTCAAATCACCGCGCCCTGGGTCATCGACCACTTTATGAACGGCGTACAAACCAGCCGTGTTGGTTACGAGTCAGTCGAATACAATACGCCACTTGCTGAAGCTTTATTTGCCAAACCGACGAATATCAAGAGCCTGAAATAGGATGTAACGCAAACTGTTAGTTTGCGATCGAACCTGGAAAGAATGTCCCGTTGCTCTTCGAGTGAGTTTGCAAACTAACAGTTTTCGTTAAAGTCTTATGAAGCCCACGCTTATTTCGATACTGTCGATCCTGCTCTTGCACTGCGGCGCACCCGCCAATCTTTTCGCGCAGGACCCAGCCGGCCAGGACGACGAAGTAATTCGCGTCGAAACTGATCTCACTAACCTTTTCTTCACCGCTACCAACAAACAAAAACTCTTCATTACGACGCTGCGGGAAGAGGACCTGCGAGTGGTTGAAGATGGCGTGCCGCAAAAAATTCTCACCTTTCAGCGCGAAACGGATCGACCATTGTCGATCGCTTTTTTGATCGACGTCAGCATTTCAGAGGAACGCACCCTGCCGCAGGAGAAAGGAGCCGCACGCACGTTTATCGAGCGAGTAATTCAGTCGAGTAAAGATCAGGCGGCGATTATTCCCTTCACGGGCGCGGCGTACCTCGAACAAGGGTTGACCCGTGATGTCTTCAGTATCTATCGGGCCCTTGAACGGACTGAAGTGGCGCTGCCGGCATATTTGGGCGCAGGCCGGCCCATCAGCGGCATCGCTTCCGGACCGGGAATGAAGGCGCCGGGTGACGAAGGTTCAACGGCGATCTGGGACGCGATCGCATTGACAGCAAGCGAAGTGCTGGCGCGAAGTTCCGATCCGAAAGTTGCCGGCCAGCCACAGGGCCGGCAGGGTATGGGCGCAGTTAAAAGACAAAAGGATTTCGTTCCGAACCAAAGACGCCGCGCAATCATACTGCTTACGGACGGGCGCGACTCCACGAGCCGGCTTTCACGAAGCGAGGCAATCAATCGCGCGCTGGACGCCGAGACGGTCATCTACGCAATTGGTATCGGCGACAAAAAGTATGGTGGAGTGGATCACGACGAACTTAACGCAGTAGCGAATGCTACCGGCGGCCGCGCATTTTTCCCAAAGCGAGAGACTGACTTAACCAGTGCTTTCGGAGAGATCGAGCAGGAACTTCGTTCACAGTATCTGATTGCCTACTCGCCTTCCAACAAGAACCGCGACGGGTCTTATCGCCAAATGCGCATCGAAATCACCAATCCTGAGTTACAGAAAGAGCAGCTGCAATTGCGACACCGGCCCGGCTACTTTGCGAAATCCGTGCCCGCGCCTCGGTAGACTTGGAGTCTCAATAGAGTGAACGTGAAAATAGCGGCTGCGGTTCTTTTCGCGCTCTGTGTTTCAAACTGTCTAGTTGCGCAGGTGTCCTATGGTTCGGCAAAGGGCCATCTTATTTTGACTGGCGGCGATGTCGGCAATGTAGTGATAGAACGCTTCGTCGCTTTAGCCGGAGGGCCCGACGCGAATTTCGTTTACGTTCCCACCGCGGCTTCCAGTGTGCGACTCCCATCAGGCTTCATCTATGACCCGCCAGACTCCGACACGCCGGCCGCAAATACGCAGGCTTTCGAAGAGGAACTCGCAAAGATGTTTGGAGTCAAACACGTAGCCCTTTTGCACACACGCAGTCGCAAGACAGCTAACTCCGGGACTTTTGTCGCGTCTCTGAAAAAGGCCAACGGCGTTTGGCTGGGGTCAGGGAACGCCGGACGATTAGCGAATGCCTACCTGGATACACTTACGCAGAAGGAGATTGCCGCAGTGGTCGAACGCGGTGGTGTGGTGGGTGGCAACTCCGCGGGCGCAATCATCCAGGGCTCTTACACAGTACGAGGGCGCCCGGATAAGCCGTTGCTTATGGCGAAAGGTCACGAGCGCGGCTTCGCTTTCCTAAAAAACGTCGCGATCAATCCACACTTGACTGAGGCTAAACGCGATGCCGAATTGGTAAACGTGTTGGACACCTATCCGCAGTTGTTAGGGATTGGACTCGATGAGAAAGCAGCCCTCGTTGTGAGCGGAGATCGCTTCGAAGTAATTGGTGAAGGCCGCGCTGCGATTTACGACAACAAGAAACACGGTGGCAACTGGTATTACTGGCTAAAACCTGGCGACAGTTTCGATCTTCGCAGTCGCAGCATTGTTCAGTAGGTCGCGACTGAGGCACATTGCAGAACCGCGACCGGTAGGGAGCGGATGCTACACCCAACTTACACATAGTCCGCTTACCTTCACTGCCCGTCCGACTCTTTGTTTAAAGCTTGCGAGTGATGCATCCGTCTGGATCGTTTGACTTTCTTTTTCCTTACGCGCCGTGCACGTCTTTGAGGCGTCGTCACCGGAGCTGAGTCTGCAGCGGTGGATAACGCGTCCTCGGCAGGACCTTTTGGTGGCGTGGCACTCTGCCGGTATGCGTCAGCGTCGGCTGTAGCGATTGCTGTCTCCAAACGACTGTGACTGGTGGCTAGCAGATCCAGTTGCGCACGCACTCCGTTTCGTTCAATTTCCAACTGTCGGCGGCGTTGCTCGCGTAAATCCTCCGGATGCGTACTGCCCACCCCAGCCAGAGAATTCTCAATATTTTCCGGTTTCAACTTCTCATCCAGATTCTGTAGTCGAGTTTGCAGTTCCGCTTGTTTCGCTTCAACTTCAGCGAGCTGTGCGCGAAGACTCGCGGCTTTTTCCTGAGCACGCGTTTGAGCGTGAGCCGGCGCTCCATTAATGATCAAGAACGCAGCGAAAACAGCCAGCAGGGATAGATATCGCATGCGGTTATTTTATCCGCTTCGTTGTTCTCTCTGCTGGCAGTAACGAAAATAGAACAGAAACGCCAGCCTTGCGTCAGGCAGCGGAATTACCGAAAAAGTTGGTTGGCTGCACGCCACACAAAATCAGAACTGGGAGCGACAGCGACCTGCGGAAGATTCAACCCATGAAAACGAGCACTAGACAGCGCACCAAACCTCTGGGGAGTTAGTGGGGCAATTGTGGGGTGCTTGTCATCGTCGTTCCGCGACGAAGAGCACTACACCATTAAAATCTTCGGCTGGTCGCTGTCGCTCCCAGTTCTGATTTTCTCTAGGTCTCACAGGAGGCTGTTTACGAAACGGTCAGGCAGCCTTAACTTCTCGCACGGGCACCGTGCCCAGTTCCTTCATTAACTCTGCAAAGCCTGCCAGATCCAGCGACTGAGGGCCGTCCGATAACGCCCGCTCGGGACACGGATGCACTTCGATCATCAAACCGTCAGCGCCGGCTGCAATCGCTGCTTTCGACATTGGCGGAACCAGGCTGCGAATGCCGGTACCATGTGACGGATCGGCGATGACCGGCAGGTGCGACAACTCCTTCACCAAAGCGATGGCGGCCAGGTCCAAAGTATTACGAGTGGCAGTCTCAAACGTCTTGATACCACGTTCGCAAAGCACCACATTCTTATTACCGCCAGCCAGTAAATATTCGGCAGCCAGCAGCCACTCCTTGATCGATGCCGAGGGACCGCGCTTAAGCAGAATCGGTCGTTCAAGAATGGCCAGCTTTCGCAGCAGAGAGAAGTTTTGCATGTTGCGCGCGCCCACCTGCATCATGTCGGCATACTCGGCGACGATGTCGACATCAGTTTCACTCATTACTTCAGTCACTATCGGCAAGCCGGTTTCCTCGCTGGCTTCTCTCAAGAGACGCAAAGCCTCAACTCCCAGTCCCTGGAAATCATAGGGCGATGTCCGAGGCTTATAGGCTCCGCCACGCAGCAGGTTTGCTCCAGCGGCTTTCACTGCGAGCGCAGTTTCCATCAACTGTTCGGCCGACTCCACCGAACATGGCCCCGCCATCACCGTCACGTTGCCGTCGCCGATTTGCACGCCTCCCACATCGACAACGGTGCGGCGTTGTTGCAGTTGCCGGCTCACAAGTTTGAATGGATGTGCGATTTGGATGACGTCCTGGACGCCGGGGGCAGCGCGTAACGCCTCAATCTCCGCTCGCCGGCCATTGTTGCCTACTGCTCCGATGACAGTGCGCTCCGCTCCCTGAATCAGGTGTGCCTGATAGCCGCATTCCTGAATTCTTTCAACAACGTGATTGATTTGTTCGGCAGTTGCCGATGATGACATGTTAACGATCATGATTTGTGTTCCTCAATTTCTGTAGTTCTTCAATTAATGCCTCTTGTGGGTCGACTAATACAGAACCGGGAGCGGTAGCGACCGGCTTCGAGTCTGGTCAGAACGCTCGTTGTAAACATGAACCCGGTCGCTACCGCTCCCGGTTCTGTATTAGTCGACCCACGTAAGATTGACTGTCGACGTTTGGCTTCCGATCAGACTCACGAGCCAGCAACAGAAAGCGAGTGTGGTTATCCGGATGATCTTCGAGGTTGCTGCGGATAATGGATCCACCATAAAGCTCGGCAGTGCGTTTCCCAGCTATTGCCGCATGTTTACGGTTGCCGCGTTTAATTACCTGGGCGACGCTGCCGGCGGTGTCATCCGTTTCAATCACTTTGATCTGAGGCTGTGCCGCAAGAAATTTTTTGCACTGGGCCAGGGCTGCGGGATGAGACTCGACCGCTTCAATCTCTTCAAACACAGATCCCGAACAGCCAATTAAATGATGCCGGATTGGTATTGCCACTTCCCCAACGACGGCCAGCGAACTTTTCTCGAATAGAGCAACCGCCGGTTGAATCGATCCAATCAGACTGTTTTCAACGGGTACCAGAATGTACTCCGCGTGGCCTGCATCAATACTCTTGAAAAGTGCTTCGAAGGTCGGACACGGCTCCAGGTCAATGCTGTTGCAGACCTGCGGTCCGAACAACTTGATTGCGGCGTCTTCGCTGAAAGCACCGTGCTCTCCCTGAAAAGCGACGCGCGGTCTGTAAACCGAAGTGCTCACCAAACTACCTCGCTGGAGTTAGCGGATCCGGCCGCGACGAGCGTGGCCCGGCGCTCCTTCGCCTCCGTTGAAAGCTCCCGATCAGTTAGCATCCGCGCTTCAAGGTTTCTCGATTCGCGAATGACGCGCCGGAACACTTTACCAATGGCGCGGCTGTCGAGCGGGCCCCCGTTGGCTTGTTGCAAACGGGTCAACACGTCGCGCTCGCGCTCGTTATCGCAGCAAGGCAGGCCTGCATTCTGTTTCAATGCCCCAACCTTCATGGCCAGTCGCGCGCGTCGATTTAAGAGCCGAAGCAGTTCGCGATCTATTTCGTCTATTTCCGTGCGCCAATGTTCGATAGTCATGGTGTTCGTCCTTCCGAAAGTTCTTTCCGTTCCAAAATCCGCTACGGGGTCAACAACAAAAAAGCCAGCCGCGACTTGTTCCCGTTTGGGAGTCGCGGCTGGCTCGATGAAAGCTTTTTGTACTGGTTTTTAGGTTTTCAGCACTTCACGCCCAATCTTCGCCTGCCCGCTTCTCCCATAGGAAAAGAAGCGGTAGGTAAAAGCGAAGTAATAAAAAGTGTGGGTGCTCGGCATCATGTTTCCTGTCGCTTCAGGCGTCAATCGTCGAAGCGAGTGGTTACTATAGGCAGGAGGCCGAAAAGCTGTCAAGACAAAACTGGGTGAAATGAGATCAGTACCACCACGCGGTAGCGGGTGGGTTCCGACCATGCAATCAATTTTACGGGTTAATCTTAGGTTTTTGTGGAGAGCGGCGAAACCACGACCCACCCGCTACATCGTGTTGGTACTGACCTCATCTTCACTCGCGTTCAAGCGCGGCGCGGTCCCATCCAGCCAGGTTTGCGCCCGCTTCGTAAGTGGTTTGACAGAAATCCATGAGTGCTCTTTCAGGTGAAGCGGAGCTGCGCACGTCGTCGTACAACAGGAAAAACTCTTTCATCTCCGAACTGTAAAAAGTTTCCGCGGGAAGAATCTTGCCCTGCTTGATTGTTTCGCCAAGGCCTGCCGGCTCGGGCGTGGTGTAGGAATAAAACGCGGCTTCCATGTCTTTGTTGCCTGGCCACCAGCCGTGGCTGATCACCTCATGCGAATAAGCTTCGCGCGTCATGAAGTCGGCGCCTTCACGCTCAGGAGCCGGCTTGCCGGAGAAGCGCGTAACAGCCAAATCAAAACTTCCCCAAAAAAAATGCACCGGACTAACCTTGCCAATAAAACGCGCTCGAAACTCCTTTAGCAACTCATCCATCTTTACGAGGGCGCGCCAGAAGCGATTAACATATTCAGAATCGTAGGACGCGCGCAGGTCTGCTTCGAAACGAATCGGATTCGGCACCTCCACCGGCATCGTCCAAATTCTTATCTCCATGCCCAAGCTGCGAAGCGCCGACATTACCTCGGCGTAGAAGTCTGCGACTGACTGGGGACGGAGACGAAGCATAGTAGTGGAGCCGTCGCTGCACTTGATCAGGAGTTGATGATCGATGAAGTCAAATTCGATCTCAAACACCCGCCCGTCGCGATAGGGCATGGCTGAAGTTGTAAGGCCGCGGGCGGAAACATAGAGCGGCACGTTCCACCAATGGTTGACGAGCGGTGTCGTCTTTAGCCGGATTTTCCCAACAACCTGCGTCCACATGTGTAGCGTGGCCAGAGTGTCTTGCCATTCCGAAAATTTCAATTCAGGCCAGGAGTTGTCCATAGAAGTGAATAGTGAATCGTAAATCGCGGATAGTAAAGCGGCGCCGTTAGATCTCGGCGCCGCCTTCTATTTCAAACGATGCTGGTTCAAATCATGCTTTGGCCGCCCTGGTACGGATGAAAGCGAGATTAAGTTGCGGCAGCGAATTAAACGTGGCCGCCTTGTTACAAAACTCCTTTGCCTTACCCATGTCGCCCTTGCCCTGATAGGCCTGACAGATGCGATAGAGATCGTAAGGGTTTTGCAGGTTCGCTTGCTGTAGTTCAGTCAGCGCCCCGTCGAAATCTTTGGCTTCGAGCGCAATCATGCCTAACAGCTCGTGGGCCTGTTTGGTCTGGAACGGATTCTTCGATGTTTCAGTGCCTTTACGGAAAGCTTCGGCTTCGCTCTTCGCAGTCGTCAGGTCTTTCTTAGCAAGCGCAACACGCGTCAGGTTGTAGTGATGGAAGAGTGCAGCGTTGTCTTTGATATCCTGAGAGAGACTGGAATCCGACGTCATCTTCAGCAGGCGGTCGTAAGCCGCTTTCGCGTCATCGGGCTTGCCCATTTCAAGCAGGATGTTGCCCTTGAGTTGCAGATCGCCAATCATACCGGCGACATCGTTGCTTTTTTCGCCCAACGCATACTGCTTATCGACTTCTGCAAGCGCAGCATCAAGTTTGCCGCTGTCGACGTCAACGACCGTCATTGCAAACATAGCGGTGCGGCGTTCGGCGTCGCTTCTGGCTTTGTCGGTAATCTTTTGAAGTTCGGCAGAAGCTTCATCCGGCTTGCCTTGATACATCAACGCCGATGCGATTCCCTGATGAGAGTTGATGAAGTTGGGATCGATTGCGAGCGCCTTACGATATTGCGTGATCGACTCGTCGAACCGGCCCATCTTCAAGTACAACTCGGCCAGGGAGTCGTAAGGATTTGGATCGTTGGGAATCAGCTCGATGTATTTCTTGAAGGCCTGCTCGGCGCTGGCGTTGTCGTCGTTCTGCCGGTAGGCATAACCAAGGATATTGAAAGCGGTCGAGTAAGTCGGCGCGATCTCGGTTGCTTTCTTGTAATGCTCGATGGCTTTGGCAAAATCCTGCTGGCCGAAGTAATAGCCACCTACATTAAAGTGGGCCCGCTCGTCGTTTGGGAAAGCCGCCATGAGTTGATCGAGCAGCTCTTTTTGCTTCGCCACATTACCGTTCGCGCCTGCCTCATTGGCGAGGATCAACAGCTTCTCGCCATTGGAAGCCTTATCTGCCAGCGCCACGGCCTTCTTCAGATGGTCGAAGAATTCTTTACCGGTGGGGCTGACTTGCGCTCGATTCAGCTCCGCCAAGGCGAAGTTCGGATCAAGCGAAATTGCCTTATCGTAGTGTTGGATGGAGTCCTGGACTTGTAGCTTCTCTTGTAGATCACGTCCCAGAAGGAATTCCTTGCGTGCGTCCTCTGAGGAAGTGGTGACGGCAATTTTGCCGCCGGCGTTGCTGGCTTTGTCTGAAGCGACCGGAGCAGCGCCTTCCTCTACTTTTGCGCAACCACTGAGCGCGATGGCTGAAGCTATGAGCAGAGCTAAAAAGACAACTAAGAACTTGTTTCGGTGCATTGGGGTTTCTCCTTCGGATATGTGGGTAAATGTCATGGAACCTGGTCCAGTCTGCGGACGATCTGGGAGAGATCAAGAGCCAGCTCCGGTTAACTCCTGGCGGAACAACTCGCGATCGATTGAAACGTGAATCGTAACGGCGATTGCGGACGCAAGTTAACTAACGCGATTAGGGAATTGCGGCAGAGGATACTGAAGGGAAATGTACCGGTCAAGGAAATAAACACGAAGTCCAGATGTCCATTGCTTTGGTTTTATTCCGAATTCTCGTAACTGCTATGGGCCCGAAGCGTTTTCGCTATTCAATTGAGGTAATGTAGAAACGCTAACCGCTCCAGTCGTTGGTAGTTCTTTTGAAAACTTCGAGGTACGCTTTTTGTTAATGACGCATGCTCTTAGGGGCCAAAACGCTGGCGATATTCACTGGAGGTAATAAAAGCCTTCACCATCTCGGCATTCACGAAATTGCCACCGAACTCGTTCAGCTTGTTCAGCCAGAACTCGTAGCCGCTGTAATCTGAATCAGGCACGACGTTTGGGTCGCGTCGCAGGTAGCCAAAATACTGCATTAAAACAAAAGCGCGATTTTTTTCTGCAGCGACTAAATCAGGATCTTCGGCCACAGCCCGCAATACCTGCGCCTGCGTCTTTATTCCAAAAGTATAGTCAGCCACAAGCTGATTGCGTTCGCTCGGAGAAAGAGGATTGCCCGCATCTGTGTTCAAAGCATCAACAAATCTTGCTGGAGTAAGGCCGCCAACAGCGGAATAGAACCGATTCCTTTGAACAAAGTCATCGATCAATTTCTGCTTGTTATTCTCCAACACTTGTTCCCAGCCTGGTTGGCCCACTACTACTCCTTCACCAAGCCGGCGGGTATCACCCAGAAACTCGTCCAACCGAACAATCGGAACTTTGAGCGAATGTTGGCCCCCGGTAGTTGATGAGCCCGTCGCATCGCCATAAGACGCCTTGTATAACCGATAGACGAGATACCCGGTTTCCTGAAATTCAATCGACAGGTAAAAAGCGGCCGATACGTTGATGCGCTTGATCTCGATGCACTGCGCATCTGTTCCACACTGCGCGATCTGATCGGTCCAGAAGGCAAGACCGGAAGAGTCGGGTTCGCGATTCAGGAAATCAATATAGTGTTGGCGGACGAAGTAACTTGCCTGATCGATTTGGTTCTGACCGGGCGCGACATCGTTGTCATTGATCGTCAGCGTCGCCTGAGTTGGTGAACCGAAGGAAGCACCGACGATGATGCGTAGTTCCATTTGAAATCGTTCCACTCCCTCGGCGTAGGAATCGTCGATAACCGGAATAGTGATTGTTTTCGAGGTTTCTCCGGGAGCGAAATATAATTGGCCGATAGCCGACTCATAGTCACATCGCGATAACGCGCGTTCGCCGGTCAAAACATTGCAAGGCGAACCTAAAACGGTGTCAAAGGTGTCGTACTCGGCTGTGGCGCCACCGGAAACGTCTCCGGTGCGCGTAACAGTTATGTTGAACTGTTTGGGATTGTCCCCTTCAGATGCCGAATAGGACGAACTACTGAATTGTATGCTGCTGGCGGGTAGAATTATGTTGAGTGGCGGCGAAATATTAAAGAAGACATTTCCTTTTGCGACGACTTTGATGCGGGCGGGAATTCCGCCGCTCGAGGGAGCCGCGACGGGGAGCGTCACCATTTCTGAACCGTCATTAGCTGTATCGTCTGCAAGCACCATTGGGAAAGACAACCCGCCATTGACCGACATCAGAATCCTTACTCTGCTGCAACTGATTGGTGGCGCGTCTGTGTTTGCGACATTCCACGTAATTGTTTGCGAGCTGCCGATGGTCCAGTTTGCTCCAGACGCTGGTTGCGTGACGACGAATGGTCCACTGTCGGCGCGCACGTTGACTTGAGTCGCGGCGGAACCGATGCCACCGCCAGCGATGCGATTGTCTCGGGCCGTTACGCGAAAATTCATGGTACGGGTTGTGACCGGCAGCGATTCAAATCCCAAGACATCGAACAAACGGGGAAAAGTGCGCGATGGATTGGGAACAGGCGCAAAGGATCGAAAGATTGGCCGGCTACCATCATCCGTACTGGGTGGCGAAGCTGCGCCCAGATCGAATTCCTCCCAACAGAAAGTAAGGTCGTCACCGTCTGCATCGTTGCCGAGCGCGCCCAGCGTGAAGGGCGTCCCTTGCGGAATTGTATAAGTCGGTCCTGCGTCCACGGCGGGTGCTGAATTGCTCGTGGCGGTAAGGACGGGGCAGGAGCTACCGCTGCCCAGGCTCGTATAGTTCACTATTTGTTCGAGACTCGCGAGATGAAAGTAAGTATCCGAGGACATCAAGTCTTCAGCGCCGCACGCGAATCGGTAACCCATGATCGTTGAGCCGGTGCCGGGCTCATAAGCCGTCGAGCCCGTGCGTTGCGGGCCGCAACTGCCAGTAGTCGCATTGAACGTATGCGTGGCGCCAAACTGATGGCCCATTTCGTGAGCCGTACTGTAGTAAGCAACAATGCTTGAGGGTTGCACAGAACGCGTGATGCTGACACCTCTAGCTTTCACTCCGTCCCGGCAAACGCTCGAGATACTTGCCAGACCCTGAAATGAAAAGAATCCCGGCGCTTCACTGCGGCCGTCAAAGACGTGACCGATGTCATAGTTTGCTGAACCTATGACTGCATCAAGTTTGGCTTGATTTTCGGAAATCAACGCACTGGGGTTATCGCTCGTGTATCCATCGGTTGCCGGATCAGTAAAGATGATGTCAGCTTCATTCGCGACAAAGACCAGTTTGATAGACAGCTCCATTTGATAAATTGCGTTGACAGAGTTCACTGTCGTTGTCATTGCCGAGAAGGCGCCGGGAACCGTGCCGCCGCCATACTTCTGTGTGTACTCCGCAGTGGCTGCTACTGCCAGGCGATAGGTGCGCAAGTTGGAGTCGGAGGTGACTTCGGGCCGCAAACCTCTTGAACTCAAAAACTTTTTGCTCTCGTCTATCGCGTTCTCCTGTTCCGCTTCGCTTACGTCGCAGTCAAACGAACTGACCGGCACGTCGCGCTGAAAATAGACGACATAGTTCTCAGTGGTTTCTGAGTCATAAGGCTCGATGAGCGCAGTTCCCTTACTCGAGAGGATGAGTGCGTGGAACCCCTGCGGTGTCCAATCGAAACGAGTTGTCGCCGTGGGGTCATCTACCCCCTGACCACTATAAGTTTTTATTTCAGGAAACCTTGCGGCGAGTGACGGCTCCATAATCGGAGACTCAACTACACGAAAGGTTTGAAAGGTTCCATCGGCAGACGGCAACGTTAGCAGAGTGGGTTGCACGTCTTTGCTGCTGAATTCCAATGGTGCGCCAGCCAGGATTGCGCTCAGCTTCGCGCGGCTCAGAGTTAATGTGCGGTAAGCCTTCGGAGCAGCGGCACGCTGGCTCGTTGGTTGCGATTTCGCTTTCTTTTACGTTGTTCCATAGTCCGTCCGCCGAACCGGTTGTCTGTTCGTGAATGTTCGAGCCGTCATCAGCGAATGGGAACTGCTGATTGGTGACAACCGCGCCCTTTCCAAACAGGTCAAAACGGTTATCAGGTTTTCCAATATCGAAGGGAGAGGTAAGGCCCGGGCCGCTGCCGGCCTTTGCCGGAAGTTGTTCAGTGCGATAGAAATTGGACTCAGACAATCCAACTTGAAGCGCTGAACGCGAAAACAAACACAAGACCATGACTAGAAAATAAGGGCCAAGTCTAAGGGCGGACTTCAGTGACACTGATCGAGAGAGGATTTGAGGTTTCTTTTGCACTTCATTGCTCCCAAACTGGCATTCAGCACTACGCAAAGTTCGCAGTGCACAGGAGGACATTGGGGGGAGCTGCCAAGTGACGTACGAAAATAAATCTAACCCCGATTTGAGGCAGGCTGTCAAACAGCCTCATGGCAGATTGGTCAATCGCGGGAACGAATCAGATTGTGAAGTTTAGCGGCCTTTGCGAAAACTCTAGCAACCGCCGGCTCGAGCCTGGACTACATTGCCAGACCACCATCAACTTGAATCACTTGCCCGGTGATGTAGCGAGCGTCTTGGGAGAGCAGGAAGCAGGCGATACGCGCGATTTCATCGGCTTCAGCAAAACGAGCAAGCGGAATCTGTTGCACAATCTTCTCACGGTAGTCTTCGGTTAGGGTTCCCGACATGTCTGTGGCCACCATCCCGAGCGCCAGGGCGTTAACAGTTACCTTGCGGCTGGCCACTTCCCGCGCAAGGGCTTTCGTCAGTCCAACCATTCCGGCTTTCGACGCAGAATAATTTGACTGTCCTGCCATCCCGATCACGCCGCTGATTGAAGAGATGTTGAGAATCGATCCACCCTCTTCCTGGCGCAGCATTGTTCGCAGTGCCGCCTTTGCAAAATTCCAGGCGCCCTTCAGATTAGTGTCCATCACCTCGTCCCAATCCGTTTCCTTCATACGCAGGATGAGATTGTCGCGCGTGATGCCGGCGTTGTTGACGAGAAAATCGATGCGCCCGAAAGCGTCCTTCACTTGCTTTACCATCTCGGCCGCAGCTTCGGTGTTGGCGACATCGCATTGCGTCGCAAGCACGCGCACGCCGAGCTCTTCGATCTCTTTTGCCAGCGACTCAGCGGCCTCAGCACTCTTCGCGTAGTTGAACGCGATGTCTGCCCCACGCCGCGCGAGTTCAAGGGCTATAGCGCGACCAATGCCGCGCGTCGCGCCTGTGACGATGGCACTTCGTCCGGAGAATTGTTTTTGATCAGACATGTTTGATAGTTAAGTAGAATTCAGAGAATGACTCAAGAGTGGGAGTCTCATGGTTGGGAAGGGGGCTTGCCCCCGCTTCCAGTTAATCGGCAGCAACTAGCGGGGGCAAAAGCCACCGTCCTGACCACGAGCTCTCATTCCTGAGTGTCTGTCCTGCGTGCTTATGACTCTCACAACTTTAACGCCTGCAGATACTCCCTAAACTCGGCTGCCAGGTCTTCATGCTTCAGGGCAAACTCCACGGTCGCAATCAGGAAACCGAGTTTGTCACCAGCATCGTAACGCTTTCCTTCAAAGCGCACGGCGTAAAAAGACCGTTGCTTCAGTAGAGACCGCATCGCATCAGTGATCTGAATTTCGCCGATGGCGCCCGGGCGCGTCTTTTCCAGCTCGGAAAAAATGTCCGGGGTCAGCACATAGCGTCCAATGATGGCGAGGTCAGAAGGTGCATCAGCAAACGAAGGCTTCTCAACCATGTCGATAATTTTATAGACACCGTCTGCTACTTCCTCACCGTCTATTACGCCGAATCGCGAGATAGCCTCGCCGGCGACCTGCATTACGCCAATCACGGGTGCGTCGTACTTTTCGTAGACGTTGAGCAGTTGCTGAAGCGCCGGAGTTTCGGAGTCGACAATATCGTCGCTCAACATTACTGCGAATGGCTCATCGCCTACCAGATCGCGCGCCTGCAAAACCGCATGGCCCAGGCCCAACGCTTCCTGCTGGCGCACGTAGCTTACACGTGCCATCTCGGAAATAGCGCGCATCGCTTTGAGCTCTGCCTGTTTGCCGCGTGCTTCCAGAAGTTTTTCCAGTTCAAACGAAACATCGAAGTGATCCTCGATGGCAGCCTTGCCGCGTCCGGTCACGATGATGACCGACTCAACTCCGGAAGCGACCGCTTCCTCGACTACGTATTGGATCAACGGCTTATCAACCAGCGGCAGCATCTCTTTTGGAGAGGCTTTGGTGGCGGGCAAAAAGCGCGTACCCAATCCTGCGGCAGGAAAAACTGCTTTACGAACCCTCTGTGGCATAATGAGTTGTTCTCATACCATATTATTAAGGATTAACCCAAGCGGGAGGTATACCAACAATGAAGATCTGTTCCATCAGGTTTCATACTCGGGAATGCATCCGCGACCAGGTAACATTCCCAAATGAAAAAGGACCTTGGTAAGTACGCCATTAAACGAACCGGCTCGGGCCTGGGCTTGTTCGCACTAAAACCTATTCCGGCCGGAACACGAATTATCGAGTACACCGGCCCACTGGTTTCAAACGAGGAAGTCGAAAGAAGGACCAAAGGCAAGTACTTCTTCGGCGTCAATTCAAAGTGGTCTATCGACGGAACGCCACGAAGCAACACGGCCCGCTATATTAATCATTCATGTCGGCCTAATTGTGAGGCTCTGATCTCGAAGCGCCGCGTCTGGATCTGGTCAAAGCGAGCCATAAAGGCCGGCGAAGAGTTAAGCTACGATTACGGCAAAGAATACTTTGAGGAACACATCAAACCGGTTGGATGCAAGTGTAAGAAATGTGCTGCCGCTAAAACTTAGTTAGAATTGCGAACTAAACGATGTTCTGGCTCCAGAGGAGCCAAATGTTTACAGCCTTCGCCGCCAACCCCGTTTGGCGCTCCAGCGGAGCGCAATGTGCTGATAGATAAGTACGTCGAACAAATAACATTTCGCTCCGCTGGAGCGAACAACCTAATAGACTGCGGAGTCAATAAACATTCGGTCCCTCCGGGACTGGGCCGCTTACTCTCTGGTGACCAATGCTTGATCTCAACTACGTTCGGGAAAATCTCGAGAAGGTAAGAGCGGGACTACAGTCGCGCGGTGTGGCGCCTGAAGTGCTCGATTCTTTTGCCGCTGCCGACGCTGAACGGCGTCGCATCATTGCCGAGTCTGACCAGCTAAATGCCACGCGAAACACCGCCAGCCGTGAGATCGGTGCCCTAATGAAAGCGGGCAAGCGCGACGAAGCTAATGCACAACGCAAGGAAGTTAACGAATTAAAGGAACGCATTGCGGAGCTCGATCGGTTGCGCGATGAAGCCGAGACGAGCATGCGCACCCTGCTGACCTCGCTTCCCAATCTTCCGGCTGAAGGCGTGCCGATCGGCAAAGGCGAAGCCGAAAACGTGGAGGTGCGCCGCTGGGGGAACAAACCTGAGTTTGATTTCGCGCCGCAAGATCACGTGGACCTGGGGACAGCTTTGGGCATCCTCGATCTCGAGCGGGCGGCAAAAATCTCCGGCGCGCGCTTCGGAATTCTCAATGGCGCCGGTGCGCGGCTGAGCCGTGCCCTAGTCAACTTCATGCTTGATGTGCAGACTCGCGAGAATGGTTATGCCGAAACGTTGCCGCCTTTCATAGTCAACGCCAACGCACTTTTTGGCACAGCCCAGTTACCGAAATTTGAAGAAGATCTTTTTAAACTTACTGACGAGCGCGGTCTTTACTTGATACCTACCGGGGAAGTGCCCGTCACGAATTATCACAGCGATGAGATTCTCGACGCTTCCGCTCTGCCGCTCAAGTTTGCGGCTTACTCGCCGTGTTTTCGTTCAGAGGCCGGCAGCTACGGGCGAGACACACGCGGCATCTACCGGCAGCATCAGTTTGAGAAAGTGGAGTTGGTAAAACTGACAACGCCGGAAGAGTCATTCAATGAGCTGGAAAGTTTGACCCGCGATGCTGAATCAATTCTCGAGAAGCTTGGTTTGCACTATCGCACAGTTGAACACGTTACCGGCGATTTGGGATTCTCGGCGGCCAAATCGTATGACGTCGAAGTGTGGTTGCCATCGTACGGTGAATTCAAGGAGATCTCATCCTGTTCCAACTGCGTAGATTTTCAGGCCCGCCGCGCACAGATTCGTTTCCGCCGCGCGGGTGGAGCAAAGCCGGAGTTTGTGCACACGCTGAACGGTTCAGGTTTGGCGGTTGGCAGAACCTGGATTGCGATTCTGGAAAACTTTCAACAAGCGGATGGCTCGATTGTCATTCCCGAAGCGCTGCGACCGTACATGGGTGGCCTCGAAAAAATAACAAAGTAGAATCCACAGATTACGCAGATTACACCGATTGAGCAGAACCAAAATCCAAACAGCAAAGGACCCCGTTTAGTTCAACTCTGAATCTGTGAAATCTGCGTAATCTGCGGATAGTTATTTTATGCGCAGATCAAACGGCATCAGCAGCATCGACTCGCCACTCTTCATTCGATCCAGCAACGCCATATAGCGTACCGCGCGGCGAGCGTCTTCGGGTAAGGTTGCCAGCACCGCTTCCCTTTGCTTCATCTGCGTGCTGGCTTCGTCGCCTTCGCTGAGTAGTTCCTGAATAAAGGTGCGTGGATACGGAAGAATCACGCGATGGACGCCCTTGTCTTTTGGAATCTTCGCCAGGTCTTTCGCCACTTCGACCGCGCGATCAAGACCGCCAAACTCGTCGACCAGCCCGCGCTCTTTACCCTGGAAGCCCGTCCAGACGCGACCCTGTGCGATTGAGTCTATATAAGCCGCATCCTTTTCCCGCCCCTTAGCAACTTTCGGCACGAAGTCGTTGTAATAAGTTGTCTTGATCCAGTCTTCAAACTTCGCCCGTTCCTCAGGCGTAAACTTCTCGGTCTCGCGAAACATGCCGGCGTTCTTGCCACGCAGAAGGTATTCGTTTGAGAGTCCAATCCAGTCGTAGAAACCTCTCATCACTGGCTTGCCTGCGACGACGCCAATCGAACCGGTAATGGTGGAGGGCTGAGCAACGATCTTGTTGGCGCCGCAAGCGATGTAATAGCCGCCTGATGCGGCCACGTCGCTCATTGAGATCACCACCGGCTTCTTTTCTTTTGCCGCAACCACGGAGTGCCAGATGATGTCTGACGCCAGACCCGAGCCACCGGGGCTGTCTACTCTGATCACGATTGCCTTGATCGTTTTGTCTTCGCGCGCATCGTCGATGGCTTTTGAAAGCGTGTCAGAGCCAATCGACTGATTGCCGCGAGGGCTGTTCTCGGACTCTCCGGAACCGATAGCGCCGGTGGCGTAGATGACTGCAATTTTTTCACCTTCATTGAGACCAAGCGACTCGGCTTCGATTCGCGAGTAATCGCCACCCTTAACAATCGGCAGCTTATCGGCATCTTTGTAGCCCAACTTCGTCTTCAACTCTTTCTCGAGTTCTTCCCGGTAGGCGACGCCGTCGATGAGCCCTGCATCTTTGGCCTTCAGAGCGCCATAAGGTGCATCGTCGATGATGGCGCGCACCTGGTCGGAAGTTTTGCCGCGGCTCTTGGCAATCGCGTCAACGTAGCGATTGAACAGATCGTCGAGCAGCGAATTCATGAATTCGCGATGAGCTTCAGACATGTCTTTGCGAGTGAAGGTGTCGCCGGCGCTCTTGTACTTTCCGATCTGATATATGTCGGGGTAGATACCGAGCTTATCGAGTGAGCCGCGGAAGAACATGACGTCAGCGGCCAGACCATTGATGAATAACTCTCCCGGCGGCGCCAGATAAATTTTGTCGCAAGCGCTGGCGATGTAGTACTCCTTGTTCATCCCGTATTCCAGATAAGCGTATACAGGTTTACCCGAGGAACGAAAATCGGTGATAGCGTCGCGAATCTCCTCTGACTTGCCCCAACCGGCGCCGGACATGTCGATCTCCAGCAGGACGACCTTAATGCGTTTGTCTACCTTGGCCTTCTTGAATTGCAGAATGAGGTTCGTGAGTGATTGGTCCGTTGAGCCAAAAAATCTCCTCAGGGGATCGTAAGGGACGTAATCCGGTAATGAGCCGGCGACGCGGAGGGTGAGCACGCTGTTGTCAGCGATGCTCGGCTCATTCTGCCGGAACGCGGAGATTACAACCGCGAGGCCGATCAATGCGACCAAAACCAGCCCCACCACAATGCTGGTAATAATCAAAACCGTCTTTCGTGTGCGCGACATTGCCATATTATTTCCTGCCTTTATTGCCTGATTAGTTAAGAATTATTCGTGCTTTGAGTACGTAGGCGGGAAGGAAAAGGTTTAGGGAAAGGGGGAACAGGAGAATGGGTGAACAGGTGAAAAGGGAAGAGGGTAAAGGAGAAGAGCGCGGGCCGGGTAAAGGGTAAAGGGCAAACGGGAAGGCGTAAGCGAACTTGCGAGATCAGGGTCTTTATACGGTTTCCCCCTTCCCCTTTTCCCCTAGGCTTTGGTTATCCAGCCGCCGCCGACGACTTCGTCGCCACGATAGAACACGGTCGCCTGGCCAGGCGTAATTGCTCGCTGCGGTTCATCGAAATAGACACGAACGCGGTTGTTCTCGATTGGAGTGATGGTTGCTTCCGCCGGTTGGTGTCGATAGCGCACGCGTACCTCCGCGCGCACCGAGTCGCCCGGTTGATCAAAAGCAACCCAATTAACTCCAGCGGCGGTGAATTCCTTAGTCAGCAAGTCGTCCTGCTCGCCAACTACGATCCGGTTCCTGGCGGCGTCGATGTTGGTTACGTAAAGCGGTTGAGCTGCGGCGATGCCGATGCCGCGGCGCTGCCCGATCGTGTAACGATGAATACCCGCATGTTGGCCCACCACAGCGCCGCGGGCATCAACTATCTCACCGGCGCCCGGCAAACGCTCGCTCGCTTGTTCAGCTTCAAGGTAGCGATCGATGAAGCCTGCGTAATCTCCGTCGGGAACAAAACAGATCTCCTGAGACTCCGATTTCTCGGCCACCGCGAGCGAGTGTTCTCGTGCCACCTCGCGCACTTCGGGCTTCGACATCTCTCCCAGGGGAAACATTGCGCGCGACAATTGGTCCTGCGTTAGTTCCCAAAGAAAGTAGGATTGGTCCTTATCGAGATTGCTCGCGCGGAAAAGGCGATAGCGATTTGACGCCTCTTCGTATTCAACTCGTGCGTAATGGCCAGTCGCAACTTTATCGCAACCGAGGTTGGCGGCCAGCTGATCAAGCGAAGCAAACTTCAGACGACTGTTACAAGAGACACAGGGAATCGGAGTTTCACCACTCAGATAACTGGTGACAAATGGCTGCACCACATCGCGTTCAAACTCGCGCTCGAGATTGAGCACGTAAAATGGAAATCCGAGCTCCTCTGCTACGCGGCGGGCGTCGTAAACATCGTCGAGCGAGCAACAACGCGATGGCAGCGGATCGCCGTTTTCGTCCACACTGATACCGCGTCGCTGGTTCCACAACTGCATCGTAAAGCCGATCAGATCGTGACCCTGCTCCTTGAGAATTGCGGCTGCGGCTGAAGAATCAACGCCTCCAGACATTGCTACTGCTAATTTCATCATATCCAGTTTCAGGGTTCGGGTTCCAAGTTTCAAGTCGGCGGAAGCGTTAAGTAACAGTTTTGGAGTGCGCCGACCTGTCGGCGCTTTGGTCGCTGGCGACCTGTCGCCAGCAGCGTCGCGACAGGTCGCGACGGAGTAAAGCGGTGACAGGTCACCGCACTCCAAAACGGCTACCGCGATAAACACGCCGTTTGCTGGCCTATTCAGCGGATGCTAAGATCACGAACTCCGAAACTTGAAACTCGAAACTTAAAACTTTGCCTGAATCAGCTATTGAAGAATATCGAGTCGCCGAAGAGCCTTACTACCTGCCGATCGGCCGGGAAGTGGATCTCTTCGAAGCCGCGCATTCCGCACGCCTGCCGGTGATACTTAAAGGTCCGACCGGTTGCGGCAAGACGCGTTTTGTCGAACACATGGCGTGGCGGCTCGAGCGGCCTTTGATCACAGTCGCCTGCCATGAAGATCTATCGGCCACCGACCTGGTTGGAAGATTTCTACTCGAAGGTGAGGAGACTGTTTGGCACGACGGCCCACTGACCTCAGCCGTGCGCAACGGAGCGATTTGCTATCTCGATGAGGTTGTCGAAGCGCGCAAAGATACAGTTGTTATCATTCACCCGCTTACCGATCACCGCCGGCGATTGCCGATCGAAAAGCGTGGCACCATCCTCGATGCGCCCGCCGATTTCATGCTGGTGGTGTCTTACAATCCTGGCTACCAATCAATTCTCAAGGATCTGAAACAATCCACACGGCAACGATTCGTGGCGATTGATTTCGACTACCCGCCACCGGAAATGGAAACTGAGATTGTGGCGCGCGAGGGCGGAGTTGACGAAGGCACGGCCCGCGACCTGGTGCTCATCGGCCAGAAGGTCCGCAATCTACGCGGACACGGTTTGGAGGAAGGTGTTTCGACGCGTCTGCTGATCTATGCCGCTCAGTTAATCAATCTGGGTATTCCGCCCGTCACTGCCGCCGAGACCGCCATGTGCGCACCCATCACCGACGACCGCGAACTGCAACGCAGCATCCGCGAGATCATCACCACGGTGATTTAGGAATTTCCTACGGAGCTGGAGCGGGATAGTAAACGCTGTGGCTTAAACATTCGGCTCCTAACGGAGCTAAAGGTGAACCTGTCGAAATGCAAGATGAGAGCAACGATTCCGGGGTTCCCAGTGCTGAGCGGCAGTCATTCCTTAAGCTAACGCGCGAGCTGGTCGGCTTACCTCTCGATAAATCTGCTGCCGCACTGGAGACCAGCGCCGCGATCGCGAGTATTTCTTTACGCGTCGGCATTGAGTTTCTGCGCGCGGCGCCCGCTGCCGCCGAAGTTTTGGAAGCTGCGGAGTTGCGCTCGTGGGGCGACCTGGGCCGGCGTCTGGCACTGGGCGATGCAGAAAATGCAATCACTTTTTTCGCTGAGGGAGTTGCCGAGCTCAAAGATATTCCCGCCCAGGTTCACCCGCTGGCTTTCCAACTTTGCGCGCGGCAGATCACGCTTTCATCTCAAATAGCAATCGAAACCTTTCGCAACCTGCCCGCACTGGCAAACACGATAAGCGATCGGATCCAGCTCGCAACCCTTATCGAAGTCGCATCCGAAATTGCCCGTAGGTCCGCGAAGCATAGCGCGGAGTTTCTTAAGCAGACACCGGAAGTGCTGGAGCGTTTACGTCGAATCAGGAATCCGGCAGTAACGCAACAAGCAATCGAGCTGGCAGCGGAGTTCGCATCTCGCGCCGGAGGCATTGCCGCAGACGCCTGGGTAGCGCTGCCTTCGGCGCTCGGCGGTCTCGACTCGCCTGACGCACTGAAGTTACTCAAAAGCACAGTTGGATTTCTGGAGCGCGGCGGCGGCTCGGCCCTGCAGGTTTTAATTACTGGCGGCGACATCTTGAGGACGTTGCCACAAATCTTCGACGAGTGGCTGCTGCTCTTGTGGACGGTCGCCAAGCACGGCAATGCGAGCCTCGTCGCGTTTGTTCGTAGCAGCCCGCGGTTTGTGCGCAGTCTCACCCGAGAGGCAGATCAGGCGCGTCTCATTAACCTGGCCCAGCGGGTAATCAACCTGACCCGCGAGATCGCCGAAGCAGATGGTGAAGCAGCGCTGGCATGTTTCCGTTCGAGTTCGCTGGCACTCCAAACAGTCTCCATTCGACAATTCGAAGAATGGGCGCGCCAGGGGCTGGCTGTGCACAGCAAGGACGCACGCGCCCGCCGTAGTTATTTCGCGCTGGAGACACGCGGCAGTTACGAAGCGTTGCGCAGTGGTAGCAACGGACTGACGCTCGAAACCGTGCGGCACTTGCTGATTCTCTACATTGAAGGACTGACCGGCCATGAAGTTGAAATAAGTCCGTTGGCGGCCGTGCCGCTGGAATCTCGAATCGCCGACGGCCGCACTATTCATCTGCCTTCGGTGGTAGCAGAGTTTGGCGACGATGAGCTCGACTTCCGTCTCTACAAGGTGCTTGCGGCACATGCTGCCGGGCAAATCGAGTTTGGCACTTATGAAGAGGGCACAGCCTCGCTACAGTCTGCGTATACCACGCTCAATGAGACCTACAATGCGGAGAATGCTGATGCGCTTGCGGCCTTCTCGGTTCCTGACGAAATGGTTGGCGCTACCGCGAGCGAAAGCGAGCGGGACAGTAGTCCGACCGTGAAGGAGGGCTTCTCGCAAGAAGCCGACGAGCTGAAGGATGCCGAACAGGTCGACTATCGCCGGGCCTTACAATTGTTTCCTCATCCACAGCTGGCACGCCGCATCTTCGGCACGCTTGAAAATGGCCGCATCGATCGGCGCTTGCGCGAGAAGTATCGCGGGCTGGCTCGCGATCTTGATTTAGTTCGCGAGCACCTGCGCCGCGGACGTCCGTCGGTCACCGAGTTGCCCGCCAGCTTGCTTCCTTTTGAATTACTTTTTCAAACCACGTTGCTCGGCGGCGCGAATGAAGACGCCAGACAATACTTCGGGCAAATTGTTTCCGAGCTGGAAACGGTGACGATGGAATACCTCGGTAATGAAGCCGCGACGGTTGCGGAGAGTTTGCTGGCTACGAGTCGGGTCTATGAACTGTTTCAGTCTATGAGTCCCAACGACGAATCCATACAGGAAGTTGAAACTCGGGAAGAGCCTTCAGAAAGTGAAGATGAGAACTCGATCGCGACTGAGAGTTTTCACCGGCAGAGCACAGAACAGAGGCCGCAACGCCGCGATGCTCGAGAGCTTTTCAATGCCTGGAACGATCCGGATGCCGACGGCGAGCCTGATGAACTTGCGGGCGCCGAGGCCTGGACGCAGGGCGAATCGCCTGAGCAGATGATTGAAGAAGGTGAGGTGGCTTACAACTACGATGAGTGGGATCGTGAACTGACGGATCATCGTCTCGGCTGGTGTCGGGTGATCGAAAAACGCGTGAAGCTCGGCGATCGCAACTTTGTCGAACAAACGCGCGAGCGTCACAAGGGCGTGATCTCCTCGATCCGTTATCAGTTTCAATTAATGAAACCGGAGGACTTGCAGCGTGCCACGAACGAGCTGGACGGCGAGGAATTCGATCTGAACGCTGTTATCGATTACGTGATCGATCGCCGCGCGGCGCCAGTCGGCGGCGGGCATCAATCGGAGCGCCTGTATACCAAACGACTGCGGCGGCGGCGCGATGTGGCAGTTTCATTCCTGCTGGATCAGTCCTCATCAACCGCGCGCACGATTGGGCGTCATCCGCTTCAACCTTACACACGTCCCGGCCGGCGCATCATCGAGATTGAAAAAGAAGGATTGGTATTGATGAGCGAGGCGCTGGAAGCTGTGGGCGATACTTATTCAATCAATGGTTTTACTTCCGAGGGCAGGCGCAATGTGAAGTTTTATGTAGTTAAGGATTTTGATGAAAAATATTCCGATGAAGTGAAGCAGCGAATCGGCGGCATAAACTTTCAGAACAATACCAGACTGGGCGCGGCCATACGTCACGCGACGGCGAAACTTGCAAAGCAGGAAGCGAGAACGCACCTGCTCATCGTCTTGTCTGACGGCCGTCCCTACGATCACGATTACGGCGACGCGCGTTACGCACGCGAGGACACTCGCGAGGCTCTGCGGCAGGCGAAGAACCAGGGCATCACTCCGTTTTGTATTACGATCGATCGCGAGTCGGAGGCGGAGTTACGCGATCTTTATGGCGAGATTGGCTACACGATCATTGATGATGTGTTATCGCTGCCTGAGCGCATGCCCGGAATCTATCGCCGGCTGACGACTTAATTCAAGAGATTGGCTGGGAGCGCGGGCGTCCCGCCCGCACATGAGCGCGAAGCGCGGAAATGGATTTGAGACAGTGTCTTCAAAAAACTGCGCGCCTGCGGCGCGCTTGCGGGCGGGACGCCCGCGGTCCCAGCAAATCACTTGAGTGGTTCACCGAAACCGCCGCCGCCGGGAGATTCGATCCTTACCCGATCGCCGGCTTCCAGTTCCCAACTTCCCTTCGATCCAATCTTGCGCTTGCGCCCGTCGCGAATGATCGCGGCAATTCCCGGCTTTCCACTATCGCCTCCAGCTAAACCATACGGCCCGCTTTTACGCCGGTCTGCAAGTAATGACATGCGCGCCGGCGCCAACGTTTCGATTTCACGAATGACGCCATCGCCACCGCTGCTGCTTTCCTTTTCCGCCCGAGCCTTTGCGAATCCTGTACTCCCGCACGCGCAAGGGATACGCATACTCGAGCGCTTCCGCTGGTGTGTTCAGACTGTTAGTCATATGCGTATGGATCGCGCTAATGCCGTCTGCGTCCGGTCGCGCTCCCATGCCGCCGGCGACGGTTTCGTAGTAAGAGAATTCGCGTCCGCCGGAGCCGGGCCGCGGGTCAATCCCACCAATAGTCAGATTGTTCATTGTTCCCTGGCTCGCGGCCGGAATGCGATTGGGCAGAGCCTGGGCCAAAGCTTTGAACAAAACGTCGACAATGCGTTGTGAAGTTTCGACGTTGCCGCCGGCAACAGCCGCAGGATGAGTCGCGTTAACTACCGAGCCTGCGGGCGCAACAACTTCAATCGGCAACATCAGACCCGCGCTGGCCGGCACGTCACTCCCCAGCAAGCAGCGAAAGACATACGAAACAGCGGACACCGTGATTGCCTCGACGGCATTTACTGGCCCGGCTACTTGAGGTGCGCTGCCGCTAAAATCAACCAGCGCCTTTTGTCCCGCGATAGTGATTCGGACTTTGATTGGGACTTCGCGATCGGTTACGCCATCGTCATCAAGCGCGTCTTCAGCTTCGTAACTGCCGTCGGGTATCGAGTGGATCGCGTTACGCATGAGACGGGCGGAGTATTCGATCAAGTGCGTTGCATAGTCAGCAGCTTCGCGTTCACCGCGACGTTCGACAATCTCCAGCAAGCGCGCGGCGCCGGTGCGAAGCGATCCGATCTGCGCCTGGAAATCGCCGCGACGTTCATCGTGGCTGCGAACGTTTGCCATGATCAAGCGCATTATGTCTTCATCGAGTTTGCCCTTTCTAACCAGTCGAACTGGCGGAATGCTCAGGCCCTCGCCATAAATATCCGTGGCCAGACCCATCGACCCCGGTGTAGCACCGCCGATGTCTGCATGGTGCGCGCGGTTGGCGACGTAGAAAAGACAGTGGGCAGTGGGCAGTGGGCGGTGGGCAGCAGAAATCCCGATTGAGCTTTCGGCCTTCTGCATTCTGCCTTTTGCCTGGTGCCTTCTGTCTTTTTCTTGCTGCCCACTGCCCACTGCCCACTGCCCACTGCACACCGGCATTACTAACGTTACGTCCGGCAAATGCGTGCCGCCGGCGAAGGGATCGTTCAAGGCAACAACGTCGCCTGGTTGCAGATCAATTTCCCTTAGCGCAGCGGCGACAGCCATCGGCATCGAGCCCAAATGCACCGGCATGTGATCGCCCTGGGCGATAACCAGACCCTGAGCGTCGAAGACTGCGCACGAGTAGTCGCGACGCTCTTTTATGTTGGGCGAAAAGGCCGTGCGTCTGAGGGCGATGCCCATCTCCTCCGCGACTGAGGTGTAGAGCGCGCGATAGATTTCGAGCGTTGTGGGATCGAAAGGCTTCATAGTCTTGTTAACTTTCAATCTCGCAGACAGATTCAACCAGGCCACGTGCAGTCAGGCAGGGGCTTGCCCCGGCTTGAGTTTGTTCTTGTCAGCGCACGCGGGGGCCAGCCCTTTCCTGATCAGGAATTTATACTGCTTGATCTTTCAATTTTACGTTACTTGAATGATCAAGTTTCCATAGTCATCAACCTCCACGCGCATGCCCGGTGGAATTAGAGTGGTTGATGAATATTCGGTCACGAGGCATGGCGTACGGAGGCGTGCACCAGACGACAGCTCAGCTCGATTGAAAACGAGGGTCTTCTGTTTCTTCCCGTCCAGATACGCGCTCACAATCTTCGATGGACTTGCAAACGTTTTGCCTGCTGATTTGGTAGCCTTCTGCTCAGCAATTTTCTCCACGATACCCGAGGAACGAACCCGCGCACTCACTATTTCTACGACGTTTGCGGTCTGCATGTAGCCATAACGTTCCTGGTGCACGCGGTGAAACTCCGCTGCAATATTTCTGCTGGTCCGCTTTATCTCCAATTCAAACGACTGGCCCTTGTAACGCAAAGCGAGCGAACGCTCATGGCGTTGTTTTGCCGGCGGAAAACCTTCACGGCGCAAAGCGGCCGCGGCAATGCGTTCCATCGCCTTGAAAGTCTCATCTAGTTTCTTTACAACTCCGGGAGCAACCTCCAGCATTATTGTCTCGGCTCTGGTCCTTAACTACGTCAGCAGTTAGAACGCCAATCGCCGAAAGCGCGCCCGCAGAATTGGGCACGATGATTTGTGGCATGCGCAGCGCCTGCGCCAGATCAACTGCATGAAGTCCGCCGGCGCCCCCGAACGGTAGCAACGCAAACTCGCGACTATCGAAGCCGCGCTCGACGGATATTCGGCGTAGCGCTCGCTCCATGTTTGTGTTTGTTACCACCAGCACTCCCTGCGCCGCCTCGATGGCGGTGATTTGCCGGCCCGCAACTTTACTCATCTCATTCGCGAGCTTGGCCATGGCCTCTTGCGAGCGCGCCTCGTCAAGATAGAAATCGCCGCCAAGCAAACCGCCACCGCCAAAGTGGCCGAGCACCACATGAGCGTCAGTGACTGTCGGCAAAAACGAACGGCCATAGCAGGCTGGGCCAGGATCAGCGCCAGCCGATTCCGGCCCAACCCGCAGCGAGCCGCCTTCATCAACTCTGGCGATCGAACCGCCGCCGGCCCCGACGGTGTGTATATCCATCACGGGCACGGCAACGGGAAGCCCGGCGACCGAAGCTTCGTTAGTCATGCGCAGGCCGTCACGGCCGCAAAGCGCCACATCGGTAGAAGTGCCGCCCATGTCGAAAGTGATGATCTTGTCGAAGCCCGCTGCTCGCGCTGCACGCAACGCGCCCACCACTCCTCCAGCCGGGCCGGAAAGAATCGTGCGTACCGGTTCCCGCGCCGCGACCAATGCAGAGATGCTGCCGCCGGATGACTGCATGACGCGCAGGCTTCGCGTGTTCGTAGCCAATCTCTGGAGATAACTTCCCATCAGCGGTTGCAGGTAAGCGTTAATGGTCACAGTAGAGGTGCGTTCAAATTCTCGGTACTCGGGAAGGATCTGATGCGAGACGGATAAAGGTATACCGAGAACTGAGAGGGCTTCGGCTATCCGTTTTTCAAACTCAGGGTTAATGAAAGAAAACAGCAGGCAGATAGCGACTGACTCGACCTTCGCTTTTCTGAGCCGGGCCACCAGGACAGCTAAAGCCTTCTCATCCAGCTCTTCGATTATTTCGCCGGACGCCATTACCCGCCCGGCTAATCCGAAGCGGAGATTATCGGACACGAGCGGCGGCGGCTTTAGCGCGCCGAGGTTGTAAAGTTCCGGTCGTGCCTGCCGGCCGATCACGATCACATCTTCAAATCCGCGCGTGGTCACTAGCGCAGTGCGGGCCCCGCGTCGTTCGAGCAAAGCATTTGTGCCAACAGTGGTGCCGTGAACTACTTCGAGGTTCTTAAGTGCGACGCTTGTTTTTTCAGCGATGGTTTGGAGGCCGTCGGCGATGGCGCGAGAAGGATCTGAAGGAGTCGACGCAAGCTTGAAGATTTCCCGGCGGCCTTTTGCTTCGAAGACAAAGTCAGTGAAGGTGCCGCCGGTATCAACTCCAACACGAACCTTGCGAACAGGAGTCTTCTTCCTTCCCGCGGCGGAAGAAGAGGAAATTTTCAATTTGTCATTTGACATTTTTCTTTGTTATTGCATTTCGACTTGAGGAGATCACTCAAAGCGATCCTTGCTCAACCGAAAACAGGAACATGCACTAAAGAAATCTCTAGGTCATAGCTCATCGTTCAGTGGCTAAGGATTTATCACGTGAACTTATCAACTCTAAATCCAATGACAAATGAAAAATTTTCAAATGACAAATGTCAAATATTCTTTTCTTACGAGTTAAAGCTATTCCACCCTAACGAAGCAGCCACTATCATTCGACTCGCGCGCGGCGTCCATCACTAATTGCGCGCGATGGCCATCTTCGAAGGTCGCCGCGCCTTCAACGCTGGTTCGTCCCTCGCGCATCGCCTCAACGATCTTTGACGAAAAGGTCGTGAAGCCGTAGGACCAACTTGACGGGCGCATACCTGGGGCGAGTTGGTCCTGATTTACTTGAACGCGTCGCCAGTCGCCCGCACCCGCCGGCGAGTGCCACAGTTCGCCCGTTTCCTCCACCATCAGCGCCCCGCTGCTGCCATAAACTTCCAGTTGGTTTTGCAGCTTCCCTGATTCAACCACGGAAAGAGAGGCGGCGCCGGTCGCGCCTTTGGTAAGTGGCGACTCGGCAAAGCGCAGCAGCATTCTTACGCTGTCGTCTGAAGTTACCGGGCGGGCTGTTCCGCTGGTCTTGTCGGGACGGGCGGCAACATGGGTAGAAAGGACGCAGGAAACTTCGCTGACTTCTGTGTCCAGCAACCAGCGAAACGAATCGATCGCATGAGAGCCGATGGCGCCCAGCGTGCCGCCGCCCATGGCGGCATCCGACCACCAGTCCCAGTTTCCTAAAACACCGCGATAGTCGGAACGAAAAACGTAGTTGCAGTGACGTACGTTTCCGATTTCGCCGTTGCGCAACATCGCGCGCATCTTTTGCCGGCTACTCAGAAACCGCAATTCATGATCGATCAGTGCGAGCACGCTCGCTTCGCGCGCCCGCTCGGTCATGCGCCTCGGCCTCAGAGGCGTCCATGGCCATCGGCTTTTCGCAAAGCACAGCTTTGCCCTGCTCGAGTGCGGCGAGTGTGATTTCCATATGCGTCGCCGGTGGCGTAACGACACTCACCAGATCGACGTCATCACGAGCGACGAGCTCACGCCAATCCGGGGCGACATGTTCAATACCGAATTCCTGCGCGACCTGCTCGGCACGTTCGCGACGCCGGCTGGTAATCGCCACCACGCGCGCGCCTTTGCAATTACGAAAGCCGGGAATCTGCGTCGAGCGCGCAAAGCCGGCGCCGACGATTCCGACACCTATGGGTTTGTCGTTAGTCACTTGCTGCTCTTTCAGTGAGTAAACGTCGCGGCAGGATTCCAGCGCCCGTGTACCCGCGTATCGATTTGAAAACTTTGGGGAAAGTGTATCACGCAGTACTTTACGCGCTGCAAATCGCAATTATCTCTGGGGCTCGCAGTGTTCGCCATGTAGCAAGTGCGAGAGCTTTTGTCTTTTTGACAAAGGTTCTGATCAAACGCTTAGTCCCGGAGGGACCGAATGTTTATAGACGCCGGGATCCATAAGGGCTCTTCGCTCCAGAGGAGCGAGATGTATGGTTCGATGTGCTCATCTACTAGTACATTGCGCTCCGCTGGAGCGCAAAACAGTTGACTGGCTGCGAAGTCTATAAACATTTGGCTCCCCTGGAGCCAGGCAGCGAGCCTCGCAAGTTGCTTTCCTGAGTCCAAGTACCCACAATTCTGTCAGGGGCTATCCGAGTCCATCTTGAGTTACACCAAAATCAAACCAGAATACGGTTAGTTATTCGCCCTAAATCCTTATGTCATTCATGAGCAAGACTGCCGCCTTTGTAGGAATGAAGGCGCTGAGAAATTTGGTCTCCGATTCGATGGCCATAGACATGGGTTCGGCGGCTACCATCATTTCTGTTCGCGGACGGGGCATCGTGATCGATGAGCCATCACTGGTCGCCGTCGATTCCAATACGGGAGAGGTACTGGAGATTGGAATTGAAGCCCAACAGATGTCCGGCCGCGAGGCCCGCGACGTTACGGTGATCGCTCCCTTGCTGGACGGAGTCGTCGCCGACTTTGAAAGAACGAAGCTGATGCTGGCGCATTTTGTGCGCAAGGCACGTGGCGGCAAATCCTACTTTAGCCGTCGGGCAATGATGAGTGTTTTATCCGGAGTTACCCAGGTTGAGGAGCGAGCATTACTCAGCGCTGCTGAGCATGCACGCATCGGCCGGGTAGTTATGATCGAAGAAGGTCTGGCGGCGGCATTTGGCGCCGGCGTGCGTGTAGATGATCCACGCGCTTCCGCGGTAGTCGATATCGGTGGCGGCACTACCAATGTGGCCATCATCGCGAAGGGCGAGATTGTTCACGCCCGTGCGGAACGGATTGGCAGCGAAGATATTAACGCGGCCATTGTGGATCATGTTCGTCGTCACCGCGGTTTAATTATCGGCCCGCAGTCGGCCGAGCGTCTGAAGTTGGAACTGGGTTCAGCCACTGTTCCAAGCGAGTTGGCCGAGGAGGCTACGATCAAAGGAGTCGACGTTATGACGCGGAGCCCTGGAGCCATCGAGATCACAGCCGGCGAACTGTATCCCATTGCTCTGCAGGTTATTCGCAAGATTGTGGAAGGAGTAAACCAAACTCTCACGGAGCTTCCGCCTGAGGTCGGCGGGGACATTTACGAACGCGGGATCATCCTTACCGGAGGTGGCGCGCAGTTTGAGGGTCTCGAGGAATTTTTTAGAGAACAAACCAAACTGCCGGTACGCGTTGCGGACGAACCCAAGTATGCGATCGTGCGGGGTCTGGAGCAGATGTTTGAAGAACCTCTCAGGCTGCGCCACGTGATACGCAGGCAGGCTTATCCCGTGCAGGATCTCGAGAGCTAGCTGAAGGTCTACGACTGGCCGGGACGATTTCACACACTGCCCGCTGCTTACGGTTTTGCCTCGGGCAAATTAAGAGCAGGCTTGATCTGGCCACGATGACAGGTAGTGCAATTGACGACCGGATTCGGCCCTTTGAGGTTCTTGATCGGCTTTAGCAAATCGTTATTGATGGTTTGGACCATCTTAGACATTTCACGCGCGATCGGTTTGGTCGGCTTGTCGTCCTTGTCCCATTGATCGACGACGTGACAGTGCGTGCAATTCACGCCGAGTGAACGGCTGTAACCCAACTCCATGATGCGCAACAAGCGACCGGCCGGGATCCCCTTAAGTATTTGGATGTTCTTAAAAACCTGCTCCGCAGGCAGATTCTCTTTACCGGCAATCTGCTTGGTTAGCTCCGCAAGTTTCTGGGCCTGGTCGAAAGGCTTTTCTTCCTGAGTGGTGAGATTGGCGTTGATTGTCGCCTGGGCGCTACTGCCCGTGACTCTGCTGCTGTTGGTAATTAATGTGACGGCGACCGCTATGGCCACTGCCAGGCTGAGGCTGATCTGATTGGCGCTTCGTTTGGTCATAATTTCTCCGTTTCATCTCCACGTTCTTCTGCTGAAAAGCGACTCCCGTGCTCTCCCAACGGAGCCGCGCGGAAGCGCTTCTATTGACGCTAAAATCGTTCAATGGTGTTGCAGTTGTTGTCCCAATTTAGTCTTGCCGGACGCGCAAATCAACTCCCGCAAATTTGCATTGCCTTTGGACACGACGCGCTGGGTGCCGCCGCAATGGGTTGAAGCCAAATATTCGAAGACATCAACGGTGGGCCAAGGTAAGATGTCGCGATCGAAGTACCCTAATCGCGTCATTTTCAAACGGCCCGCAGTTTTGGTCGCTTAGATGTACCGGCGGAAGCCCTGGCATTCCCAGTTGAGTCTGCGGTCGTCAGACTTAGCACTCAGGCGGCGGAAACTCGGAAGGAGGCATTATGAAAGCTAACAAAGCGGTAATGACTCTGCTCGTCACTTCAGTTCTCTGGCTTACTTTGGTTCTTGGGTGTTCCTATTTGAAAAAGGGAACAACTTCGCCTTCGTCGGGTTCAGGTGGAGACTTAACTGGTGCAAACGATTACTTCCCCCTGCGCGTGGGAGATAGGTGGAAGTACAGATCCACAACCGCAGATGGCAAGCAATCGGAGTTCAGTATCAAAGTTCTTAGCGAAGAAAAAGAGAACAGCAACACACTCTATCTCGTCGAGACCGTTTCAACTTTCCAGCCCATTCACGATTGGTACTCGAAGCCTACTGGGTGGGTTCTGATGCACCGTCAGGAATACGTGAAGGCAGGGAACAAGGCCGAATACAATCCCACTAAGCAGTTCCTGAAGAATCCACTCACGAATGGCGATTCCTGGCATTGGAGAGGCAAAGGGATGATGGACCTGGAGATAGACGAATCAAATGCCGTGTCAGGGCCTGAAACCGTGTCAGTGTCGGCTGGAAAGTTTGAGGCGATGAAGGTAATGACAATCGTGGTCCAGGGAGGCGCCGCGGTGACGAAAACCTACTGGTACGCACCCGACGTCGGTTTGGTCAAGTCAATGACCGATACCGGGTCAGTGAAATCAACCACGGAACTGCTGGAGTACAGTGCTCAGAGATAAACGGTATTTACCGAATCCGCACGCGCGACAAAGTCAGTTACCTAATTGTTAACCTCTCAGCAGGCCAGCTCGCATCTTCGCGCCATGAGGAGTTATTGAGTAACTCTAAAAGTTGAGTGTAAGGAGGCAGTTGAATCATTGCCAACCCAAACGTCGAAGTTTTCCGCGTCCTGCACCCAGTCCCTTGCCGCGGCGCTCCAATAACGCAGTTCATCCGGACCGAGTTTGAAGCGAACGGTTTTTGTCTCCCCCGCGGCGAGAGTTACGCGCTCAAAACCTTTCAATTCGCGAACAGGACGCGAAGCGCCACCCGCCTGTTGGTGGATATAAAGCTGAACTACTTCATCACCTGCGCGATGGCCAGTGTTTTTGACATCTACGGTAACTTCGACGGTCGCTCCGATTTTGATTTCCGGCTGAGACACTTTGAGATTAGAAAACGCAAAGGTCGTATAACTCAAACCATAACCGAACGGATAGAGTGGAACTGCCTTCTCATGCCAGTATCTTTTTTCCTGCTCGCCAGGATTCTGAGTCAGATTGTGCGAATAGTAGAACGGAGCCTGGCCGGCGTTTTTAATCCAGGTGAATGGGAGTTTTCCTGCCGGAACGGCATCGCCAAATAATAGATTAGCAATAGCATTTCCACCTTCGCTGCCCGGGTACCAGGCTTCAAGGATGGCGGGGACATTTTGCTCAGCCCAGGTAATATCGAGCGGTCTACCGTTTATGAGCACCAGCACGATTGGTTTGCCGGCTGCCGTCACCGCCTGTAACAACTCCAATTGTCGTCCCGGCAAATCGAGCGTCGAGCGCGAGGCTTGCTCGCCGCTCATGTCCTGATTTTCGCCCAGGACCATCACCGCGATGTCAGAGTCTTTCGCCAAAGCAACAGCCTTTTTGAATTCATCCGCTGCTTGGCCTTCCGTCCAGGCAGGCGGATGCTTTTCTTTCAACGTCATATCGAAGATCGATGGCACAATGCGATTGATCTGGACACCGGGTGCAAATTCGACTTCAGTACCGGTGCCAAGTTTAGTCTTTAGCCCGGCAAGCATTGTCGACGTCTCATTTATGTCCATCGCAAAACTCCAGGAGCCGAGGGTGTTCTGTCTGGAATCGGCGAGCGGACCAATCACGGCGATTTTCTTGTAAGCAGTTTTGCTCAGAGGCAGCAGATTATTTTGATTTTTCAAAAGCACTGCCGAACGCTCCGCGGCAGCCTTCGCAGCTTCACGATGCGCGGGGTTATCAAAGGTTGACTTTACTTTCGCTTCATCCGCGTAAGGATTCTCGAACAAGCCCAGTTTGATTTTAGTTTCAAGCAGCGGGCGCACCATGTCATCGATGTCTTTTATAGAAACTTGCTTTTGCTTAACCGCTTTAGCGAGATTGTTGAGATAGACGGCGGCGCTGAAAGACATATCCATGTTGACCCCGGCCGTCAGCGCTTTAACCGCGGCATCCTGCCCGTCGCGTGCAAACCCGTGAGTTTTCAAATCGCTTACGGCATTGGCGTCGCTGACGACGAACCCGCTGAACTTCCAGTCTCCTCGCAGAACGTCTCGCAGCAGCCAGCGATTTCCGGTCGCCGGCACATCGTTTAGATCCATATAAGCGCTCATCACGCTGCCGGCGCCGGCGTCAACTGCAGCCTTAAACGGCGGCAGGTAAACGTTCCGCAGCTGCGCATCTGAGATATTCGCCGCATCATAATCACGCCCGCCTTCGGCAGCGCCGTAACCGGCAAAATGTTTGACGCAAGCTAAAAGATGTTCGGGACTGCCGATGCGATCGCCCTGAAATCCGCGCACTTGTGCTCGTGACATCGCCGCCCCCAGATAGGGATCTTCACCGGCGCCTTCAACGATGCGTCCCCAGCGTGGGTCGCGCGCAATATCCACCATCGGCGCAAAGGTCCAGTTGATGCCGGCAGCTCTCGCTTCACGAGCGGCGACCGTTTGCGC
Source organism: Blastocatellia bacterium (assembly GCA_963809065.1). Classification (GTDB taxonomy): domain Bacteria; phylum Acidobacteriota; class Blastocatellia; order Pyrinomonadales; family Pyrinomonadaceae; genus PSRF01. The sequence goes on from CAWEIN010000020.1 coordinate 237,236, forward strand.
TTCCTCGACCATCCTCGGATCCCACGAAGCAGCCATCGCAATCGGTACCGGGAAGATCGTATGAAAACCATGAATAACGTCGAAGCCGAAGATCAGAGGAATTTTAAGGCGCGACTCGGTGACCGCGACTTTCTGAAAGCGGTTAATCGTCGCCGGATCGGTGATGAAGAGTAATGAACCGATCTCCCCTTTGCGAATTCCCTCCTTCATTGCCTCTTCTTTTTGAAAGGGGAAAAAGAAAAGCTGATTGAGCTGGCCGATCTTTTCAGCGAGCGTCATTTGAGCCAACAGTGCATCAGCCCGCTGTCGTGCCTGCTGGTCAGCAGCGTCCGGTCTTACAACTGCCCGCTTCGTTCGCTCAGATTTTTCCTTTCGCTGGGCGCTAAGCGAAATCAATGATGAAGAAATTAGCGCAAGAAGTATTACCGCTACGCAGGTGCGTGTTCCCGCACTCACCAAAGTTTTTGCAGCGGGAAAGATTTTGGTCATCTCGTTCCTCAAAGGCCGGTTGAGCTTGGTAGTACGCAGAATTACTGAGAGAACCCAGTTGATTGGTGACCCGGCAGAGATTTGAAACCCAAACTGAAAGATTATGAGACGGTTTGAGGGATCCGAACAAGGATTAGAAAAGTGAGAGAGACTGTTTCATCACTTTCAGATCATGTATCTAGCTGTTCGCCTATCCAGATCTAGACAGGCGAGAATGATCGCCTCACTGAAACGAGGCGGATTCAGCTTCCGGAAATCGAGCATGATGTCGGTGCCTGCCAAAACGAACGGACTAAGGTTTCCCAGCCTGTGAAACCTCGCGCTTGCCGACGAACGGCACGAGCATAGGCACCGAGCGGCGATACTCTTCGTAGGCGTCTCCGTGTTCACGAACCAGATCTCGTTCCTCAAACTGAATTGCCAGCAGGATGTAAGCTGTAGTAGTAATCGAGAAAAGCAGGTGCGCTAGTGTCATCACCGGAGTCATCCAGAATGCGAAGAGCCAACCAACGTAGAGCGGGTGTCGCACCAGCCGGTATGGGCCAGGGGTCGCAAACCGCAGCAAGTCGTTAGGTTGGCCCATCAGGTACCGCCAGACCTGTCGCAGTCCGAAGAGATCGAAGTGGTTGATCAGGAAAGTAGAAACCAGAACCAGGACCCAGCCGAAAGCAAACAACCCCCACAGCGCGAACCGCAGGGCCGGACTCTCGACAATCCAGATCACGCCCCCCAATGGTCGCCACTGCGTGAACAACAGGATAAGGGCGAGGCTTGAGAAGAGGACATAAGTCGAGCGTTCCACCGGCTTGGGCACGAGCCGGGTCCACCATTCCTTAAACCACTTGCGGGCCATAACGCTGTGCTGCAGCGCGAAGAGAGTCAGGAGCCCTGCGTCGATCGCGAAACTGACACCCAGAGGCCCACTCGCGGGACCATCAAGTGTCCTGGGGACGCCGAAGTTGCCAATGAAACAGACAGCGTAAAGAAACGTTCCCAGAAAAATCAGGTAGCTAAGACTTCCGTAGGCGAAAAATAGAACTCGTTTAAACATTGCTTTGCCTCCAGCTCGGCTGACTTTTTGTGTCGCATAGAATCGATCTTTTAGCGCCGAGAGGCCATGGGAGTTTCGTCCCGGTTGTGCGTATACTGCGGGCCTCGCCCTGGGACTTTCGTCTCGGTTGGGCGGACGAAAAGTGAGATTCAATGAACAAGAGGGCCACCCAGCGAATTCGATATGTGCGCACTGGGGATGGAGTCCAACTCGCCTGGGCCGAGGCCGGTACGGGTCCGGTTCTGATCAAGGCCGCGAACTGGATGACCCACCTCGAGTACGAATGGGAAAGTCCGGTTTGGCGACACTGGATTCGTTTCTTCAGTGACCACTTCCGCTTCGTGCGTCACGATGAACGGGGCTGCGGCATGACCGACTGGAATGTCGGTGACCTCTCCTTCGAGCGATGGGTCGAGGATTTAGAAGCTGTTGTTGAAGTCGCCGATCCTCGGGAGCCCTTCACACTGCTGGGGATTTCCCAGGGGGCGGCGACTTGCATTGCCTATGCAGTGAAACACCCTGAGCAAGTCTCGCATCTCGTGCTTTATGGCGCTTACGCCCGGGGGACGTTTCGCCGTGGTGATCCGGACAAAGAGCGTTTGTACCGAGCACTCATCGATCTCACGCGCCTTGGATGGGGCAAGGACAATCCCGCCTTTCGCCAAATATTCACTTCCCGATTCATTCCCGGTGCGACTGATGAACAGGTAGTCTGGTTTAATGAGCTCTGTCGGAAGACAACGTCGCCGGAGATCGCTGCTCGACTGCTTGAGACGCGGGCTACGATTGACGTCATCGAACTGCTCGGAAAGGTGCGGGCGCCGACGTTGGTACTGCACTCGCGTGACGACGACGTTATACCGATTTCCGAAGGTCGCATCCTTGCTGCCGGGATTCCGGGCGCACAGTTCATCGAACTTGATTCGAAGAACCATATCCTTCTTGAAACCGAACCAGCTTGGGAACGCTTCTGCAGCGAGGTGAGGGATTTCCTGGGGCTTAAGGATTCGACTCGCGGTGAGGATCCCGCTTTCGCCTCACTGTCCCCGCGCGAGCGAGAAGTGCTGGCGCTGATTACAAAAGGACTTGGTAACGCGGAGATTGCAGAGCGCCTTTCGATCAGCGAAAAGACCGTTCGCAATCACGTGTCCAACTTATTTGACAAGCTCGGCGTTTGGACGCGAGCCCAGGCCATGGTCTTCGCAAACGATCACGGCTTCCGCACCGGCTAGGCGCTCCCGTCAGAAATGCGAACCCCGAACCACCGGATCATCGGCCCTTGCTTGAGAACTTTCCCGCAGGAGTTTGCGGAAGCTTGCGCAGATCGGCCGGTACGAACCTTCGATTTTCCTGCCGATTTCGCCGAAAACGCTCGGCATATGCATTGCTCTTTCAAGTAAGCGCGAATCTTAACTTGATTCGGCAAAAGCAGCGGCAGGCTGCCATAGTTACTCAGGAGAATTGGAGGTTACTGTCATGGCTAATGACGATCGGGACATTCTCGAACTTCTCAAACAGGAACTTGATTTCATCGAGAAGGGTGGATACGGTCGTTCGGTCCGCACTCCGTGGAAGCCAACGTCAGTCTTTCAAGACTCCCTGACCTGCATCAACTACGGTTATCCATACCGTGCCCATCCGTGCAATGAATGCCATTTGCTCGAATTCGTCGACCCGGAACACCGGTACGAACCGGTTCCATGTCACCACATTCCCCTGGATAGGACTGGGGAAACTATCGAAAGTCTGGAAAACACGGAGGATCAGGCGAAGTTAGAACGAAAAGTTAGAGACTGGCTTCGTTTCCGGATTAGGGAAATCGAGGAGCAACGCGCGACACAGGCAATCGCCTGAGCCGGCCAGCAGAGGACAAAAATTACACCGAGGCTCGTCATTATAATGACCAATCCAATAGCTTCGGCCTCTCATTCGGTATCACGCAGCTTGTGCGCGCGTTCTCCCGTGATTCTGCGAAAAGATTACGGTTCAAAAATAGTTACCAATAAACGCGCCTGGTGAATGTGAATGGTTGCATCAGCGCCAACAACATTAACTAACGCATGCGGCCAATCAGATGCCGCGCCGGATCCGAAGGATCAGGTCAATCGCCGTACGTTCTGCAATCGATTGCTGGCAACTTCTTCGGGACTGTTGGTAGGTGCGTCAGCTCTAAGGTCGATGGCGGCCAGCCATGTTTCGCAGTTGGCCTATCCGCCGATGAGAATTGAAGGCGCCGAAGGGTTGATGCCCGGCTCCTCATTGTATTTCCACTATCCAAACAGAACAGATCCAGCCATTCTCGTGCGCAGCCAGACAGGCGAGTATTATGCCTTCGAGCAGAAATGTTCCCACCGGGGTTGCTCGGTATATTTCGATCGCAACCGGCGCTGTTTGGAATGTCCCTGCCACAAAGGCGCATTCGATGCCGAGACCGGTTTTGTTTTGAACGGACCGCCGACACAGCCGCTTGGCCAGATCGTCCTGCAGATGCGGGGCGGTGGCGCCGTTTGGGCCGCCGGTCTAAGAATTGGCGACGGCGAGAAGTATGCCTGACTCCCTCTGCCAGGGGTGTGGGTTTCCCCCAAAATTCTGCGAAAAAGCGCCCACGATCCACCCGCCCTCGCCCCTGAAATACTAAAGAAAAAGACCTTTTCGATTCGGCATGATGATTGCGCTGTTATGTCTGCGAGGAAGGACTTAGTTAAAACCCTTCCCGGATAGGACGATCGAAAAATGATTCACAAGACACGAAAAAATCTCTTCGTGGGGTTAATCACCCTGGTAGTGATAGTGGTGGCTTTGCTCCTGCTGGGAGCTACCGTCGCAGCCGCCCAGGGCCGGGTTGCAAACAAAGCCGCGCACGTTGCCGCTCCTCAGGAACCTCTTTATAGCGAGTATCGCGGCGTGCGCATTGGCATGACTACCGCAGAGGTGCGAACGAAACTCGGCACACCGCAGCAGCCCGGAGACGACATGGACTTTTACGTCTTCTCTGACAAAGAGGCGGCGCAGATCGTCTATGACGCCTCGCACATAGTCAAAACAGTTTCTGTTGACTATATCGGCGGGGTCGGCGCCCCTGACTACAAAGCGGTAGTCGGGCCAGACGTTGAAGTAGCGGCAAACGGATCGTTGTACAAGCAAATGCACTACGACAGTTTTGGCATCTGGGTCTTTTACAACCGTGGCACTGGCGACGCTGCAACAGTCACGATCACGATCCAGAAGAGTCCTTTGAGTCAGTAGGTCTTCGACCAGCGAGCGAAGGCGGCCCCTTAAGTGGATACACGCTCGGGGTAATTTCGTCTGGCTGAATTCTCTCAGAAAGGAGATCAAGGTAATGACACCCGAAACATTCATGTTTCCCAACACAAGCATTTTGCCGTTTGAGACTTTTCGCTCTTTCGCTCCAACGTTTGACAGGCATTGGCCCTTCACTGCGTGGACACCGCCGTGTGACATCTATGAAACCGACAAAGAGATCGTGCTCAAGATGGAGCTTCCCGAAATGCGCAAGGAAGACGTGCACGTGACCTTTGAAAATAATGTTCTAACTCTGCGTGGGGAACGCAAGTTTGAGGAGGCGGTTGACCGCGAGAACTATCACCGCATCGAGCGTAAGTATGGCGAGTTCTGGAGGGTTTTCACGATGCCGACATTCGTTGAGGGCACCAAAATCCTCGCCGAGTTTAAGAAGGGGATCCTGACGGTTACGCTGCCCAAGAACGCGTCGGCCACACCTCGGCAGATCGAAGTGAAGGTTACGTAGCTCTTCCCGGACTTCTGTAATCATCGGCCTTATCCGTCCGCCTCAAGCGATGCGGGCGGCAGCACACGGAGCAGCTCATGGAGGAGGCTGGCTCCTCGGCCGCAGGCGGTTCTCCCGTAGCCGCCTGCGGCCGATTCGTTTGACAACATGACCCTTGACGAGCCAGGGCACAAACATTTCAAGGTCTCAGATTTGCTACGGATCGATTAAGCATTGTGGTTAGTTCAAAGACCGCAGAGCTGACGATCAGAGTGAGGGACATTACACAACCAAGAACGAAAGTCTGGGTGAGATTACGCAGCAATGAACAAACAACAAGTAACCATTGACGGAAACGAAGCCGCCGCATACGTCGCTTACAAGACGAACGAAGTAATTGCCATCTATCCCATCACGCCCTCGTCTGCGATGGGAGAGTTTTCTGATGCCTGGTCGGCTTCAGAAGAGAAGAACATCTGGGGCATGACTCCGTTTGTGCGGGAGATGCAATCTGAAGGCGGCGCCGCCGGCGCAGTTCACGGCACATTGCAAACCGGCTCATTGACTACAACCTTCACCTCGAGCCAGGGCCTGCTCCTGATGATTCCAAACATGTTCAAGATCGCGGGTGAGCAAACCAGCACTGTGTTTCATATCGCTGCGCGTTCGGTTGCAACTCATGCTCTCTCGATCTTCGGAGACCACAGCGATGTGATGACTACACGCACCACCGGTTGGGCCATGCTATTTGGCAACTCAGTGCAGGAGGCAATGGACTTTGCGCTAATCGCCCAGGCGGCCACTCTTCGAAGCAGGGTTCCGTTCCTTCATGTGTTCGACGGCTTTCGCACTTCTCACGAGGTAATGAAGATTCAAAAGCTCTCCGATGAAGAGATCCGCGCCCTGATCGACGACCAGTTAGTGCAGGCGCACCGCGCCCGTGGTCTGACGCCCGATCATCCGGTGATGCGCGGCACTGCGCAAAACCCGGATGTTTTCTTTCAGTCGAGAGAGCGTTCGAATCCTTACTATCTGGAGACTCCGCAAATTGTTCAGGAAACAATGAACCGCTTTGCACAACTAACCGGACGCCAGTACCACCTTTTCGATTATGTAGGCGCGACTGACGCCGAGCGTGTGCTGGTGATGATGGGATCGGGCTGCGAGGCGGCAGAAGAAACGGTGGCGGTGCTTTGTGCCGCCGGCGAAAAAGTCGGGTTGTTGAAAGTTCGCCTTTACCGGCCGTTTTCCGTCGAAAAATTTCATAGCCGCGTTGCCGAAGTCAGTTAAGGCGGTAGCAGTTCTTGATCGCACTAAAGAGCCAGGCAGCATCGGCGAGCCTCTCTATCAGGACATTGTCACCGGGCTCAGCGAAAGCGCAGGTAGCGAAGCCTCATTCAGCATGCCTCGCGTTGTTGGTGGGCGATATGGCCTGTCGTCGAAGGAATTTACCCCGGCGATGTGTAAGGGTGTGTTTGACGAGTTGAAGAACGAGAAACCCAAAAACCATTTCACGATCGGGATCAACGACGACGTAACACACACCAGCCTGCCATATGATCCGGATTTCAATACTGAACCTGAAAACCAGGTGCGCGCATTGTTCTGGGGGCTCGGTGCTGATGGCACGGTCAGCGCAAACAAAAACTCGATCAAGATAATTGGTGAAGAGACTCCTAATTACGCCCAGGGCTATTTTGTTTACGACTCGAAAAAGTCCGGCGCGATGACGGTGTCGCATTTGCGCTTCGGCGATCGTCCCATTCACAGCACCTATTTGATCCAGCGCGCGAATTTCATAGCCGTACATCAATTCCAGTTTCTCAGCTCCAACGATGTCCTGGGCGCAGCCGAGGATGGTGCCACGTTGTTGCTGAACAGTCCTTATTCAGCTGCAGAGGTTTGGGATCAACTACCGCGCTCGGTCCAGGAGCAAATCATTCAAAAGGGCATCAAGGTCTACACCATCGATGCCTATCGAGTGGCTAAGGAAAAGCAGCTCGGCAATCGCATCAATACCATCATGCAGACCTGCTTCTTTGCGATTAGCGGTGTGCTCCAGCCCGATGAAGCGATTGCCAGGATCAAGGAATCCATACGCAAGACTTACGGAAAACGTGGAGAACCGGTGGTACGACAAAACTTTGCGGCGGTCGATGCCGCACTCGAACACCTGCATCGAGGTGTCGGTTCCATCCGAAGCCAGCAACACGCGCGATCTGCCACGGACCGTGCCCGCTGGCGCACCTGCATTTGTACAAAACGTCACTGCCGAGATCATTGCGGGCCGGGGCGACCAGTTGCCGGTTAGCGCCTTCCCGGTTGATGGAACGTATCCGGTCGGCACCTCGCAGTGGGAGAAGCGCAACATCGCGCAGGAGGTTCCAGTGTGGGAACCCGAGCTTTGTATTGAGTGTGGGAAATGCATGCTCGTTTGTCCACATGCCACGATTCGGGCCAAGGTTTGTGAAGAGAGCGATCTGGCATCAGCGCCCGAAGGTTTCAAGCATATGCCGGCGAAATGGCGCGAACTTCCGGACAAGCTCTACACAATTCAAGTTGCGGTCGAAGATTGCACCGGCTGCCGGTTGTGCGTCGAAGTTTGTCCGGCAAAGGACAAGAGTAATGTCTCGCGCAAAGCCCTAAACATGCAGCCGCAGTTGCCTTTGCGCGAACGCGAGCGAGCTAACTGGGATTTCTTTTTGCAGTTGCCTGAGGTTAGCAAGAACGGTCCACTCGCCTTTGGCTCAGTCAAAAACGTCCAGCTGCTGCAACCGCTTTTTGAGTTTTCCGGAGCCTGCTCAGGCTGCGGCGAAACTCCTTACATCAAACTATTGACTCAACTGTTTGGTGATCGCGCCATCATTGCCAACGCTACCGGCTGCTCGAGTATTTATGGCGGCAACTTGCCTACGACGCCGTACACCACGAACCGGGAAGGCCGCGGCCCTGCCTGGAGCAATTCGCTTTTTGAGGACAACGCAGAGTTTGGGCTCGGCATGAGGCTAGCCCTGGACCATCAAAATGCCTACGCCAGAGACCTCGTTGGTCGACTGCGTGAAGAGATTGGGGAGTCCCTGGCTAGCAGTCTTCTCAGCGGAGATCAGTCCACCGACTCCGCTATCAACACTCAACGAGAGTTAGTTGCCGATCTAAAGACGAAGCTTGAAGCTCAGACGAAAACAAACGGTGCGGCGAGTCTCGGGGGAACATTACCAAACGAGGCGCGCGACCTGTTGACCATAGCTGATGCGTTGGTAAAGAAGAGTGTGTGGATTGTCGGTGGTGACGGTTGGGCTTATGACATTGGTTACGGCGGATTGGACCACGTCATGGCCAGCGGGCAGAACGTCAATATTCTCGTGCTGGACACAGAAGTCTATTCCAACACTGGCGGGCAGGCCTCCAAATCGACGCCGATGGGAGCAGTCGCGAAGTTTGCGGCAGGTGGTAAGCCCACTGCGAAAAAGGATCTGGGTATGGGCGCCATTCGCTATGGCAATGTCTATGTTGCGCAGGTGGCAATGGGTGCGAACGACACGCATACGATCAAGGCGTTCCTGGAAGCGGAGGCCCATGACGGCCCTTCACTGATCATTGCCTACAGCCAATGCATCGCTCATGGAATCGACATGGCCAAGGGTATGCACCAGCAGAAACTCGCGGTCGAATCGGGACACTGGCCGCTTTATCGCTACGTTCCGCAGCTGGCGGCCGAAAACAAAAATCCTTTCCAGCTTGATTCCAGCGCTCCGAAGATTCCGCTGAAAGATTACATCTACACCGAAGGACGCTATCGAATGTTGCAGCAGAGCGATCCTGAGGTTGCCTCCCTGCTTTTGGCGGAGGCGGAAAAGGGAGTCCAACGTCGTTGGCAGCAATACAAACAACTGGCGGCTAATTCGTAACGCCAGCGGTTAGCTTGCGTCGATCGCAAAACTAACAGTTGTCGTCGGGAAAACATTTATGAGTCTAACAACCAACTATCTCGGCTTGCCGTTGAAAAATCCCATCGTAGTTTCTTCTTCGCCGCTGTCCCACAGCGTTGACAGCATACGTCGTCTGGAAGACGCCGGTGCGGCTGCAGTGGTGATGTATTCGCTGTTTGAAGAGCAGATCACGCTTAATAGTTTCTACGTCGACAACTATCTGACGACTGGCACAGACAGCTACGCGGAATCGCTCACTTACTTTCCCGAAATGGACAGCTACAACGTCTCCCCAGACGAATATATGAATCTCATCCGCCGGGCCAGGGAGGCAGTCGACATTCCGATCATAGGAAGTCTAAATGGAGTATCGGCCGGCGGCTGGATCGATTACGCAGCACTAATGCAAGAGGCAGGCGCTGATGCGATCGAGCTGAATGTTTACTACATTCCTACCAACTGCGATCTCAAAGGCAGCGAAGTTGAAAATATCTACCTGGAGATCCTGCGTGAGGTGAAGCGTTCAGTTTCGTTGCCAGTATCCATAAAACTGAGTCCCTACTTCAGCTCAACCGCAAACATCGCGAAACTTCTGGTGGACGAAGGTGCCAGCGGCCTGGTTTTGTTCAATCGTTTCTATCAACCTGACATTGATCTCGAAACGCTCACGGTGGAGCCCCGTTTGGTTCTCAGCAACTCAAGCGAGTTGCGGCTGCCCTTGCGCTGGGTAGCAATTCTTTACGGCCGAATACTCGCCGACCTCGCGATTACCACCGGTATCCACACGTCGCAGGATGTCTTGAAGTCGCTAATGGCCGGAGCCAAAGCGACGATGATGGCTTCAGAGCTGCTGGTGAACGGCATCCGGCGGATAAGCATGATTCTTGACGAGATCAGGAGCTGGATGGAGGAACATGAATACGAATCAGTCGCGCAGATGATTGGCAGTATGAGCCAGCAACACTGCGCGGAGCCGGCAGCCTTCGAACGGGCCAACTACATGAAGATGCTGGCGTCTTATCGTCCGATTAACTAGAGGTAAACTATATGCCACTCACTTCAAACGAGACCCAGGCGCTTACGCTAATCAAGCATTTCGATCCCCGCCCGGGCGCGATCGCACTCGAGAAAACGCCGGCGCGTTTCAAACAGCTGAAGCACATGATTGGGAATACGCCGTTGCTGGCGATTCGCTTCGCGTTTCGCGGAACTGAGCGGGTCATCTATGCCAAGGCCGAGCACCTCAACATGACCGGCAGCATCAAGGATCGGATGGCGTTTCACATTCTCAAGCGGGCCTATCAGGATGGCCACATTCAACCCGGCGACACTATTGCCGAAGCTACCAGCGGCAATACCGGGATTTCTTTCGCCGCGATTGGTAAAGCGTTGGGCCATCAGGTGGTCATCTTCATGCCAGACTGGATGAGTGCGGAAAGGGTGGCTTTGATCAAGAGTCTGGGAGCCAGAGTGGTGCGGGTCCGACGCGATGAGGGCGGGTTCGTTGGCAGTATCCGCATGACTGAAGAGATGGCGCTGGACGAGCCCCACGTGTTTCTACCGGCGCAATTCGCAAATGAGGCCAACGTGGAGGCGCACGAAAAAACCACCGGACCAGAGATCTGGTGGCAACTTTACTTTCGTTCGATCCAGCCCGATGCCTTTGTTGCAGGCGTTGGAACCGGTGGGACGATCATGGGCGCAGGGAAATTCCTTCGGACGCGTAACCCGGAGATCAAACTGCATCCACTGCAGCCCGCGGAATCTCCCACTCTTTCGGTTGGGCACAAGGTCGGCCAGCATCGTATACAAGGCATTTCTGACGAATTCATACCCTCAATCCTGGGATTGGAAAAACTCGATTCGGTGGTCAGCGTACATGATGGTGATGCGATCCTGATGGCGCAAAAACTTGCAGCTGGCCTTGGTCTGGGTGTGGGAATCTCTTCGGGTGCAAATTTCCTGGGCGCGCTTATGACCCAGAACGACATGGGCCAGGATGCCGTTGTCACGACAGTTTTTCCCGATGACAACAAGAAATATCTGAGCACGGATCTGCTGCGGGATGAATTAGTAATGCCTACTTACCTGAGCCCTGAAGTTGAGCTACTCGGTTACGAGGCATTAAAGAGAGTTTGCTACACGTGCTTTGATGAAGAGGATTGAATGATCTCGGAGCGTCAGGCGGCAGTGGTTTCTGACGAACAATCGCCATGACAACGGTCTTGGTAATTATATTCAGTTATTTGGCCGGAGTGACGATCCTTTGGGACGCACTTTAAGCCCAACAGTGCCCGGTAACGTTAAGGACAAAGAGCCATGATTTTCCAGTTTCCTCTGCAACCTGTACTTGAATTCCGCAATGTCTTTATCGCCTACAACGATAAGCCGGCGCTAATCGATCTCAGCTTTAAGCTCTACCAGGGTGAGATGATCCTTCTCACCGGAGAATCCGGATCCGGCAAGTCCGTGCTTCTCCGGCTGGCTATGGGTCTGCAAAAGCCGGACTCCGGTCAGATCTTTGTCGGCGACCGCGAAATCGAAACGCTTGATGAGTCGGAGCTGTTGGCAATCCGTGGCGGTCTGATGGGTATGGTTTTTCAGGAAGACTCTTTGTTCACCGGACTCTCAGTCTATGAAAATGCTGCATACCGTCTTGAAGAGCACGGTTGGATGGAAGAGAAAATTCAGAAGGCTGTAACTGAAGTCCTGCACTTCGTTGGTCTCGATGGTGAGGAGGAGAAGTTACCTGAACATTTATCCGGCGGTATGAAACGGCGGCTCGAAATTGCGCGCGCGCTAATCGGCTGGCCTTCTATCATGTTATTTGATGAACCTACGATGGGCCTGGATCCAATCGTGGCTTCGCAGATTCTGAATCTGATGATTAGAGCCCGGGACATAAACAAGATTTCGTCGATCTATGTTACGAAAAAGGCGTACGAGCTTCCTTATCTGACTAACTACACGGCCGTGCAGGAAGAAAAAGATGGCGTCGTGATCCGCGAAGCAACACCAAACAAGCTGCCGCCAACCAGGATCATGGTCCTTGAGTCAGGCAGGCTTGACTTCACTGGCAGCCTGCTTGAGTTTCAAGCCAGCAATTTACCCAGCGTGAGACGATTGCTGAGCCTGGACCAGCACGACCATTCAGCAGATCCGTTCTTCCGGGATCCCTGGGATAAGGCGCGTGAGCTGCGGGAAAAGTTCTTGTGAAAATTTTTGCGAAAGTGGGTAGGGGCAAAACCTCGTCGGTTGCTCCCAGAGAAATATGCAAGTATCGTCAGCTTTATTGAGTAATAAACCAACAAGCAGTCAGCCACCAGTGACCGTCGCTGCGCATCGTGATGGGGATGTGGTCCTTCGCGACGGTTCGACCGTTCGCGTTCGCGTAATGCGGCCGGCGGATGAGCCTGGCCTGCTTGCTTTACTTCAGTCGTTATCCGAAGAATCGCGCTGGCTGCGATTTTATTCTTCGGCAAGCGGTTCTGCGCTCGCCACTGAGGCTCGCCGCGAGGCTACTCTCGATCAAACATTCGGACTACTTGCGTTGAGCGGCGCTGAGGAACGGGTTGTTGGCCATGCATTCTATGTCGTAGTCGATGAACATCGCGCCGAGGTCGCTTTCACGATTGCGAACGACTTTCAGGGACGCGGGCTGGGCACAATGTTGCTGGGCCAACTGGCCGAGGTTGCCGCCGCCAACGGCATTCAAACGTTTGAAGCTGAAGTGGTGGCTGCAAATCATAAAATGCTCCACGTGTTCAGAGCTTCCGGCTTTCCCATTGAAGTGAACGCCACTGCCGGTCAGCTTCATGTGACCTTTCCAACTTCCTTCAGCCAGGATGCAATCAAACGATTTGAGCAGCGCGAGACGGTCGCAGCGGTCAACGCACTAAAACTCTTCTTCAACCCACGCGCCGTTGCAGTCATAGGCGCATCCCGTCAACGTGGCACTATTGGCGGCGAGATATTTCACAACCTGTTGAGTTATGGATTCAATGGTCCGGTTTATCCGGTTAACCCTACTGCCGAAGTGGTTCAATCCGTCCCTGCTTACCGGTCAGTTGAAGCGATCCCTGGTCCGGTTGATCTGGCCATCATCGTCGTGCCGGCGAAGCGAGTTGTGGAAGTTGTTGCGGAGTGTGGGCGCAAGGGTGTCAAGGCGCTGGTTGTAATCTCAGCAGGGTTTTCGGAAACGGGAGGGGCAGGCCAGGAAGGCCAGGCTGAGTTGCTGCGAGTTTGCCGTGCCTCCGGCATGCGCCTGATTGGGCCGAACTGCATGGGCATTGCCAACACTGATCCCGAAGTGCTTCTGGATGCGACATTTGCTCCCGGAGTGCCGCCTCAGGGACGGGTTGGATTTTCTTCGCAGAGTGGCGCGTTGGGGTTGGCCATCATTGAATATGCAAACTCGTTGGGGCTGGGCATCTCGACTTTCGTGTCAGTCGGTAACAAGGCCGACATCTCCGGTAATGACCTGCTGCGTTACTGGGAATCTGACGACGGTACCGATGTAATTCTCCTTTATCTCGAATCGTTCGGTAACCCGAAGAAGTTTTCACAGATCGCACGCCGCGTTGGGCGAAAGAAACCGATCGTGGTTGTGAAGAGCGGCCGCTCTGCGGCGGGCGCGCGCGCGACGTCGTCACACACCGGCGCGCTCATCGCCGCTTCGGATGTGACTGTAGATGCGCTCTTTCGTCAGGCAGGCGTAATTCGGACGGACACCCTGGCAGAGTTATTTGACGTGGCCTCGCTGCTCGCGAATCAACCCCTCCCGCGTGGACACCGCGTCGGCATTATCACTAATGCCGGTGGTCCGGCAATCCTTTGTGCCGATGCCTGCGAAGCAAGAGGATTGGAGGTGCCTGTTCTCAGTCAGGAAAGCCAGGATAAACTGCGCACCTTCCTTCTGCCATCAGCCAGCGCGACTAATCCGGTAGATATGATCGCCTCGGCGTCGGCGGATGATTATCGCAACGCTATCGAAATAGTAGCTGCCGACAAAAATGTCGATGCGCTGATTGTGATCTTCACTCCACCACTCGTCACCCGCGCCGAAGATGTCGCTCGCGCGATCGTCGCTGCCGTCAAGACATTCGACGGAAGCAAGCCTGTGATGGCCGTGTTTCTGTCCGCACAAGGTACACCTGAAGAGTTGCGATCAGCAGACTTCAATATTCCGTCTTATGCATTTCCCGAAACTGCTGCGATTGCTTTGGCCCGTGCGGCTCGTTATCGCGAATGGCGTGAAAGACCGGAGACGGTGGCACCTGAGTTTGGAGACTTGCAAAAAGATGAAGCTGCGGCTGTGGTGGCCGATGCCCTCGGCCGCGGCGCCGGCTGGTTGACAGCGGAAGAGACTGCAAAGCTTTGCTACTGCTATGGCCTGCCGCTGGTGGAACAAAGAATAGCCCACGGTTTGGAAGAAGCGGTGGAGGCAGCGGAGGAGCTGGGCGGAGAAGTGGCTCTGAAAGCGATAGCTCCGGGCGTGATACACAAGACTGAAGCAGGCGCGGTTCGTCTTCACCTGGAGGGGCCTGAACAGATTCGCCAGGCCGCAACTGAGATGGCAAAGCGATTGGAAACCCTGGGACAGTCACCGACTGGTTTTGTCGTTCAGAGAATGGCGCAGAGCGGAGTTGAGATGCTGGTGGGTGTAGTACACGATCCCCAGTTTGGTCCGGTGGTGGCCTGCGGCGCCGGGGGCGTTCAAGTTGAGTTGCTGCGCGACGTTTCCATTCGCCTCACACCGCTGTCGAAGGAAGACGCTTCAGAGATGATTCGCAGTTTGAAAACGTACCCGTTACTTACCGGCTTTCGCGGCGCGCCAGCGTGCGACGTAGCCGCACTTGAAGAAGGACTGTTAAGACTCAGCACAATGGTCGACGACCTGCCGCAGATCGCAGAACTCGATTTGAATCCCTTTATGGTGCACCAGCAGGGAGCAACGATCCTTGATGCCCGTATCCGTGTCGCAGCGGTTGAGCCGCGGCCCTTACTTGGTGTGCGCCGTTAAAAAGCTCACGCTTGTCGCTCCTCGGATCTGAAGCGCAACTACATTCCGTAATCATCGTGCTTAATGCCCCGTTGGGGGCATCATCGAAGACTTATTATTATCGTCAGCGGGAATTGCGACCTTTTAAGGCGATGCGCAGCCATCGCGTGAATGACCGCAGCCACCACAGCCACTCGCACATGAAGATTTGATTTTGCGGTCTTACTCACCAACGAACGGAGCCTCATCCACCCACGCCAACCCAGCGTAAACGCACGCGCAGGCTACAATTAACGCTGAAATGATTGTTTGCCAATAAGCCATCTTGATTAACCCGGACCGAGCAGGCGCCCGCCCTGATAAGTGATGAACGATGCCACGTATGCGAGCACGAGCATGTAGCTAATCATAAATAGTGGCCAGCGCCAGGAGTTTGTTTCCCGACGCACGATGGCAACCGTTGACATACACTGGCAAGCCAGCACGAAGAAAACCATCAGAGAGAGTGCGACGAGAGGAGTCCAAACGGTCGAACCGTCTGCACGCTTCGCATTGCGCATTGCGGCTACCAGGGAGGTCGATTCCGCTCCTGAGTCATCTCCCACTTTGTAAACGATGCTGAGAGTCGAAATAACTGTCTCCCGAGCGGCAAAGGATGAAATCAAGGCGATCCCGATTTTCCAATCGAAACCGAGTGGAGCAATCAATGGTTCGATGATACGTCCCGCCTGTCCGGCGTAACTATTCTCTACCTGTGTTGCATGATCGCTGGGCACCTCATTTGCGCTCGCTCGGGGGAAAGTAACCAGGACCCACATAAGAATTGATATGGCCATGATGACTGTGCCCGCCTGCTTTAGAAAGACACCTACTCGAGCCAGCAGAGTGTGGGCCACGTTGCTGAAATTTGGCAGCCGGTATGGCGGAAGCTCCATCATGAATGGTGGCGAGGGCGCTTTGAGGAGCGTGTGTTTTAAGATCCAGGAGACAATGATCGCAACGCCAATGCCGAGTAGATACATCCCCAGAATCATCAACGCGCCCAGCGAGATGAAGCCCAGAACCTTTTGACCGGAGAAGAAGGCAGCAATCATCAATGTGTAAACGGGCAAACGTGCCGAACAGCTCATGAAAGGAGCAATCATGATTGTGGCCAGCCGGTCTTTGGGATTTTCAATAGTTCGCGTCGCCATAATTCCCGGCACGGCACAGGCGAAACTGCTCAACAACGGCACAAAAGCTTTGCCATGCAAACCGAAAGCGCGCATTAGCCGGTCCATCAAGAACGCCGCTCGGGCCATGTAGCCGCTGTCTTCGAGCAAGGTGATGAAGAGAAAAAGCAGGAGTATTTGCGGTAGGAATACGAGCACGCCGCCAACGCCTGCAATTACGCCATCGACCAACAAATCAGTCAGTATTCCCGGTGGAAAATTTGCCCGCAACCCGGCGCCTAACGCGCTGAAGACGTGGTCAATCAAGTTCATCGGCAAGTTCGCCCAGGAGAAAATTGTCTGGAAGATCAAGAGCATCACCAGCATCAGGATTAACGGACCGAGAAATTTGTGCGTGACAAATGCGTCAATGCGTTCGCTAGTATTCGATTGCCGCTTCTCATCACTCGCAGTAGATTCCGCGACAACTTTTTCAATCCACCGGTAGCGCGCAGTCAATAATTTCTGCCACGACTCCCGACTAAGATCCGAAACCATGCGCGACCCGTTCTGGTCGGGAATCGAGAAACACCAATTCGGCTTTTTTCTTAAACCGACTTTGGCTGCACTGAGCACCGCACGACCCAGGTCATCAATGCCCCCGCGACGTTTCGCGACAACAGGTACGACCTGAACGCCGAGGGCACCGCTTAATTTCTGAACGTCGATTCGGAGCTTACTGCGCTCTGCCAGATCAAACATGGTCAGCGCCACGACCATCGGCGATCCAGTTTCGATGAGTTGCGTAGCCAGGTAAAGATTCCGAATGAGATTGGTAGCATCGACAGTGACAATAACAACATCCGGTTGGGCTAAGTTCGAATTGCGACCGAGCAAAACATCACGAGCAATCTGTTCGTCGAGGGAAGTCGCCTCAAGACTGTAAAGCCCGGGCAGGTCGATCACGCGCACCAGACAGTCTGGCGCGAGTGACCATTGGCCCAGCTTACTCTCCACAGTCACGCCCGGATAATTCGCCACTTTCTGCCGCAAGCCGGTCAGGGAATTGAAAAGGCTCGTCTTACCGGTATTCGGGTTGCCGGCGACAGCCACTGTCAACGGCTGGCGAAAATCTCGTAAGCTCGGTGGAGGAAACTTGCTGCCGGATAGTGTTTCTGTAGCGGCGCTCATGGATGTGGTTGGGGTTAGGGAGAGCAGGAGAGTTTCGGATTAGTCTGTCGAGCTCTAGTCAGAAATAGCCACAGTTATTGTTCGTGCTTCATTACGGCGCAGTGCAAGATGATAGTCCCCAAGGCAGATCTGAATCGGATCACCGAGTGGGGCGGACTTGATGACGCGCGCCGGTGCGCCGGGAACCATGCCCATCTCCATCAGCCTCAGCGTCAAGCTATCCGAGCCCTCAATTGAGACTATCCGGACTGCGGTGCCAATCGGGGTTGTATCGAGGGTCACAAAGATTCCTCCCTGCAAATGAAAACGGCTTTCAATATCGCCGCTGGGTATTCAGCAAGTAGCGGGCCGCGTGGTAAACACGCAGTAGTTCCGGCTTTTGATCGTTTTCGTGGGTGTTTAGCTTGCAGTGAGCCTTCTGCTTCTGCGGAATTCTGCGCTCGGGCTAGGCCATATTTCGCAAACGACTCAGCCGTGTCGAGCAATTCCTCGCTCAAATCAGTAAGAAAAGGTTAGGCATAACCATTGCTCAAACAAGGCCGATGCAGCGTCTCCCTATTATCACTTCAAATTCACTTGAGCACAGAGGAACAGAATGAGCACAGTCACGGGTATTCACGAATCACGATTTTCTGCGCGAGCTGGCAATCCGTTGTCAGAGCCGTCCGTTCTCCATCCTTCCCTTGCCGACAACATTTTTCTCTCCGTTTTTATCTCTGGAATTACGATTGTACTTACACTCGCAGCCATCAATCTCTGGACAGTCGGGTTGAACCAAGACTTCAGCAGTGTAGTTGACGACTGGGTGCCGGCTCCTGCCAACGCGTTGACCATGGCCTTAGCCGGCTTATTTATTATCGCCTTTGCGTACGGGGCACTTTCTCGTCTCAAACAGACTTCGCTGTGGCGGCCCGAGCTCGCCTATTCAGTGCTGTCTCTCATGATTGGCAGCGTCATTCTGCTGGCGTACGCGCACCTGAGTCCCGCTCCTGCGCAGGTTCTCATGATTTCAGTGCTGGGCTGCCTGGTGCAGGTGATTGCTGTCGCCGGGTTCGCGTTGGTCATTATCAAGACGGCACGCAAGGCCGCGCCGGGCCGGCGCAATTAATTAGAAAGCGCTTCAATAAACCAGATGATCGCTACCGCCACAGAACTGCTGAAGAAGTATGACGTGCCAGGGCCACGCTATACGAGCTACCCGACGATTCTTCATTGGGCTGACACGCCGACGCTTGAGGAGTGGATCTCAAGCGTTTCAGAAAGCCTGGATCTGACCGAACGGCATGGCAACGGCGCAGCTGTCTATGTGCACGTCCCGTTTTGCCAATCGCTCTGCACCTATTGCGGTTGCAATTCGCGCATCACGCGCAGCACGTCAGTTGGCGGTTCCTATGTCAAGACAGTCTTGAAAGAATGGGAACTCTACCGCCAGCGTCTAAGTCGTTCAGGACCCATACCGCTTGCTGAGCTACACCTTGGCGGCGGCACACCCACCTTTCTGACTCCGGCGGAACTGGGAGAGCTGGTTAGTGGAATTCTGAAATACGCGCAGCAGACTTCCGATGCTGAGTTCTCCGTCGAATCTGATCCGCGGGTCACACTGCCTGAACATTTGTCTACTCTCTTCCAGCTGGGCTTCAGACGGCTGAGTCTGGGTATTCAGGATTTCGATCCGTTAGTGCAATTAGCAGTAAACCGGGTGCAAACGGAAAGGCAAGTGAAGGATGTAACGGAGAGTGCACGGGAACTTGGATTCAACAGTATCAATTACGATTTGATTTACGGTTTACCCTTCCAGACCGAGCAAAGCATTAGCGACACAATGGAAGCCGTGATGCGCCTGAGACCGGATCGGATTGCATTTTATGCCTATGCGCACGTGCCCTGGGTAAAGCCGGGCCAGCGACATTTCACAGAAAAAGATTTGCCCTCCGGTGATCAAAAGCGAGCGCTCTACGAATTCGGTCGCAGCCTGCTGGAGTCGGCTGGTTATCATGAAATTGGAATGGATCATTTCGCGCTGGAGAACGAAGGATTGTGGCAGGCTGCAATAAGGAAAACGCTGCACCGAAATTTTATGGGTTATACGCCCCGGCTCGTTGCTCCTCTACTGGGACTTGGCGTCTCGGCAATCAGTGATGCGTGGGACGCGTTTGCCCAAAACGAAAAAACTCTCGAACGCTATCAAGACCGAGTCAGCAAGGGTGAAATTCCAATCTTCCGTGGCCACAAACTGGATCGCGAAGACTTGATTCTCAGGCGTCACGTTCTAAATTTGATGACGCGCTTCGAAACAAGTTGGCACACGCCGGAAGCTTATGTGCCCTATCTCGATTCAGTCGGGGGGAAGCTCGAGGAACTGAGGCGGGATGACCTGGTAAGACTGCACGGCAAAACGTGTAAGGTTACTGACGATGGCCGTACCTTCCTGCGCAACATCTGCATGGCGTTTGATGCTCGTCTCGCGCGAGACAATTCCACTGCCCAATTATTCAGCCGGACAATCTAGGAAAAATCATGAAGCAGGGAATTTTGTTATTAAACTTTGGCGGCCCATGGACGTTGGCTGACGTGAAGCCTTTCCTTTACCGCTTGTTTGCAAACCCTAGAGTGCTGGTGGGGATTCCAGCGCCCCTGCGTCACCTGCTGGCCTTCATGATTGCTCAAATCAAGGGTCCCTCTTCAATCAAGAGCTACAGATCAATCGGCGGAGGCTCGCCGCAACTCAAGTGGACGGTGATTCAGGCTGAAGGTCTGCGGCAGCTATTGCCGCAAACCGGTGTTCACGTCGAGTTTGGAATGCGCAGTTCTGAACCTTCCATCGAAACGGCATTGCGGCAAATGAAGTTTTGGGGCGCAGATCAGCTGGTACTAATGCCGTTGTTTCCGCAGTTCTCAACCACGACAACCGGAACCTGCTTCGACGTGGTAGCAGAAGCCTTGAACAAGCTTCGATGGCATCCACCGCTAACGACTGTGACCCACTGGCCGGACCATCCCGAGTACATTTCTCTTTTGCGCAGCAGTGTCGAGGATGCCCTTTGCGAAGCGGACTCAGAATCGAGCGGCTCCACGGCCCCGGCCCACATCGTGTTTTCAGCCCATTCATTGCCCATGAAGATCGTCGAGCGCGGCGATCCATACGCGGATGATGTAGCGCGAACCGTGCAGGCAGTTACCCAGGGCTTAACCGCGCCATGGTCGCTCGCCTTTCAATCTCGCAATGGCAAACTGCCATGGCTGAAACCATATCTGGATGACGAACTAAAGAGGCTGGGCCGCGAGGGTGTCGAGACCGTAGTGGTGGTACCGATTAGTTTTGTCAGTGATCACATCGAAACTCTTTTTGAGCTTGATCAGCTCTATGCCGAGGTGGCGCGAAAGCACGGCATCAAACACTACTATCGTGCACGCTGTTTTAACGACAACCCGGAGTTTCCGCGCGTGCTGCAATCCATTCTCACGGAGGCCCAGGCATGATCGGAACCTTAAACTCAAGTCGCAAGGAAGCCACTGTTGTTGGAGCCGGTATCGCGGGAATGCTTGCCGCCTACGCGCTGGACCGCGACGGCTACGAGGTGACGCTGCTTGAAGAGAAAGAGCGCGCGGGTGGATTAATTCAGACGCTGAAGACTAAACACGGTATTGCCGAGAGTGCGGCGCATTCGTTGATTGCGACTGGACCAGTACGCGACCTGTGTCGCGATCTGGGCGTCGAGCTGGTAGAGCCGCGCAAAGAAAGTAAAGCAAAGTACATCGTACGCGACGGCAAACTCCGCCGCTTTCCGCTGACCATTGGTGAGGCGATCGATACGCTTGGCCACGCAGCTCTCGCCCGCTCAGCAAGTCAGGAGCCGCAAAGGCTTGACGTCTGGGCCCGACGACATCTCGGCGAGGCGGCGCTGGAATATTTGCTGACGCCTTTTGTGCGCGGCATCTACGGCGTACAACCAGCAGAGTTGGGCGTGTCGACTGCTTTTCCTTTTCTTGAGCTGCCCGAGGGAAAAACTCTGCTGGCGGCAATGCTGGGCAGACATAGCAACGGCGGGTCAAAAAAGGATAAGAAACACCGCGCGGCGCCTCGGTTTGGCATGGGAGATTTGGTGGGTAAGTTGGAACAGCGTCTCGAGCAACGGCTTGGCTCGCGCTTCCGCAAAGGTGAGCCAGTGGATCAGCTTCCGGAGGCTGCGAATGTGATTATTGCCACACCCGCTCACGCCGCGGCGAAGATAATCAGACCTGCTTCGGCGGCGCTGGCTGAAAAACTATCAGGAGTGCGTTATACACCAATGGTGTCGGTCACTGTTTTTGTCGATCGGCATGCATTTACGCGACCGTTACATGGCGTTGGCGTATTGATGCCGGCGCGTGAGCAAACAAAATCTCTCGGCATCCTTTTCAATTCCAGTTCCTTCGATTACCGGGTCGCAGACGGATCTCGTTTCGCATCGTTTACGGTGATGATGGGTGGCACGGCGCAGCCGCAGTGGCTCGCGGCATCTGACGAAGAAATTCGCCAGGCGATCAAGTTGGAGCTGGAAACTTTGTTAGGAATTATCGAGCCGCATGATGTGGTAATTCACCGCTGGCCGGCGGCCTTGCCTCAGTATTCAGTCGATCTACCTGCTGTTTGGGATTACGCGCTGCGCAGCTGGTGCGCAACACGAGGCCACATACTTTTCGGCAATTACACCGGACAGATAAGTTTGCGCGGCATGATCGAAAGCGCGGCGAAACTTGGCCACTGAGGACTAATTATATATTTTCAGGCGCCATTAGTTTGAGAGCGCCAAAGCGCGAAATGTAATAACCTGGGGCAGCGCCCCAGGAGGCGTACCTGGCAAAGCGTAGAGCGCTGAAGGCGCGAAATGAAACTAGCAGGTCGGGAGTTGAGACCGCAATTTCATTACGCGCCTTCAGCGCTTTGAGTATCAGTACTTTCGAGTTCCTGGGGCGTTGCCCCCAGGGTATTACATTTCGCGTCTTTTGGCGCTCTAAGACAATCGTTCGCGGAAAACTACCATCTACACACGAGATCAAAGTCAGTCCGGTAGCTATCCGGAACCGCGCGCCGGAGCGGAAAGTAATGCGGTTTCCACATCTTGAGGCGCACGGTTTCTTCCAGCGTGTCGAGATCCACTTCAGCGAGGCCGGCGCGCTGCGCTTCGCGCGCAACCTCCAGGGCGACTTTAAACGAAATGTCGCGTACCTGTTCCAGCGGCGGGTAAAGTGGTGCTTGAGGATCGTGTAACACAGGGGCCAACTCACTTAGCACGCGGGCAGCCGCGGCGAACATGGAATCGGTTACGCGGCGCGCGCCAGACGCGATCACCCCCAACCCAACGCCGGGGAAAATAAAGGAGTTGTTGCATTGGCCGATTTGTATCGGACCAGGTTCAGTGATGATTGGCGGGAACGGACTGCCGGTTGCTATTACCGCTCGGCCGTTGGTCCACCTGAAGAGGTCAATCGGAGTTGCTTCGCTCTTGGAAGTTGGATTCGAAAGCGGAAAGATTATCGGTCGCTCGACATGCCTTGCCATCTCGCGAACGATGTCTTCGTTAAACGCTCCCGGCTGTGCCGAGGTGCCTATCAGAATAGTGGGCTTAACATTTCTGACCACGTCGCTAAAGCTATGTTTTGAAGGATCGTCGAGCTTCCAGGTTCGGGTTACTTCGACTGGTTGCGCGTATTTTTCTTTGAAGGGCTCGACTCTGGTTCTTCCCACTTGTACCAGGCCCTGGCTATCAACCAGCCACAGCCTGCTGCGTGCTTCAAGTTCGGTCGTACCCTCAAGCATCATGGCGGCAACGATCTGATCGCAGATACCAATTGCCGCCGAACCGGCACCAAGAACTACTATTCGCTGCTCACTGAGTTTCTTATGGGCCAACCTGGTTGCGGCCAGCAATCCGGCAACAGTGACTGCACCGGTTCCCTGTATGTCATCATTGAAAGTACAGAGGCGATCACGATAGCGCTCGAGTATTCTCGGGGCGTTGTACTTTGAGAAGTCTTCCCACTGCAGCAGCACCTTGGGAAACTTCATCTTCACAGCTGAAACAAAGGCTTCAATGAAGTCGTCGTAATCTTTGCCGCGGACGCGCTCATGCCGCCAGCCGAGATAAAGCGGATCCTCAAGCAATTCGCGATTGTCCGTCCCGACATCGAGCAAAATCGGTAACGCTCTGGCTGGATGGATTCCGGCGCAAAGCGTATAGAGCGAGAGTTTACCGACAGGGATTCCCATGCCTCCTACACCGAGATCACCGAGACCCAGGATTCGTTCCCCATCAGTAACTACTATTACTTCCGGGTTTTGCGTCGGTGCATTATTAAGCAGCGAAAAGATCTCGTGACGATAGGGATAGGAAATGTAAAGACCCCGTGGACGGCGAAACACGTGACTGTATTGCCGGCAGCCGTCACCAACCGTCGGCGTGTAGACGATCGGCATCATCTCAGTGATATGTTCCTGCAGCAGACGGTAAAAAAGTATTTCGTTGCGATCCTGCAGGGCTGTTAGGAAAATGTAACGTTCGATGTCGCTATCTTTACGAAGGTAGTTTTCGTAAACACGGGCCAACTGTTCTTCCATAGTCGAGGTATGCAGCGGCAGTAGACCTAATAGCCCCAGTTCGCGTCGCTCGTCTTCGGGGAAGGCGGTGCTTCGATTCAGTAGCGGGTCGTCAAGCAGGCGCTGGCCGCTAATCGATGTTGCCTGGGATTCGGATTCAGGAGATGTGAGAGCGGTCATTGTCGAATTCATCTTGCTATCCTTTCATCAGTAAGTCGCTGGAGAATCGGGAACAGGAACCAAGGAGCAGGAGGCAGCAGCAGTGGAGGGATCAAAAACATTTTCCATTTGTCATTTTCCATTTGTCATTTGATTAGGTAACTGGTGCCTCGCAATAGAAATTGAAAGTGGTCAGGCCGGTAAACACGGAATGAAAGAAGACAAATGACAAATGGAAAATGTTTTGGTTTTCCTGCCTACTCCCGGCTTCCTGCCTCCTACGATCAAGTCGACGGCACATCTGTTCGAGTCTCTGGCTACGTAAGTCAAAGACTCAAACAGATGGCCTTAACAGTGCTCACGCCGGCTGGCTAACGCTCAGGCGCCAGTTAACATCGGGGGAGGCACTGTCGTTAGTTCGGCACCGCTTGTTAGTTCACCGGCACGATCGTCACATGAGCCTCGTGTTGAACCATCGGGACTAGATGCGATTCAGTGCTGCCCTTAAACTGAAACTCTCTCAGCTCGAAGTCTCCCGTTGCACCGGGAGCGGTGCGCACGGTGAAGTAATCAACTCTGTTCCGCTGCAACGGTATGCAGTGAAAAGAAGCAACCAGGTGGTCAGGATTTTCGGCCGTGCCCTTGTAGACATACGTGCATGCTTCACCGCGTGCCATAGCCGCGTCGTCATGAACGAATAGGTACTCACCCTTCAGGGTCACATCCATAAGGGTTACTGGCCGGTCAAACGTGATTATCGCCCTTTCTGTCTTTCCAGCACTGGCTGCACTGGTAACAGTCGGCGCCGAACTGCTGCTCAGAGTAACGACGAAAAGAAGTGCAATTAACAATAGAAAACTCTTCATAATCATCTCCTTTTTCAACTTGCGTAGATCTCTTTGGCGATGCCCTCCAGGTAACTTACTGACAGGTTGCAACGCATGTGCCTGATGGATCTTCCTATATTTGGGCGGTGGATCGGGGGGTGGCAGTGGCGGATGCGAAAAGTTTCCCACCGAGCGGGAGAAAGATCGCAGTCTGGGCGCTGGCGCAGGCTAAAAATCGGGGTCGAGCGGGCCGATAATGGTCCAGTGATAGGTCCAGCTTAAGCCGGTTGCGAACCGAGCCAGTTAGACCCCCTTAGTAGTTCGCTGCGCAAACCTGAGACTCGACGCCGAGTTGACCAGGAGAGGCATTAAGGCAAAAAGCACTAACATCAAAGTAATAGATAAAACTCGAAAGCGGATCACGCTTGCTCAAATACTCAGTTAGCGTAAGCCCTCGTAGCCACAGAACGAGCAGGAACTCAAACGCCATCATCAAACCCAGAGCGAGAAGGCCCACCAGCAAGGTCTGCTCTGCGATTTGAAATTTGCGAACCAACCATCTTGCGGCACCTACGATAACCACGAGCATCAGCGGGTATTCCATCAACTCAGCAACAGGCACACCGAAACGCGGAACGATGAACAAGATCCTCATTGGTCCCAATATAAAACCAGCTCCGAACACCAGCGCAAAGTATGCCAATGCTGCTTTCAGGATCACCGGTAGTTGTTTGGTGTTAGTCCGCCATTTCATGTTCCAGCTTCTGCTCTCTCCTTGATACCCAGCATCATCTTCCTCTCCATGATGAAGTGTGCTGGTTCGAAGACGCCGCGCCAGAGAATGAAGTTCAGCAAGGCATTTTTGAGATCAGGATTGAAATCTCCTCGTCCACGTATGATCAAACGAGTCGTATGGTCATCGATGGGATGAAGAACAAAAGTCCAGGAATTCTCGAGGAGAATCGCGCGGCCCGGCTCTATCGCCAACACCTTTAACGGAGGAGCCTTGGGATGCAGCCAAACCTCGTCTCCGACTTTAAGGTCCTGCCACTCCGGCACGATTTGGTCGGCATTGGACATCTCACACCCGACAAGATTTTCCAGCCAGGTATAACTGTAGAATCCGCCACGCTTTTGTCCCACCTGAACGAGCCACGGCCAGACCTCCGCAACTGGTGCGTTAATCGTGATGGCATGCGTGGCGTTTAGCTTCGGATGTTTCACTAATTCGTCGCCCGGAAGCGGCATCTTCAGTTCTTCTTCCGTCGCCCCCCACTTCAAGTGCCACGGACGAATGAGTAACACGTAGGCAGCCAGCGCTCCTGCCCCGCCTATTACCGCCATCAAAGTCTTTAGGTTGAGTATGTTCTTTTTCATTCCGGCTCCTTTCAATTCTGCCGCCCCTCGAATAAGTGACGTAGCTCCAACAGCAGACGCGTTGAAGCATTGCGACGCCCCGGGCGCCGGCGCCCGATAAAGGTTTATAGCCCTCAGGCTGTTTAGTTAGCTAATTCCAGCGAGCAACACGTATGCCTACAACTTCAAATCATCAGCCCCGCGAAAACGTATTGGGCGCGCAAGGGCCGTTGTCTGCGGCCTTCAAAAACTCGCACGAGTGCGCGAAAGTTCGCAGTCTTTCAATCAGGATTCATAGGCTTTCCAGCAAAAACGCCGAAACAGATTTGGCATGCTTCATGCAGTTCTCGCCGGTGAAGAAATCTGCCTGGAACGGTAACGCGAAACCCTGGCATCTCCATTAGGCTTCATTTGTGGAAGTGAGGAACGTTATGCGAAATAGAATCGAATCTTCTACCTGGCAAACGAATTTGTCGCGCTTTGGCGAGCGTAACAAGATGCGCCCAACGAGACTTGAAATCCTTGGACCAGACCGTGAATTGGCATCAGACTATTGGATTGAAGATGGCTTGCTCCTGACGGGAATTGTTCTGGACGTGAATGGCGATCGCAGTCCTAATATCGAGATCATGTTGCAGGCCCCGGTCGGCACAAACAAAAGTCATATGACACATACCGTTGCTGGCGTGAAGCGAGTTGAGTTGGAAACAAGCGACGGCCGGGATGAGATCCTGGAAATCGAGGACCGAGAAGGCGCTATTACGATCATGCGTTTTGAATCCAGAGTCTGGAGTCAGGACTTGTGCGTTCCGTTGACGCCGGCGGAAAAGTAGGGCGTAAGTGCGGTCAAGTGATGTGCTGGGACCACGGGCTTCCCGCCCGCAATGAGCGCAAAGCGCGAAAAGTTTGCCGCGAAGAGACTACGCGCCTGAGGCGCGTTGCAGGCGAGACGCCCGCGGTCCCAGCAAGTCGCTTGAACAGTCGCAGGTCATTTGAGTTGATTCTCTTAGAGCGGGCGAAAGTGATTGAGACGCTCAGCCTGACACGAAACGCGCAGGGCATTCACAGTTGTCATTTAAGAACCCTCGCCAGTTGATTGGTGCCCCGAAGGGATTCGAACCCCGAACCAACACATTATGAGACCTATTGAAGGGCAATAATAAGTTGGACCAAGCAAGATGTAGCAGTATTTACCGAATTCGCAGCCGTCAAAGTTAGTTACATCGTTAGGTCTCAATCACGCCATAATCGCGCCATCCGAAAAAAGGCAAGATTAGACGCCTTAATCCAGTGCATTTAGCACGATAAATCTCATTGGAGCCGCCGGCAGCCAGAAACCGCTTTCGATTTTGTCAATGAATGCGCATAATCTTGCGGGCAAGACAGCAATGAAACCAGTTCCACGAATGCTCGCAGTTACCACCATCGTATTCAGCCTTATGTGCCTTAGTTGCTCAGTGGCCGAGGCACAGCGTAGGCCGCCGAACATCCTTGTCATCGTCACCGACGACATGGGATACGGGGACATTGGCATCCAAGGGAGCAAAGACATCCCTACGCCAAACATCGATGCGTTGGCCAAGGTTGGAATCCGCTTTACCGACGCGTATGTCAGCGGCCCGTACTGTAGTCCCACCAGGGCAGGGCTGTTAACCGGTCGTTATCCGCAGCGGTTCGGCCATGAGTTCAACCTTGATATGTCTCCAGACTATAGTGATTTCGGCCTGCCTCTCGGTGAAACCACTATGGCAGATCGTTTGAAGGCTGCTGGTTACCGGACGGCGCTGGTTGGCAAATGGCATCTTGGGTTCGGTGACAAATTTCATCCGATGGCGCGTGGCTTCGATGAGTTCTTCGGGTTCCTGGGCCATTCGCATTCATACCTTGACCCCGAGAGTGCGAGTCGCAATCCTGTCCTTGACGGCAGAAAGGTCGTCGTGGAAACGCCGTATCTAACGGACGCGTTGACCGACCGTGCCGTCGACTTCATCAAGCGACAGAAGTCACAGCCGTTCTTTCTCTACTTGGCGTTCAACGCCGTGCACACCCCGATGGAAGCGACCGACAAGTACCTGGCACGATTCGCCCACATTGAGGACAGGCAGCGACGCACCTATGCCGCGATGCTATCGGCGATGGACGATGGCATCGGGAAAACGCTTGCGGCGCTGCGGGCGGAAGGGCTCGAAGAGAATACGCTGATTGTCTTCTTCAATGACAACGGCGGGCCGACCATGGCAGGGACGACGATCAATGGTTCAAGCAATGCGCCGCTCCGAGGCTCGAAACGTCAAACTTGGGAAGGCGGTATCCGAGTCGCCTTCATCATTCGTTGGAAAGGGCACCTCGCCGAAGGCAAAATTGACGCGCGCCCAATCATTCAACTCGATGTTCTACCCACAGCGCTAGCAGCGGCTGGTCTGCAATCGCAATGGCGATTCGATGGCGTTAATCTGCTTCCATTTCTAACCGGCAAGAAATCGGGCCGACCGCATGAAACTCTCTATTGGCGTCTCGGCGAGCACATGGCAATCCGCAAAGGCGACTGGAAGCTGGTGAAGACCAGGGAGGGTCCGTTGAAAGCGGCCATTCCTTCCACGTTTTACGACCTATCGAATGCGGAACTCTACAATCTCGCAGAAGATATCGGAGAAACAAAGAATCTTGCGGCGGCATATCCGGAGAAGGTCAGGGAATTGGCGGCCGACTGGCAACAATGGAACAAAAAACTTGCGAAACCGCTATGGCCACCCGGCTGAACGGGAGGTAGGCGCACCCGAACAGCGATGAGTCTTTGGCTGTAGCGGTATCTATTTATATGGTTGGTAGGTCGGCAGTGAGGGATACATCGTTTTGCGATCATAATGCTGTGTTCCAGTGCGATCGGGCAGAGTCCCAGTATCTTGTTGTGCGAGTGGTCGATGAACAAACCGGGCGCGGGGTGCCATTGTTCAATTAAAGCTTACCAAACCAAGTGAAGTATTGGGTCCCAGAGCTGGCGTCGTCATCGACGACCCTCATATCTTCACCACAACGTGTTTCTCGAAATTCGAACTGATAGCTTGGTGTTCCTAAAACCCCTTTCGGTCGGTGCGTAAATCTCATTATCGAATCGCTAGCGATAAGGAAACACCTCGAGGGAAGCTTTGCGCACTCCTGCGCGAATTTTCCCACGAACTTAAAAGGGCTTACACAAAGTCGTCGGCAAAACGCTGTTTAAAGCGCGGCATATATGTTGCTGCTGCTGTAGCAGAACTAGCCAAGCAGGCGAAAGAGGAGTTTAGGTTGTTATGGTCAGAAATGATCGTGACACTCTGTGGTGGTTTAGGAATTCTGAAACCCCACTAAGACGAGCGTAACTCCGAGCAAATTCTCACTCATTGATCCCCGACCTCATGAGCGCGATAAAACCAGGCGAATAACGGATCTCGAAGTAACCTCTCAAGCAAACACCTTCGGCGGAACGGTTCGTCCGCCCGAAAATTCTCCTCCAGTCACGCGTAGTTACATTCTACGAGTGGGCCAGGCTTGACTCAGAAATGCGGGTTTAGCTTCGTTGCAACCCGGATCCCATAAGGCATTGATCCGAGGTTTCGGAATTAATCCACGTTCTATTGACGATCCTTCCCTTCTTGTAAAAGGCCATTGTGCTTACCGGACGGAGGATTGTCCCAGGAGATATCGTGATGAAACAGACAATACTTGCCATACTCGTAATCACAATCAGTTCAGTCATCTGCTCGAAGGTGAATGCTCAGGTGGTTTCAGCAACTGATGTGAATGGCGATCCAAACATTTTTGAAGCTTATCTGACTGCAGATGAGCAAGATGTGATCATTGCCGGCGCAACCGTGCACGCGATGGTTTATCGGGACGACCCACCTGTACCATTCGTTGCTGCGGACCCAGGAATCCCTTCGCCGCAGCTCAAAGTTAAAGTGGGTGATCTCATTATTATCCACCTCAAGAACAATCTGGCGTCAGACACCACAAGTATCCATTGGCACGGGATTGAATTAGATAATGACAGTGACGGTACTGCTGTTACGCAAGACGCCCTCTTGCCCGGTCAGAGCTATGTTTATTATTTCAAGACGTTCCGGCCCGGCCTCTTCTGGTACCACTCTCACATGCTACCTGGTAGCTCAACGTTCGCAGGGATGTATGGACCCATCATCATTGAAAACAACATCGAGGCAAGTCTCAAAGGTACGGTATTGCCTACTGACGCCAACACCCACACCATCGTCTTGAGTGATATTGAGTTTGATGGCACCGGAAAAGTTGGAAAACAATTTGATGGGATGACTAAAACCATCAATGAGTTAGTGGAGCTCTGCCGTCTCGATGCTGAGGGTATGGGTGGTAGTCGGTCGGCGTGCGGGGTGCCTAACCTCGGTGATACGGTTCTGGTAAACGGCCAAAAGCCAGATCCGATTGCAGCGACACCCAGGTTCACTGTCGCCTCCGGACAGCGAGTAAGGTTACGACTCTTTAATGCTGCCATCGCCCGGCAGTTTCGACTGAAGATGTTCAACAATACCGACAGCAAACTTTACCGCATCGGTGGCGAAGGGGGGTTGTTGGATAACATTCAGCTGGACGGAGGCCTTAAAGGAACTTGGGATACGCTTTACGATTCCGGAGAAATAACTCTTGGCTCCGGCGAACGAGCGGATGTGATAGTAGTTCCCTCCGGCGACGAGGGGGATATCGTCCAATTGGTTCGGAACTCTCTGCCCGGACCATTCATGCTGGATGGCGGCGGAATCAACGAGCCTCTGGCGTTCTTTGAAATCAGTGGTACTTCCAGCGACACCGCGCCGATGGCAGGCGATCCGATACTCGCCGGCACCGCCGAAGACGTTGAGAATCTCAAGGATGATCTGATTATCAAACCTCTTGTAGATCCAGCACCGTTCGGCGGCAGCAGTAATGAAACAATCCGTCTGACTAACGTGAGGATCGGGGATCCCACGCCAGTTATGTTGCCGTCCATTGATGGTATCTCCTCGATGCTCGACACAAACGCTGGTAATGGAACCTTTCAGTTAATGCCACACCCGGCGACAGCTCGTTATGCGAGAGTAGGGGACACGCTCGAACTCTCGGTCAGGAACGAAACTGGCGCCGTTCATCCCTTTCACATGCATGGATTCTCGATGCAACCCGTGCGCGTCGTCGACAATGCGACAGCAACCACTCTGTACGCGTTTGATTACGACGAGTTCATCGACAGCATTGATGTTTATGCCGGGCAGACTCTCGTTTTCCGCGTTCGTCTCGATGATCGCGGCAAGACGTGTGATTCTTCCGGCTCACCACCGGACGCTGGTCCGGTTCTTGCGCCCTGTACACCCTCAACTAGCGGTGGAGCGATCGGGCGATGGCTATTCCATTGTCACATCTTTCACCACGCCGGACTGGGGATGATGTCTGAGCTTGTCGTTCTGGAAGCAGATTCTGATAACGACGGCGTCGGCAACTCTGAGGACAATTGTCCTGACGTTTTCAACCCGGGTCAGGAAGACTTTGATGGCGACGGTGCAGGTGACGCATGCGATGATAAGGTCACCCTCTGTCACAAAGGAACAACGGTTGAGGTGAACCACAGTTCGCTGGCAGCACACGTTGCACATGGTGACACGGGAGGATCGTGTCCGTAGTGGCTCGATTCCCTTTTCGCGGTAACCCAGGGTGGCGGCGGAACGATTAGCTGAAAGCAGCCACGTCCGGGGTCGCCGACGAGTTCAACTAAAAATGTCTCCGCTGCGAGGCGGGACGTAAATCCGTGGCGCTAATCGCTATGGGTTTGCTCCCGCCTCTCATCACCATGTCAATGGCCCCGCTGTCGAAGGATCCCCAGGTTAACCCCCAGTTCTTCCTGCTCAACAGTTTAAGGGCCTAGGCGCAAGCCGGAAGTTGCACCAAGGACGCCGGCCGGCCACGCGAGACTGTCGACAAAACCTCTGCTCCGGATGTGACCTGAAAAACCGAATTTAGACGTGTGATTTCCAGCACGCGGTTTACAAGTTTCGTAACGTTCATGAGTTTGAGGTCGATTCCTTTTGCTTGAGCCTGTTCGCGCAGCTGCAGCATCACACCCAAACCGCCCGCATCGATAGTGGTTACGCGTGTGAAATCGAGTATGACTGCGCCGACACTTAACTGTGCCTGCACGGCATTGCGCAGAGCCGCCGTTTCACCGCGCACGATTCGACCTTGCAGGCACAGGATGGCGACCGTTCCTAACTTTTTAGCGTGTACTTTAAGCATAGCCACCTCCTCTTGCCGAACGTTTTAGAATTTCGCGACTTCATTCCGGGGAACCCACGACCTCCGTTTCCAGCGGAGACGGGGGTCGCAGGCTCTATCCGGCTCTCGGTTTTCCGTCAGGCGCTCTTTGCTGCCGCAGTTTGAGCTTGTTGCTGTTGCATGAATTGCCTCATGGCCGCAATATGCCCGGGCGATCGTTCCTCGGACCAGGCTTCGAAGCGTTTGGCAGCCTTTTCAAGGTTGGCGAGTAGGTTCTTATCAGCAAAACGTTCTCGAAATTCTGGTACTACAGGTTTGAGAAGCTCCCAGACGCCGAAAAACTCGCCGCTGGTCTCAAAGAAAAGATCCTCGTGGAGCAGGCCGTAGTTGAGCAGTGTGCAGGCTTGTTCCCAATAGCCGATCACCATTCCCACGAAAGCTCCGTTTTCCGTTCCTGGTTGAGCAATACGCATTGCATCGTCGAAAGTTTCCGCGCGGTAGTTCTGTTGAAACCAATCGCGTGCCTGGCGGAGGCGGGCGTCCCGACGTAAATCATAGACTTGCAGGTGTAGTTGTGCTTGTTCGTGCGTCGGTTTTGTTTCCATGACTTTCTTTTCTCCTTATGTTTGTAACGTGTTATTTAGACGAAAATTGAAACTGGGCTCGCGACCTACTCGAACTTCAAAGAAACCTTTATTGGCCTCAATGGTTAGTCGAACGGCAAACGCAAAGATCGACAATCCCCTGGGCAAAAAACCCAAAAAAATGTGATACCACACGACCGTTACTGAAAAGTGAACGGGTGCGCTTACCAGTCACCACCAAGAGCCTTATATCGAGCCAGCTGCCTATTTCTTCCGCTTGAAATAATATGCCGGATCCGTCGGCGGGCCTGCTACGGCGACCAACTCCCACCCGTTTGCGCCGAGCTTGTCAAGATGCTGTTCCAGCACAAAAGCTTCGCGTCCAAATGGAACGTTTGGCTCCTTTCGCATGCGGGGATTGCCTGTCGGCGTAAGATTAGTGGTGCTAGGGCCTGCCACCGCCAGATACTCCCACTGCTCGCTCGCGCCCTTGTCGCCAGGGTTTGCAGTATCCTGACCCGTCGCCTTCACGGCCGCCATACAGGCAACCGCAAGCGTTAGTCCCGCCAGTAGCAATGGCGCCAGTTTAAGATGCTCTCGTGTTTTGCTCATCAGTATCTCCTTTCGTTCACAATCAAAACTACGCCGGGTGCCTGCCTAAAGTTGTGATAGACGCGTTCAATTCCCGTTAAATTCTGATTCGCCTGGGGAAAAAGTAATATTGAGTGTGCAACAGCCAAGCTGAGGACGCCGTGTAGCAGCGGAGCACTAACGGCCGCCGAGTTCTGGGGAGGGCGCTGTTGAGACTGACCGTTCTGCACAACATTCCCACTGCGTGGAATCGAGTGACCGAATCCGCAGAAACTGGAGCACATCGTGAGCAACGGAACTACCAGCGAACACAACTATAGCCACGCTTTGTGCCTGCGTGAGATCAACACATCACCGGCCCGATGTCTCGGCTAACGTGGTTTGACGGCCGTGATTATCTCTGATCGATCAATCAGGCGACCGTTGTGGACGACCTGCCAAATTCGCCGCGTGTTGCGAATATCCGCGAGCGGATCGGCATCAAGGACGATCAGATCCGCCCACTTCCCAACCTCGATCGTGCCCAGGTCCTTCTCCGCGCCGAGTATGCGCGCGGCGCCACCGGTGCCGGCTTGTATCGCCTGCGTGGGAGTTAATCCCGCGGCGACCAGCTGCTCCAGTTCCATGTGTACACCGATTGGGATCTGCCAGATGTCGGTCCCTGTGCCGATAGTCACCCCGGCTCGCCACAGCTTTGCGGTCACTTCACGCGCGCGCTCCCCCTCCTGCTCCCACTCCTGCCGGCTCTCCGCACTCAGCTTGAACATCCAGTCAAAGTTGTCACGCGCCGGCAGGAACGGAGTGAGTTCCGAATCCTGATCGAGGAGCGCCGGGCGTTCATTGAGCCGGACCGCGAAGTCAAAATAGGCGATCGTGGGTACCACGCCGATACCGGCTGCCCGAAACAACTGGATCAGGTCGTCATACATATACATGTTGCCCCGCGGCTCGCAGAGACCGATATGCTCCTTCGCGTCCATGCCGGCGGCGACCAGCGGCAACAGGTGCGAGCAGTGCCCTGTCGCACGCATACCACGACGGTGGGCTTCAGCGATCATCCGGGCATTTATGTCCCAGCGCCTGAACGTCCGTGTTTTGATGTGCTGGGCACCGAAAGCCTCGGCCAGGTCCACGGCTCGCTTGATGTGCTCTGGATCCGACTCGGGCTCGACACCTTGCCATTGCTCACTATCGAAGGACCAATCACTGTAGAACTGAAAGCCGCCGTAACCGACTCGCGGCCCGGGTAGCAACCCGGCTGCGATGTCGTCCGCATACGCGACCAGCGGAGCCATGGAAGACCCCTGGTCGCGCACGGTGGTGACGCCGAAATAAACGAAACCTGGAAGCAGGTCGGGGCGATATGTGTGAGCATGGAGATCCATGAGGCCGGGCATGACGATGCGGCCTTCGGCATCGATCACACGGGCAATCCCCGGAGAAATGCGGTGCGCGGGAGCGATCCGGGCGATCCGTCCTCGCTCGATCAGAATGTCGCGAGGCGGAGTTATCGGTGCGCCGGTGCCGTCGACGATCCGAACGTTCCGGATCAGCATCGGCTCAGCCATAGGCGGGGTGTAAGAGATTGGCCAGCCCAACCTTCGCTCCTCACCGTTCGGCGAGCGCAACCGCAATCCTCCATCGGAGACGAAGAGCAGAGTGCCGTCGCGCGATGATGAGGCATAGAGCGCCGCGTCATTTCCGATCGGCTGCGGGTTCGCGAGCATGCCGGTATGATCGAAGGGCGCTTGCCACAGGCGGTCGTGGCGCACGAAAAGAATCGTGTGCTGCTGAGTCCACTGCAGAAAGATCGGTGCATCGGGGAAACGCGTGAGCGTCTGCCGCGCGCCGGATAGCGGCACAAAGGTGGCGCGCTGGTTAGGACCGGCCGCACTGGTCACCAACAGCCCGTCCGACTCCGGGCTCCATTGCGGCGGACTGGTCGATTCCGAAGAGACTGATCCAAGGTTTCGGGTCTGTGTTGCGTCCGCCACGTTGCTTGCGCGGGCTTCAACTACCCGCAGAGTGGCTTCGTCCTGTTGCAAGTGTATGAACGCGAGCTGCCGGCCGTCGGGAGAATAGGCGGGATTCGCTTCGCGACCCGCCAGAGCGGTTACCCGCCGCGTTGCGCCCGTCGTCAGATCAGTCGCGAACAGATCCGCCTGGTCCGGCACCCCCGCGACCCATGCGACCTCGACCCCATCCGGCGACCACACAATTGAATTCGCATCAAACGGAACATCCGCGAGCGCGCGTGGACTCCCGCCCACAGTTATGATCCACAGCTTGCCGAGCATGAGCGCCGCAATTCGGCCTGCGTCCGGAGAGAGAGCCAGTCCCATAAAACCTCTGGCCGGCGCCTGACGGCCGGGTTCGGGAAAGCGGGCGGGCAGCAGCGAGCGTTGAGAAGTTGCGATTGAAAGCTCAGCGTTGAACCGTATTTCTCTAGGGTGGGCTCCAGAAGCGGCGACCTTCCACAGGCGGCCGTCAGCCGAATACAGCAACGCGTTGCTATCTCGGTCCCAGCGGATCCGGGTCGCGGTGACGTCGGTATGGTTCGTCACCATGTTGGGAGACCCTTGCGCGATGTCATTGCCGTCGAGTTCCTGCACCCACACCTGAGTTCGGCCTTTTGAGTCGGGAGCAAAGTAGGCCATCCGGCGGCCGTCGCTCGTAAGAGTGGGAGCTTGAGCCTGCACCGAGTCCGCAGTGACAGGTTTCGCAGCGCCACCAGCAGCATCGACGATCCAGATCCTGCCGCCCTGTCCGCGGTGGCGCCTTACGCGATATGAATGCGATCTGTCGCCCACCTCGCACCCAAACCGGGTCGCTTAGATTTGGATTCGGGATATTCGTCACCGAAAGCTCATGCAGACTGCCGGAGGCAACATCGAGCAACATGATGGCAGTGCGCCACCTGCTTCCGGTCGCATCGGGGGGCACGGCGCGTACGAACGAGATGAGACGACCATCCGGGGACCACGCGGCCCTTCCGTCGAATCCATCTGGATCGGACAGTTGCGTTAGTTGACGCGGCCGGCCAGAGTCGAGGCTGAGCAGCCACAGGCCTGTGCGCCCGTTCCGCTCACCACGAAACACCACGCCGCGGCCATCAGGCGCGAAAGAAGGGTCCAGATCTTCAGCGACGTCGCGCACCGCGTCGGTGATGGGGCGAGCTTTACCACCCTGCGCTGGGACCAGCCAGAGCTGACCGAGCAAGTCGAACACGATGGACCGCCCGTCCGCAGAAAGGTCAAAGCCGAGGTCCGTACCTTCGCTCGTTCGGACGGTGATGGTTTTGAGTGGGCGTTGGTCACGTGTTTGGGCGGCCGGCTGCAACGCATATATCAAGGCCAGCAGGGGAAACAAGCGAGTAAACCGCCAATGAGAGAACATGATCGTTGCTCTGTATGCTCTACGCTTCTGCGCAGGGATCCGATGATGATTTGAGCCGGAACGTAAAAGTATCCAACAGAAAAGCAAAGGTCAAGGGACTCAAAAAACAAAAAGGCGTATTTCGGAGAACCCACGACTTTGCGTTGCAAAAAATCCTACTGATACCGGATGGCGACCATGCGACAATGTGACACAAAAACGCGCGTGCGCGAGGAATGAGAAACGTTCCAGCATTTTGAGAGCGGATTGAGGTGTCAATTATGAAGCGAAGCTCAACAATATTTCTTCAGATAGTAATTGTGCTTATCGGTATTGGTGCTCTTGCTCTCATGCTTTGGGAACCTCACATCGAGGGCAGAAATGCCCACGCCACGCTCTTTGAGATCTATTTCAAAGATCCCTTTCTGGCGTATGCGTATATCGCGTCCATTCCATTTTTCATAGCGCTCTATCAGGCATTCAAGGTGTTGGAGTTCGTAAGACAAAATAAGACATTCTCGCAGGCGACCGTGAAGGCCCTGCGGACCATAAAATACTGCGCAATAGCCATTATCGGTTTTGTGGCGGTATCAGCGATCTTCATTATATTTGCCGACAAAGACGACCGGCCGGCGGGGGTTTTCATGAGGATCCTCATCGCCTTCCCTTCGATCGTGATTGCTACCGCGGTGGCGATGTTTGAACGGATTTTGCAGAATGCCGTGGACATAAAATCCGAGAACGACTTAGCGGTGTAAGGAAACCAGCGTGGCAACAGCCGATAGCCTAGCCCTCGTTTGGCAGTGAGTCCTTCCTTCCGCTTTGAATCTCGATCCAAACTCTCGTAGTCTGTCGACTCTGGTCATTGAGTTCGACTAGTCAAACATAATGATTTCCAAGTGGGTCGTTCACAAATTCGGCGGCACGAGCCTGGCCAACGCGCGTGGCTATCAAATGGCAGGCCGCATTTTGCGTTCTCTCCGAGGCGATGGAGAATGCGTGGCGGTAGTCGTCTCGGCGATGAGCGGCGTGACCGATAGCCTGATTGAGTTGGTGGCCCTCGCTGCGAGCCAGAACGATTCCTATCTCGCAAAGCTCCAGGGCCTGAAGGAAAAACATCTCGGAACGATGGCCCAACTCAACCTGTCCGAAGAGCAACAGCAGTCGCTGGCGGAAAGCCTGGCCTCCGATTTCAAGAACATCGAAGAAGTCCTGCGAGGAGTTTGGATCACCGGGCTTCCCTCGGAGCCAATCAGCGAATTTGTCTCCGGCCACGGAGAGTTGTGGTCCGCTCAACTGTTGCATGCGCATCTTGCAGACTGTGACGAGTCGTCGTGCTGGCTCGACGCGCGCAAGATTCTGATCGTCGAGCCGGACAGCCGCACCGTCAATGTGGACTGGCAGCTTTCGCGGGACTGGCTACGAAGTTCGATGTCCACTGAGAGGCCGACCGACTTTGTGGTCATCACGGGCTACATCGCCTCGACGCATGACGACGTCGCCACGACGCTGAAGCGAAATGGCAGCGACTTTTCCGCTTCGATTTTCGCCGCCCTGCTCGAAGCCGACTCCGTGACGATCTGGACCGACGTCGACGGCGTGTTGAGCGCTGATCCGCGGCGCGTGCCCGACGCGCTGATCATTCCCGAGCTCTCTTACCAGGAAGCTGCCGAGCTTGCCTACTTCGGCGCCAAAGTCGTTCACCCAAACACAATGTTCCCGGCTATAGCGAGAGGTATTCCGGTCTGGATCAAGAACACTTTCAAGCCGGAAGCGGCCGGAACGAAAATCTCGGCAACTTCACCGTCCGGCGTGCCCGTCAAAGGCTTCGCCACGATCGACGACATGGCCCTGCTCAACGTCGAAGGCACCGGGATGATCGGTATTCCTGGCGTGGCCGATAAACTCTTCGGGGCACTGCGCGCCGTGGATGTTTCGGTCGTCATGATTTCGCAAGCGAGTTCCGAGCACTCGATCTGTTTCGCGGTTCCGCTCGACCAGGCGGAGTTGGCTAAGAAAACAGTCGAAGAGGCTTTCTTCGCTGAGATGCAACGTGGCCAGATCCAGACTGTGGACCTCACGAGGGACTGCTGCATTCTTGCCATGGTGGGCGACGGAATGATCGAAAGGATAGGCATTGCCGGAAAGTTTTTCACCGCGCTGGGCAAAGCAGAGGTGAACATTCGGGCCATCGCCCAAGGGTCCTCAGAGCGCAACATCTCAGTAGTGATCGAACAGCGTGAAGCGACGAAGGCGCTGCGGGCTGTGCACTCCGCGTTTTATCTGTCGAGCCAGACAATCTCGGTCGGACTGATCGGGACCGGGCTAATTGGTGGGACGTTTCTTAACCAACTTAAACGGCGTCTGGACGCGCTGCGAGCGCAGCGAGATATCGACGTGCGCGTGCGCGGCATCGTGAACCGCCGCAAGATGCTACTGGATGACCGGCGGCTTGACCTCCAGAATTGGAAAGCCGACTTGGATCAGAGCACCCTGGAAGCGGACCTCGAACGCTTCGTGGAGCACGTCCACGCGGGCCATTTGCCGCACTCAGTGATTATCGACGCGACTGCCAGCGACGCATTACCTCAGCACTATGAGGGCTGGCTCGCGAGAGGAATCAACATCATCACGCCGAACAAAAAGGGGAACGCAGGATCGCTGGCTTCCTATCGCAGTTTGCGAGAGACAGCGCGCAAGCATCAGCGATACTTCCTCTATGAAACCAACGTCGGCGCCGGCCTGCCCGTAATTCACACGCTCCGCGATCTACTCGAAACCGGCGACGAGATTGTCCGTGTCGAAGGTGTTCTTTCCGGCACTCTCTCTTATATTTTTAACTCGTTTGACGGGACGAGAACTTTCTCCGAGATTGTGCGAGAGGCACACCGGCAGGGCTTCACTGAACCCGACCCGCGCGAAGATCTGACGGGCATTGATGTGGCCCGCAAGTTGATCATCCTCGCACGCGAGATGGGACTCGCGGTTGAGCTGAATCAGGTTGAGATCGAAAGCCTTGTTCCTCATGAGTTGCGCTCTGCGTGCGCGGAAGAGTTCCTGAACCAACTCGATCGACATGATCAACGCATGAGTGAAATGCAGCGCGCCGCTCGAGCACGCGAACGGGTGCTGCGTTATGTTGGCGTGGTCGAGGCAGACGGCCGGTTGTCCGCAGGGCTGCGCGAGTACCCTAGCGATCATCCTTTCGCAAATCTGAAAGGTGGCGACAACATAGTGAGCTTTCAGACCAGGCGCTACAACGCAGAGCCGCTGATTGTCCGCGGGCCGGGTGCCGGGCCCGAGGTGACGGCCGCGGGTGTCTTCGCCGATCTGCTGCGGCTGGCCTCTTTCCTCGGAGCACCGCTGTGAGATCCGCTACGGCTTTCGCGCCCGCCACAGTGGCCAACGTCGCAGTCGGCTTCGACATACTTGGATTTGCGATCGAATCCGTTGGCGACATAGTTACTGTTTCGATCGCTGACGACACTTCGGTTCGCGTCAGGCAGATTCTGAACGCGACGGGTCTCTCAGATCCGCTCGATCTGCCCGCTCGATGCGGACCGGAACTCCGCCACGGTCGGATTGATCAAACTTTGCGAAGACCTGCGCCTGGATTTCGGTTTCGAAGTGGTGCTGCGCAAAGGCATCGCGCTTGGATCGGGAATGGGTGGCTCAGCGGCTTCGGCTGTAGGCGGATTGGTGGCCGCGAATTCGCTGCTTGAATCTCCACTTCCCAGAGAGGCTCTGCTGAAGTATGCCTTGCTCGGCGAGCGGGCAGCGAGTGGCGCCAGTCATCCGGACAATATCGCGCCGTGCCTGCTGGGCGGCATGACCCTGGTGATTTCCGCAGATCCGTTTCGCTATGTTTCGTTACCGGTGCCGGAAGAAATTCTGGCAGTCATCATTCACCCACGACTCCGCGTGGACACGCGCAACGCGAGAAGCATTCTGAAAGCGAACGTTTCGCTTACCAATCATGTCAGACAATCCGCCGCCCTGGGCGGTTTCATTTCCGGCTGCTTTCTGCGCGACATCGATTTGATCAGACAATCTCTCGATGACTTTCTGATCGAGCCGCAGCGGGCGTCGCTGGTTCCCGGTTTCGCCGATGTGAAAGCAGCGGCCCTGGAACAAGGTGCGCTCGGCGCGTCTTTCTCAGGCTCAGGCCCTACGTTGTTCGCGCTGGTGACCTCGGAGCCGGAAGCAACGCGAGTGCGAGACGCGATGGAGCACGCCTTCAGAGCAAATGGCCTGGCTGAAGTGGACTCCTGGATCTCTCCGGTAAACCGCCAGGGAGCAAGAATCATTGATGAAATTTCGTAGCACTCGCTCGACGTCGCCACTACTGACCCTCTCTGAGGCGATCCAGACGAGCATTGCGCCGGATGGCGGGCTATATGTACCTGTCAGTTTTCCGGCTTTCAAGGTTAGTGACTTTGATGGATTGTCATCCTGGCCAGAGATCGGGACAAGAATGTTATTGCCCTTCTTTGAGGGTGACGTGCTCGCTCCTCAAATCGCAGACATCTGCGGCGAAGCCTTCAACTTTCCAATCTTTTTGAATTATGTCAGCGACACTGCGGTGCTGGAGTTGTTCCACGGGCCAACGGCAGCCTTCAAGGATGTAGGGGCACGCTTCCTTGCCGCCTGCGTCTCGCGACTTGCGGGCCGCCGGACGGTAATCGTGGCCACCTCGGGCGACACAGGCGGCGCGGTCGCAGCGGCTTTTCATGAACATTCTGAGATCGACGTAGTAGTTCTCTTCCCCACGAACAAGGTGTCTGCACTACAACAACAGCAACTTACCTGCTGGGGAGACAGTGTTCGGGCTTTCGCGGTGCGCGGAGACTTTGACGATTGCCAGCGCATCGTTAAGACCGCATTCGCAAACCGAGAGTGGGCTGAAGCGAAAGGATTACTCTCAGCCAACAGCATCAACCTGGGGCGGCTACTTCCGCAAACGGTCTACTATGCAGCTGCGAGCCTCTGGTATTTGCGGGAAAGAGGCGCGCCGCCAGGTTTCATAGTCCCGACTGGAAATCTGGGAAACGCGCTCGCGGCCTTCTGGGCCAGGCAAATGGGACTACCGCTGCGAGAGATAATTCTCGCCACGAACGCGAATGCAGCCATAACCGAGTACTTCGCATCCGGCTTGTGGAAACCACACCCGACCATTGCCACCCTTGCCAACGCGATGGACGTCGGGAATCCGAGCAACATGGAGAGACTCCTCGATCTGCATCCGGAAATAACAGAACTCCGCCAGGGCGCGCAGGTCGTTTCCAGTCAGCGACGAAGAAATCGCAAACACGATCGCCCACGATTACCGTTTTGCCCGGCAAACATGGTGTCCGCACACAGCTACGGCGGTCCATGTGCGCCGGCGGCTGTCATCTCCACACTGGATCATTGTTGCGACAGCGCATCCGGCAAAGTTTGAATCGGTCGTTGAGCCACTGATTGGAAAATCATTGATTATGCCGCCTTCTCTCGCGCAGCTCTTCGAAGAGCCTTCGCGTTTCGAGGAGATCGATCCCGAGTTCGAAGCTCTCAAGGAAGCGCTTCAGTAACGTTGGGCGTTTGGAATTTTAGAGTAAGGGCTCGCAGCAGGCGAACCAAACGGCAAGATCGCGCGTGGTGGATTTGCCACGATCCCGACAAAGTCACTAAACAAATCGGCAATCGAAAATCAGTAATGACTTGGTGCCCCCGCAGGGATTCGAACCCCGAACCAACAGATTATGAGACGGTTTGAGGGGCATAAACCAGGCGAGACGAAACGAGATGAAGCAGTATTTCCCGAATCCGCAGCCGTCAAAGTTAGTTACATCTCGCTATGTCTGAACACGCCATCACGCCATAATCGCGCCATTGTCACGCCTTCGGTAGAGTAACTATGGGTTGCGTGGATGTGAATTCTCGGTCTTCGGGTCCGCCTCGGTACTTATTGATGAGGTCTTTTCTCGTATTGGGTCGGTCCGACCAGCGGCGTTCGCCACAGCTGCTGCCAACTGTGGTCCGGTTATGGGCTTTGCCAGATGTATGTGGTAACCGGCTGAGAGTGCGCGTAGACGATCCTCGTCTCTCGTATAGGCTGTCAGTGCTATCGCTGGTATGCTGCCGCCTCTCTCTGCGGTGAGCATCCGCACCTTGCGGATTAGTCCGTAGCCATCCTCGTCACGCATCCCAATGTCGGCGACGAGCACATCCGGCTTCCAACTTTCGAGATCCACCAGGGCTTCACTGGCTGAGGCGGCCGCCTTCACGTTAGCTCCGTAGTGCCCCAACATCGTGATAACGAGCTCTCGGAAATCGACTTCATCATCGACAACGAGTAATCGCAGACCATCGAGTGATGGCAAATGAGGGATCGATACAGTATGGAAGGCCGGCAGATCATTGGGCTCAAACCTAGGTGTTTGGAGCTGACCTTTAGAGGCTTCCATCAGCGGCAGAATCACAATGAAAGTGGCGCCCAGTCCCTCACCCGGGCTGTCAGCGCGGACTGTTCCGCCATGTATTTCAACCAAGTGACGAACGATTGCCAGTCCCAGGCCAAGTCCTCCATGCGGTCTGGTGCTTGATCCATCGGCCTGAGTGAAACGTTCAAATACACGTGGCAAAAAATCAGGCTTAATGCCTTCGCCAGAATCACTCACCGCGATCAGTGCATGAGAGCTGGTGCACAGCAACTTGACCTGGACCGACCCATTTCGAGGCGTGAATTTCACGGCATTCGACAAGAGGTTCCAGATCACCTGCCGCAAACGATCGACGTCGCCGTAGATGAGAGCGCTGTCAGGCTCTAACAACAACTCAAGTCGGACTGCCTTTGCTGCAGCCGTCGGTTTAATGCTCTCGACCGCTGCTTCAATCACTGGTCGAAGCTCGCAGGGACTGAAGTTCACGCGCAGCTTGCCCGTAATGATGCGCGACACCTCGAGCAGATCCTCAATCAGCTGTGCTTGGAATCTGGCGTTGCGGGCAATGATTTCCAGCGCTTTGGGCCGCTGATTGTTATCCAGAGCGCCGTTGATCAGGAGATCGGCCCAGCCGATGATTGCAGTCAATGGCGTCCGCAACTCGTGTGAAAGCGTTGAAAGAAACTCATCCTTAAGCCGATTGGCTGTTTCGGCTTCCAGCCGGGCTTCTTTCTCCCGAGCTAGCGCCTGACGACGTTCCGTCACATCGTGGGCCATGCCGCGCACAATCGGGGTCTGAACTCCCTGAGTACGGAGCGTGTTATAGTATTCCCAAAATCTCGTTTCCCCGCTAGCGGTCTTTACTCTCATTATTCCGCGAGCAAATCCGTTTTTCCTGGTCTCTTTGATATAGTCGTCGAACTGGTCGCGGTATTCAGGAACCAACCCGTCCCGAACATGCAACCCAATCAGAGCCTCCTGCTTGTACCCGAGAACACGAGCGGCCCAGGGGTTTACTGAGAGAATCCGGCCTTCCAGATCGTGAGTGCACATAAGCTCATGACTGTTGTCCACCAGATCGCGGTACCGATCCTCGCTCTCCCGTAATGCCTGCTCGGCGAGTTTGCGCTCAGTAACATCAATAGCCATCACGAGTTCGGCGCGTCTTCCAGAAAAATTCAGTTGATGA
This sequence comes from Blastocatellia bacterium, assembly GCA_963809065.1. GTDB lineage: Bacteria > Acidobacteriota > Blastocatellia > Pyrinomonadales > Pyrinomonadaceae > PSRF01. Next base: position 282,131 of record CAWEIN010000020.1, read on the forward strand.
GCGGTGATTTCCACAGTAATGAGCGCGCCGTTCTTCTTTCGATGTCTCCATTCCTCCACTCGGGCCAGCCCCCGAGAGTCACGCGCTAGACGACTGTGTGCATCCTCTGGGGAACGGATCTGCGCGAGCGTCATCGACAGAAACTCTTCTTTTGAATAGCCGTACTGTTCGACCGCGGCATCGTTGACCGCAAGGAACTTTATCGTCTCAAGATCGAAAACCCACATTGGGTGTGGGTTCGACTCAAAGAGAAGACGATACTGCTCTTGAAATGTTTCGTCGCTCACGACAGTTCTCCCGGCGCCGCATTGGCAGCGCGGTTATTGGAAACTCAGGGAGATTTGACGTTGTTGACTGTATGCCACGCACTTAAAAAGTCAAGGTTAAACCTGCAGTTAATACGTTGACTCAGATGGAGCAAGGCAAGTTTGTGCGATTTAGATGTAGGAGGGAGGAGGTCAGGCAGAACAAAGCGGCGTCAAGCCGCCGCATGCCAAAAATCGCGCCATCTTTCCGCCATCGTGGCGGGAGGTGTGTGTTGGAAGAACCTCACGAAGCGCAAATCGGAAATCAACAATCAACAATCAAAAGTCGGCAATCAAAAATCAGTAATGACTTGGTGCCCCCGCAGGGATTCGAACCCCGAACCAACAGATTATGAGACGGTTTGAGGGGCATCAACAAGGCGAGACGAAACGAGATAAGCTAGTATTTACCGAATCCGCAGCCGTCAAAGTTCGTTACATCTTGCTTCGTCTCAGCACGCCATCGCGCCATAATCGCGCCATCCTGGGGAAGGCTCATCGCTAAGAAAATGTTGATCCCTGGAGCCTGATGAGTCCTGGATTAGCGATACGAAAAGTCAGCGCCTGAACGCTTACCTCGTACCTTGAAACCAACTCCGTTAATCGCTTTGCAGTTTTGCGCGGGCTTCACTCCGTAGCCGTGCTCCAGAGATACATGCTCGCGTAAGACCGCCATGGCCGCCAAGCTTCGGCACGTTTCTCTAGTTCGCCTGAAGTTTTCAGACCCAGTGCGCGAAGCAGATCCAAGTCGCCGGTCGGAACCGCGTCCGGTTCTCCAAGGGCCCGCATTGCCAAATATTGCGCGCTCCACCGATCAAGGCCGAGAATTTCACCAAGCTGCGCTAAGAAGACATCGGAGTCAACGATCCGTTCAAAGCTGATCTGTCCATTGCAAACCGCACAAGCCAGAGCACGAATTGTCTCCTCCTGCTTTTTGGTGAGTCCAAGACCTGCCAGCTTGGCACCAGCAAGGATCTCCGGCGTGGGAAATAGATGTGTGAGGTTGTCTGCACCGGAGATAGGTTGGCCGAAAAATCTTACGATTTTCCCCGCAAGCACGTTTGCGCCCTTCACACTGATCTCCTGGCCGAGAATTGCTCGCGTTGTCAGTTCAAAGCCGCTCCAGCAACCGGGTACGCGGAGTCCCGGCTCTGCGGCAATCCGTGAAGTCAACTCGGGGTCCGTTCCCAGGCTCTGTGCTATGGCCGCCCAATCCGCATTTAGATCGAACATACCGCGAATTCGTTCAACGATTAGGTAAAGCGTGCTCGAGTCGGGAATCTGCACACGCGCCGCAAGGGCTTCGCGCTCCTCATCGAGAGACACCTCAAAATAACCGTGGCAGCCGTTCACGGAAATGGAGCGGCGATAGCATCTCAGGTCCACCGCTTCGACACCTGGTGTGGCGTGCGCCGCCAGAAACCCCAACATGCCCTTCCAGTGATACGGCGGACGGAAACGCAATTGAAAAAGATAGTGACCCTCCTGCTGAATCGTTTTCTTCTGCAGGCGCCTGATTTGGGTGGGCGTTCTGTTGTAGGTCTTGCGTATGACAGCGTTGAATCTGCGCACGCAACCAAAACCCGATGCGAATGCAACGTCAGTCATGGACAGCCTGGTTTCATCGAGCAGTTTTTTGGCGAAGTGCAGACGGCTAGTTTTCGCTACCGCGCTCGGCGACGCACCGAGGTGCTGGATAAACAGCCGCCGAAGATGTCGCGAACTTACTCCCAGACGCTCCGCAATGCCTTCCATTCCGTAATCTTCTAAGCCACTCTCCCCGATCAGCCGCAAAGCTCGCGAAACCGTAGTCGAAGTTCCGAACCAGGCCGGCGTGCCAGGCGAACATTCCGGCCGACAACGCAAGCAAGGCCGAAACCCGGTTTCCGCCGCCGCGGCGGCCGTTGGAAAGTAACGGACGTTCTTTTCTTTCACGGTAGGTACAGGACAAATTGGGCGGCAATAGATTCTGGTGCTGAGCACACCAATGAAAAATTTACCGTCAAAGCGGGAATCGCGTGACAGCCTCGCTCGCGAACATACTTGCCAGTCCAGCAGCATGAATTTTGGAATCCCGCCGACTAATCAGAATCGTCGTGGGCGCATTATATGCGACGTTGTCGGCCAGGCTGGACGTTTTCGGACCGCGATGTTTGGGCCCGCCTAGGTCGCCGAATGAGGTCCGCAAACGTCCAATGCGCTTGCATCGTATTCGTTATGGTCACGATTATGAACAATTCGCTTTCAAGGGCTTCCATCCCTCTTCTTCGCACTGCAGTACTAGTCGCTATCTTTGCTTGTGGGGTTTCGTTAACCACGATGGTCCCATCGGTTGCTCAAAATCCGAACGCGGATGAGATGGACACTTCCATCAAGCCAGGTGAGGACTTCTACCGGTACGCCAATGGAGGCTGGCTCAAAACGGCAGCGATTCCCGCCGGCCAGTCGAGCTACGATAACCGCGCAATGTTAACGGAGAAAACGAGCCAGCGGGTACGCGATCTGATTCAAGACGCGGCCGCGTCTCATCCCGCCAGGGGCAGCGTTGCACAGAAAGTGGGCGACTACTATGCCAGCTTCATGGATCAAGACGGCATCGAGGCCAAGGGGCTGACACCCCTGGCCGACGAAATGGCCATGATCTCAACGATCACAAACAAGGCAGTCGCTGTCAGCCTATCTCGGCAGCACTTTGAATACTGAGGTTGACGCGCTCACCGCTAACTCCGACCATATTTTCGGGTTGTGGGTCTACCAGGGTTTTCACGACTCGAAACACAATTTTCCGCACCTGTGGCAGGGCGGTCTGGGAATGCCTGATCGCGACAGCTACATTGACCCGTCGCCCAAAACGGCTGAGTTGCGCGCGCAGTACCAGGCACACATTGCAGCGATCTTGAAACTGGCAGGCGTTGCCGGAATCCGAGACCAGGGCGGCGCGTGATCTTGGCGCTTGAAACCCGGATAGCGCGCTCCCACGCTCCGGACAGCCGATGCCGCTGACGTCTTCAAGCAGGACAACCCGTGGAAACGCGCCGACTTTGTCGTCAAGGCGCCGGGCATGGATTGGGACGCCTATTTTCGAGCAGCCGGACTTGCCGGGCAGTCGGACTTCATCGTTTGGCAGCCGACTGCGGTAACCGGCACCTCCGCCCTGGTGGATAGTGAGAGCATTGATGCGATGGAAGGACTATCTCAGGTTTCACCTGATCGAACACTATTCCAGCGTTTTGCCGAAGGCGGTGGCTGCCGAAGATTTCGCTTTCTACGGCAACGATCCTGTCAGGTGCGCAACAGCGCCGGAGCGTGACAAGGCGGCCATCGCCGCGACAAACGGCGGCCGCTGGGCCAGGCGGTCGGGCAACTCTACACGCAGGCGATATTTTCCACCCGAGGCCAAGGCGAAGGTGCAGGCTATGGTCAAGCGATCTGATCACCGCCTATCGCGCTCGCATTTCAAATATCACCTGGATGTCGCCTGCAGACAAAGGAAAAGGCGTTAACCAAGCTGGCCGCGTTGACGATCGGCGTCGGCTATCCCGACAAATGGATCGACTACTCGACGCTCGATGTTGCGCGCGGCGACGCGTTCGGCAATATGCGCCGAGCGGAAGCCTTCAATCGTTTGCGCAACCTGGCCCAGCTGAAACAGCCGGCCGATCCGGCCGAGTGGAGAATCGATCCGCAAATCGTCGGCGCGGTGATTATGTTCACGCCCAATTCCGAATTTTTCGCAGCCGGCATTCTGCAGCCGCCGTATTTCGACAGTGAGGGTGACGCCGCCTCGAATTATGGATCCGCGGGCGCGGGCATCGCGCATGAAATCAGCTCACAGCTTTGACGAACTGGGAAATATTTACGACGATCAGGGACGACTCGGTAATTGGTGGACTGCTGATGACCTTGCCGGGTATCACGCGGCGGCTGCGAAGATGGTGGCGCAATTTGACGGCTACTGCCCATTCTCCGATCTTTGCGTCAATGGCAAGCAGGTCTTGAGTGAGAATATCGCTGACTTGGCGGGATTGCAGGTGGCGCATGACGCTTACATCTTGTCGCTGAAAGGCAAGACCGATGTCGTGAAAGGCGGACTGAGTGGGGAACAGCGGTTTTTCCTGGCGTTCGCTCAGAGATGGCGCAGACTTCAGAGCGAAAGCCGCGTTGCGCAGGCAGATCAAAACCGACATCCATGCGCCATGATGCATCCCAGCTGGTACATGAAGCCGATCAACGTCTGCATGCGCCTGCTGGGCATCGATCGGATCATTCTCGGCTCGACGGTCATGGCGGCCGCGAGGCCGCCGAGCGACTCGTGCGAGAGCTGCGTGCGGCCGCTCGTCGGGTATCGCGCCAGACGGTCCGGGCGGCCCGCCGCGCGTGCCAAGCGCGGAGTGTTCCACATCGCCGCCCAGACGGGCGTGCCGATCGTGCCGCTGCGTTTCACGCTGTCGCGTGCTCGGGCTGGCGACTGGGATCGCAAGCGGCTCCCGCAACCGTTCTCGACGATACACGTGCGATTCGGCGCGCCGATCTTCGTCGATGAGGGAATTTCGAGGACGCGATCGCGCGAAATGGCCGAGCGACTCTAAGCTAGGCGCGCCATCAGTCGTCGGCTAGTATCGGCCTCCCTTCGCCAAGCCCGGAGAGCCGTCGATGAACTCGCACGACTCTTCGCTTTTTCGCGCCGTGATGTTCTGCGTGCCGGCATCGCCGGCGGCGCCGTCATCGCACTCGGCGCAACCGTTGCACAGTGCAGCGGAAGCCGCGCCGATCCTCAAGGCGATTCCTCGAGGGCGAAAAGATTCCCGTGATCGGCCTCGGCACGAATGCCTACGGCGTAACGGATGCCGCCGAGCTCGCTTCGCGCAAGGAAGTCCTACAACGCATGTCCTGGCTGGGCGGCCGCGTGATCGATACCGCGCACGCGTACGGCCGCTCGGAAGAAGTGATCGGCGAGCTGTTAGCCTCGCTCGGCAATCGCAAGGACTATTTCCTCGCGACCAAGACGCCGATGGGCGCGATCGCCGACCTGAGGCGCGATCGACGAGTCGTTCCGCCGCCTGCGCACCGACCACATCGAGCTGCTGCAGGTCCACAACATGAACAACTCGGATCAGCAGTTGCCGCGTTCCGTGAATACAAGCAGTCGCGCAAGATCCGCTATCTCGGCGTCACCACTTCGCAGGACGGGCACTACGAGGAGATGCTGCGCGTGATGCGCGGCCACGATCTCGACTTCATCCAGGTCGACTACTCGCTCGGCAATCGCAGCGCCGAGGAGAAGGTCCTGCCACTCGCGCAGGAGCGCGGCATCGCGGTGCTCGCGAACGTGCCGCTCGGCGGTCGTCGCGGCTCGCTCATCTCCAACATCGGCGACAAACCGCTGCCGCCGTGGGCGAGCGAGATCGACGCAACATCTTGGGCCCAGCTGCTGCTGAAGTACGTTGTCTCCCATCCGGCCGTAACGTGTGCGATTCCAGGGACCACGAAACTCAAGCACGCTGAGGACAACCAGGTGGCCGGCCGCGGAGTGCTACCCGACGCGGGTATGCGGAAGAAGAATGGAGCAGCTGTGGGAGTCGATGCCGGGGTAGGAAGAAGTCGGAAATCTTCTCGAGGTGCCGGGAGAAGAAAAGAGGGGAAACTGAGCGCTGCAGCATTTGCGTCATCGCGTTTTGCTGCGGTGCTGACTTATCCCGCATTTCTTCTCCCGGCACCGCGCTTGGCTGCGCCTTGCAGCAGCCGCTCGGTTTCGATGATCGCGCGCGAGTGCTCGCCGTCGCCGACGGGGCCGGCGTCGTCGAAGGCCTCGACTTTGAAGATAAAGAGCTTGCCGTCGAGGCGCTGGTAGGTCGCGACGGCGCGGACGCGGCCGCCGACCGGCGTTGGAGCGGTGTGCTTCACGTTGAGCGAGACACCGACCGACAACTGGCCGGCTTGTAGCGCTGCGCGCATCGCGCGCGCGGCGGCCAGCTCCATCAGAGCGATCATGCGCGAGGTCGCGAATACTTCCGGAAACGAGTCTTCGGTCGACAGCGCCAGCACCTTGGCCGTGTCGCTGGATTGCACGACCATCTCGGCCTGCCCGCTATTGCCTGCTTTCAGCATGTGATGTCACCCCATGAACATGCACGCGACGGTGGCCAGGTCTCCCACGGCGACGGATCCTCGACGACGAGCCGGGCCGCGGTGGTCCGCAGCTCTTCCGGCAGCGGGCACGAACGGCGCGCGACGGTATCGATGTGCACACCCTTGAGCATGCTCGTCGCGACGTGCTCGCCGCTCTCGTCCCGCTGCATCTCATGCACGAATCGCACGCTGCTCTTGCCCAGCTCGATGATCGCCGAGCGAACACTGATCACATCGCCCGCGTACAGCTCGCCGCGATAACTCAGACGCTGATCGACAGCCACCATGCCGCGCTGCTGCGTCCGCAGGTACGACGGCGTGATGCCCGCCGCCGCGAACAGCTGCCACGTCGCCTCGTCGAACTTGCCGACGTACCACATCACGTTCATGTGACCCATCTGGTCGCAGTGCCACGGATAGACCGTGCCGCGATACGTCAAAGTGTGCCCCGCCATCGTAACCGGCCTCCGGGCCCTGCGTGGGTCGCCAGCATGACACTTTGCCCCCGGGGCGTGCCATCGAGCGCTCAGTCGGCGGGAAGGGTGGGTCAGGCCGGAGCCTGACCCACGAGGGAGTCGGGCTGCAGCCCGACTTACGGGGAGGTGTTATTTCAGGCCGCGGCGCGTGATCAGCGCGATGGGCAGGCCGATCAGGAACATGTGGACGAGGACGCCGGTGACCCGGATGTACGCCGGTCCGCTGTCGCCGACGCTGTGGATTGCCGAAAGCGGCATCACGACGTAGTTCATCACGCCGTAAACCGCGAGACCGTACACGATGCCGCATGGCACGGCTTTGTCGACGAGCAAGCGGATGTTGCGCGCCGCGGCGTAGAAGATCGCCGCGATGATCGTCGCCATGATGAAGTGCAGGAGCAGGCCGAACATTCCCAGCCCGGCGCCGCCGGCGCGCGCGGCGTCGACGCCCACCAATCCCGAAGCGATGCTCCGGCCGATCCGCAACGGCGTGACGCCTTGCAGACCCCAGATGATGAAGGCGTAGGTAATGTCGAGCGCGCCCGCGACGAGGCCGGCGCTCACGATCGTTCGCAGCGCACGTCCGCCGCTTTGCACCTGATTGCCCGACGCAACGGCCCCTGCTCCACTGTTCACAGCTCGTACCCCGTCGTCGAAGTTGAAATGCGGTGCGAGAATACGACGCGCAACGGCCCCTCGCGCGGAGGCGGATCAGGCAGTTTGTCCGATCATGCTGCCCTGGGTCCTCGCGTGCCGCCGGCGCGAGCGCGATCAGACCGGCCGGACCGCGTGCTTATTACGCGAAGAGAAAGTAAGGGTCGGCCGGCGAGGATTCGTGTCAAGCTTTTGCATGCGCAATGAACAGCTCGCTCGACCGGTCTGGTGAGATGACCGCCGCTATCGGACGCGGCGGCGAGCGGCTGCGCTTCGAAGCGCTTTGCCTGCCGTTTCGCACCGACCTGCTGCGGTTCGTCTATTGGCTGTGTCGCGACCGGACGCTCGCCGAGGACGTCGTGCAGGAGGCGTTGCTTCGGGCCTGGCGCTCGTTCGATACGCTGTCCGACGAGCAGGCGGCGCGCTCGTGGCTGCTGACGATTGCACGACGCGAGCTGGCGCGGACGTTCGAGCGGCGCCGGCTCGAAACTGTGGACATCGACGCGCTCGCCGAGCCCGTCGCAGAGGCGGTGGCCGTGAACGACCCGCACGAGGTGCTCGAGATGCGTCGCGCGATTCTGCAGCTCGAACCGATCTATCGCGAGCCGCTGGTGCTGCAGGTTCTGTTCGGCTATTCGACCAACGAGATTGCACAGCAACTGCAGCTGAGCGTGCCCGCAGTGCTGACGCGCCTCTTTCGCGCGCGCGAAGTCCTGCGCAAGCGGCTGGTGCGCGACCCAGCGGACAAGCCGACATGTCCATGAACTGCCAGGAAGCAAGGCTGCAGATCGGCGCCGATCCGGGCGCCGACGATCCGCGCATCGCGGAGCACATCGCGCAATGCGAGGAGTGCGCGCGTTTTCGGCAGGAGCTGCGGGAGATGGACAAGGTCATCTCCGCCGCGCTGCGCGTGGATTTCGACGTCGCTGCGCCGCGGGCTGCACGTGTTTCGCCGCGTCCGCTGTGGGCAGTTGCCGCGAGCGTGGCCGTCATCTTGATCGGTGCGTTGGCGTGGCTGCTGAATCCGCGTGACACGTTTGCGGCGCAGGCGGTCGATCATGTGGAAGGCGAAGCGTTCGCGCTCGTGCGCACGTCGCAGCCCGCGGATCCAGCGGAGCTTGCAGGCATCCTGTCGCGCGCAGGCGTTCGTCTGAAGCCGGATGCGATGCTCGTGTCGTATGCGGCAGCGTGCAAATTCCGCGGCCATGTCGTGCCGCATCTGGTGGTGCAGACCCAGGAAGGGCCCGTCGCCGTCATGGTGCTCGCGCAAGAGACGGTGAAGTCGAAGCGTATCGACGAGGACGGATATCGAGGCGTCGTGGTGCCGGCCCCGCGCGGCTCGCTCGTGATCCTGGGACAGGACGGCGACGTCAGATCCGTCGCCGCCACTGTGCTCAATGCGCTGGATTACTCACCAGCGTGGTGAGAATCAGCTCTTCTTCTTCATGTCGGCCTTGGCCGCATCGCACTCCGCCTTGCTGAGCTGAACGTAGCCCTGGCCCTTGCAGGAGTTCTGGCCGGCGCAGGCGTTCTTCGCCGTCGCGCACGCAGACTTGCCCTTGCAGGCGTTCGCGCCTTCACACTTGACCTTGGCTTCGTCCGCAGCGCTGACCGGCGCTGCCGCGATGCTGCCGAACAGCAGTGCAGCGGCCGTGGCGATCATTGCGGCTCTGGTGGGATTCTTCATAACGACTGGCTCCTGACTTGAGTGCCGTGGAAACGCTCGGTGCGGACGCACGGCACAGGCGTCCCGGCGAGCAGACCGGGGCGGCCCGGGATTCATTACAGCATCCGCACCCAGCGCACCCGCCGGTGACGCCGGAATTCCATGCGCTCGATACAGCCGCTCCGCGGCTTCGTGGCCGGCGTCGACTTCGAGGTCGAGCGCGATGCAGCCGCTGTCGCGCGCGACCTGCATTGCCGCCTCCACGAGCTTGCGACCAATGCCGTCGCCGCGGCGGCCCGGCTCGACGTACACCTCGTCGAGCCACGCTGCCGGACCGCCGTGCTCCAGCGTCCACAGGAATGAGATGACTGCGACGCCGACGAGCTCGCCGTCGAGCCGCGCAGTGAGAATGCGGCCGAGCGTGTGATCTTCGATCAATCCTTGCGTCGCGCGCTGCAGCGCCTGATCGGTGAGCACGATGTCGTGCTCCTCCAGCTGCGTGTGCAGCAGCTGGAAGATCGAATGCGACGTCGGAGGGCTGCGCTGTCTGGATCTCGAGCATTACTTCGCCGCGGCGGGGAAAGCCGGAAGCTTGTCGATGTCGCGCGGATCGTGCTGGATGACGACGGTTGCGTTCAGGTTCTTCGCGATCTGCTTGAAGCGGTCGAACGAGGCGAGCGTGTCGGCGCGGTTGAAGTTGAAGGTCGGCACGCCGTTCGACTCGTAGTTCTCGCGGAAGTGGGCCAGATCGCCGGTCAGCAGCACGTTGCCCTTTCTTTCAGCTTCACCAGCAGGCTGTGATGGCCCGGCGTGTGGCCCGGCATGTCGAGCATCACGACGGTGCCGTCGCCGAACACGTCTTTGTCCTTCGCGACTTGCTCGGATTTGCCTGCGCCGTCGAGCCAGTGCTTGAGCGGCGCCGCATTGGTCGTGCCCGACGGCGTCGGGCCCTCGAGCACGTCCCAGTCGCCCTGCCCGATCAGCAGCGTCGCTTGCGGGAACGAAGCGGCCTGGCCGGTGTGATCGCCGTGATAGTGGCTGATGCCGACATACTCGATCTGCTCGGGCTTGATCTTCAGCTGCGCGAGCTGCTCGACCAGCGTGACCTTGACCGTCGGGCCCGCAGGCGTCGCGCCCGGCGCCGCGGCCGGATAGCCGGTATCCCAGATCATGTAGTGATCTGCATGGCGGATGAGATAGCAGCTCGCGGTCAGCTGCAGCTTCTTGCCCTCGTACGCCATCGTGTCCGAGAAGCGCCCGATGTCGGCCGGCCCGCGCTGCTGGAGCAATCGAAGCGCGTCAGCGACACCTCGGCCGGCGCCTGCGCGAAAACCGGCAACGCGGCAGCGCAAACGAGTGCGCCGGCGATGGAGCAACGGATCGTACGGTCGGTCATGCCGCTCTCCTCCAGAATTCGTTAGAATTGCGCGGCAGTATGTCAGTCTCCAACGGCTACCGCACATACATCGTCGACCAGCTCGTCGCCGTGCCGGCTCTGAGCACGCGCCGCATGTTCGGCGGCATCGGCCTGTACAGCGGCGAATGGTTCTTCGCGCTGATCGACGACGACGTGCTGTACTTCAAGGTCGACGACGCGAACCGCGAGGACTACGTGTCGCGTGGCATGAAAGCGTTCATGCCCTTTCCGGGACAGCCGAGCTCGGCTACTTCCAGGTGCCGCGCAGAGGTGATCGAGGAAGCCGAGGAGCTGACGCGCTGGGCGCGGCTGCTCGGTGGAGGTTGCGCAGCGCGCCGGGCTTCGGAAGAGAAGAAGCCAAGAAGGCGCCGGCACGAAGGGGGCTCTAAGCGTGCGAAAGCGCCGCTTCCTTTCGCAGAGGTGATCTCGCGGAAGGCCGATCAGATCACTCGCCGGCGCTGCACCCAGCCACGAGCCGGTGCGGTCGCTTCGGGTTTCTCCGGGAAGAAGCTGTCATGCGTCGGCGCGGCGGCGGCATCGGCGGCGACTTTCTGCCGCATTCCCTGCATGACCCTGATCACTTCCTGCCAATCGGAGGCGTCCACGAGCGGATCGTAGGACTGCGGCCTCAGCCCCATGCCGTGCATGACGAAGAACCAGCTCAGCTCGACGAACATCTCGTGACGCTTGTGGAAGATGCGGCCGGTGCGCTCGATACATCTCCATCCGCTCGGCCAGGGTGTCCGGCAGCTCGATCTCTGTTTCGTTCTTGCCAGTACGGCGTGTCCGTCCGCTCGCTCGTGCAGTAGTGCAGGATGATGAAGTCGCGCACGCGCTCGAACTCCTCGATCACCTGCTCGTTGTAGTGCGCGATGTTGACCGGATCGAACGTGGTGTCGGGGAAGTGGTCCAGCAGCGCGTACACGCCGCTGCAGATCAGATGAATGCTGGTGGACTCGAGCGGCTCGATGAATCCCGAGCCCAGGCCGAGCGCGACGCAGTTTGCGTTCCAGAACTTGCGGCGACGGCCGGCCATGAAGCGGATGAAGCGCGGCTCGGTCAACGGCTGGGCGTTCTCGGGCATGCTGAGCAGGTCCCGCAGCCGCTTCCTCGTCGCTGATGTGCTCGCTCGAGTAGACGTACCCGGTGCCGATACGATGTTGCAGCGGAATGCGCCAGTGCCATCCTGCGCCGCGCGCGATTGCAGTCGTGTACGGCGTGCGCGGAATCACGCTTCGGTACCTGCACCGCCACCGCGCGATTGTTCGCCAGGTACTTGGTCCAGTCCACGTAGCCGGTCTGCAGCGCGCCTTCGATGAGCAGGCCGCGGAAACCGGTGCAGTCGATGTAGAGATCGGCCTGCAAGCGGTCTCCCTCTTTGAAGACGATCTCATCGATGAAGCCGTCGGCGCGCTGCGTGACGCCGCGTCACCGAGCGTTCCAGGCGCACGACGCCGAGCTTGCTCGGCATAGGCGCGCAGGTATTTCGCCACCAGACCGGCGTCGAAATGCAATGCATATTTGAGCGTCGGAGCGATGCCGAGCGAGTTGCCGGGGAAGATGAACTTGTTCTGCTCGGCCATCGCAATCTCGAGATTGAAATGACTGAGCTCGACGTTCGAGCTGACTCGGCGCGCGCCTTGTGCCAGAAGTGATAGAACGGCAGCCGATCGACGAACACCCCGAAGGCGCCGAAGGGGTGCCAGTAGCGATGGCCGAGGTGATGCCAGTCGACGAAGCGGATCGCCAGCTTGATGGTCGCCTGCGTATGGCGCATGAAATCCTGCAGGTCGATCCCGAGGAACCTGAGAAAGTCGATGATCCCCGGGATCGTCGCTTCGCCCACGCCGACCGTCGGGATATCGGGCGACTCGATGAGCTGGATCGAGCACGTTGGGCCAACCTTCCTGGCCAACGCGCTCGCCGCAATCCAGCCTGCCGTGCCGCCGCCGACGATGGCGATCCGCTTGATGCGACCGTCGGTTTGCATGGACGACTTCTCAGAAGTTGCCGCGGATGCCGAACAGTATGCGCCTCGACCCCGACTCGAAGGTGAACGGCAGGTTCTCGTACTGCAGGTACTGACTCTGATCCTGTTCGGTCAGGTTGATCGCTTCCAGCGTCACACCGAGCTTGTCGTTGAACTGGTAGGCGATCTGCGCGTCGATCTGGTAGTAGTCGCGATTCCAGATGCCGTACGTTCGGGTGATGTCCTCCGGTGGACTCCGGCGGGGAAAGCCTGATCCGCGAAACCGAAATTGCTGTCGAACGACTTGTCGCGCCAGCCGTAAGACACGCGCGCTTCGAACCCGTAGTTCTGATAGTAGAGCGTGGCGTTGAAGGCGTTCTCCGGCACACCCGGGATCGGCAGCGTGGAGTCGACATCGTTGTGGAATCCCGATTCGGAGTCCGAGTACGTGTAGTTGGCGGTAAAGCCGAGGCCCCAGTCGAAGGCGTACTGCCCTGACAGCTCGATACCCTTGATGTTGCCGCCTTGGCCGTTGACCGGAACCGACACGGGTCCCTCGCGGCCGCCGGCCTCGTCCATGACGAAGATCGACTGCGTCTCGACCGCGACGAACGAGTCGACCTCCTTCCAGAAGGGCGTCACTGCGACCAATCCCTGACGCGCCGAAGTACCACTCGTAGCTCAGGTCGAACTGCGATGCCCGATACGGATCGAGGTTCGGGATTGCCGGTGCTGCCGTTGGTGAACCGGAACTTGTTGACAGAATCGGACTGTCCGGATCGGAGTCGCGGGTGAAGTTCTGCTCGAAACCGCGGCCGAGCTGGAACAGGTCCTGGCGAGCCATGACCCGCGCCGCCGAAAACCGCACCTTGCTCTCTTCCGTAACATCCAGGACGAGGTTCGCGCTCGGCAGGATGTCGGTGTAGCTGCGATCGTGCTTGCACGGTGGAAAAGTCCTTCAGCACGCCGTTCCAGCTGTCCGTGCCCCAGAAGGTCGGGTTCGGAGTCGAGGCTGCGTTCTGGTCGACGGTGAGCTCGGTATGAATCACGCGCGCGCCGACGTTGATGTGATAGCGGTCGCCAGGCTTGCCGACATCAGCCATCAAGTAGGCTGACGTCGTCTTCTCCTGGACCTTGAACGTTTCCAAGTGGCGAGGGGAAGAACGAGAACGGCGTATCCGGATACAGCCCCTGGATCCACGCCTGCGCGTCATCCATCTGCGAACGGTTGTTCACCATGATGGCATTGCCGGTGATGTGGCCGGGGGCCCAGAAACCGTTGATGGTCTCGACCCGACCCGGACTTCCGGTGAACGTCTGGTAGGGCGTGATCAGCGCCGGCGAGTTGCCGAACCGATCGCAGGGCGCGAACTGGAAACCCGCCGACGCCGGGAGCTCGCATGACTTGTAACCGATGGCCCCGTCCTGGAAATAGCCGAACGGCGTCCAGTTGGCGACCGAAGGCCGACCCAGTCCAGCTCGCCTTTGCCCGGAATAATCGGCGAGGATACCGGCCGAACTCGTAGTCGACTTCGCGATTCGCCAGGCGCAGTCCGCCGCTGAACGTCACGCCGCCGGACTCGATGAACGGAGGATCGAACTGCAGGTCGCCGCGCACCGCCCAGTTCTCCGCCTCCGTATTGTCGCCGAAGGCCCAGTGCGACTTGAAGAATCCATTGGCCGGATTCGTCTAGAGATCTTCGTTGCCCACGAGCTGGAAACTCGGCAGCGTGCCGCCGTTGTTCAAATAGGTGTAGCGGTAGTTCGCCGGCGCGCTGGCATTCGGCGCGAAGCCGACACCATTTTGGCCGCGCACCGTGTATGCGGTATAGCGCACATCGTTGTTGGCGCTGGCGCTGTCCTGGTCCGCTTTCGAGTACGCCGCCGCCGCGCTCGCGCGCCACTGCACCGCCATTGTCGAATTTGAACTTGAGCTGGAAATTGTCGGAAGTGATATCGGTGTTCTTGACGAACGAGATGGCTTCCGCCGAATTCGCGGCAATCGTCCCGCGAACGAGCACGCCATTGGGGTCGATCTCGATGGGCAGAAGGGATCGCCGGTGACCAGCGCTGCACCTTCCCTGTGAACGGCAAACTTCATCGAACCTTCCTGCGTCAGGATGTACAGGTCGGAGTGGAACCACTGCGCTTCGAGCTCGGTCGCTTCGGTCGGACGAAATGCCACGGCGAGCGACGCGCCCAGGCGCTCGCGCTCCTCGTCACGATCAGTCGCGTAGCGATATTCCGGCGCGAAGTAGTCCTGCGCCACCGTCGCGCGGTCGTTGCGATTCGAGAACCGCCAGCCGCCGCGGTTCTGACCGCCGAGCACGTCCGTCTGGAACTGCTGCTTGTCGTAGGACACCGATGCGATGATGGCCAGGCGGTCGTTGAACTGGTGACTGAACACCAGCGCGCCGAGCGGCTCCCAGCCCTCGCCGCTATCGGCATAGCGCAGGTTGCCGGCCAGCGTCATACCGCTCAGGTTGAACGGGCTGCGCGTTTTCAGGTTGATGATGCCGCCGAGACCGCTCTCGCTCTGCGAGGCGTTCGGCGACTTGTAGACATCGATGCCGCCGAGCAGCTCGGACGGTATGCCTTCGAGCGAATCGGCTTCGCGGACGTTGCCTTCGCCCTGCGTGTAGAGCTCCAGGCCGCTCAGGAAAATGTCGTCGTTGAGCAGCGTGACGTTCTGATCCAGGCCGCGGATGCGGGCCTTGGTGCCCTGGCCGTTGGAGCGATCGATCGAGATGCCGGGCAGGCGCTGCAGCGACTCGGCCACGTTCTGGTCCGGGAACTTGCCGATGTCCTCGGCGGACACCGATTCGATGATCTGGTTGGAGTCGCGCTTGTTCTGCAGCGCGTCGGCCAGCGAGGCCCGGAAGCCGGTGACCACCACTTCCTCGAGCGGCTCACTGGTGCGTACTCGCCGCCGGGGATGCAGGTTGCGCCGCGTGGGCACCCAGCGTCAGACATGAGGAAATCGCCGCGCTCAAAATCGCCGAGCGGCGAACTCGATGACACAGTTCGTTGGCTGACATTCGGTCCCCCAATTGCGTCCTTCTGCTGGTGTGTTCTGCGCGCTGCTCGTCGCGCAACTCACTCGTGGTGATTCGAGTCTGCGCACCGTGGCTGGTGACGTGTCAACGAAACGGCAGCGAAGAAAGCGCTTTCACGAAAATATTTTTTCGCGCGCGAGATGAAAGCGCTTTCAGCGTCGGCACTACGGCGCGCCGCGTCGCACGAAAATGAAAGCGCTTTCACCGCAAATTGCAGCGGTCTGCGTAGTTCCAATCGCGCACGACTTCGAACATGATCGCGCACCGGTCTCACTATTGCTTGCGCAACAAGGCGCGCACACCTCATGTCAACGCGCATCGCCCGGACGAGCTCGTCGCAGCACCCTGCACCGCCGCGCACGCTGCCGCTGTACAAGGATTCCGCTGCGGCGCTCGAGCATCGCGTCGCCGATCTGCTGGTGCGCCTGACGACGAAAGAGAAAGCGGCGCTGGTGGCGGGCGCCGACAATTTCTCGACGATTGCGCTGCCGCGTCTCGGCATTCCGCCGATGCGCTTCGCGGACGGACCGAACGGCGTGCGCTCGACGCGCGGCGACGCTGCGACTGCGTTTCCCACCGGCGTCGCGATGGCGGCAACGTGGAATCCGGAACTCGTTGCACGCGCGGCCGCGGCGATCGGCCGCGAGGCGCGCGCGCTCGGCGTGCACGTCGTGCTCGGTCCGAACATCAACATCCAGCGCAATCCGCTCGCCGGCCGCAACTTCGAGACCTACTCGGAAGATCCGCTGTTGAGCGGCCTCGTCGGCACCTCGTTCGTGCGCGGCTTGCAGAGCGAAGGCGTCGGCGCTTCGGTGAAGCACTTCGTCGCAAACGAGCAG
>CAWEIN010000021.1:0-129299 GCA_963809065.1 Blastocatellia bacterium
TGTCTGCCGACACACTTCCTAACCGCCAGAGCCGTGACATGGCCATGGTGCACGCGGCGATGTTCGATGCCATGAACGCGATCCGGCCGTACTACACGCCGGCCATGGTGTTGATCACGGCAAAGGGCTACGCGTCGCGCGAGGCGGCCGCCGCCCAGGCGGCTCACGACGTGCTCCTCGCGCTGTTCCCGGCCAAGCAAGCGGACCTCGACACGAAGCTTGCCGCGTCGCTGGCGCAGATCCCCACGGATGACGAGCACGGCCACCGGCCGAAGTACGAGGGCATCGTGACGGGGCAGGGGGCAGCAGCAGCGGTGCTCAACGCTCGCCAGAATGACCACGCGTTCGATAGCGTCTCGTTCACACCGCTCTCAGGGCCCGGCGAGTACCAGTTCACCCCAGGCTGCAGCTCGACCAATATCTCGGCGCCGGGCTGGGGTAACGTCACGCCGTTTACGGTGTCGGATCCCGACTACTTTCCGACGGCGACCCGGCCCGCGGTCACGACTCCGAGTGGCTAGCCTCGCTCGACGAGGTCCGGGCCTACGGTGCTTCGAACTCGACGGTGCGCACCGCCGAGCAGACGCAGATCGGCCTGTTCTACATCGAGGGGTCAATGACGCTCGTGAATCGCCTGGCGCGCCAGCTGGTCGCGCAGGAGCCGGTGGAGACCAACCGCGCGGCCGCCTCGAAGCAGCTACTGGCCCACGCTCGTCTGTTCGCCGCGCTCAACATCGCGCAGGCAGACACCTATATCCGGACATGGCGGGTCAAGTATCGCGAGCACTTCTGGCGTCCATACACCGCGATCAACTTCCTCTACCCGGGGACGAACTGGACGCCGCTCCGCCAGACGCCGTGCCATCCCGAGTTCTACGCCGCGCATGGCACGCTGACCCCGGCCGGCATCACCGCGATCCAGAACTACCTCGGCAGCGATACCATCGACGTGACGACCACGAGCATCAGCCTTCCCGGCGTCACGCGGCACTACACGAGCTTGAACCAGATCATCGAGGACGTGAACGTCGCACGCATCTACGCCGGATTCCACTATCGGTCGACACTGGTGCGTAGCAACACGCTCGGTATCGCAGTCGCCAACTGGGTGAACGAGCAACATGATGACGGTGCTTCCCGAGAGGCCCCTCGGTCCCGACGATAAGGACAACGACGGCAATTATGGCGGCATCTCGGTCCAGGAAAGCTACGACCTAAACAACCTCGAGAACGAGGACTAAAAACCCGTCGCGAGCTGAGTGAGCCCGCGAGCGACTATCGAAGGGGGAAGGGGCTGACCAGGAACCGAGAACGCGCCTTATGTGAACTTCCGCAAACCCCCAATTGCTCAGTCAAGTCTTGATTCCGCTGATTCGCCGAGCATCTGATTCAATTGGAGCAGCCACTTTGATGAGCTAAGGATGTTGTTATAAGACTCGGGGACGGATTCAGATCATTTGCTATCGAAACCCGGCGTTAGCCCCTCGCTATTCTTACAGACGGCTTGGATCATCTTCATTAGCCGAGCCTCGTCGTCAACGGAAATCTCAATCTCGAGAACGTAGCAGGGCAGCTCTAATTGAAGCGACGCGAGTTTAAGTGCGTCTTTGGCGGTGGTAATCAGCCCGCGAGCGCCCTGATCCTTTGCTTCTTTGATGAGCCGGTTGAGGTCGGCCTGGTCGTAGTTATGATGATCGGCAAAGGCGCGTGTAAAGACGGGCGTATAACCCTGCTGGCGCACTTGTTTGAAAAACGACTCCGGATTTCCCACGCCGCAAAATGCCGCAATTGGCTGCGCCGGCAAACTATCGTGAGTCACGCGTTCTCCGTTCAGCGTGCAAATTGCTGAAGTCATCATTCGCGAGGAGAACACAGTAGTCGCGCCGGCCAATCGTCGAATGTTCTCAATGAGCGGAACTGTATCTCCCACTTGCTCAGTCCTGGTAACTACTATGCAGTCGGCCCGCGACAAGCCGGCTCGAGGTTCCCGCAGACGTCCGTAAGGAAGTAAAGTGCCTCCGCCCCAGGGGTTTGTCGCGTCGATTGTCACGATGTCAAGGTCTCGAGCCAGGCGCAAATGTTGAAATCCATCGTCGAGTACCAACACTTCAGTGCCCAGATTCTTAAGTGCCCATTCGCCGGCGGCGAGTCGATCCGGATTAGAAACGACAGCAGCGATTCCCAGGAGGTTCTGAGCCAGGAGAAAAGGTTCATCCCCCGCCTGCCGTTCCGAAGCCAGCAGCTTATTTCCGTCTGAGACCACGACCTGCGATTGCGGATTTACTCGACCGTAACCCCTGCTCAGCACGCATACTCTTTTACCTGTTTCACTGACCACAGCCTTGCAGACCCACTCCACCAGAGGAGTCTTTCCCGTTCCACCAGTAGTCAGGTTTCCTACGCTTATCACTGGTGCTGAGAGTTTGGAAACGGAGAACCAACCCCGCTGGTAACCACTTAGGCGTGCCCGAGTGATGACGCTGTAGATTGCGCTGAGCGGAGGAAGTATTAATGAGGCAAGCGGGTTCATGCGATTGGTGCACTATCGGGCCGTAACGCTTCAGGACCTGGCGATGCGTTTGGGGCTGAGGCGATCATCGAGTCAAGTGCGTGCAGCGTACGTTCAGTGGCGCCGCCGTTTTCCGTTACCAGCCTTTGTGCGAGAGCACCAAGTTCGCGGCGCTTGGCAGGATTTACAAGCAACTCGGAGAACGCATTCCCCAGTTCAACAATTGTGGCTGAATCCGACATCGGTTGTAGTTGGACAATAGCGCCTGCTTCTCTGAAAGTCTCCACGATTGTTTGAAAGTTGTAAGTGTGGAAACCGACGATCACGGGCGTACCGACGGCAGCGGGCTCAAGAACGTTGTGCCCTCCGCTTCGCGCAATGCTGCCACCAACAAAAACAATCGAGGCTAGCGTGTAAACTGATCGTAGCTCGCCAATGCTATCAAGGAGAATAACTTCAGCATGTACATCGCTTGCCTGTGGAGCGGCGGTCCGGCGCACCCAGCGCAATCCCGCAGTCTTTAGCAAATCGGCGACCTCCGCAAACCGCTCGGGATGGCGGGGTGCGATCATCAGGCGCGGTTTCGTTTCAGAACGCGAAGTTACTTGTCTGAAACTGTTAAGAATTATTGTTTCCTCCGGCTCATGCGTACTGGCTGCGAGAATGAGGGGCGAGTCGTCTAACTTAAAGCGTTCTCGAAGTGTCCTTGTTAAGGAATCAGTATCAGGCATGGTCCCGGCGTCGAACTTCATGTTGCCAAAAATGAAGGTCTTGCGCGGATCCATGCCCAGCGCTTGCAGTCGCTCAGCATCCGCTTCGGTCTGCATTATGGCCAGGCTGAGGCAGCTGAGAACGCGAGCCATAAAACTTCTAATCGGGCGGTAGCGCCTGAATGATTGTGGCGAAAGCCGGCCGTTTACCAGCGCGACCGGAATCTGTTGAACCTTGCATTCCCGCAGGAAGCCTGGCCAAAGTTCGGTCTCCATAACTAAAACTACGTCAGGGTTGATGGCCTTGAGCGTGCGGCGCACGACCCAGCGCCAGTCAAAGGGAAAGTAGAAAACTTTGGCGGCGTCGTCTTTAAAGATTTCGCGCGCCAGATTTTGCCCCGTAAGTGTAATGGTAGAAATTGCGATCAGCGATTGCGGGAATCGCTTCTTGAGGCCCTGGACCAGGGGACGGGCCGCTTGAGTTTCACCGACGGAAACACAGTGAATCCAAATTACCGGGCGGCCATTTGGCTGTATTGGCGATAGCGAGCCCCAGCGCTCACGAAAGCCTGCGACATACTTGCCATGACGAAATGCATCGAGAAGAAAGCGGGGCAGCAGAATTAGAAAGCCGAGGGTCAGAAGAAGACTGTAGATGAAGTACATGGTAGTCCTGCCTGCTTACTTCCAACGAGGCAGGGAAGACCATTTTCCATTTGTCATTTGACATTTATCATTTGTCATTGATGTCGCGTCGTTCGTTTTGTTGACTAGCACGATCAACGACTTGGAGTTCCAAACAAATGACAAATGACAAATGAAGAATGACAAATGAAAAATCTCTTCTGTCTAACCTCGGGAATGTTTGCTGCCCATCACAGACAGGACTCTACTTAATTACTTCGCCCGTTCAATGTACCGTCCTTCCGTGGGATCGACACGGATACGATCCCCTTCATTAACGAAAGGTGGCACAGTGACGGTCACGCCATTTTCAAGTGTGGCCGGCTTGTTTACATTGGAAACAGTTGCGCCCTTCAAGGTGGGATCGGTGCGCGTGACAGTTAATTCCATTGAGGGAGGCAGGTCGATGCCGATTGGCGCCCCTTCATAAAACTCGGCCTGGATCTTCAGTCCTGGAGTTAACCACTGGGCGGCGTCACCTAATTCATCATCGCTTAAGGCGACCTGTTCGTAGTTTTCCGTATTCATGAAATGGTGATGAGACCCGTCTGAATAGAGAAACTCCATTTCGTGTTGCTCGAAGATTGCACGTTCGACGGAATCCGACGAACGGAAGCGGTGTTCGAAAGATGATCCCGTCTTAATATTCCTGAGCTTCGCTTGCACCATTGCCCTGAGATTGCCTGGCGTGTGGTGTCTGAATTCCATGACTTTGCACGGTTCGCCCTCGAAAAGAATCATCATTCCGCGCCGAATTTGAGTTGCCTGAATAGCCATAGTCTTATTTCATTCTCCGTCTAAATGATTGTTACGATAAAGAACTTCTTCTGTAAATTGCTGAAAACCTACAAGGTAAGCCGCCCGGCCTGGTTTTGAATCGCGTAGTTTAGCGACCGTCAAAGGGCTTTGTCCAGCAGCGCCTCCAGCCGCGAAATTGCTAAACTGAATTGCTGGGACCGCGGGAGTTGCGCGTACAAATGACCGCAAAGCGCGAAAATGAAAGTCGCAACTCCTTCTGGAAAAGACTTCGCGCCTGCGTGGCCTTTGGAGCGCGGGACGCCCGCGCTCCCAGCCAATCGCTTGAGCTCTTGAGCAAGTAAAAAGGCAGCCTCACCGGAAAACTGCACCGGATTAGCCGCCTTTTTTGAGGAGCCCACCTACCTCAATCATGTAAACGCGCGAGAGCGCAGTCGGTTCCAATATCAACCGGAACCGGTCTAAGCGGCGCGCGTGCGTGGAACCCGTCGCCGTCGAGCGATCTGTTCAAGCCAGCGTTGGGCCTCGTCGTATTTGGCAAAGCGGCGCTCGTCGAGCCGGAATGCGGCAGTGTGGTAATACCTCCTACCATTGATCATCCGAGCAGCGTGCTTCATATGCAGCATCTCGTGATAAATAATGAACTCGACAAACCATTCCGGCACCTGAGTTGAATCGAGACTCTTGCTGATCACAATTGTGTCATGCACGCGATCATGATGACCAAGGATGCTTCGGGTCTTGCGTTGAGACCATGTAAGGGTCGGTTTTTCGAGACTGGAATCGAAGTACCGGCGATTGAGTTTCGCAAACATCTTTTCGAGATCGTAAGCATTGCCCCTGGCACTTGAAATCATTTTTCGGCCTCGACCACGGCGGGCAATATCCGATGAGCGCATCACTTCCGGCGTTAAAGAGTATTCGCGGTAAGTTCGATCGTGGACCGGCGGGATCTTTTTTCCCAACAACCTCGCTACCAGCACGAAGGCGAGCGCTCGCATGACTTCTGGCGGACTATCCTTACAAATATCGGACAAACGCACGTAGACTTGTCCGGAACGCAACCTGATCGTATGGCGTAACCCGGCGTAAGGGTAAAAGCGCACATCGACCACCGGGACGCCTCGATTGCTACCCAGGTGATGGAATGCATCCAGGAAAAATTTCTTAACGTCAGTCATTGCCCAACACCCCTGACAACTTACTCCCTAAAAAATCGACATTACCGCCTTCAGAGTTTATTCCCATACTGGAAGAAGGCATTAACGCGCGGTGACTGTCGCCTCCGGCAGGAGACCCGAGGGGGCTGGGGTTCTGAAAGCTGGAGGTCGCGCTCATATTACGGAGAACCGCTGCCGAGCGTCAATTGATCGCGGGAGAAGCCTAAAAACCTTAGGAAAACTGCAATTTCCGAGGGGATGGCGGCCCCATTAATCACGGACGCCAAGGGCTCGTTTCATTTCAGAAAATCAAGCGGGAGCCGCAGGGTAAGAGCTTAGGAGGGGCCAACAGGAGTATCAGGTGAGGGAGGATGTAAATCTTTGCAGGAGCGTGAATTATCCTGTTACTCCCGGGAAGGAACATTGCAGTTCCAATGTTTGCAGGGCGACAAACGATTCCTTTATACTGCGAAGCGTCCGCCCCTTGGTTAACTTTGATTGTTTTTCGAGCAGAGAACTGATGCCCCGTCGCCATTCAACCCTCAAAGCCACCGAAAAAAGCATTCTCGACACACGCGCGCAAGCCGTGCTGGCGGCAGTGATCAAGGAACATCTGGTCACCGGCGATGCGGTGGGCTCGCTGGTTCTGGCCGAGCGATTTTCCAAGAGTCCGGGTTGGAGTTCGGCCACGATCAGAAACGTGATGGCAGAACTGGAGGAAGCGGGACTCGTAGAACAGCCGCACACCTCGGCAGGTCGCGTGCCGACCGATCAGGGTTACCGTTACTACGTCGACCATATTCTTGAAGAAACTCGGCTCTCTCGCGCCGACCTGCGCGCCATCGACAAAGTGTTCACTTCCAGCGGTGTCGATTCCGCTACTTCTTCGGATCGCATCATGGAGAAGATGTCTCACGCTCTCTCCGAGCTTTCCACAAACGTAGGCATAGTCGTCTCGCCCTCCCTTGCCGAGAACCGCCTGAGTCACATTGAGTTCGTTCAGCTAGCGGACAAACGAATTCTGGTTGTTTTAGTAACCACCTCAAACAGTATTCACAATAAGATTATCCGGCTCGAAGACAATCTTACCCAGGAAGAACTCGAACATACCGCGCGCTATTTGAACACGGAGTTTAGCGGCAAGAGTCTGCTGGCGATTCGGAGCGAGATTCTCGAAATGATGCGAGAGGAAAAAGCTCTGTATGATCGGCTGCTCAGGAATGCCATCCTACTGTGTGACATGAGTCTGGAAGGTGAAGAGCCTGGCAGCGGCGACGTCTATGTCGATGGAGCTTCGAATTTCCTAAGTAAACCCGACTTTGTTGACGTTGATCGCATGCGTGAGCTCTTTCGAACGTTCGAGGAAAAGTCTCGCCTAATCAAGATTCTGAATGAGTGTGTAGCTCGCGAGCAATCCACTATGTGGGGTGATGTTCATGTCGTTATTGGCCGCGAACATCCGATTTCCTCACTGCGAAACTGCACGCTCATCACCGCCCCGTACCGGCTTGGTTCAAACGAGCAACTGGGCACGCTCGGTGTAGTCGGCCCTATGAGGATTGAGTATTCTCGCATTATGGCTATGGTAAACTACATGGCGCGGCTCATTGAGCGCCGCTTGAATGAAGAAGCGCACGGTTAAGCCCCCGCCGAATTTTGAGCGAACACACACTAATTGATGGCTCCTAAAGAAAAAGACAGGTCAAATATTCCCATCAACTTTCTTGATGCGGATAGTGAAGACGGTGCGGACGCCGGAGCGGATCAGGTGACCGACGCATTGTCCGATGACGACGCCGATTTCGCGAATGTTATGGACTACGAGGACAACACAACCGCCGCCGACGATGACGTGTTTGAGCTGGACGATGAGCCGCAGCTCGCGCCCCCTCCGGCCAAGGGATCCACCGGCGACCTCGCACTAAACATGGGCGGGCCGGAAGTAGCGGAGTTAGTTGCCACCAGAGCGGAGTTGAAGCGACTCGAAGGTGAAGTTAAAGAACTGAGAGACAGCCTGGCGCGCCGGCAAGCGGATTTTGAGAATTACCGCAAACGAATGGAGCGCGAACGCTCAGAAACGTTCAACCGTGTCGTCGTCGACATCGCGGCCAAGCTTCTGCCGGTACTTGATAATTTAAAGCGAGCATTGGAGACGGAGGCTTCTGTTGAGGCGAGCGAGTCAGATGAATTTCGACACTTCCTCAGCGGCGTAGATCTTATTTACAAGCAGCTGAACGGCGTGCTTGATGCGCTGGGCGTTAAGCCGGTGTTGGCGGAAGGTGAACGGTTTGATCCGCATCTTCACGAAGCAGTGGTCACGGAATCTACTGACGATTTCGAACCTGATACCGTGATGCAGGAAATAGTGCGCGGCTTTCGGGTGGGCGATAAGTTGATTCGTCCGGCGCTCGTCAAGGTCGCTGTTAAGAAGTGAAGGCGCCTACAGACGAAACACCTTAGAGAGAACAAATGGGAAAAGCGATCGGCATAGATCTGGGTACGACTAATTGCTGTGTCTCCGTTTTGGAAGGCGGGGCGGTTCAGATAGTACCCAACAAGGAAGGTGGACGCACGACGCCGAGCGTGGTTGGCTTTACTGACAAAGGCGAACGTTTGGTTGGACAGATAGCCAAGCGCCAGGCTGTGACCAACGCGGCCAATACTGTCTATGCCGTGAAGCGGCTTATCGGGCGCAAATACAACTCCGCCGAAGTGCAGAAGATGCGCGAGACAGCGGCGTTTGAAATTGTTGATTCTCCAAACGGCGACGCGCGGGTGCGCGTGCAGGGCCGAAGTTATAGCCCTCCCGAATTATCGGGAATAGTTTTGCAACGTCTGAAGGCTGCGGCCGAGGATTTCCTGGGCGAGCCGGTAACCGACGCCATCATCACAGTACCGGCTTATTTCGACGACACGCAGCGTCAGGCTACGAAGGATGCGGGAAAAATAGCCGGATTAACAGTCGAGAGGATCATCAACGAACCCACGGCGGCTGCGCTGGCGTATGGCCTGGGCAAGTCTGAAGTGGAGCGAATTGCCGTTTACGATCTTGGCGGCGGTACCTTCGATATATCGATACTACAGATGAACGATGGTGTCTTCGAGGTGCTCTCGACTTCGGGCAATACCTTCCTTGGTGGTGAAGACATCGATGAACGCATCATGAACTGGATGGCCGATGAGTTCTTCAGTGATACGGGAATTGACCTTAGAAAGGATCGGCTGGCGTTACAGCGGCTAAAGGAAGTAGCAGAGCGAGCAAAGTGTGAACTCTCTTCCGCAGTCGAAACCAACATCAATCTGCCGTTTATTGCTGCCGATGCCACCGGACCAAAGCATTTCAATAAGACGATGACCCGGAGCGAGTTTGAAGATCTAATCGTGGATTTGATCGAGCAAACCATCGAACCTTGTCGTAAGGCGCTTGAGGACGCGAAGTTGCAACCCGCTGATGTTGACAAGGTAATTTTGGTAGGTGGTCAAACACGCTCGCCGATTGTGGAACGCACCGTCGAGAAGATTTTCGGCAAGAAAGCCTCGGCTGAGATTAATCCTGACGAGGTTGTGGCCATGGGCGCTGCGATTCAGGGCGGGGTGTTAACCGGAGAAGTAAAAGACATTGTGCTGCTCGACGTTTTGCCTTTGAGTCTGGGCCTCGAGACTCGCGGCGGATTATTTACAAAGATCATCCATCGAAACTCCACCATCCCTCTACGCAACAGCCTGACATTCACCACGGTGGTCGACAATCAGACGTCGGTGGAAATTCATATCATGCAAGGTGAGCGGGAAGTGGCCCAAGGAAATCGCTCGCTCGGGAAGTTTGAGTTAGTAGGCATCCCGCCCAGCCCACGTGGCGTTCCTCAGGTGGATGTAGCTTTCGAAGTCGACGCAAATGGCATCGTTTCGGTATCGGCGCAGGACAAGGCCACTGGTCGCGAGCAGCAGATGCGCATCACGCCGACTTCCGGGCTCGCGCCCGACGAAATCCAGCAACTCATAATGGAGGCCGAGGGGTTTGCCGATTCCGATCGTTCGGCAAAAGAGATAGTGATCCTGCGCAATAAACTGGAATCGCTCTTACGGAACACACAAAAATCATTCGCCAAGTTTGGTCCGGCGCTTTCGACGAATGATCAGGAGATAGCTGAACGTGTCTTCCTGGAAGCCGAAGCCGCCCTGCTGGGCGAAGGAAATGAGCCAATCAGCAAAGCCCTGAATGCGCTCGAGCGAGTTGCCGGCCAGCTTACGTCTGCCATGATGGATCCCACCGGCGAATCCGCGCAAAAAGGCATGGATAACGCGTCGTAAAATCACAATTTTTCAGTCAAATAATTAGTAAATAGCACGAGAGGTTTTTATAGATTCGAGATGAGTAAACGAGATTATTACGAAGTATTGGGTGTCGAACGTACTGCTACGGATCAAGAGTTGAAGTCTGCCTATCGCCGTTTGGCGAGAAGTCATCATCCGGACACGAATCAGAACGATCCGGCCGCTGAAGAGAAGTTCAAAGAACTGTCAGAAGCCTACAGTGTGCTTGCTGATCCTACCCAACGGCAGCGTTACGATCACTTTGGGCATGCAGGAGTTTCCAGTGGCGGCGGCCAGGCATGGGGCGCGCCCGGTTTCGGCGGTATCGAAGACATCCTCGGGGATCTTTTTGGATTCAACGATGTATTTGGCGGTGGTCGCGGCGGCGCACGGCGAACAGCCGCGCAACGAGGTGCTGATCTTCGTTATGATCTGGAGATCACGCTGGAAGACGCCTACAACGGGATGACCGCGCAGCTTCGCATTCCTCGTCTGGAAACTTGCGAAAAGTGTAAAGGGAATGGCGCAGCGGACGGAACGCAACCTGAAAACTGCGCCACTTGTGGGGGCACCGGCCAGGTCCGTTATCAGCAGGGATTCTTTTCTGTGGCGCGAACCTGTCAGCCCTGTCGCGGTGCTGGTCGCGTTGTGAAACATCCGTGTCAGGAATGCCGCGGCGCCGGACGTCTCGAGCGCGAAAAGCAGATGGAAGTTAAGATTCCGGCGGGCGTGGAAACTGGGTCCCGACTGCGCGTTCAGGGTGAGGGAGAGTCTGGCACACAGGGCGGTCCCGCAGGCGATTTGTACGTCGTCATTCATCTTGCCGAGCACGAACGATTTGAGCGGCAGGGAAGCAACCTCTACGCTTCACACCCGGTCACCTTTGCGCAAGCAGCATTGGGCGCTGAGGTCTACGTGCCGACAATTGAAGGCGAGGAGAAGATCAAGATTCCGACCGGCACGCAAACAGGCACGGTGTTTCGCATCAAAGGCAAGGGCATGCCCGTGCTTGGCGGACGCGGTCGTGGCGATATGTTCGTTTCGGTCAGTGTTGTCACGCCCACGTCACTGACACGCGAGCAGCGGAAACTTCTTGAGCAACTCGCAATCGTTGAAAACAAGGATCTGGAAGATAAGGGTCTGGTTGACAAGGTTCGCGACATTTTCGGGTAACTTTGGAGTGCGGTGACCTGTCACCGCTTTGGTCCAGGGCGGCTTGACGCCCTGCTCTTTGATTCGTTCAACACTGCAGTGGTCGCGACAGGTCGTGACCGAGCAAAGCGGTGACAGGTCACCGCACTCCACACATCGGAGCAAGACATGAAATACTTCCCCCACGTTCGTCTTTCCTTCTTATTTCTCGCCGTTCTTCTAATCACTTCTTTTTCGGCACAGGCGCAAGACAGCATGCAGCGCTGGCAGAGTTTCGACTTTGCCACCTCAGTGCTGAAGCCGGGTGACGTCGCCAAAGTGCCCCTCGAAGACTTGAAGTTGATGCGCGGCATTGTATTCGGACGCCATGGCCGCGTGTTTAAGGACGCAGAAATACGCACTTTCCTGGAGGCTCAGGACTGGTACAAAGCCAATGCCGACTTCAACAATTCCATGCTCAACGCGACCGAGAGCAAGAACCTCGACCTGATTCGCGTCGCTGAGGCAAGCAAGCATGAAACGGTTCAGCCCGGAGATATGCGCTACTGGGTGTCGCGAACTCTAACGCCGAAGAAGCTTGGCCTTCACAGTGGCGCTGAGTGGCGAGTCTTGCGCGCCGAAGTTGAGGCTATTCATGGCAAGCGCTTTGGCGAGGAATGGTTGCAACAATATTTTGACGAGCGCTACTGGTATAAGCCGGTCGACAAGTATGACGCCAAGTCGCTTTCGGCGATTGAACAAAAAAACCTGGCGACGATAGCGGCAGCGCAAAAGAAATCGCGCAAGGTGGCTCTAGCTCCGGGGGACATGGAGCTGTTCGAAAACAAGTTAATTGCGGCGCAGATGCTGCGCGGGTTGAGTCTTAATGAGCTACGCTTGCTGCGCAACGAGATTTACGCGCGCCATGGCCGTCAGTTTCAAGCTCAATGGCTCTCGCAGTATTTTTACGGCCAGCCGTGGTATCAGCCGGATGACAACTTCAAAGACGAACAGCTTACCGGGACTGACAAAACGAATGTGGAAACAATCGTGGCCTACGAGAAGAAGATCCACGATGAACTTGGCAGCAAGCCAATCACGCGAAGCCTGCTTGAGGGTCTTTTTATCGAAGATGCCGTGAAGATGCGCCAGGAAATCTACGCGCGGCGCGGCAAAGTATTTACCAAAGAGCCCTGGTTTCAAACTTATTTTGAGAGTTTCGCCTGGTACAAAGCCGACCCGCAGTATAACGATGCGAAGTTAAGTGAACTGGAGAAACGAAACATCGCGACGATTGCCGCCTATGAGAGAAAGGCGGTGAGCGCGGAGAGCCTCATCGAGGGTTGATAAGGCCCACTCCGGTCTCGCGTGACGAGACACGAAACAGTAAGCAGGAAGCAGTAGGCAGTAGGCAGAAAACAGCAGGCAGAAATAAGAGAGGCGGACATCGTCGGTGTCCGCCTCTTTCGTTAGGATCAACAATTTGGAGTGCGCTGAACTGTCGGCGCTTTGGTCGGTCGCGACCTGTCGCGACGTTTGTGCAGAAGACTATCGTATAGTGCACCTAATTCCAAGTTCAGGTAACTATCCCTTCAATCCTGGGCTGGCTCAATTCGTAGTGAGTGGGGCAGAGCCAAAGAAAATCTCCGGTGTACGTGGGGATACGGGTAAGACCGAGTCTGGCCTGTTGTGGGTCCAACTCCTTTAACAGAGCATGCAGCGCCAAAAGCCCAGAGCGCTCATTCTCGTTAAGAATTCCCTGCTGCAGCGGTTCCGGATGGGAAATCCTCAACTCGCCCTCCAAAGTACCGGTTGCCTCTTTCATAAGGTCGAGGTGGTCGCTTATTCCCAAGCCTTCAACAGTTTTCGGACCGAAAAGCAAATCTACGGAGGGCGCAACCATTGGCAGCAAAGTTCTCAACATCCCTGCTACAAGATTGGCGTAAGGGGCTACTTTTTGGACCCACTCCCGAGACGACGTGAATTCATAGACGCCATAGTTGGGTTCCAAAACAGGATGCTGGCAGTTATCGGCTTCGCACCATAGCCGCAGGCGATAACGCACTTCAAATAGTCGGCGCCAGTTTCCATTCACCGGCTCCACGTCGAACAAGCGAGGGCCATCCTTAGCTTCGTTGGCCATAGCTCGCATGATGGCCATCACTGAGTTTGCCAAGCGGCTTTCTAGGCCAGCAATATCTTTTTGTACTTTATCGAGTCCTACATCCAGTTTGCCTTCAATGCGGGCGAGTTGCTCGCGCGGTTGTTCGTCTTCAAACCCAAATAGTAATTCCACGATTTCCTGCTTAGTCCGGCAAATCTGGCAACGAATCGTTTGATCACCATCTTCGAGGAAATCTCTTAACGCGTTTATGTCGAACCGGCCTTGGCACATTTCTCCGTTAGTTCGTTGCCGGCACGGTACGGTAAACCGATATCGGCCCAGCATGCCAGGCCAATTATCCGTGATAAGTTTGCTTAAGGTCTGCCGAAGAATATTCATGAAATACTCTGGCCATATTGCTTCTGTATAGAGATGGAACTCGCGTCCACGTAACTCCAGCATCGCCTCGCCGTGTCGCTTGTGGCGCAAAAACATCCCCTTTTGCCAATGTAGTCGGTGGCCGCCACGTTCAAATGCGTATTCATGGGTGCGAACGATCATCCAAGGGACCAACGCGGGAGGAGCGTCATCCATCACGTAGACCATCGCCAAACGACGCAGGTCAGGGTTTGGCTCCTCCTCGGGCAGCCATGGCAGGGAAGGACGAACCTGGGGAACAAGTTGGGCAACTAGACTCGTCCTACCGTCCTGCAGTCGGTAAGAGACATCGTATTTTTCCATCAAGCGTAGAAAGAAAGGATATAAAACAGGATTGTATCGCGGTTCATTCTCAAAGGCGTGGTTCAGCCATACGTCCTCAAGGCAACTGTCGGGCAAGACGCCTTCACGGTCTTGAGTGCCGCGGTTTTCTAGCGCGAAACCGATGGCCTTCGTCAGCCACTCAGGTTGGAGGACAACATCGTCCTTAAGACGCTCATCTTCTCCGTAGTAGACGATGTAACCTAAGTCATGCATTAGGCCCGCCAAAGTACGAGTGTCAATTGCGCTGAGGTCATGGTTTGCGCAGACTTTCGAAAATTGTTCGTAGGTGACGCGCGGCTCGGCTTGGCCGAGTACGACTAACTCATCGCGTGCAGCGCGCCAGTGGATATTAAAGGGCATACCCATTTGTTCTAAATCTTTGGCAGCCGTGGCGATCAGCGATTTAAGTTGTGCGATTCCGAACTTACTCGTTGTGGTTGGGTCATCCTCTATACTATCGACTTCAATGAAATCCACTATCATAGAGCCATAATCGCGCAAAAAAACAGGCTTATCGATACGTGCGATTCGCTCGCCGGTTTTGGCATGAGTCGAGACGATAATGACTCGCGCATCGTCTCCTACTCGAAGACGAATCAGTTTAAGCCAGTCTTCGACTTGGCATTGTTGCACCCCCATGCGCGGTTCCCACACAACTAAGTAAATAGATCGGCGGCTGAAAAAAAATTGATGAGTAACTCGGTAAACTTCCTGTCCGCCGAAATCCCAAGCATTGAATTTGATGGTGACGGCTGGAAGTCCGGGATGCGGTAGGTTCATACGATGGACATCAATGCTTACGCCATGCGTTGACTTCTCACCTTCGCGAGGGTCACGGCCAGTAAGGGCCTTAAGGAGTGTGGTCTTCCCTACGTCGCCTTCACCTACAAGAAGAAGTTTTGCCTCATAAAGCGGTTCGGAGTGTTCGAGACTACGAAGGTAAGACTTTATTGCTTCAACGCCCTGCTCATGAGCACTCCCAAGTGCCGGGTTGAGAGGGTTTTCAAATAAGTCCAAATGATTGAGCTCTTCCAATCGGCCCAACGACAAAGGAAGGTCAGTCAATTGATTCTTTCCCAAGGAAAGGCGCTGCAACTTCCTTAGCTGACCTAAGCTCTCGGGCAATGACGTGAGTTTACAATCTTGCGCAAATAACATCTCGAGGTTTTGGAACTTACCCACGAAGTCTGGTAACTCTCGTAAAGGCATTCCACCCGCAAAATCCCCTAAATCTAACGACGTCAAGTTTGATAGATTTCCAAGCGATTTGGGCAACTGCGAAATAGGGTTGTTCCCCAAGCCAAGGTCATCAAGCAGAGCAAGGTTTCCAATCCAGTCTGGAAGGCAGCCGAAATTGTTAGAAAACAAATTCAGACGCCGGAGATTGGTTAATTTCTCCATCGAGTTTGGAAGTGCGCTCAAATGGTTTTGGAAAAGTTCAAGCGTTCGCAAATTGGTAAGTTCACCAACCCAATCGGGTAAAACGACTAATTGATTGTCGCTGAGATAGAGGTACTGCAGTTTTCTGAGTTTTTGAATCGCCTGCGGCAATTCATGGAGGATATTGCCTCTAAGTTCAAGCTCCAACAGAGCTTGAAGGTTAGCAATGGACAGAGGAAGAGGCTCAAGGTCTTTGTTGTAGCCCAATGATAATTCTCGAAGCTTACGGAGACTACCAATTGAGGTCGGAATCGTTAACAAGTGATTGTTACTCAGTCCCAACCGATGCAGGCTCGTCAGGTTACCAATTGAATCAGGCAGCGCTACGAGTTCATTGCCCCCCAACTCCAGTTGGCGAAGGCGGAAAAGGCTACCAATCGATTCCGGCAGGTTTTTAAGTCTGTTATTTCTCAGGTCCAGATTCCGAAGATTTTTAAGCTGGCCGATTTCACGGGGCAGCGATTGCAGCCCCTTTTTTTCTCCAAGTGTTACTTCGTTGCTTATATCAAGTTCTACTAGGTCTTGAAGTTCCCCGATCCTCGTCGGAAGCTTAGCAATCTTCGCATTGCGAAGGATAAGTTTACTTGACCCTTCGCGTTTGGCTCGATCGATTATTGAGGAGAGATCTTGAGGCGATACGTTTTTTGTCGTCCTAGCCATACGCTCACATCTCCTTTGTCCGTTCTGAGGGATTTAGCTTAAGTCTAAATTCTTACAGGCTACTTTCGCAGGGTCATATGACAGCGATCTTCGTGCGTACCCCTCACAAGCGATAACGGACTTTCGCTTTCCTTAATGCGTCCTCTTCGTTATCCACGTTTTGCAAACGCAGCGTCACATCCGCATTCAGATCGAAGCCCGCGCGCTCGCCCGCTTGTAATTTGACGGTTCCCGCAGCCGCGATCATCGCCGCGTTATCTGTTGAGAGATGAGGAGAAGGGAAGTAAGCCGGAATTCCCAGACGCTCCGCCGCCGCGCTGGCGGCCTCGCGCAAAGCCTTATTACAGGCGACTCCACCTGCGACTATCAGGGTCCGCGGCGCATGTTCTGCTGCCAGGCGCTCCGTAGTTCCTACCAAAGAGCGCACCACCACGCTTTGAAAACTTGCCGCCAAATCTTTAATTGCCGCTGACGGTTCTTCTCCGTTTTGCACGCGTTGCAATCCTGTCTCGCGTACGTGTTTGGTGACCGCGGTTTTCAAACCGCTGAAACTGAAATCCGCAGAACCGTCGCCCATGCGTGGAAGAGAAAACTTAACTGCCCTCGGATTTCCTTCCCGCGCCAATCTCTCAATGATTGGACCGCCGGGATAACCAAGGCCCATCATCTTTGCAACCTTGTCGAAAGCTTCACCGGCGGCGTCGTCGCGTGTGCGCGCCAGTACCTTGTATTTGCCGGGTTCAGGAACCAAAAACAAATTGCTATGACCACCGGAAACGATTAGGGCAAGAGCTGGATACTCAACCGGCGGATTACCAAAGGCTACCGAATACACATGACCTTCGATGTGATTCACTCCCACCAGCGGTTTGCCCAGGGCAAACGCCATCGCCTTTGCGTAGGACACGCCTACCAGCAGCGAGCCGACCAGTCCGGGTCCAACTGTTACGGCGATGCCGTCAATCTGCTCCGGCTGAATGTTTGCCTGTAAGAACGCCTCTTCAACAATCGGCACGATCTTGTCGAGATGTTCGCGCGAGGCGAGTTCGGGCACGACGCCGCCAAAGCGTTTGTGAGTCTCAATTTGCGACGCGATAACGGAGGAGACAATTTCGCGGCCATCGAGCACGATTGCTGCCGCAGTTTCATCGCAGGACGTTTCAATTCCCAGAACCAGCATGAATCGATTCTAGCAATGATTTCAAAAGGGGGCTAAGTGGGTAAGAAGAGCGGGGTAAACCCGCCTTCCTCACTGAGATTATCCAATTGAGAGTCTCCTTAAAAGGTCGAAAGCCTTTCAATCAACCATCTTTAGGTGAATCTTTAATAATCTCAGGGTTCGGGAAGGCGGGTTTACCCCCGCTCTTTGACGGTGTCATCCAAGTTCATAAAAGCTCAGCGCTGAATCGCCCTGCTTGAGAACTCTATAACGGACTAAGCTTCCAGTTTCTTCGGGCAGCGCGTTCTTGTGAAGATGTTCGACGATCACAATGCCGTTTGCGGTTAACAGACTGGACGCACGCGCGCCGAAGAAAGCGAGAATCGGTAAGTAGTCAACGGCGTAAGGTGGATCGTAGAAGGCAACGTCCCAGGGTTTCCCGGAGTCCGGCTGCTTAGAAACGAAACGGCACAGGTAGTCCAGCGCCTCCGACTGAATGACGTCACTTTGGCTGCGCTCAATTCGACAAAGCTCGAGGTTCGATTTGATTAGCGCGCAGATCGCTCGGGAACTGTCGACGAAGGTGGCGTGGGTCGCCCCGCGAGAGATGGCTTCGATTCCAACTGCTCCTGAGCCGGCGCAAAGATCGAGAAACCTGACCCCGGCGATTCGTGGTGCAATGACGTTGAAGAGAGTTTCGCGGAGGCGATCCGAGGTCGGCCGTACTTCTAGCGAAGGAGGACTCTTAAGGTTTCGACCACGAAATTTTCCCGCAATGATTCGCAAAAGATAGTCTCAAGTTTCAAGTTTCAGGTTTCAAGTTTCAGTGCACCTAATAAAACCTGGAACTTGAAACTTGGGAACTAAAACCTCTATCCGACTGCTGCCAATCCAAACCGCGCATCAGATCGCACGCGTTCGATCAGCTTAACGGTTTCGGCTGACTTCTCGCCTTTCGCCAGATAAAACTCAGCTTCCTTGCGCGCACCCGCGATGAATTGCTGATCACGAACGAGATTAGCGACACGAAACTCAGGCAGTCCTGACTGTCGCGTGCCCAGCAATTCGCCCGGCCCTCGTAACTCCAGATCTTTCTCAGCAATCACAAAGCCGTCGTTGGTCTTGGCCATGATGCCGAGCCGCTCAACCGCAACCGCGGTTTGCTTGTCGGACGTGAGCAGAACGCAATAGCTTTTTTCTGCGCCGCGACCGACGCGGCCGCGCAGTTGATGCAGCTGCGAAAGTCCAAAGCGTTCCGCATGTTCCACTATCATTACCGAAGCATTAGGAACGTCCACGCCTACTTCAATAACTGTTGTGGAAACGAGTATTTGAATTTCGCCTGCGACAAAGCGCCGCATTACTTCCTCCTTGTCGGCGGTCTTCATTTTCCCGTGTATAAGTCCAATGGTGAGCCGGGGAAAGACTTTGTCACGCAGGTACTCATATCGTTGCGTCGCGTCTTTCAAATCCATCTTTTCTGACTCTTCAACCAACGGATAGACCACGTAAACCTGACGGCCGGCGCTCACCTCGCTCGCGATCAACTGCTTAACCTCCGGCCGCTGCTCTTCGCCGAAGACGCGCGTCTCAATTGGCGTTCTTCCCGGCGGCATCTCATCGATCACAGAAACATCGAGATCGCCGTAAATTGTCATGGTCAGCGAACGCGGAATAGGAGTCGCCGTCATTACCAAAACGTCGGGATTGAAACCGCGCGCGCGTAACTCCGCGCGCTGCATGACCCCGAAACGGTGTTGTTCATCGATAACCGCCAGGCCGAGGTTCTTGAACGAGACTGCGTCCTGAATGATGGCGTGCGTGCCAACGCAAGCGTGGATCTCGCCGGCTGCCAGTGCGACCTGCAGCTTCCTTTTCTCAGCGCCGCGCAGTGACCCGGTCAGGAGTTCGACGCGATAGGGCGACTTTGCGAGTAGACGTTTGATGTTGCGCGCGTGTTGTTCGGCGAGGATTTCAGTCGGAGCCATCAGTGCGGTTTGATAACCGTTTTCCATTGTGGCCAGCATGGCGATTAGCGCGACGATAGTTTTGCCGCTGCCGACATCGCCTTGCAGCAGCCGGTTCATCGGCGCGTCCGACTTCAGGTCCTGGAAAATCTCTTTGACTACTCGTCGCTGCGCATCAGTCAGTTTAAACGGCAGCACGGAACCGATCCTCAGCTTGGTCGCCTGATCGAGTTTGATTTTGGTTCCTTTTGTTTCCTTCACCCGTCCGCCCCGCTTCAGACTGATGCCCAACGCGACCCAGAAGAAGTCTTCGAAGATGAGTCGCAAGTGGGCGGGACTTCTGGCCTGGTCGTAGAGCGCCAGGGGCGTGTCGTCGGCAGGGAAATGGATTCGGCGCAAGGCGTCCGAGCGGCTGACGAGTTTTTTCCTTCGCAGCAACTCAGCCGGGAGGGTTTCCGGAATCGCCGTCTCGGGAAGGAGGGCCAGCACGGCGTGCATGATCTCGCGCAAACGTTTTGAACTAAACTCACCCAGCTTGCGGTAAATCGGCACGCGACGTCCGGAGTGAATGGCCGTCAGCGCCGGATCGCTACTGTCGACAGTGTCGAGTTCAATCGACTTGTTGCCTTTACTATCGACTTCCGGCGCAGCTTCTTCCTCAGCCCCGGCTGGCGCTCTTCCAGCCGGAAGCATCTCGAGTTCATCCGCTGGTTTGTTAAGCTTCAAGCGAGAAGGTCGCGCGCCGTTTGTCCCAATCCCAGCGGCCAAAGGTTATGAAGCGCGCGCCGCGCGTGAAGCGCTTCGTGTAATAGTTAATGATGTCGTGCGCGTGCGTTCCGGAGACAAACCACCACACAACGATTGGCCGGCCGGTTTTTTCGGGATCCGTCGCGGTCACTTCGAAAATATAAAGGCTCGAGCGCCCGTGCGTGCGGCGGTTCTTTACCTGGAAGGCACCGGCGATCTTGACGATGAGTTCCAGTGACGCCTCCATTCCGTCAGTTAGATCGCGTATGTGCGCGGGGCTTGAGCGATCTTCGTAACGCATAGGAAGGTAGCCGAGCAAGTCCTCAACGGTTGCGGCGCCTGGGTCCTTCTTGCTGGAGTGAGCGGCGATCTCGGAAGCGAGTTTGCCGGAGAGTGTTTGGCCGAAGCGTGGCAGCCCGTATTTGTATAGTTCTGCGACCGGAGTTTTAAGACTGAAAGGAGGCGGCATTCGCGCCGGATCATAGCATAGCCGCCGCGCCGGATTTCGTTGTCTGACCAGAGACGATGGGACTTGAGTGAACCAGGTGTCTTGCATTAACGTTCTTACAAGTGACCATGAACAGGCTTGAATCACTGACTGAGAAAAAGCTGCGCGAAGCGATCGAGAACGGCGAGTTTGACGACTTGCCCGGTAAAGGCGAGCCGATTGACCTGCAGGAGAACCCTTTCGAGGATCCGGATTTACGGACCGTGCATCGGTTGTTGCGAAATGCCGGCTTCGCGCCCGCCTGGATTGAAGAGCGCAAGGACATCGATGCGGAACTGGCCTCAGCTCAAGCGAAGTTAAAGCGCGCCTGGTCGCTGTTTGGCCAGGAAGTAAAGGGTGCGTCTGAAGCCGAATGGGAACGAAGTGTGAAAGAGTTTCGCGAACGCGTATTGGAACTGCAGCAGCGAATCAGGATATACAACCTTAAGGCGCCGGCTGCCGTCTTTCATCGGAAGCACATCGACGTCGAGAAGATCATGCTGTCCATAAACGGTAACGCAAACTGTTAGTTTGCGAGTGCGGAGTCCCCCGTTTTGAGTGATAACTAGTCGTCGCAAACTAACAGTTTGCGTTACATTGGGAATATGGCTTTGGACGAAAAAGTGACTTCAGACCAAGAACTGACAGAAAAAACGCGGCAACAGCTTACCCAAGTTCGCACGGCATTGTTGCGCCTGCACAAGACTTTGCTTGATTTTGAACGTCAAAGCTACGAACGCGCCCACGACAAAATCGCAAACAGCTACGCCTTTTTGCAACTGGTGATGAGCGATCCCTGGTTTGCCTGGCTCCGGCTGCTATCCGAGCTCATTGTCGAAATGGATGAACTCCTGGCGGCGAAGGAGATGCCGCGGGAGGCTACGGCTGCGGCGCTGATTCAGCAGGCGAGCATCCTGCTTACCCCATCTGAGAGCGGAAGTGAGTTTCAGAAGAAATACTTCACGGCGATGCAGCAATCCCCTGAGGTAGTGCTCGCCCATTCAGAGTTCGCTGCTCTGCTGGGTCCGGCAAGACTTTCGAAAGAGATTCACTGAGGCGGAGCTTTGCTTCAAAAGTCCCCAGGTTACGCAGTTCGTTAGAATCGGAATTGGATTTAACTCCGAAGGAGTTCGCTAACTTCAGCCCAGGGTTTCCTACCCTGGGAGAACGGGACGGTTATGATCTTCTTTACTCTGAAAGAGTTAAGAACCGGATGGAACTCTTTCAGAGTTAGGAGTTCAATGCTAGCTGATCGACCCAGGGTAGGAACCCTGGGCTAAAGTTAGCCAACACCTTCGGTGTTCAGCAGTCGATTGATTTGGGAACTGCTAGTTTGTGGTTGCGTCGGCTTTGGCGCAGTGCTGGTCGAAGGCCTGGGTGAGTTCGCCCGCGACCTGTGATGCGTCTCTGCCTTCAATTTGGCGGCGTTCCATCATGTAAACAAGTTTGCCGTCTTTTAGCAGGGCGATAGAAGGTGAAGACGGCTCGTAGCCGGTGAAGTAGCTGCGCGCTTTTTCGGTAGCTTCAATATCCGCACCCGCGAACACGGTCGCAACCTTGTCAGGCCGCACGCTGTGTTGCAGTGCTCGCGCTATTCCCGGCCGAGCTTTTCCCGCTGCGCAACCGCAAATCGAGTTTACAACGACCATCACGGTGCCTTTGCTGTTCTCAATCGTCTTTTGCACGTCTTCAGGCGTGCGCAATTCTTCAACACCGATTCTGGTTAATTCCTCACGCATCGGGCGAATCATCAGTTCTGAATATGGCATGGCTTTCTCCTAAGTCTCAGTCTCAAAATAAGATTGCAGGGTAATCAAGGAGGCAATTGTAACACGTTAGTCCGAACCACCAGCGGGATCGGGACTAAGCTGGGACTACTCGACCACGATCATTGTCCGCAGCTCGCGAAACTTCTGATCGCTGATGCCGCGCACCATCATCAAGTGTTCCGGGCGGCGAAAAGGCCCGTATTGCTGGCGATGCGCGACGATTCGTTGCAGCGATACCCTCGCCGATCCCCGGTAACTTTTCCAATTCCTGAGACGAAGCAGTGTTGATGTTTATTGCTGAGACCTGTGCACGCCTCGGTAAATCCGGACTCAACCGGGCGGCGGTGCTCGTTGTGCGGGGCAGCGTGGCGCAGGCTGAAGCGAAAAGGATTGCAGCAAGAATTACGAGAGCAGTTCGCGACCGAGCTTTGCTGGCTGGGAGATTTTGTTTCACGTATGCAAGTGACAGTTTGTAAAGGCTTTGTCACTCTGCCGCTCAGATGTGCACAATGCCACAACTCTAATGACTCCAAAAGTTCGTATGTTTTATGGCGCGTTGTCCACAGATTTTTCCACAGCTTGCGTGGAAAAATGTTTCAAAGCGGTTGCGGAGGAGAAAGTTTCAGGTTTCAAGTTCCAAGTTTCAAGTCTTTAGAGATGTTGAAGTCGGCCAGACACAACTTCAGGTATCAAAACTTGAAACTTGAAACTTGGAACTAATCTTCCCCGCCTTCATCCCACTGCGCGATCATTTCGTACGCCCGACCCAACACTGGTCGGGGGCGCGAGCCGTCGGCCTGCCCGATCAGTCCCTCGCGTTCCATAATGTCGAGAATCGCGGCCGCGCGGCCGTAACCGATGCGCAGCCGGCGTTGCAGCACAGAGGTTGAGGCTCGCTTCATCTCCACGCAAATCCGCAGGGCCTCTTCAAAAAGTTCGTCGTGTTCGCCACTCCCTTCTTCGAGGCCGAGTGCTTCTTCGTCGGATTGGGTGATGGTCTCGTTGTATTCAGGTTTCGCCTGGGCTTTGGCGTGGGCGACGATCTTGCCGATTTCAGTTTCGTCGACGTAGGCCCCATGCACGCGAATGAGTCGCGAAGTGCCGGGCGGTAGAAACAGCATGTCACCGCGGCCGAGCAGGTGTTCAGCGCCGTTAGTATCGATAATCGTGCGCGAGTCCACTTTGGAGGAAACCCGGAAGGAGATGCGCGAAGGAAAGTTCGCCTTGATCAGACCGGTAATGACGTCGACTGAGGGCCGCTGCGTGGCCAACACCAGGTGGATGCCAACTGCGCGCGCCATTTGCGCCAGTCTGGTTATGGACTCCTCAACCTCACGGCCGGAGGTCATCATCAAATCAGCCAACTCATCGATGATGATGACGATGTAGGGAAGTGGTTTATGCGGCTCGCCTCTCTCGTCGTATTCCTGTACGAGATTGCGCCGCATGATTTCGGCGTTGTATCCGTCTATGTTACGCACGCCCCAGCCGGCCAGGTCGCGATAGCGCTTTTCCATCTCGCCCACCGCCCACTTCAGCGAACGCGAGGCAAGCTTGGGGTCGGTAATGATTGGCGCGGCAAGGTGTGGAATGTCTTCATAGAGTCCTAACTCAAGCCGCTTTGGATCTATCAGGATAAACTTAACTTCGTCCGGCCGAGCGCGATAAAGGATTGAAACAATCAGCGAGTTGACGCCGACGGACTTCCCGGCGCCGGTAGTTCCCGCGATCAGTAGATGGGGCATCTTTGCCAGGTCGGCTACATAATTGAGGCCGTCGATCGTTTTTCCCAGTGCGATAGTGAGTTTCGAAGATGATTCGCGAAAAGCGCGTGACTCAATAACCTCGCGCAGAAAAATAGTTTCGCGACGCGGGTTGGGAACTTCAATTCCCACGTGTGGCTTGCCCGGCATGCGGTCTATGCGGATGGACTCGGCTTTCAGAGCCAGACAAAGATCGTCAACCAACGAAACTACGCGCGAGTATTTAACTCCGGGATCCGGTTTGAATTCGTAGGTCGTGACTACTGGCCCAGGACAAATATGCTTTATTTGCCCGGTAACATTAAACTCTTTGCACTTTTCCGCCAGACGCGTTGCCAGACCCAGCAGTTCTATGTCCGCCTGTTCGCTCGGAGGGGGCGCTTCGTTCAAAAATCCCAGCGGCGGCATGGAGTATTCGGTGTAAGCCACACGCCGCGCGCGATCGGCGTCGAACGGAAGTTTTCCAGTTGCTGGAGCCTCCCCCTTTGGACGCAGCACCGATGCGCCCTTCACCATCTCCTCAGCTTCGGCATCGTCATCAGCGACGGCGGTTCCGCCTTTAGATCCAGGAAAAATCGAGCGGCGGCCTGATGAGCCGTTACTGACGACAGGGCCAGGAATACCGGCGGAGGCGGCAGCAGCGCGCGCTGATTCAGCAGAAGCTTGAATCGTTGCCATTTGAGCGCCGACTTGTTCACCCCGGCTGATCGCTTGAGCGTTGAGCGCCGGTTCGGCACTGTCTTTCATAAACTGAGCGATACGCTCTTCTGGGCTTAAGTCCGTTGGAACCTTCAGGGCATTCTGGGCCGCCGCCTGCTGTGCCTTGAGGAGTTCGCGCTGTTCCTTCTTCAGGCGCTTCTGTTCGCTACGAGTTTCACGCCATAAGCGAAACTTGGCGCGGAGACTACTCACACCTGCGAAGCGTTTAGCGGTTAGGGACAGCAGCCATTCGTACAAGCCGACAAATGAAAAATTCGTCGCGAGCAACAGGCCCGTGGCGGCGAAGGCAATCAGGAGCACGGTCGCGCCGACGGTGTTGAGTCCGCTCGCCAACCCGCGTGAAATCAGCGTCCCGACTACTCCGCCCGGCTGAACACTGGAATCAAACAGTGGACGAATATTTGAGATTGAAAGGAGTGACGCCGCTGCCAACGTAAGGACGACGAGCCCAAGCAGACGTGAAAAGGGGGCGCGGAAACTAAGGGTTTTAAATCGGCGCCACGCCGCAGCCACAAACAAACAGGGAAGCAGATAGGCGGCCAGCCCAATTGCCTGAAAAAGAAGAGCGGCAACATTAGCTCCAATTGTCCCGGCCCAGTTATGGGTTTCGGTTTGACCGGTGGAGTTCCAGGAAGGATCGTTAGGATAGAAGGCGGCCGAGACGAGGCACAGCGTGAGTAACAGGCCAACTGCCAGTAGCAGGATCGCTACAATCTCGCTCTGGCGAGTACGCGGAGTTATTACTCTTGGTTGTTCCTCAAACTCGGTAGTTGCCATTTCGACTCCCGATATGTCAGTACTGCCTCGGCACTGACAAGGACTAGTGCTACGAACTAAAGTGGCACTCTAAACCACCAACCAATCACGCTGCCTTCTTTGCCAGCAAGTACGCCTTGATAAAATCGTCGATGTCGCCGCCCAGCACGGCGTCCACGTTACCTCGCTCCAGCTTAGTGCGCGTGTCCTTCACCAACTGGTAGGGTGCCAGCACGTAGCTCCTGATCTGAGAGCCGAACGAGATATCAGATTTATTAGCTTCAAGTTGAGCAGTTTCAGCACGCCGCTTTTCCAGTTCGAGTTCATAGAGTCGTGCGCGCAAGACCTGCATGGCTACGGCGCGGTTTTGATGTTGCGAACGTTGATTCTGACATTGAACGACGATACCGGTAGGTGCGTGAGTTATGCGGACAGCAGAGTCAGTTGTGTTGATGTGCTGACCGCCGGCGCCGGTAGCGCGATACGTGTCGACCCGCAAGTCCTTGTCGTTAATTTCCACTTCGATATTCTCGTCGATCTCCGGGTACACAAACAGAGAAGCAAACGAAGTGTGGCGCCGCGCCGCTTGGTCAAAAGGAGAGATGCGGACTAGCCGATGCACTCCGGCTTCAGCCGCCAACAGGCCGTAGGCGTATTCGCCTTCCACTCTAAAAGTCACGCCCTTGATTCCCGCTTCTTCCGCAGGTTGATAGTCGAGAATCTCAGTCTTGAATCCGCGTTGTTCGGCCCATTTGAGGTACATTCGTAGCAACATTTCCGCCCAGTCTTGCGATTCAGTGCCGCCCGCTCCGGGATGGATGGTGCAGATGGCATTCAGCTGATCGTTGTCACCGGCGAGCAGCATCTCAGTTTCCGCAATGCCCACTTCGTGCGCGAGCCGATCAAGCAGCGTCCGAAGTTCTTTCATTGAATCTTCATCTTCCTCTGCAAACTCAAAGAGCACGCCGGCATCGGCAACCTGCGATTCAAACTGCTCCTGACGCTGAATCTTCTTCTCCAGGGCCGTGCGCTTTTGCAATAGTTTCTGCGCGGCCTCTTGATCATTCCAAAAGTCGGGCGACGAGGCCTGATTTTCGATGCGTTTCAATTCTTCGCGGCCAGCGGCAACATCAAAGAAACCTCCCGAGTTGCTCGACGTGAGTGCGTACTTCTTCGAAAGCGCTTCTTAGTTCCTGAATTGATAGAGTTTCGATCATTAAGCCTCCAAAAATGCAATTCTCAGATTGATGTCCGCGCTGCGTTTCGTTTTCTAAACGACGATATCAGAGCCACAACGCTCAAAATCGCGCATCCCGCCGCGAACAAGTCGCCGTGTTTAGCGTAAAACGATGGTGGACTACCAGCGCCCGTGATTGTCCAGGTTCTAACTTCCTGCTGAAAGGCTCCAGTCGCATCTTTGACCTGGCCTCCCGCCGTGATAAATGCGGTGATGCCGGTGTTGGTTACTCGTAATAAAGTTCGGTCATTTTCAACCGCGCGAAAAACCGCATTAGCAAGGTGTTGGTGCATCACCGCGGTTGGCCCAAGGTAGCCATCATTGGAAATGTTAATGAGCACGTCGGCACCTTCGCTGGTGAATTGTCGCGCGATGGATGGGTATGCCGACTCGATACAAATGAAAACTCCGGCGCGCATATTTCCTACAGGCATGAGCCGGTAGTTTGCGCCCGGCGTAAAGTCGCCGACTACCCCTCTTATCAAGCCCGCCCCCGGTAACCATCGCGGCAGCGGAACATATTCGCCAAACGGCAGCAGGCGAATCTTATCATATTGAGCCACGAGGCTACCCTGTTCATTTATTAGAACGGCCGAATTGTAAATGCCTTCGTTGGGTGCCACCTCTTGAGAGTTTAGCAGGATGGAAGTGTTGTGTTCTTTGGCAAACTGAGTTAACCGCTCGCGAAACTGTGAATCAGTCCCGTAAGTAAAATTCATTGGCGACTCTGGCCAAATTATTACCCGCGGAACTTTATCGTCCTGCAGGGTGCGAAGTGCGGATTCGCTCATTTGGAAGTGACGCAGTCTTAGCTGTTCCATCTCCGCTGTCGACTTGATCAGGCCCATCGGTACGTTGGGTTGAATCGCAATGACAATCGCCTCAGTCGGGCCAGTCTCCAACCCGCTCAC
Source organism: Blastocatellia bacterium (assembly GCA_963809065.1). Taxonomy (GTDB): domain Bacteria; phylum Acidobacteriota; class Blastocatellia; order Pyrinomonadales; family Pyrinomonadaceae; genus PSRF01. Next base: position 27,747 of record CAWEIN010000021.1, read on the forward strand.
AGCTGTGGTTGCAATCGGAGCAACACCGAGGAGCAGGATTGAGAGCACTGAGATCGACACAGCATTGCGGTTTCGCTTCAGGATAGCGTAGGCGAGCGCAGCGTTGACCAGGGTAATTAGAAAGCCTACCGCGTATACCCCACCCCATTTAGCCGTCTGAATCAGGGGCGGATGAAATGCCTGGGAGTAACCGATGGCGTTCCAGAGTTGGCCCGTCACGCTGAGCCGTGTCCATTCAAGCGATGCCCAACAGATTGGGGCGAGAAAGAGCGCAGCGGCCCCCCATCTCTTAATCGCTAGCGCCACGACCCCAGTGAATGTCCCGGGAAAAATCCCGAGCACCAGAGCCCCTGGAATCAACATTGGGTAAGCGACCCAGGGCGAAAAGCCCCCGAAGTGAACGATCGAATATGTCAGCCAGTAACAGGAACCGAAGAAGAAAACCGAACCGAAGAGCCAGCCCAAGCAGAAACACGGCACTGGTCGAGGTCGGCCGGCGACAATCAGCAAGAGCGGAATAAGTGCAATCCAGGCAAGCGGCCAGAGGTTGAAATCCGGAAACGAGATAATCAGAAGGAATGAGGAAAGCAAAGCGACGCCGCAGTCAGCCAGTGAAGGGGTGTCGCAGCGAATGCGAGTGGCCAATCCTGAGGACCGAGTTGCCGTACCAGTGGTCCGCGGAGAAGGTGTGGCGACAGCGTCCTGCATTGGCGCGGAGTTTATCAAAAGCCTGATCGACCGGGGAAAGTTTCCTTAGCACTCGCCATGCAGGTTTGAAGAGCTGTTACGAAAAGCCACAAAAAAATATTTTCATCAGTGACCTTAGTAGGGCACCAGGACTACTCAAATCGGGCATAAAACTAGTCAAAAAGACAGAAAACGTCACCCTCGAAGTGACAAAATCCGTCGCAGCTGACAAGGGCTTTAAGCGGTGTTACGGGAGAAGTGAAACTTCGCAGAGGATGGACGCAATCTGGCTAAGTAAAATTAATAATCGGACGTCAAATGCAGGAGAACCCAGCCATTTCTGACTGGGTTCCAATTTCGGGGGGAAGCACTGAAGGGTTGCTCGGCGGGCGGCTGGCGCAGCGGCAGGCGGCGCTCAGAGAAGTGATGGCGGCGGGGGCACTTTCAACCTTTACTTTGGGTCTTCCGTGCGTGCCGGTTGCTCCTTAGAGCAGCTTGCGTGCCACAGCGAAGAATTTTCTGGAAGCCGGCGATGATTGCGTATAGACGAGTATTCCGAACAGGTGCGGAAAAGATCGGCAGTGAAAGTTGGAAAGAATGCGCCTTATCAGTTGCCTGGAAATTACCAAGCAGCATTGGGAAATAATTGAAGTCTAAAAGAAGGAGAACCCAGCCATTTCTGACTGGGTTCCTGTTTCGGGGGGAAGCACTGAAGGGTTGCTCGGCGGGCGGCTGGCGCAGCGGCAGGCGGCGCTCAGAGAAGTGATGGCGGCGGGGGCACTTTCAACCTTTGCTTTGGGTCTTCTGTGCGTGCCGGTTGTACTTAGAGCAGCTTGCGTGCCACGGCGGAAAATTTTTGTGGAACTTTCGGGCAATTCAATTTCGACGTTTCCTGTCAGTCTTCAAGTTGAGCTGAGTCATTGAAAACTAATCGCAGACTTCCACCAGGGCGAGATGACCTTCGAAACCAACGACCCGCACCTGCCTGCGAGTGGCGATCTGAACGCCGTCCTGCGAGCGGGCCCGCCACAACTCTCCACACACGATAACCGTGCCTTCAGGATCAAGTTTGGTATCGACCCGGGCAAGTTCACCAATCAACCTAATGTCTCCGCCGCTAGACCTTTTGTGAAGATAGAGGGCAACAACCACAACCGTGGCTAGTGCTGCAACACTGGTTAAAATTCCAATGAGCAGGATAAGTTTCATTACTATTTATCCTCGAAGTATGAACGAATAGCTGCACGATGAAACGAAATGAGGCAATCCTCGTCAAGAGAATTGCCTCAAGTTTGAAAGATCCTAAAGGAGTTAGTTCTTACCCATAGTTACCTGTCGCTGCAGAGCAATGGCTTCCTGATTGTTAGAGTCTATGATCATTGCGCTCGCTGCAAACTTCGTTGCCTCTCCGCGGTCCCCTCGCTCCAGGAAGATCCGGCCTAACAGAATATGGGCGTCAATTAGTTTCGGGTCCCAGAAAATAGCTGTCTTCAACGCGGCGATTGCCGCCTCCTGATCGCCGCGGCGTTGATTAATTCTCCCGCTTAGCAGGTACGCCTCAGCGTTCGTCGGTTCAAGCATGACGACTCGGTGCAACTCGGGTAGTGCTTCGTCATCACGGCCGGCCTGATAGAGATCACGCGCCTTCGCCAGCAAGTCCTCTTTACCGGTTCCGGCGTTCTCCCTTATCTCGGTTTCCCTTCTGAGATTAGCCACGTCGTCGCGATTCAACACATCACGCATGCGCAAAGAAACCCCATTAACACTTTGGGACTTCTGCCATTCAGTCTGCCATTTTGCGTAAGTCTGCAAAAAGCGCCGAGCCTGATCGTCAGCGGCGTTGGCGGTTTCCGTTTTACCTGTCTTTTCGAGAGACTTTGCGTACAGGAAATAGGCTTGGCCGTCCCTGGGATCGGCGGTGATTACTGGTTTAAGCTGATCAGCCGCTTCGGCGTACTTGCCGGCAAGAAACAGAGCCAGTGCATAGTTGAAGTGAACGAGCGGATCGTCAGGTGACGACTCGGCCGCTCGAGTCAGAAAAGAAGTACCCTGCTCCAGTAGTCGTGCTCGCTCGCCGTCTTTCTTTTCTTCACGGGATGCCTGTACCGCAATCGCACCGGCATTATTGTAGATTCCGATTAGCGGAACATCAGATGACAAGGGAACGATTGCTGCCAGAGCGTGACCAAAATCGCCCATCTTGGCATATCCCAACGCCGCATAGAAGGCAGCCTCAACGTAATGTGGATCCTTCTTCTGGACCTTAATGAAATACTCGGTCGCGTCCTTCCATTTTGCGTCCAGCATGTAGAAGCGTCCCAGCTCAAACGCTGCCTGGGGGTAGATGGCGCCGCCGAGAGCATCAGCGTAATAACGCAGAGCATTCTTCAGATAGTTTATTCGTCGTGAATCACGCTCGCTTAATAATACTGCCTTGACGTAAGCCTCAAACGCGCGTTGCGGAACCTTAGTGGCTTCGTCCACCAACTGGTTTTGAGAATAGGGAAGCGCCTTGTCGCGTTGATAAAGAATCTGATATGCAAGCCGACCGTGGATTGTCTGCAGAGTCGTAAGCGGGCCGCCAAAATCAAACTGTTGCGTCGCCCAGCCACCGTATAGGACTTCGCCCAGCATTCTTCCTTCGTTAACTTTGATTACGCGCGCGGTCATTTGCACCAGCGCCTCAGTCGGCGACTTCTCTTTGTCGTCTTTTCCCTTATCCGGTTTGCTCTCATCCTGAACCGGAGTTATCGAATAGCTACCGATCACTACCATCGTAGCTTTCGACTCGCGTGCAAGCTTTATAGCGGTGGCACGCGATGGAATAACCGTTTCGGGAAGCCGGAGTCGCTGGTAAGCAAGTTCGCGCTCGTCGCTCGATACTACGAGCAATCCGGGCTTATTAAGCAGTTCCGCCAGCGAATCAGCAAAACTTTCTCCCACCCAGTTGTATTCGGGACGATTTGAGGTGTTTTCAAAAGGCAGAACCATGACGACGTCGCCACTGGGTGCGGTTTGCGCGAAACAGTCAGCTGCGGACAGTCCCAAGAAAAGCGTGATAGCCAATATGTTGAATAATTTTATAACTCTCATCAATTCTAATTTCCTACATGAGCCGTTTTGGCACCCGGGTTTGATGCCCTCAGCGTAGCGGCGGTTGGTCAAAGCTGTTGGTATAACAGCCGCATGACCGGGCGTTAAGCCCTGATTAATAAGTGAAATAACCGCCTACCTCTATTAAGATCTCAGGAATGACTGTACCAGAAAAGGGATACAGACCGAAAACCGGCTTCCCACGCCAGGGTCAACACTCAACTAAGCCCCAAATAGTTCGTCAAACCAGGCCATGAGGCGCGAGAGCATCGACCCAGTTTTGGCCCACGATGATTTTTGCAATACGTCATCTGTAAAGCGTGAGAAAGGGCAGGTCACCTGACCAGCTCTCTTCTGTTCAAATTGCATCTGCCAGATGGACCTGTGGGGTGTCGTTGCATGTTGAACTTATCCCCTGAAGACTTCCGATCGGTTTTGGACTTCGTTGTGGGCGAGCAAAAGCGGTTCTTCTTGAATGTTCATCAACCGCGCAGTATCCCTCCGATTTTATCCTCAAAACATAATGTCAGAATTGCGAAATCACATTCTCCGTTATCGCCGTCCGTGGCACGATTAGTGCTTCTCCACTGTTAGCGTTCCTTTTGTGTAATAAAAGGGTTCAATCCAGACGAACAGGCGCAGCAAAGGGCATTGAAATCGTTCGCGATATTGCCGCGCGGGTCATGACATGCTGAACCACAAAAGCCTGCTAATTTTCTTTGGCATTTGCGCACTAAGTTCACTCACCGCAAACCACTGCCCGGCGCAAAATTCTGTAACGGAGCTACACAAAGCACTCAGTGACAGAGCTTCATTTACTGAAACCGATTTCGCTACGCTGACGCAGGGTCAACCAGTCGTAAAACTCCTGACCGCCCAGGATAAGAGAGAGGTGGTAGTGGCCGGCCTGACTACGCTCCAGGCGCCGCCTGAATTGTTTCTTCAGTCGTTCAGGGAAAGCCTGACCCGGAAAAACAATCCTGCAATTCTCGAAATTGGCCGCTTTAGTAACCAGCCAACGATTGATGATCTGCAGACGCTAACTTTTGAGGATCGTGACCTCGAGGATCTCAGGGAATGTGTGGTGGGCGATTGTCGCCTGAAGTTATCGGCCTTAATGATCGATCGGCTTCATAGAGAGGTCGACTGGAGCGCGCCTGATTATCGGGCGCAGGTTTCTCAACTTCTGAGACTAATGCTGCTTGATTACGTGCGGGACTACCAGGCTCGCGGCGACTCGGCACTAATTGAATACCACGACAAACAAACAGCCGTTCGACTCGCCGACGAACAGCGGGACCTGATGGCAGCTCTAAGCCATGATGTCCTGAATGAAATTCCGCAATATCTCAAGGGCTCCGCGAATGCGGAGCTACGCCTGATCGAGCAGGCCCTGGTGTGGTCGAAGATTAAGTTTGGCTTGAAGCCTGTCATCGCCATTAACCACATAACGATCTATCAACGCGAGCAGAAGAGTGGTCCACAGATTCTGATTGCGTCGAAGCAGATTTACGCTAACCACTACTTCGATTCTTCACTGGCGCTGACGGCTTTCCTGACTATTCCGGGTGCGGGCTCGGGATACCTGTTTTATCAGAATCGTTCACGTGCTGATGGATTGGGAGGCGCTTTCAGCGGCCTGAAGCGCGGCATAATCGAGAACAGAGCGCTGGACGGCGTGAAGGCTATCCTGCATCAGTCGCAGCTGAGCCTCGAAGCTCGCGCTCTCAACGGCGCTGAGTCTTCGGCTGTGACAGCCACCGACGTTGCGTGTGGGCAGGCGCTGGCGAGTCGGGCGTGTTCAAGCGTTCCTGTTGCTTGGGTGTATCGCCGCGCTGGTTTTGTTGGTAGGGCTTCGGAGTTACAGCTGGAGATTCGGCTTGAGTCGAGCGCACTAGGTTTTCTGAAACGGCCAAGCATAACGATTAGCTGGACAAGCGACGGAGTGACGATGCCGGAAAAGGAAGTAATGGAACGCGCCAGGAAAGATAGGCGCGAAGGAAAAGCCCCAAGCACACAAGCTGGAGAATTCGTCCGCGAAGAAATCGAGCACATTCGCGAAGGGAAGCACGGCGCTCGTTCTGCCAAGCAAGCAATTGCCATCGGTTTATCAAAAGCCCGCCGGGCGGGTGTCAAGCTTCCTCCGCCGGCGCAGGGAAGCGCGTCAAAGGAAACTCGAGAGCAGGCCGCCCGTGATCTGAGCAAAGCAAAAAGCCCGAAGAAGACATCTGCGAAACGTTCGCGCGCTATGTCTCGTGTACTTAAGCGAGAGGGAAGTAGTGCTGCGTCTAAAACGGCGCTGTCACGGCACGCTCGAAGCGCCGCAGCGAAGCGTTCAGCAGCTTCGCGCTCACGTTCTGCGAAGAAAGCAGCGGTGACAAGGAAGAAATAATTGTTCCGTAAAGAAACGATTCCGGGGAGGGACATTAGCAATGGCTAAATATGGTAAGAAGGCGTGCCGATAAAGTTGAGAAGGCGATGCACGAGAAGAAGAAAGGGACACTCAAGAGCGGCTCAGGTAAAAAGGTAACGAGCAAGAAACAAGCGATCGCGATCGGATTGTCCGAGGCCAGAAAAGCAGGCGGCAAGGTGCCGCGCAAAAAGACTTCATCTACGAAGAAGTCCTCTTCCAGGAAATCTTCCAAGAAGAAGTAAAGCCGGGAGCTCTGCTCGTCTCAGGAGATTTGTTAGCGCTAAGCATGAGGTCTCACTTAAAAACTCGTAGCGCCTAAAATCGACGAAAGATCAACCCTCAGATAGTATAGAATAACTCCGTCCCGCAAAGTTTTGAGCTGGCGAAGATAGTGAGTTGTTTCAGCTTCTCTAAGCCACCTGTGTGTTCTCTGTCCATTGCCTGGGGCTAGCACTCTTCCCGCATGCTTCGCAGCTCATTGAATGATTCCCCTGTAACTGAATTCAGATTCGTTTCAAAAGAAAGGGCTGAAGAATGAACGCAAACTTAAGACTTTACCGATTCGCAGTGATGCTATTGGTGTTGCTCCCACCGGTTTGCATCAACGCTCAGGTTGGCTTCTCGCCCTTTAGATCCGACTTTCCCCCGGAAGAGTTTGCCGCGCGACGGGCAAAGCTGTTCGACGCAATAGGCGCCTCTGCGATCGCTGTCGTTCAGGGAGCGCCAAGTCCGGCGGGTTACACACGCTTTCGCCAATCGAACGAGTTTTATTACCTGTCCGGCATCGAAATCCCTCACGCATATTTGTTGCTTGAGGGTGGTTCCAAGCGGGCGCTGCTTTATCTACCGCATCGCAACGCCGGACGCGAACGAGGTGAGGGCAGGATGCTTTCGGCCGAAGACGCTGAAGAAGTGAAGAAACTCAGCGGTATCGACGATGTTTACGGCACAGACCTCTTAGCCGAGCATCTGGCGCGATATGCGCGTGGTGGCTCGATGCGAACGCTATTCACTCCCTTCAGTCCGGCGGAAGGTTCGGCCATGTCGCGGGACTTTGCGGTTCGCGTGATTGGTGATTACGCGGCGGACCCATTTGATGGTCGCGGCTCTCGCGAGGGACAGTTTATTCAGTCTATCCAGTTACGCTTTCCGCAGTTCGTCGTCAACGATCTCACGCCGACACTCGATCAATTACGTCTGATCAAGAGCCCACCCGAGATCGCTTTGATCGAAAAGGCAACGAGGCTCTCTGGTCTTGGTTTGCTGGAAGCAATGCGTTCGACAAACCCAGGCATCTACGAATACGAATTGGACGCAGTGGCGAAGTACGTCTTTTACCGCAACGGTGCCCAGGGCGATGCTTACTATTCGCTTATCGCCAGCGCCCAGAATGCCTATTGGCCACACTACAACGCGGGACAGAGGCAAATGCTGGATGGTGATTTTCTTTTGATGGACTACGCGCCTGACGTTGGTTATTACATGGCAGACGTCACCCGCATGTGGCCGGTGAATGGAAAGTTCAGCCCATGGCAACGCGAGTTGTATGGTTTTTATCTAGCGTGTTACCGCGCGATCCTTAATCACATACGGCCGGGAGTCACCGCGCAGGTAGTGAAGCAGGAAGCGGTCCGCGACATGGAAGCTGCACTCGCGACCACTAAGTTCTCCAAGCCGGAATACGAACGCGCGTCGCGTGAATTTGTAACCAGCTATAAACAATCGGCGACAAATCCACGCACCAGCCTCGGCCACTGGGTCGGTATGGCGACTCACGACGTTGGTTCTGATACCGGCTCACTAAGGGCAGGCATGGTCTTCACGATTGAGCCGGCTCTGGTGGTTCCGGAAGAGAAGATTTACGTGCGCCTGGAAGACATGATTGTTATCACCGGTAGCGGCGCGCGCATCATTTCGGATTTCCTGCCAATAGACATTCCCGGCATTGAGAAAGTCATGCAGGAAGACGGGATGCTGCAACGGTATCCGCGCAGCAAAAGCGAGAGTCAATAACGAGGCTGCTTGGTTTTCCTAGCTTGATGGGCACTAAGGATGCTGTTAGCAATGTGTTGCACTTCGAATCCATCTTAGCTTCGTTCTTAAAGACTCTGTGTAATCTGCGTAATCTGCGGATTATGGTTCAGGCTAGTCGATGGCCAACACAGGCGCTGCCTCTGCCCGCTTCGCCAGGTAGTCGGAAAGAACCGCGACACTCTCCTCATTGATATTGGCGAACGCTCCACCGATGAGCCAATGACCCTTGCCTTCTTCGACACCCGCGCGCTCGTAGCTGAGGATAGTGACTAATGCCTCAATCCGGCCGTTGGGAAGATCGATCGTTACAAACAGAAGCCGGCCGAGACGCGCAACCTCCGCTTCGGTAAACCGTGTCCCGACAAAGGCCACGGCCACTCCAAACTTTCCTATCACTTCACAATGGCCGCGAGAGGATCGCGAGTAAGTCACCTTACCTGTATCAGTGTTTTTCTCTGCCAGGTGTATGGTTGCTGGCAAGTGTGCCAGGTAGCGGGCCGCGCGACGCCGATTATAAGAGGGCTCTTCTTCAACCGACCGCGCTCTTTTGAATTTCTTAAAGGGATCAATACTCTTGAATTCCAAGTTGCAATTGTTGCAAAGCAGTTCATGCATTCCCAGTAGGCGCAGCGGTACTAAGACCCCTTTATAGCCGCGTTGAATCCTTGAACTATTGCACCTCGGGCACCGCATGGCGCCCATAATAACAGTTTCCACAAAGTTCTTTCGAAATTGCTTCTCGGCCCAGCGACGAGCATAATCAGCCGAACAAATTCTGACGAGGTTTCGATGCTTCCAGTCTTAGGCATCTTCATAGCATTGCTTGGGGCCTCGCCCGCTGGCGCCAATCCGCCACCAATCTTCATCGCCCAGCAGGTCACTTCGATCAGTGGACATGTCTCCGACAATAGTCGTAACCCAATTCCCGATCTGCAGGTTGAACTACTTGACGAAGTAGACTCAGTAATAGCTAGAACGAAAACAGATAACTCAGGGCTTTTTTCCTTTCGCAGGCTCAGCACGGGAATTTTCCAGATCCGGGTTCAGACTTACGGAACAACGTTCATTGGCCAGACACAAAGGGTCCAGCTAGGACGTGGGCGTGCCTTCGAACAGGTTGATTTTGTTTTGCTAAGCAAAGGGGGTTCGGGATCCGCAGCCATTCCGGGAGTAGTTTTTGCTCAGGAAGTACCCGATAAAGCACGGAAGCAATACGAGCGCGGAATTGCTCTAATACAGAAAAGCGAGCAGAGGAAGGAGGGAATGGCCGCGCTGGAAAATGCGATCGACATATTCCCGCTCTATTTTGACGCACTACATGTGCTGGGCACGGAGTACGTAAAACAGCAGGACTATGATCGCGCGATTCCTGTACTGACGAAGGCGATAGAGGTCAACAGGCAAACCTATACGAGCTTGTATACACTCTCCATAGCGCAATACAACCTAAAGCAAGTGCCTGAGGCGATAGAGTCAATGAAACGTGCGATGGCTCTCAACCAGCAATCGATGGCCGCGAATCTGTGGTTAGGAATGTTGTTACGCCAGACGGATAAATTTGACGAGGCAGAGACTTATCTAAAGCAGGCGGATCATTTGGCCGCCTCAAAATCTCCGGATGTGCACTGGCAGTTGGCGCTGCTGTTCAATCAGGTCAAAAGGTATAAGGAAGCAGCGGACGAACTGGAACTGTTTTTGAAAGTCGAGCCGGACGCGAAAGATACAGAGCTTATTAAGAAACTCATTAAAAAGTTTCGACAACAAAGCGGCGAGGGTGTGAAGCCGTAATATGAAGGTCGCAATGAACGGCTACTACCATGTGGCGATGCTTAAACGGCGAAACTCAAGGGATCCGGAAGCACGGGGCCAAAGGGAGAGGGAACGGGCGGCCCGTCAGCTAGCCGCGAGTGCCAATCGAAACGCCGCCATCTCCTCGCCGTTGCGAACCAGCAAAACGTCGCCGGCCAGAACGGGGTGGTTCCAGGTCTTGCCCTTGATCGCCGGAAAATGCGCCAGTTCTGTGAACTGATCGGAAGTAGCTTTTACCAGCGCCAGGTCACCCGCCTCCGACAATACCACCAGCAAGTTCTGGTCGGGCAACAAGACAAGCTGGCCATGTCCGTACCGTCCACCCCTCCATTTTAGTTTGCCGTCCGCGAGGTCGATGCACGCGAGGATGCTGCCGTCGAAACCAAAGGCATGGCCGTTGTGCACGACCAGGTCATTGAAGAAGGGATTCAGGTCCTCCGACGTCCAGCGTTCCTGAACGGTCCAGCCGCCGGATCCGTGCGCGACGCCGAGACGGCGCGTCCCACTGCTGTCGCTGACGCTTATCAAGATGTCGCCGTTATCCGTGAGGTTTGGCTGCACGATGGGCGTGCCTGGCCACTCGTGTTCCCAGAGCAGCTTGCCGTCGGCAAGGTTGACGCTGGTTGCTCCCTTCGCGCTGAGCAACAGAACCTGCGGTATTCCGTCAATAGTTATCAATTGTGGCGAGCTGTAGCTGACACCACTTTTCGGACCGTACCAGCGCGGATTACCGGTCGCGAGGTCGTAGGCGACGAGGTCGCCGGAAGCGGCAACGATAACGACGTCGTCAACTACGAGCGGCGAGCCGGATATACCCCAGCCCGGAATTTTTGCGCCAGTGTCGGCGACTGCGTTGCGAGACCACACGACGGCTCCCGTGCCTTCATCAAGCACGTTCATAATGCCCGTCGCCCCGAGTGTGTAGACGCGACCGTTGCTGAGCGTTGGCGTCGCTCGCGGACCAGGACCGGCATTCGATTCCCAGAAACGGGCCGCATCGCTGTGTCTCCACACGGGCTTGCCGGTGTTCACGTCGTAACAGGCAACTATCTCGTCGTCACCGCGCTGCTCCTGTGTATAGAGGCGCCCGCCGCGAACGGCGAAGGATGACCAGCCCGGTCCAATCGGTCGGCGCCAAATTTCAACTGGCGGCGATGTTGCCCAGTCTGTTTTGATCTGCACACCGCGAACGACGCTGTCGCGCTTTGATCCGCGAAAGCCGGGCCAATCGGCGGTTCGGTTTTCACCGCCGCCGCAGCTGCCGGTAGGGGGGCCGAAGCGGAGGAGACGGACGTCGGTGCCAGGCGCTCTTCGCCCTGGGCCAGGAGTCTTTCTTCTGGAGTCTTCGTCCAGCGCCAATGAAAGTCGCTTTGAAAGTCGGCCGTGATGCCGCCAGTGCGTATCAAGGTAAACACTACGCAAGCGAGCAGGATGGCCGCAACCAGAGTCACACGCCGCGGTCCGTCAGACAGCCGACGGCTGGCCACTGCCCATGCGACCAATGCGAGGCTCAGCATCGGGACTACCAGGATGAAGATCAACATCCCCATCCCGCCGCCTGCAATCGACTCGTGGACGATGAACTTTGTTCCGATCGGCGCTATGACCATCAGGACGAGAGCACCCACGCGCTCAACCCAGGGCGCACGGCTGAAGAACATCCACCACACAACAATCGCCAACCCGCACACCACTCCGCCCAGCAAACCGTAGAGACGGGTAGCAGGAAAGAAGAAAGGCACGACAAACCAGCCCAGCCACTGCAGTATTAGGAGGACCACGCCGGGCCATAGGCGGAGCGGTTTCCCAAGAGTCGATGCGTCAGTTTGTACAGTGGTCATGTTAGTCAGTCATTACGCGTTGAGCGGGGCCTTTGTTCCTTCATTCAGCTAACGTCCTGAGCGGTAGCAAACCATCGGGAGTCGCCGCGTTTGGGAGAAAAGCCGAGTAAAACAGCTTGTCAAGTTGTTGCCAGTTTCGGGTTTCATTGCTGATGAACTTCTGCAAGCTGTTAAGGACTGGGACCAACCCGCCTGACAAGTTTTGTGAATCGCTCTTACACCCGGTGATATGCGCAGGAGAAGCGGAGGGGAACCGTTTTAACGGTTTATTCCCTTCTCGATACAGTAGGTCTAGTTGAGTACGAAATCGCCTCGAGAAACCGTTGAAACGGCTTTAATATACTTCACCCATAATCGTTGATAGTTCAATTGAATTAGATGCCCGCCGGATCGGCGGAATCAAGACCGAGCTGGGCAATTGAGCACTCGATGATGGTCAGACAAAATCAGAACTGGGAGCGATACCGGGGTCCCCTCGCGGGCAACCCGCGTGGGGTGGTGGCAGCGACCAGCTAAAGATTCACTTCAAAGCTTGGGGTTGAAACCGTTAGAGCTGCAATTCTTCGTCAGTGCGCTTTGGCTGGTCGCTATCGCTCCCAGTTCTGATTTTGCGTGGGCCTCGTTGAATCTTGGTCTGGAGGACCTCCGTCGTGCTCAAGCATCTACGAAGGTTTCAAATGAATCGAGATCCACGTTGATGAGTCAAGTTATTATTACCGTTGAAACGGTTCTCATGATCTGATGCGTTTAGATCACCGGGCTGAAGCCCGGTATGAGTGAGAGGTATGGGTTTCGGATTTTGAGGCAAGACAGATCTCAATCAAACCGCAGCATCGCATCGAGACGTGTCTTAAGCCAACGCTCGCGCAGTGCTACTTGATCGCGAACGGATAGGAGTAAGCCGCTTTCGGGTTAGATTTCGTCGAATTCTCGAATTTTCCGATAGCGCTCAGCGCCAGGTTGGGGCTGATTCCCGGGCCTGACGCACAGAAGTGGCCGCATCCCAGCGGCGCCGGCAGCATCAAGTTCCGGAACCACATCTGAAATGAAAAGGACATCGTGAGCCGGCAGCCGTAATGCGGATGCAATCCGATGATAGCTCGCAGCTTCGGTCTTCGATCCAACCGTCGTGTCAAAATAATTGTCGATGAGACTGGACAGATCTCCCGCTGCAGTGTGAGCAAAGAGAAGTTTCTGCGCCAGGGAGCTGCCGGAAGAGAAGATGCTGATCTTTAAACCCGCGCGGCGCCAACGCTCAAGCGCCGGCCGAACGTCGGCAAAGAGTTCAGCTTTCAGAGTTCCATCGCTGTAGCCCTGTTGCCAGATCTTGCCTTGCAGGGATTTCAAGCCGGTTGACTTGCGATCGCGATCAATCAGCCAGCTTGCGTACGCGGCCAGAGAATCTATCTCGGCATCCCGCGGCTCTTCTTTCAGCGCCGGAGGTTGTAGGTTCAGCTTCACATCGAGGGCATGTTCCTCGCGCAGTTGCTGTAGATCGGCAAACACCTCCGCTGAACCAAAATGCTCTCTGAGAAAGCGTCGTGCTTGTGAACGCGCGTAAGAAAACAAGACCTCGTGGACGAAGGCAATGGGTGTGGTCGTGCCTTCGATGTCGAGTAAGACACCGCGAATGCCTTCAGCTGTTAGACTTGAGATCATTACTTTGTCCGGGCCGGAAACCGTCGTAGACGTGCGCACAAAGAAATCCCGAAAGCGATAGACCAGACGAAGATTCAACTTGGCCCACGCGAAATCAGAACTGGGAGCGGTAGCGACCAGCCAAAAGCACACCTGACGAAGAACGGCAGCCTAAGTCACTTCAACCTGAAGTTTTCCAGTGACTCCTTTGGCTGATCGCTACGCTCCCAGTTCTAATTTGTCCAACAATCGTTGAGGGTTCAATTGCTCACTTAGGTCTTGATTCCGAAAAGCAAACAGGTAGAAAACGCTGATCCACGCCGCTCTCAGTATATAAGGGCGTCCAGCCCGCCGTGTCCTGAAACAAACGGATGGCGCGAATGCGACGATCGGCGCAGAGATTGAACCAATGCCAGGTACCCCGCGGCACACGAATCAGATCGCCGGCTTCAACTTCGATTGCAATAACCTGTCCGTCCATGGTGTGAATATGAAAGAGTCCATGGCCCGCGATGATGAAGCGTACTTCGTCTTCGTCATGCCAGTGTTCACTACTGAACTTAGCAAGCATCGCTTCGAGCCCCGGCGTCTCGGGTCTGACGTCGATTACATCAGCAGTTACATAACCGCCTCGGGCTTTTAGTTCTTCGATCTCTTTGGCATAGGCTTCCAGGATTTCTTCAGGCGGCGCATCTTGAGCGACGGGGTGAGCGGGAGTCCAATGTTCGTAGTCAATGCCATGCGGGTTCAGATAAGCCGCGATCGCCTCCCGATCGGTTATTGTTTTGTCTTCATCCAGGATCGTCACTAAAGCCATCGTCAACCCCCTTACGAAATGGGTAGTGGCCTAATTTGTAACGCAAACTGTTAGTTTGCGAATGAGTGAATGGCATTCAACGCGCGCAAACTAACAGTTTGCGTTACGAAATCCAAATTAGGTCACTGCCAGGAATTGCTTCGCCTCAACAGTAGCGTGCGGCCCACGACTTCAAGCAAGAACTCGAAAATCTCGACATGACGTTTTGCGTCTGCCGGATTAGCACCCCAGGTATAGAGACCATGACCCCTTAGTAAGAGGCCGTGCGCGTCGCCATGTTTTCTGAGAGTATCGCCGACGCTGTCGGCCAGCGCCAACATGTCCTGAGAATTTTCGATAATCGGCAACCACTCGCGGTGGTCGTGTGTCTTAACGCCGTGTAGTCCTTTAAGCATCTCGTAGCCTTCGATTGCCAGACCACCTTCAGCGACGTGAACGTCCGAGAGTATCGTGTTCCAGATCGAATGCGTGTGAAGCACTGCGCCGGCGCCACGTTCTTTTACTATCCTGAGGTGCAGAGAGGTTTCATCTGACGCTTTTGCGCCGGGCTCGCTGAGCACTCGGCCGTCTTCGTCAATCAATAGAAACTGATCAGCAACCAGCTCACCTTTGTCGAGGCCGCTGGGACTCATAGCCAGACGCAAGGGCTCGCGACTGACGACGGCGCTGAGGTTTCCACTTGTACCCACTGCCCAGCCGCGGGCGTAGAAACTCCGCGCGATAGAAGAAAGGCTCGCAGCAATCTGCGGAAAACTCTCAAGGCTGTCAGATACTCTGGACATGGAAGGAAAGATGCTACCAAACCCCCATGCCGTGCAAGTCGTCAAGCCGATCGTACGGTAGTGGGGTGATTGTGTGGCGTTGATTTCCAACTTTCTTGACTCGCACGCCCTCATGGCATCGAGACAATCTAGCCAAGTTACTGACTGATCCTTCATTGCGTATGCAGAAACCTGGGCTTTACCGATCGGTAGGGAGCGTGGATAGCTCGCTGTCCTCACATTTTCATTTCTTGACTTGCCGTTGCTCGGCGCACTAGCATCCAGTACAGCCAGCCTAATATCAATCAGATCCCGCAGTTCCATTGAGTGGAGGAAGTATGCGAGCGGGTAGATGGAAACACAGTAATTCATCACTTCGCTTCGGATTGTTGTTCGCTTTAGTCCTTGCCGGAAATGTGGCGGCCTTAGCAGAACGACTCCCCGTTAAGTCATACACCAGCGCCGACGGGCTAAGTACCAGCGCGATCTTCGACATCACACACGACGCACGCGGATTCCTCTGGATATCCACGCGTGATGGGCTCATTCGGTTCGATGGTTATCGTTTCGTTACCTATCGCTTCGGCGGCAGCGATGCCGAACCGGCGATCTATAGCGTCCTGGCAACCCGCGCAGGTGTGTACTGGATAAACCTTAATCGAGGAACAGACTATCGCTTCGTTCCGCCAGTCGATGCTTCGGCCGCCGGTCCGGTAGGCCCAACGCAGCCGCAGGATGATCAGCGACTTTTACTTGCCGCTGAACCAATCATTGATACCCCCGTACCTACGTACGAAGACCGCGCTGGAAATCTTTGGGCAGGCGACGCGACAGGCTTGTATCTCATGCGGGAAGTCGACGGCAAACTAGTTGCTCGTCACATCGCACTCAATTTGTCCGGCAATCCCGATAAAGGCATCGGCTATGTCACCTTCTACGACGGCGAGAACGGTCTATGGATTGGAACTGATTGGGGACTGGTGCGCCGTCTCCCTGATGGAAAGATCATTCACTACAACATTAGGCCAGGTGACAACGGCGATTCCCTTGTCTCGCTTGCCGAGGATCGCGACGGCAGAGTCTGGATAACTCGGCCCGACGGAGTCGTCGTGCTGAAGCCCGAGCCTTTTTCCTCGCTTGGCGGATTAGGTGAGTTCACCAGGCGCAAACTAGTTATTAGGGTGGGCCTCGTAGCCGCAGACGGACAACCTCAACTTCCCCAAATTGGGGGTGAAGCTGTGGCTTTTGCGTCCGCGGACTTCCTGCAGCTAGATGCTGTCAGGCGAGCACAGGAGCAATCTTTTCCCAAACCGATCATCTATAAGCTGCTGCGCGCTTCCGACGACAGGATATGGATTTCCACCAGCCGCGGATTGGTAGTCTTTGACGGACATCAACTCCGGCGTTATACCACTGACCAGGGTTTGAATCGTGCCAACGGAATTGCCGAGGACAACGAAGGCAATATCTGGATCGGAGGCAACGGTGGCTTGATGCGACTCAACCCAAAAGGCCTAATCACCTGGGACAGCACGGAAGGCCTTGGCGATCCAGCGGTGGCCTCTATTTATGGGGACCGGAACGGCACGTTACATGTGATTGGAAGCAGCTTCGCAATTAGTCGTCTCACTAACGCCACTTTCATCAGGACCCATCCCCTCTTGCCGACGGGCTCAACTTCAATATGGCTATCGAATGTCGCTCTCGTCGACAGCCACGGCGAACTTTGGATAGCCACGCAACAAAAGCTTTATCGCTACTCCGGAATCAGTAGTATCGAAGAAGTGTCTCGCAACCGTCCAATCGCGAGCTATTCCCGACGCGATGGTCTAAGCGGCGACGCCATCTATCGGATCTTTGAAGATAGCCGGGGCGACCTCTGGATCAGCACGCGCAGGGCGGGCGCGGGAGACAATCAACTTGGCCTTACCAGATGGGCACGAGCAACAGCGACCTTCCACAAGTTCTCTGAAGCCGAGGGCTTTCCGTCAAATGTTTCTCCCTCAGCTTTTGCTGAGGACCGCAACGGCACGCTCTGGCTTGGGCTGACCGAAGGTGGGCTGGCGCGGTATAAGTATGGACGTTTCGCGGTGTTCAGCGAGCAAGAAGGTATTCCCGCTGGTACAGTGACAGACCTTCACGTCGATCGCTCTGGACGCTTGTGGCTGGCTTCCAGTCGCGGGGGGCTAGGACGGCTTGACGACCTGACGGCGCGATTGCCAGGCTTTAAGTTCTACACACTTGCCGATGGCCTGAGCAGCAACAATGTTCGCTGCATTACCGAAGATTTGTTCGGCAATATCTATGTGGGCACAGTGAACGGAGTGAACCGCTTATCGCCAGATACAGGTCGCGTCAGGTATTACGGCGTCGCGGACGGGTTAGCCGGAGATTTCGTCACCGTAGCCTATCGTGATCCGCAAGGCGCGCTCTGGTTCGGCACGTACAATGGGGTCTCGAAGCTTGTGCCGGAACCGGATAGTCCATCGCCGCCGCCGCCAATTCTCATTGGAGGTTTGCGGATCGCAGGTCGAGATTATGCGGTTTCACCGCTGGGTCAAAGTGAAATTGTCGGCCCGGAACTGAGCGCAAATCAGAATGATCTGGAAATTGATTACTCCAGCATCAGCGTCGGCGCCGCAGCTTTGCTGCGTTATCAATACAAGCTCGAAGGTGCCGACAGCGAGTGGAGTCCTGCTACTGCTCAGCGTTCAATCAGCTATGCCAGCCTCTCGCCTGGCGCCTATCGTTTTGTAGTGCGTGCCATTGGCGCCGACGGTACGATCAGCGCCAGGCCGGCCACAATCTCTTTCCGAATTCTCCGCCCTGTATGGCAACGCTGGTGGTTTGTAACTCTGGCAGCGCTTTTCGCACTGGCCGCAGCCACCACTCTTTACAATTACCGTGTCCGACGTTTGTTGGAACTGGAACGAGTACGCACGCGCATCGCTACTGATCTGCACGACGATATTGGTTCAAGCCTCTCGCAGATAGCCATCCTCAGTGAGGTGGTTCGCCAAAAGGTCGGTCAGGACCACGCGGCTGTGACCGAGCCGCTGTCTCAGATTACCACCAGCTCCTCTGAGTTGATGGACACTATGAGCGATATTGTGTGGGCGATCGATCCCCATAAAGATCGGCTGACTGACCTGACGCAGCGAATGCGCCGGTTCGCCAGCGACGTACTTACTTCTCGCAACATTGATTTTGACTTCAATGAGCCCGATGCCCACCATAATCTGAATCTCGGCGCCGATGTGCGCCGGCAGATCTTTCTGGTCTGCAAGGAAAGCATCAATAACATTGTGCGCCACTCACATTGCACCCAGGTTTACATTGAGTTTCGCGTCAACCGAGACTCGCTCTCGCTGATCATCAAAGACAACGGCCGGGGATTTGATACTGCACATGAGAGCGACGGACACGGACTTCTGAGTATGGAACAGCGGGCCAAAGAAACGGGAGGGACACTGCAAATAACTTCCCAGCCTGGTGAAGGCACGGTCATTACTCTGACAATGCCCATCCGCGGCCGACCGAAATTAAGAAGGATTAGCTAGCCCCAACAGGTGATGACCGCATGGAGGCTGGCATGTAAGCTTACCTTTTATTGGTAACCAGGGCTTCACGCCATGTCAACAGTTGAATCATCTCCGCCTTCAGCCATGATCAAAGTAGCGGTTATCGAAGATCGGCGCGAGATTCGCGAGGGGCTGAGAGTGTTGATAGACGGTACCGACAGTTATCGCTGCACCGGAAGTTTTCGCTCGATGGAAGAAGCCCTGACGAAGATCGGCGCTGACTTGCCGGACGTGACCCTGGTTGATATAGGCCTGCCAGGCATGAACGGCATTGAGGGGATCCGCATCTTGAAAGAGCGCTACCCCGGTTTGATTCTGTTGATGTTGACGGTTTATGACGATGACGAGCGCATCTTCGACGCACTCTGCGCCGGCGCCTGCGGCTATCTTTTGAAGCGGACGCCGCCAGCCCGTTTGCTGGAGTATCTGAAAGAGGCATTCAGCGGTGGCGCGCCAATCTCACCGGAAATCGCGCGCCGAGTAGTCGGCTTGTTTCGCGAGCTGCGACCGCCTGATCACACTGATTACCAGCTCACACCTCATGAAGAGCGATTACTGAAACTGCTGGTCGAAGGACATAACTACACAACGGCGGCAGCGAAACTCAAAGTCAGCGTCAACACCGTAAAGACCCACATGCGTCACGTTTACGAGAAGCTTCAGGTCCATTCGAAGTCCGAAGCAGTCGCCAAAGCCCTCCGCAATCGCATCATTCATTAAATAGTCGTCCGAACTAGTGCAGGAAAAGATTGTCGCCTGTATGGGTGATGACATCGATAAGAACCTCTCCTAGCCTTCGCCTACAAAACGAGCCTGGCTGTATTCCCGATAACAGCGTCTGGCAAATAGCAGATTAATTTTCAATTCTCCCCCTTCAGAGATTCTTTACAACACCTGGGCGCTGATGCTGTCGATAGGACAGCGTTGTATCAATTAACGTTTGAATGAGGAACCATCATGAAGAGATTCACGAATTACTTATTGGCCGCTACCGGTTTCGTCATCCTCCTGGGATCGTTTGTGCTGAGTGTGCCCAAAGCGAGTGACGCCCAGACCCAACGCAATCCGCAGCCGGTAACGGTTGAAAACACCACTCAAAATCCTGTGCCGGCCACCATCCTGAACAGAGTGCGGGTGTGCCCGGACCAGAACTGTCCGGCGATGACGCTCAACGCCAACGACCGGAATGCCTTCCATAAGACTGTGGGAATCAGCCTTCCGCAGGGAAAGGGTGGTGCGGGCATAGACATCGCCGTTCCGGAAGGGAAGCGACTGGTCATCGAGTTCGTCACAGCCCGGCAGTTTTCAATATCGCCACCGACAGGGATTGAGTTCCACACGCGTTTGAACGGCGACGATGCAGTGTTTGCAATTCTCGAAACCAGGCAATCGGTGCCAAATGTAGATCTGTGGATCGCGACGGAGGAGACGCGAGTGTACGCCGACGCACCAGGCTTTCGCATCGAGACAGGCCGGGAGGGCCCGTTTGAGGAAGAAGCATTCACAGAGGTTTCTATCGCGGGGTACCTGTTGGACCTGTAACCCCAGGCGACGACCCAACGCCGGCGATGACCGCCTTACCGTATATCGAACAATGAGAGGTACGTCATGAAAAAAAGAAGCATGTTGATGAGGCTGTTCATCACAGTAGTAATGCTGGGGACAATCTCAGTCATCTGGATTAGCTGGAGCCCAAGACCCGCGGGTGCAGCTGATCATCGCGATCGTAGAGGCTTCGGACTGGTCAGCCTGAATCCTGGAGAGATCGCGAGACTCAATGTCTTTTCGCTCAGAATCAATGAGAACCTGATGGGCGAACAACACAGCGATGCAGAGGAGGCGCGTCCGCGGCGGGTCACGATTGCTTTCGATGTCTATGCACCGGAACCTGAAAACGCACGGACTTCGACTGCAAACAGTGATCGCGCCTGTGTCACCGCTCTCAGATTCCTAAGCAGAAGATCATGCGAGGTCACGCTGCCTCGTGGAGACGCAGTCACGTGGGATTTCACCGCGCCGGCGGAAGGAGCCGTGATACGCGCCGTCGTCAATCCTGCGTCGTTTGACCCGCACATCATTTCCTCGCTCGAAATCATGGACGGCGGCAGGACCGCACACTTTATTAATCCAAACGTCATTGATCCATAACTGTTGGCGGTGGGAATCGATTCTGAAGCTGGGCGATCAGCGCCGGGCAATATGAAGGTCACAATTGAAACCGGAAAGAGATTAGTGCCATGACAACGATATCGAAGCGCACCAGGAACGTCATTCGTGGATTGATAGTGCTCACCTTGTTGACGGGTTGGTTTACAGCGCCTCGAGTCTTCCGGCATTGGGTAGAGCCCACGGCGCTGGCCGCGCCGATGACGTTCGTCGTGAACACTGCTGCCGACGCAGATGATGGCTTGTGTTCTACCGCCACAAGCGGCTGCACGTTACGTGAGGCGATCAATGCCGCGAACGCCAATTCCGGTCCTGACACCATCAACTTCAATATACCGGGCGCGGGCGTGAAAACAATTAAGCTGATATCGAACTTGCCTGACTTAACCAGTCCGGTAACGATTGACGGCTACACGCAGGGCCTGGCCACTCCAAACACACTCGCGACGGGCAACAACGCCGTGCTGCTGATCGAATTGAACGGAACGGCCATGGATATCAGCGTCGGGCTTCGCGTTACCGCCGGGGACTGCATCATACGTGGTCTGATCATCAACAACTTCGGAGACGGAATTGATCTGGGGGGCGGAAATAATACTGTCGCAGGTTGTTTCATCGGAACTAATGAGTTCGGTAACAGCGCCGGTGGGTCGACCGGCGGAAAGTCTAACGTCGACGGCGTCGTCATGTTTTCGGGCAATAACACGCTCGGCGGGACCACTCCAGCAGCCCGCAACGTAATCTCGGGAAATTCCAAAGGCGTTGTGCTCTTCAATAGCGCGGCGACAGGCAATAAGGTGCAGGGTAATCACATCGGCACCAATGCTTCCGGTACTTCTCCGGTAAGCAACAGGGAGGGCGTCATATTTTTTTCGGACGCATCGGATAACACAATCGGCGGCACAACCGTCTCTTCAAGCAACTTAATCGCCTTCAACGATCGCAACGGCATATCCTTTGTAGCAACACCCGCTACCGGCAACGCCATCCTGGGAAACTCCATTCACTCCAATGCTCGTTTGGGAATTAATCTCGGCCAGGAGGGCGTGACGACGAACGACATCGGTGATGGCGACACGGGAGCAAACAACTTGCAAAACTTTCCCGTTCTAACGCAGGCATCTGACGCGGCGGGAGTTACCACCGTTCAAGGCATATTCAATTCGACCGCCAACACTCAGTTCCGAGCGGAATTCTTTTCCAGTCCCTCATGCGACGCCTCGGGCAACGGGGAGGGAAAGAAGTTCGTTGGCTTTACATTCCTGACAACGGACGCGAATGGTAACGCGCCAATTAGTGTGAACCTCCCCAGTGCCTCGTTGGACGGTCCGTATATCACCGCAACCGCTACTGACCCGTCGAACAATACGTCGGAGTTCTCAAATTGCGTGACCGCGCTCGGTTTGTCCCTTACGGTCAACTCGACCGCGGACACTGATGATGGCTCATGCACATTGGCTGCAGGCGGTTGCACTCTGCGCGAGGCGATCAACGCCGCCAACTCGAACGCAGATGCAAATACCATAAAGTTCAACATCCCCGGCTCCGGGGTGCGAACGATTACACCCTTATCACCACTGCCGTTCATCGAGAAACCGGTAATTGTTGATGGCTACACGCAGCCGGGAGCAAGTCCTAACACAATCGTCGAGGGCAACGACGCGAACCTGCTGATCGAGTTGAACGGAAGCAGTGTGGCTAATGCTGCTGCGCTGACATGTTTCGTCGGAAGTTGTGTCTTGCGAGGGCTGATCGTTAATCGCTTTTCTTCTGCTTCATTTGGGGCCTTATCCCTGCTTAGTGGTAACAACGTAGTCGCCGGAAATTTTATCGGTACTGACTCGACTGGCACTACCGGTCTCGGCAACGTTATCGGCGTTATTATCACCAACGGTTCAGACGCCAACCGGATAGGAGGATTAACTCCTGCGGACAGGAATGTTATCTCGGGCAACACCCAGGAAGGCGTTCGGATTACAAGCTCTGATGCTAATGTCGTCTGGGGTAACTATATCGGCACTAACGCCTCCGGCACTGCGGCAATTGGCAATGCGATTGGTGTCAACCTCAATAGCCATTTCTATAACAGTATCGGCGGGACCGTGTCTGGATCGGGGAATGTCATCTCCGGGAATAGCGTTGGAGTGGAAATGGGCGGCAGCTCTGGGATGAACAACAAGGTGCAGGGCAATTACATTGGCACCGATGCATCAGGTACTAAGAATTTAGGAAACTCGGGTACGGGCGTGGTCATAGGTGCCCTACAAAGCGTGTCCAATAACATCATAGGCGATGACATCCTTAACGGTGAGCAATTTGGTGGTGGTGGCAACTTGATCGCCTTTAATGGTGGTGATGGAGTCTCGGTCGCCCAGGGCACTGGCAATGTAATCTTTGGAAACGAAATTCATTCCAACGCTGGTTTGGGCATCGACCTCGCGCCAGACGGGGTGACCGCTAACGACGCCGGTGATGGTGATTCCGGCGCGGATAACCTGCAAAACTTTCCTATCCTGACTGCGGCGACTGTTATTAATAATAAAATTCAAATTTCTTACACACTCAACAGCAAACCGAATACAAAGTTCGTTGTCGCTTTGTTCTCGAGTTCGACCTGCGATCCTACAGGCAATGGCGAGGGGGAAAAAGTCGTTGGCATTGAGCCTCCGGTAACGACGGATGCGAGTGGCAAAGTCAGTTCCACGGCTTTCCCGTTTACCGCGTCTATTGGCGGAACATTCATCACCGCGATAGCGACGGATCCGGCTGGCAACACCTCTGAGTTTTCGCCATGCTTGCAGGCGCCCTTCACCAGCACGTTTCAGTTCGGCCTGTCCATCTACAGTGTGGTTGAGGACTGCACTGAAGTCATTGTCGACGTTTCGCGCACCGGAGACACCAGCGTCGCAGCCAGCGTTGATTATGCCAGCCAGAGTGGCACTGCCTCGGATCGAACGGATTTCACCACGGCGGTGGGCACACTGCATTTCGCTCCCGGCGAAACGGCGATGAGCTTCAGCGTGCCCATCTCCGAAGATTCATTTATTGAAGGCACTGAAACTGCAACTCTCACCCTCAGCAACGCTGTTGGGGCGGGGCTCGGCAGCCCCGCCACGGCGACGCTGGAAATTACAGACGACCAGCCGGAGCAGAGTAATAATCCGGTGGACGTTGCCGAGCAGTTTGTTTGTCAGCACTATCAGGACTTTCTCAATCGCGAACACGACGTGGCCGGACTTAACTTCTGGACCAACGAGATTGAGTCGTGTGGAGCGGACGCAGAGTGCCGTGCGGTCAAGCGCATTAACGTGTCGGCGGCCTTCTTTCTTTCGATCGAATTCCAGGAGACGGGCGGCGATGTTATTCGCACTCAGCGTGCAGCGTTTGGCAAGAAGTCAGACTCGGCGGCCTCGCGGCTGACTTACCTGCAATTCCTCCGCGATGCGCGGCAGGTGGGCAACGGCGTGATCGTGGGCGAGCCTGGCTGGGAACAGACACTCGAAGATAACAAGCAGGCTTACGCCCTTCAGGTAGTCACCAGTTCGCAGTTCGTGGCCCAGTACCCGCTGAACCAAAACCCCGACACCTATGTTGACGCGCTCTTCGCTTCAGCAGGGGTGGCGCCAACAGCATCCGAACGTCAGGAGGCGATTAATGCTTTCGGCGCCGGTGGCATAGCGGGGCGAACAGCTGCCCTGCGAAAAGTCGCCGACTCGCAGACGTTGCGCGAAGCGGAGTTCAGACCGGCGTTTGTCTTGATGCAATACTTCGGTTACCTGCGTCGTAACCCGACCGATCCACCGGATAGCAACGACAACGGCTACCAGTTCTGGCTCGCGAAACTCAACGCCTTTAACGGCGATTACGTTAACGCGGAGATGGTCAAGGCGTTTATCGTCTCGACTGAGTTTCGCTCGCGTTTCGGCGCGCCTTGAGACGATCCGCAATCAGTCAGACTTAATGTCTTTTCCCTGAGGGCTGGCAAGATAGTAGCCGTTGGTTGAAGTGAAGCGAAAAACCACCGGCAGAAATCAGAAAAGATTGCACCGCGAAGTGTGGCGAGAATCTGAAACAGACTTGTTTTCAGTTTCGCATGAGGTAGGGGGTTACCACTCCACGCGCGCCACACCAATACAGAGTCACGACTCCTCCGGTAGCGACCAGCTGATCCAACCAACAAAGTGCTTCCGGAACCCTTGCGTAGTCAGGTAAGTACATCTATATGTAGCCAATATGAACAAGATTAATAGCAATAAAAAAGAGTTGTCACCACAACAACGTGAAGAATTACTCGGCGCATTGAAAGCCCGTTTTGAGAAAAACAGGAACCGTCATAAAGGTCTTGAGTGGGCTAAAGTGCAGGCAAAGCTGGAAGCTAATCCTGGAAAACTATGGTCACTCAATGAAATGGAAAGAACGGGCGGTGAACCGGACGTTGTCGGGTTTGATAAGAGGCCGGGCGAATACATTTTTTATGATTGTTCAGCGGAAAGTCCTAAAGGCCGCAGAAGTCTTTGTTACGACCGTGAAGCGCTGGAGTCGAGGAAGGAACATAAGCCCCAAAACAACGCTATTGATATGGCTGCTGCCATGGGACTTGAGCTTTTGACAGAAGAACAATATCGAGAGCTGCAGAGACTTGGAGAATTCGATACGAAAACGTCGAGTTGGGTGAAAACAGCTTCTGATATTAGAAAACTTGGCGGCGCCATCTTTTGTGATCGCCGCTACGACCATGTCTTCGTTTATCACAACGGTGCGGAGTCTTACTATGCCGCCAGGGGGTTCCGTGGCTCGCTAAGGGTCTAATGTGTGAGGTTAGGGAAGTTTGTCGTCTTCGAGCACGACGGTCAACCCGAGGAAAGTGCCGTAGCGATCTGCAGCCTCTGCGACCAGCTGACTTTCAGTGGTGCTGACCGGCCCAAAATAGTTGAGTGCGATGCGCACCGAGTCTCCTGCCAACGAACGCTTCCAGGTGCCCACAACGCGGCCTCCAATCACAATCACGGGGCCGAGTATCAGGTTGGCTCGGGGCGTCTCTTTGTTGTTATTGGCTTCGAACGCAGCACTGCGATCTTTATAGCTGACCAAGTACTCATCGAACTGGGGTAACAGGTGAGCCACTTGCGACGCACGCTTTGCCGGCAGCACCGCTGCGGAATGCCAATAGGTTTTGCCGTCGATCAGTTCTTTCAAAAGGTGACGCTGGACCATGTCGAGTCCGAGGCTCGCATCTTTAACAGTCAAACCTGACCACCATACAAAATCCGGTAAAGTTGCAGGCCCATGACTGGTGAAATAGCGTCGCGTCAGGTCGGCTAGTGCCTGCTCACGTGTCGGCGCTTTGGTCTGCGGGACACGCTCCTCGAGCAGCGCATAGGTGAACTGTTTACCTTGCCTGCCACCGCTGCAAATAACTCCATCCAGTTCGGCCCGTAAAAGAATATGAGTAAAACGCAGCAGGTCATCAACAGGCACACCCGCTCGCTGCACTGCTGATCGCAAACTCTCGCGCGTCAACTGCTTGCCACCCAGCAACGCTTTCGTTATCGCTTTATTCGTACGCTTGAAAACAGCCTCATCGAGTTCAAGCTTGCGATAGTGATATTTGCTTGCGGCGTTGACGCGCGGCGCAGTTAGCTTCAGCAGCCAGCGTATGTCTGCGGGGCTGACAAAATGCCAGGTGGGACGCATGACATGCGTTCGCAGTATTTCGCCGGCGGCAAATGCTTTTTCGATCGCCTGATCGGTAGCCGCGAGCATCCTTGATCCGAGAGCCCATTTGGCAGCGTAGTAATCCTGAGCCTGAACCGCGCCCAGCCAGTGAACCACCTCAGCCGGTTTCTTGAAGTCCGGCGATGAAAGGCGCTGGTTCTTGAGTCGTTGAAGGGCAATGTCAAGATTTTTCATATGTCACTTGCTAGCAAAGGTCGTGATAATACTAAACGCGAGAGAATGCGCGTAGGAAAATCTTCGATACAGATGCAATTTGCATCTCGGACGTCCTCCAGAAAAAGATTCAACGAGACCTACGCAGAATATCAGCGACTGGGCAGCGGACCGGGGTACCCCACGCGGGCAGCCCGCGAGGGGACAGACCAAGGTATCGCTCACGAGTTCACTGATTTTGTCTGACCATCCTCGAGTGCTCAATTGCCCAGCTAAGTCTATGTTCCGCCGATCCGGCGGCATCTAATTCAATTGAACTATCAACGTTTCTGAGTCAAGTATATTACATGCCGTTTAAACGGTTTCTTGCGACTATTCAGACATCGCGAACACCGCGCCGAAGCGGCGGTGTGCAATGAGAATCAGAAAAACTGCATCACAACAATCTTCGTGTCAACTTCTTACTACCTCGACCTTGGATTAGACTATCCCGCTGATCATGAAAGCGATTCTCGAAACCAATATTGCGCATTACCGCATCATGGAACCGATCGGAGCCGGCGGCATGGGCGCAGTTTATAAGGCTTACGACACGAAGCTTCAGCGCGTGGTGGCGCTTAAGCTGCTGCCTTCAGAATATATTTCGCAACAAGATCGGCGGCGTCGCTTCTTTCAGGAAGCCCGCGCCGCCTCCGCTTTGAATCACCCGCACATTCTCACCGTTTACGAGGTCGGAGAAGATGAACGGCAAGCCTTACATCGCCATGGAGTATGTGGAAGGCGAGACGCTGCGCCAGAAAATTAAATCTCGCTCGTTAGATCTTAAAGCCACGCTGGATATTTCGATACAAATTGCTGAAGGCCTGGGTAAAGCCCATGAGGTGGGAATCATTCACCGCGATCTGAAGCCGGAGAACCTAATGATCAGGCGCGATGGTTACGCGAAGATTCTCGACTTTGGTCTCGCAAAACTCGTCGCACAACGCGAGCGCGCTTTGGCAGGCGATAGCGAACAGAAAACTCTGCTCCGGGTCGAGACCGAATCGGGAACGCTGCTGGGAACTGTCAATTACATGTCCCCAGAACAGCTACTGGGCCAGCGAGTCGACCACCGCTGCGACATCTTTTCTTTTGGGGTGGTCCTCTGCGAACTGCTTACCGGCAAGTGTCCTTTCGTTAATGACAACCGGATTGACACCATGCACGCCATCCTCCACGAGGAGCCAAAAATTCCCGCGTCGAGCAAGTTTGAGTTGCGAGCCGATCTCCATCGGCTCCTGAACAAAGCTCTGGCCAAGAAGCCCAGGGATCGTTATCAGGCTGTTAATGAATTAAGTGCGGATCTCAAATCCGTCAGGCGCGACCTCGATCTGGCCCAGCTTAGCAAGGCCGTACCTGGCCCGGGCAGCACGAAACTAGTTTTGAGACGCACCACGATCACGACGCGCTCCGGCAGGATAGATTACGAAAGTGAACTTAACCAATCTCAGTTAAAAGCCGTGATGACGACTGAAGGTCCGCTTCTGATCGTCGCCGGAGCGGGTACGGGAAAGACGCGCACGCTCGTCTATCGCGTGGCGCGTTTGGTAGAGACAAGCGCAAAGCCCGAGTCGGTGTTACTGCTAACCTTCACCCGGCGCGCCGCGACGAGCATGCTGGCGCGGGCGGCAGCTTTGGCTGACCCGCGTTGCCAGCGAGTCTCCGGCGGCACATTCCATTCGTTGGGCCACCTGGTCTTGCGGAAGTTTGCAGACGAGGCAGGGGTGCAGCGCAACTTCACTGTGCTCGACCAGAGCGATACCGAAGATCTAATCGAACTGCTGCGCCGGCAGATGCGCGTCAGCAAGGATCGACGCCTTCCTCGCAAACGCACCATCGCCGCAATCTTCAGCACGATGGTCAACAAGATGAGCCCTTTAAAAACGGTTCTGAATCAGAGTTATCCGCAGTTTGTTGAAGAGCGTTCTGCGCTCGACGCGCTATACAAATCCTTCGAGAGCTTCAAGCGCACGCGCCACATGCTCACCTATGACGACCTGCTTATGCGCCTGCGAGAAGCGCTTGAAAACAGCCCTACCATGCGCGAGCAGCTCTCGGACCAGTATCGTTACATCATGGTCGATGAATATCAGGACACCAATAAACTGCAAGCCCAGATCGTGAAGCTATTAACGACCCAGCACGAAAACGTGGCAGTTGTGGGAGATGAATTCCAATCGATCTATTCCTTCCGCGGCGCCAGCCACAAAAACATGCTGGAGTTTCCCAAACTATTTCCCAAGGCGCAGATTATTAAGTTGGAAGAGAACTACCGCAGCACCCAACCGATACTCGACGTGGCGAATGCGCTTATCGAGGACGTCAAAGAGAGCTATAAGAAACGCTTGTTCTCGCGCATTGAAGGAGGCGAACCGCCAGTAGTCGTCAGCGCGCGTGATGAAAACGAGCAATCGCGTTTCGTCGCGCAACGCATTGATGAATTGCGTGAAGAGGGCGTGCCTCTTAGCCAGATCGCGGTGCTGTTTCGCTCCAGCTCACACTCGTTCGACCTGGAAATAGAGTTAGGCAAACAGGGAATCCCATTTCGCAAGTTCGGCGGCATAAAGTTTGCCGAGTCGGCCCACATCAAAGATGCGCTAGCGTTTCTGCGAGTGGTGGTCAAACCTTCAGACACGCTGTCGTGGTTTCGCGCCCTCAAGCTGATCGATCACATTGGGGATGCGACGGTCTATCAAATACTTGAACACCTGGGTGTTGAGCGAAAAGAGTTTCGTTCAACCAGGACGAAAGAGAGTCTATTCAAGAAGTTGCAACGATTTCCGGCCCGGGCAAGTTACAAGGCCCAGCTGATCCGGCTGGCGCGGGTGCTGTCGACCGTTCTTGAGAGCAAGTCACCAAATGAACAGCTCACGGCTGTGCTGCGTTTTTACCGGCCCCTTTTGAAAGCAAGGTATGACGACTCACAACGTCGCGGGCGCGACCTGGAACACCTGCAGGCGATTGCAAAACGATATAAGACGGCGGCGAAACTCCTTGACGACGTGGCGTTAGATCCTTCCGGTGCGACGGAAGGAAGCAACGCCAGACGCAGTGGCGGTTTCGTTACTTTGTCGACAGTGCATTCGGCGAAAGGCCTCGAGTGGGACAGTCTGTTTGTGATCTGGATGACTGATGGCTGGTTCCCCTCGAATCGCTTCCGTGAGGAGTTTGATGATCTGGAGGAAGAGCGCCGGCTACTTTATGTCGCGACAACGCGAGCCAAGCGCGAGCTTCATTTCGTGTATCCATTGAATGTGTATCGTTACGGCGAAAACGATGCTGTGCCGGCGCTCTCAAGGTTTCTTGAGCCAATCCCGCCAACGATTCTGCCGCACGCGTCGCTTTCGGGAGAGGAATAGCAAACCTTTATTCACTGGACGGGTTTGGGATTTGTGGCCGGTGCGCGCTTTATAGCCCGGCAGCGATGTTGCAACTCTGGCGTTTGCCAAAGAGGCTCGTGTTCGCCAATCGCTTTACCAAAGGAGGCGTGTAGTAATCGAACCAAGAAGGGACTGACGAAACAATTTATTGGATGGAGTTATTGGTTGATGTTGACATCGTGAAAGGTTGCGATCGCAGCAGGAGGCTGGGCGCCTTGTGGCTTATTCCATAACTCAACCAGTAAGTTACTACGTGGTGGACCCACCATGGTGACGATGCGCTGGGCATCGAGTCCACGCGAGTTAACTAAATAGTCAACAATGCGCTTCGTGCGTCTTTCTACTTCGCCAGTTTGGCCTCCTCGGCTTGGATAAACGATTACGTAGGCGATGGTAGTAGGATCGCTGTTGAGCTCGATCACGAAATTATCCAGGCGGGCTTTTTCATCATTGCTGGTAATTTCTGGGAACTCGTCAAACTTACGTGCCGGCAGAACAGCAACCGGGATTGATACCGCGCAGCTGGCTGAGCAATCGAGATGGTATCCGCCGATCGAGAGTGTGGCCTTAATAGTTTGTCCTGCAAGACCCTTGGTATCAACTTTGATTGAGCTCGTCCCTTGACCTTCGATAATTCTGCCAGCTGAAAGCGTCCAATTATAGACAGGTTCGACGCCCGCCAATCCACCTGTTAGGGTAGTTGAAAATGTTAACGGTGAATCAGCCACAACATTTTCCGGACATACGATAACTGCCGTCGGACAACTGGGACGAAGCGCGCAGCGATTCACCAGCACGGTCGTTGAAGAAAAAGCTTCACAGACTTCCACTCCATTACTTGTGTCAGCTTGCACGAACGCCTGGTAATAACCCGGCTCAAGTCCTGAGAGATCCCAGGTTACGGTGGGTCCGTCAGCATCAATTCGTCCAGCGCTCGTAGACCAGCGGTAACGTACAGGATTACCGCTTGGCGAGTTGGCTTTGGCGTTTAGCTGCACGTGGGAATTGGAAGTACCTTCGCCGGCACAGGTCGAAACTACCGAGGAATCAGCAGTGATGTTGAGGCTCAAAGGAGTAAATACACTACTGGTCTTTACGGGCTGCTGAGCGAATACTGCGCTTGCAGAAATTCCGAACATTACCCAGACAATTGCTAACAACCTTATGGGAAGCTGACTATTAAGTCTGAACATTATCACTCCTAATAACTCCAACACGACGAGCCTAATTGCGGCGGCGTCTGCGCGTGGCTGGTTCACGTGCCGGGTTTACATCGCCTGCCTGCACAGTGGGAGTAGGTTGGGGTGGAGTCGCTCCGCTGGGCACAATCCATAACTCGACACAATCTTCCTCGCGGAAACCACCGTTAACGACAGTAATTCGGGATGAGTTAAGACCGCGTTCGGTAACGAGATAATCCCGCGCCCGCGCTCCCAGACGATTCGCTTCTCCGGTGCGGCTCTGACGTCCAGCGTAAGCAATAATGTAGGCAGCCGATGAAGGATCGTTTTGTAGCTGCACTGCAAGATTATCCAGTCGCGCCTTCTGATCGTCGTAGGCACAGCTGCAGCAAACGTCAAACTGCCTTGCTGGGTTCTCGCGCGATGGAGCGGCCGGTATCAACGTGGAAGCTTGCGACGACTGCCGACACGCCGCATCGCCTGAACCATCATCTACCACGAGCGTAGCCGTAATACTCTGGTTAGCAAGCCCGGTAGAATCCACGGTAATGGTCGGAGTTCCAAGGCCACTAAGAATCCTGGCATTCGCTGGACTTACTGTCCACGTGTAGTTGAGAGCTGAACTTCCACTGTAGGTTACATCACTTGTGTAGGTAATCACCTCGCCGTCATTGACCGAAGCAGGTGCGGAAACATGCACTGGATAGGGGCAAGGAGAATTCACCACCGGCGGCAGGCCGGGTCTGTAATTTAATGCCACACATTTAACACGCCCGGCTTCAAGAACGATTTCGCGAGTCCATCGTTGACCGTTGGGCAAGCTGATTACGATCGAGTGTCGTCCGGGATTGAGGTTCCAGATACTCCCCTCGCTGGTAGTCGTGTCCTCACGCTTGCCATCAACTTCAATTGGAAGCCCTAACGGGGTCGTCTGAACCTTGAGAGTTCCATATCTGGCGAGCTTCTTCTTAGCGTAGGTAAGGGAAGTTGGAGAGACGCAGGAAAATATACATACAACCAGCAGAACGAACGCCGGTTTAACGCAGGAGGTGGCTGCTCTAAGTCTCATCTCAATTAACCTCCTCCGTAGCATTAGCTCGCGCTGCCGTTTTCATTCCCGCATAGCGCTTTCGCAAGACTGCTCCGAAAGCCATAAGTCCTGAGCCTAACAATAAGAGGGAAGTTGGCTCTGGTACGGGAGTCTGTGGTGATGGGGCGACGCTGGGAGTCGGAATGATAGGCGGCGTGAAAGGAGGAATGTCAGGGGTATCGTGACCGTGGGGAAAGAAAAGTGGTATTCCCGCCAGGAAAATCAAAGGCCATTTCGGGAATCCGCCGCCGGCTACCAGGATCTCGCCGCAATCGCAAATTGTAACGTCAACGTCGCCCTGGATAGTTTGAACACTGGTCTGAGGCTCATCGGAGCTCACCTCAACACCGGCCAGAAGCGAGGTGGCGTTTTCTGAAATAGGTTTACCTGCCTGGGGGAGACTGCGAAGGTTAAGCTGCGCGGAGCTCTGATAACCACCGACGATCTGTAATATATCGTTCATTGTTAAGGGGTCGGCGTGGACTGGCGTACCAGCCAATAACAACACGCTAACCATCCCAGCAATGAGTCGGAAAATCTTACTGCGCATACCAACTGCTCCTATAACTGTGAGGCCAAGCGAGACTTTTTTCGTAGTTGATCTTGAGATAAAGAAATCCTGGGTCCCGCTTTTCAGCTCTCCGCAACCCCAGATTCAAGCGTCGCAACAACTCGCTTTACCATCAACAGCGCGTTGGTAGTAAAGCAGCGGCGGCGAAATGGGAGGTGAAGTAAGCAACCTTTAGAGCAATTGACGAGCCGCAACCTTTCAAGGACCAGCAGTGAAATATGCTAAGAAAGTTAAGTACTTCTGTTTTGCGAGCACTTCCATTCGTCTAAGATCCAGACAAGGTCTGGATTCTGGATAGAAACTACCGAGATACGTTGCACATAAGAGCGGAGTCAAGACGGTGGGTTCTAATTTCTTTGTCGCACCTGGCAGTGAAGCTTTTCCTGTTTGACTG
This sequence comes from Blastocatellia bacterium, assembly GCA_963809065.1. Taxonomy (GTDB): domain Bacteria; phylum Acidobacteriota; class Blastocatellia; order Pyrinomonadales; family Pyrinomonadaceae; genus PSRF01. Next base: position 61,131 of record CAWEIN010000021.1, read on the forward strand.
AACTTGCGGTTTCTCGCTAGAGTACGCACCAAGCCCGACCGATGAGATCGATTTTGACTCGGATGCAGAAATCAGATCGTCTCCCCCTCTCCCGATAGCCGCCCGCAAAGGCGGCAATCCAATCAAAACTCGAGTTTGACAAGAGGTGCGCGCGATTCGACCAGTGCTCAGGCACCGGCTCACCAACCGTCGCATGTTGATCAGGAATAAGGGAGGTAATTCATGTCAGCTACAGCGTCACGAAGTAGTCATCGGGTTGCTGATGAACAGGAGTGGTTGGAATCCTCAGTTAACGTTGACCGTTCCCCTGCGTCTGTCTGGGCGCCTGACTACGAGGAAGAAGATGAAACAACCCTGCAGGCTGCGCGAGTCGATACTCGATATACCGACCTGATGTCTCCTAATATCGAGAAAGAAGAATCAGTTGTCGACACTCCTCGCCAGGTTCGAATGCTGGATGAGTCGCAGGTGCTTCCGGGCGAGGCCTCGTTTGCTACAGTCAGACTGAATCAACCCTTCGAAGAGAGCTCTTTCGAACCGGAAGACTCATGCGAGCAGATCTCAACGAGCAATATCGAAGAACCTCGCGAACCCGGATTCACTTCGCGAGTTCAATTATTGGATGAATCCAGGATCCTGGCTGGTGAAGCATCGTTTGCCACAGTAATGTCGGGCGAACCCATGAAACCGCAGCGCTACTCGCCGATTACTGAGTTCCTCGTCAAGACGAAACTAAGTTTGAAACAGCTTGTGCTGTCAGTGCTCGCACTGTTTTCGGTGGTCGCTCTGGGGGTCTTTGTTCTTGTGATTACGATGAGTTCTGAGGTCGTGACAGTTAGCTCTGCTCCGCCACCGACCACTCCGGCTGCGACTAATCAGTCCGTGCCGACTTCAAATACTGAAGCTCCCGCATCGGTTTTGAATTCACAAGGCAAGGAAAGTGAAACCGCCGGCCCAACTCAGGCAGTGGCGACTGCTAAAGAGACGCAATCTGTCGCCGAAACGAAGTTGATTCAAACACCCAGCTCTGACGATTCACGCAAGCCACCTACTAAGGACGCAAAATCAGTCGCTGTTGGTCAGGAGATTCTGCGAGAGCCGAAGGAACATGTTATTGAGACAAAGAAGCAGTCGGCTTCGGCCACCAGAAAAGCGTTGAAGGAACCAGCGGTAGTAAAGACGCCGAACGCCACTGTCAGATCGGAACCAGGCGAGACGCGTCCCGAACCGGCAACCAGGCAGAGCGAGGTGCCCTCCGCAGTAGAAAACGTCGAAACGAAAACGCCGACGATAACCGGGGGCGGGGAACGACCGCGGACCGTCACGCGAAAACCAAGCCCCTGAGCGAAAGGCGGTTTAAAACGCTGAAAGCGTTCGCTAATTCCAGCCCAGGGTTTGCTTTGAAACCCTGGGCTCAAATATACCCCAAGAGTTTCTTCGCAACCCTGAAGGGGTTGCGACGCCGCCCGGTTGGACCAAACCCGAACCAACATCACCACCGGCACCGTAATCGAATTGAACGCCTCTCCTGCGGCTGCCGCCGCAGAGTGCGGTAAGCTCCGCCTTACCGTGCAGGAATCTAAAATGATTGGAGGCTACGCCCTCCCACTGAGGCGCAGCCTCAAGAGAATAGGGTGCCTACCGGAAAGGCAAAGCCTTTCCGCACTGTGCGGCGGCCAAGCCGCGAGCGGTGGCATGAGGAATCTGTAGATTAGTTCATCCGCCCTTTTGCTTCGCTAACTCTTTGCGAAACGCTCGCTCCCTATCAGCCACATAATTCTGGTAGCCGACCGGATCGATAAACGCTGTCGAGACGCCGGCCTTCAGTTGCGCATATTTCGTTGGCATGTCGAAGTAACTGCCATGAGCGCCCAGAAAATAGTCGCAAGGCAATGACTTCAGAACCTGGAAGGTTCGTTCAAAATCTTCGGCTATCGCGGCATAGACTGAATTTCCGACCAGCTTGTATCCGGGATTAACATTTGGGCTACCAATGATCACAACGTCGCGAGTCTTGGCGCCATCTTTCACTTTCATCGTCCACGTCGTGCAACCTCTAGTGTGCCCGGGTGTCAAACGCGCCGTGAGTACCGCATCTCCGAGTTTCACCTGATCCCCGTCCCGCAATACACGATCGACTTTTGTCGGCGGGTAAAGTTCTACCGGATCGTTGCCATAATGAAAATCGCTTTTCCCGCCGGATTCAACCACGGGCACATCGCCTTCCATCACCATGTATTTCGCGCCGGTGAGTTTCTTGATCATGTCGCTTCCGGCGTCATGATCGTAATGCGCATGACTTATCAGGAGAATCTTGACGTCGGTGAACTTGAACCCCAGCGATTCGATACTGGCCCGAATCAACGGAACGTTAGCTTCGAGGTCGCTGTTAATGAGGATGTGACCCTTGGGAGTGGTGATTAGGTAGTTCGCTAATCCCTTGCTGCCAACATAGTAAAGGTTTCCTGCGATTCGGAAAGCAGGAAAAGGCTCGGTCCAATCGGCCTGTGCTTTCGTCTCTTTCGTGCCGACAAGAAATATTAGGGCGAGCAATAAAGCGGCACTCAATACATTGCGGGTATGTCGCATGATGTTTTTACCTATGGTGACTCGGTTATTGAAGCGCAACAGAACCAATGCTGAAAGCGTTGGCTAATTTTAGCCCAAGGTTTGCTTTGACGCATTCTTATTTAAAGCGGGTGCCGCGCGACAGGGAACTGTCACCCGCCGGCAGGCGCGCTCGGCGCTGCGTGACGAACTCGAAGCATCAATCGCACGGCGCGCGCGATGGCCGACGACGTGCCAGGGCTCGATGATAAGTTTCGCGTCCCGCGCAACAATAACGATCTGCAACTGCTCAACGCGGCGCGCGCTTTCGCCACCGACGCCCTGCCGTTGAAGGCTCAGTTCATCGCGCTTGAGCTGCCGCCTGATTTTCTCGAAGACTTGAATGGCGGAATCGAAGCCATGCAAGCGGCGATTAGCGACCAGTCAGGAGGGCTGACTACACGCGTCACTTCCGGCGCCGCAATCGACGACGCCATTGGTCGTGGCATTGAGGTAGTTCGCAAACTCGGCGCGATCATCAAGAACAAGTACGGCGCGAATCCGGCAGTATTGGCGGAATGGACCAGCGTGAGCCACATCACGTCGACATTTATAATAGGACCGCTATCGGGCCGCCCCGCGGACCCTGCGAAATTGTGGCTTGACGATCCTGGGGTTTCGCTGCGCTCCACCCCAGGCTTTATGCCGTCGTCCGCTCCGCGGACGAAGACCGGCTCCAGGCAGGCGTACAAGGTCGTGAGGGAGTGATACTTGTAACGCAAACTGTTAGTTTGCGTGGACGGTACAAAAATTCAGCCTTCGTAATTCATCCTTGCGCATTTCAGGGACGCGCTCATGCAGATAATTAGTCATCCAGAAAAAGTTCTCTTTCCCGACGACGGCATCACCAAGGGAGAACTCGCATCGTATTACACGCGTGTTGCGAAGGTGATGCTGCCCCACATCCGCCGTCGGCCTGTGACGATGGAGCGTTATCACCGGGGCATCGGCGCGCCCGGCTTCTTTCAGAAGGACGTCTCGAAAGGTTTTCCTGCATGGCTGAAACGCGTCGAGGTTCCGAAGAACGACGGCACCGTCAATCATCCGCTTGTGACCGACACACGATCGTTGTTATGGCTCGCGAACCAGAACAGCATCACGATTCACGTCTGGCCTTCGCGTACGCCGAACTTTTACCAGCCCGACATCTGCCTCTTTGATCTCGATCCATCCGGCGACGCTCCTGACCAACGTCAATTGGAGTTGTGCAAAGCGGCGCTAGACGTGCGAGCATTGCTGAAGGAGTTGGGCCTGCCGAGTTGGATCAAAACCACCGGGTCGAAGGGATTCCACATCGCAGCGCCGTTGGACGCGAAGGCGGATTTCGGCACAGTCGCACACTTCGCTCATCGCGTTGGTAAGTTACTGGTCGCGTGATCCGGAAAATCTCACACGCGAGTTTCTCAAAGTGGATCGCCGCGGCCGCATCCTGAATGTCCGACAAGCTTCAGCTTGTCGTCAAGGGTGGGAATACTTACCTTGCGCAAACTGAGATACCGACTTGCATCCTTAGAAGTCGCTTTTTACCAACCTCGCCGACAAGCTGAAGCATGTCGAACATTTCGCCGCTGCTTACACGGTTCGTGCAAGACCAGGCGCCCCTGTCTCCGCCCCCTGCACCTGGGAGGAAGTCGAACGCGGCGAGGTTGCGCCGCGAAGTTTCACCATCCGCAACATGGCTGAGCGCATAGAAGACGTCGGCGACCTCTGGGCGGATCTGATCAAGACCAAACGCTCACTGCGCTTGCCGATCGAGCGGTTGGATAAGATGTTGTGAATTCACAGAAGGCTTGGAATTAAAAGCCTCAGCGCGGGGAAAGCTGAAAAACATCTCGGACACTGGTTTAGATCGTTCGAAAGTCTTCGATCAATTCCTTGCGGCAGTAGTTCCATCGAAAATCTTCCCACTTTCGCGACAGTCCGACTTTTACCGGGTTGTCTAAAACGTAACTAATTGTCTTATGGAATTTTCCAGCTCGGATCACATGGTCGAAGCTCTCATGTTCCCAGAAGGTGCCTGAACGACCCAAAATCAGGTTACAGGCTCGCGCGCTGCGACCCTTTATCTTGTGCATTATTTTAGACAACGCTGGTATCTCACTTAAAGCATTTTGCGACCGGAAAATCTCTGCTATCAGTTCCTCACTGACTAGCGGTTGAAAGACAGTATGCACATGGTTTGACATCACTGTGAACGCGTCTAAGCGATAGGCATCACCATCGAGGTGCTGTAGATTCTCCACCACCTTGTCGGCGACTCGGTCATCACGCAGCCACGTCGGACCAACGGCTTCGCGGTGCAAGATCTCTTCACACTTCGAGAACCATTCATGATTTAGTTTCTCAAGACGGGTCAGCCAACTGGAGTGGTCCGTCGACGGTGTCTGCGCCGAGATTTCGTTGACTCGTCTTAGCTGGTCCTTCAGCCATTCACGTCTAGCCTGGTAGTAGCGAACTATTGATTTTGGGATTGAGTCGGCGAGTCGAAAAGTGACGAATAGCGTTCCTTCCAGAGGTTGGAAGTGAGGGCGCTTACGGATCGTGAGTGCGTGGTAGTCGAGCCTTCCCATCAGCCTGAATGTCCGACATGCTTCAGCTTGTCGTCAAGGCTGGGAATACTTACCTTGCGTAAACTGAGATACCGACATTCTTGCATCCTTAGAAGTCGCTTCTTACCAACCTCGCCGACAAGCTGAAGCATGTCGAACATTCCGCCGCTGCTTACACTGTTCGCGCCAGACCAGGCGCGCCGGTTTCAGCACCATGCACCTGGGAGGAAGTAGAACGCGGAGAGGTGGCGCCGCGAAGTTTCACCATCCGCAACATGGCTAAGCGCATAGAACCCGCCGGCGATCTCTGGGCGGACCTGCTGAAGACGAAACGATCGCTGCGGTTGCCGATAGAACGGTTGAGTAAGTTGCATTAAGGTACCTAAATAAGGGCTAAGAAGAGTTATGGGCCAATCCCATAAAGCGAGTGATTAACGCAGATTACCCACCACGCGGTAACGGGTGGGTCTTCCTATCTGTTTCCTGTACCCCAAAACCATCTTCAACTTGCTGAAGAGATTGGTCGCAACTCGCGGGACTATTCCGGCGTTCGCAAGATCTTTTCCATCTTTTTGCCTTTCGCGAGTTCGTCGACCAGTTTGTCCAAATAGCGGATCTTTTGCATCAAGGGGTCTTCGATCTCTTCCACACGGATCCCGCAAACCACACCCTTGATCAAAGAAGCGTTCGGATTAAACTTCGGAGCCTTTTCGAAGAATTCGCGGAAGCTGGTTCGCTTCTCGATCTGTTTTGCGAGACCGGCTTTCGTGTATCCCGTCAGCCAGCGAATAACTTCGTCAAGTTCTTCCTTCGTGCGGCCTTTCGTCTCGGCCTTCTTCACATAGTGCGGATAAACGCCAGCAAAACTCATCGCGAAAACTCTATCGTTTGCCATTAGATATCCCTCGTCAACCTGGAATCGTCATTCATTCCCGTGCCGCTATCTCAAGAACCGGCTAGAGCAAGACATGTAAGAGCGACCGCCAAAAACTTTTTCATTAGCCACTTTCTCATGAACGTTTTCCTTCCCTTGTTCAAATGGAGTGACCTTCCTCAGATCTTTATCAGAATTGAGAACGCATAACAATCAGTTGAGCGGGAAGCAAGACGGGTAACGAACGAGCGTACCGAGTAACGTGTTGTGACCTAAGCCCGCGGAGCGGGCAATTATGCCGTCACCCGCTCCGCGGGTTGAAGGGCGCACTGACTGATTTGGTACAATTCGCGCGTTGATGCTCTTTCGGATTTGACACTTCTTACCAAGCATTGAAACCGTCAGTAGTCGAACAACCAGTACAACGACGATGAGTCGAAAACGACAAACGCCAACGCTCTCGACATTGTTACGTGGGGCGGTCACGGGCGAGGCCAGACGCGCTATCGCCAGGGCTCGTACCTATCCGGGGCCGCGTCATTACACAGTGCTCCTTCTGAAGGCAATCAGAGACGGTGCCGTTCACAACTGGGAAAGTCTGACTTCATTTCAAAAGGAACATGACCTCAGATTCATCAATTGGGGATCGAGCATGGTGGGCGAAGCGCCTGCAGTCATCAGTCTGCTTGAGGAGCTGGAGCGGGCAGGTCTTGTCATCATAGAAGGCATGAAACTAAGCGACATCTGGGTGCGACGGGATAACGTTCACCAGTCGCCCCCTGGCCGAGTTGTCTATGATGAAGATTTCGGCGGTCGGTATCACAGACTCGACCATCCTGACGCCATTCCTCCCAGCGTGCTGAGAATCAACATATCGCCTCACTGGGAAGGTATCCAAGACTGTCTGGGAATCAGCCTCACAGGGCTAGCCGAACTGCAAGATCCGCGTGCGAAGATTGTCGTTCCGGATGCCTTTCCGGAACCCAGCGGAAAGCAGATTTATCGGGATGTGTTTGTTGCGATGCCCTTCGACAAGGCATTGCGGCCTGTCTACCGGCACATCGCCAAGGTCTGCACAGAGCTTTCGCTTTCGGTCGCCCGCGGTGACGACTTCTTCACTACGCATGCCGTGATGGCTGACGTCTGGGGGGCGATTCAGAACGCAAGGATTATCGTGGCTGACTGCACGCAACGGAATCCGAATGTCTTCTATGAAATGGGAATCGCGCACGCTCTCGCCAAGCCCGTGGTGCTGGTGTCACAAAGAGACGAAGACATACCGTTCGACCTGCATCCCATTCGTCGCATTCCCTACCAGAACACGCCGCATGGAATGAAGGCGTTTGAAAGGACGCTGGAGACCACGCTCCAGACGCTGCTGGGGCGATCGGATGCGCGATCGTAATGGTGTTCGTTAGTTCTTTTCGACACACCAAAAGCAGCTGACCGATTCGAGACTGATCGCGTAAACCGATGGACCGGCGAGCCCGCGAAGCGGGCGACAGCGCTCGCGATTACAAAACGTCAAGCGTGATGCTTCGTCTGTCGCCCGGTCAGCGGGCTCTGCGAATCTTTTTGGACTAATGGTCCTGGGGTTTCGCTGCGCTTCACCCCAGGCTTTATGCCGTCGTCCGCTCCGCGGACTGAAGACGTTCCGCAGACTCTTTCAAACGTATCGTTCATCGTATTCGATGCCGTTTGCCTTGAGGAACTGAATGAATTCATCCCGAAATGAAATCTTCGCATGATGCTCTTTCTGTCGTCTCAAATAATTTCTTACTTCCGCAACGCTTGACTGACCCACCGTAAACGCACCATACCCACGTTGCCATGAGAAGTCTTTGACTGCGGGAAAAACATCATGCTATCCACCCCGTTGCGTTGGCTTTGAGTTTGCTCAGGACGTCAGACAGAGCGCGATCGGGGCGCAGCTTGGCTAAAAGGTGCACGTGATCTTCGGTCCCGTTGAGCTCTAGCGAAATGCCTCCAAGTTCACGAATAGTACCGCCAATGTATTCATAAAGCCCGCGGCTCGTATTCGGGCGTGATTAGAGGGCGGCGTTCCTTGGTTGAAAAGACGATGTGGTAAAGCAGGTTCGTGTAAGAGTCAGACATTTGATATGCAGAATTATCGAGTATCTCGAGTCGTTCAGCATTATCAGGTCGTTGTAGGCGGCTTTGCGGAGTTTGCAAAGTTTTTTGTATCGACCGCAATTCGAAATCAAAGCCCGCGGAGCGGGCGACGGCATAGAGCCTGGGGTTTCGCTGCGCCCCACCCCCAGGCTTTATGCCAACGTCCGCTCCGCGGACTACGACTAAGCTTTTGGACCAGGAGTAGCCAATCGCAAGGCTGACCCCAATTCTCTTTGGCGTATGGTATATTACGGCAGCTTGGTATCGCCTCGGTGCTCCCAGTTGATACCTCATGGCACGATGCGAGATCCAAACTGAAAAATCGCTCGTAACCTCATTGCAGCAGGTTTTCTTCTGGAAATGCACCTACTCAATCAATCAAGGTTTCAAGTAGCTGTCGCGGCCTTCCTTCTTTTCGGCATTTGTGGCGGCTCCAGCAATGTAAAAGCTGCTTGCGGCTCTCCAGGTTTTGGGGCGCCGGCAGCGTTTAATGTTCGTCTTCGTGGAGTCGCTGTGGCCGATTTCAACGGAGATGGCCGGCGAGACGTAATCGCTGCAGGCGATTTCTCGAGCTTCGTCCATTTGATGATTAATAACGGCGCGCAGGGCTTTCTTCCGCCGGTCACTTTCAGCACCGGTGGATGGCCTGGGGCCATCGCCGTTGGTGACTTCAATAACGATCAGAAGGCGGATGTAGTCACTAGTAATTTCAATCCGGCTGGTGTTTCGATTCTCTTGGGCAACGGCAGTGGTAGTTTTGCTGCGCCAATGAACATTCCTTTGGGGACCGGCACTGCACTTGCGGTTGGCGAATTCAATGGGGATCAGAATCTGGACCTGGCAGTTTCAGATTCCGGGGGAGCAGTGGCGATTCTGCTTGGCACGGGCTCTGGCACTTTTACCGGGCCGACTTCTTTTTCGGTGGGCGGGGTCAGATCAATAGCAGTCGCCGATTTCAATATTGACGGTAACAACGATCTGGCAATCGTTGGACAATTTTCTGGCGAAGTCTCCGTTTTATTCGGAAATGGTTCCGGCTCTTTTGGCACACCAGCAACGTTCAACTCAGGATCGGAGCCATCCGCGATCGTGGCGCAGGATTTCAACAACGACGGAAAACCCGACCTGGCGATAGCTCTGATAGTGAACATGGTGGTTCTTATCAACAATGGAGCGGGCACGTTTAGCGCTCCTGGCATCCTAAGCGTCGCCGGTAGCAACCCCGCAGCGATAGTTACAGCTGATTTCAATAACGATGGACAGTACGACCTGGCAGTCGGTCACAACACCGGAGTATCGGTGAGATTCGGGAATGGTAGCGGCAACTTTGGCAACCAAACAAACTTTCCGCTTGGGTTGGGCCCGACCTTTCTGGGGGCCGGAGATCTGAACGATGACGGCTCCGTTGATTTGGTCGTATCGAGTTACAGCGGCAGCGTCGTGAGCTTTCTGCTTAATGATGAAATCGGAGGATTCAAGATCGCCCCAACTTTTTCCAACAACCCTGATGCTAACTCGGTTGTCGCTGGAGATTTCAACAACGACGGGAAAACCGATCTCGCTGTTGCCAATCGAAACGGCAACAGTGTTTCGATTCATCCTGGTGATGGTTTGGGAACCTTTGGTGCGGCTCGCGTTTTCAGTGTCGGCGACCCGCCGAGTACAAACGTTACCAACGGACCATTTTCCCTCGCTGTGGCGGATTTTAACGGTGACAGTAGATTGGATTTGGTGACGGCCAATTTTACCGGCGGAAATGTGACGATTTTGTCAGGTGACGGTGCTGGCAATTTTTCTTCGCAAAAGATCGCTGTTACGGGTGGCAGTAGTCCTCAATACGTAGTAACGGGTGACTTTAATCTTGATGCAAAAGCCGACGTAGCACTGACGCGAAACGGAGTCTTTTCCAAGGTGACGATTTTGTTTGGCAACGGAAACGGCGGCTTTAGTAGCCAAACGGATTTTGATACGGGCATTGTCACTTCCGAATCTCTCACCGCAGGCGATCTCAACGCGGACAGCAAACTGGATGTGGTAGTTGGCTCGCCTTCCGGCGGTGAGTTTTCAGTTTTGCTAAATGATGGGTCAGGAGGTTTCAGCGCACCAACTCTTTACACGCTGAACACGAATACCGGGCAAAGTTCGGTTGCGACGATAGGCGACTTCACCGGCGACGGCAAAGTAGACCTGGTTGTTACAAACTACATGCGAGATAAGTTGGCGCTATTACCTGGAAATGGCCTTGGCGTGTTTTCCAGCCCAACTTTCTTCAACGTAGGCGAAAACCCGCATAGGCTGGCGCAGGGCGATTTCAATGGCGACGGTTTGTTGGACGTTGCCACAGCGTATGTGACCTCGGCCGCCATTTCAGTTCTTCTAAACAATGGAGCCAGTGGGTTCCTGGCGCCGAAGAATTTCCTCGGGGCATCTCCACATGAGTCTGTCGCGGTTGCCGATTTTAACGGGGATAGCTTGCCGGACCTGGCGACGGAGTCGATTAGCGTATTTCTAAACTCATGCACGAGCACGAGTGCGCCGTCGCTTCCAACTCTTACAATCACTAATGTCTCAGTTGGAGAAAGCCCGACCAGCGCGTTGTTTGAGATAGCACTGTCGTCCGCTAGTTCGCAGACAGTTAGCGTGCGCTATCAGACCAGCGGTCAGAGCGCCGTTACTGGCGCGGACTTTCGGTTGACAACCGGCACCTTGAATTTCGCTCCCGGAGAAACATTTAAGACAATAGCGGTTCCCATCCTGGACGACTCATTTAATGAGTTCACCGAGACGTTTTCCCTAAATCTTCATCATCCGGTTAATGCCGCAATAAAGAAGGGGCAGGGAACGGGTAGTATTCTCGACTCTGATCCGATTCCCACTTTGACACTGAACAACGTCGCAGTAGTGGAGGGTGACAGCGGCACCGCGCCAGCCAACTTCGGCGTAGCATTATCCTCACCAAGCGGTAAGTTGATCCAGTTAACGTATTCAACTGCTGATGTGAGCGCGACTGCCGGGAGCGACTATCAAGGTGTTTCTAGTGTCGTCCTGAACATTTCGGCAGGCTCTCCGTCAGCTTCCATCCCCATTCTGGTAAATGGCGATACCGCAATCGAGCCTGATGAGACGTTTTCACTGAACGTTTCAAATCCTCTCAATGCAACCATAAGCGGAACGTCTGCGACAGGCACGATAGTCGATGATGAAACGGTTAAGTTGCTTCTGGATGCCTCAGGACCAGGTCCTAACCAGGCTACAGCGTTTGATGCTTTGCTGTTTGTTCGGGATCCGTTTCGGGTTGTCAGCATTGCTGAGTGGTGGAATTTTGGCAGCGACCGAAATACTCGCGTCGCCCTTTTCACCGCGGGCTTCACGCTCAATCCCGGAGAAACAGCGTCGGACGTTACCGTTAATCTTGTCGACACTAATAGCCAAAGCCGTGACATCGCTGCGGAAGACGTGCGCGCCGTCCCCAACTCCAATTTCACTCAAGTGACGTTTCGGCTGCCTGACGGTCTTCTGGCCGGCAATTGCCAGATCAGGGTTAAGGTCCACGGCCAAACGAGCAACGCAGGCACGATCAGAATCGTGCCGTAACTTCAATCTCGATTTACGCGGGAGAATGGGTTGAAAGATTTAAACCTGGTTAGCAGGCATTGTTAACCCAGGGTTTCAAAGCAAACCCCGGGCTGAAATTTTCGAACGCCTTCCGCGTTAGGGCGCGCGAACTGGGTAGCCTGCTATCGCCGCCTGGATCTTCACTCAATTCGCAACGCAATCTTGCCCAAATGGTGTTCAGTAAGTGCCTGGTGCGCCTTGCTCGCTTCTTCAAGCGGAAACGTTCTGTCCACGTGGACTTCAAAGGGACCAGACTCGATTAGCGCGTTGAGTCTGTCGATGAGCGCTGGGCTATTTTCTCCATCGTAAGCCTCAATCTCGACACCGTCAGCAGCAGCAGGCTCGGGCGTTACGCCATGTGGATACGCGATCTGTCCGCCCTGGCGAATCGCTAACAAGGCTTCATCGGTTTCCTCACCTCCCGCCGTAACAAGCGCAGCATCGAGTCCGTCGGGCGCGAATTGCCTGGCGGCGTCCAGGACATTAGGGCCATGTCCATCGACTGCACTGTCAGCGCCCAGTTGTTTCGCAAGCCGTACACCGTCGTTACCGGAAGCGATGGCGAACACCCTGGCACCGAGACGTTTGGCGAGTTGTAAGGCCAGGTGTCCAATGCCGCCACTCGCGCCGACAACCATCAACGACTCGCCCGATTTCAAGCCGAGTACTTTTTCCAAACCCGTTAGCGCGGTCAACGCATCGGTGGGCAACACCGCCGCTTGTTCAATCGTCAAGTCTCCGGGAATCAACGACACGTTGTCGGCCTTAACCGCAGTGTATTGAGCGTAGAAGCCACCTTTCGGATTACCTAGCTCCGCCGCGTAAACCCGGTTTCCTTCCTTGAAGCGCTTTACGTCTTTACCGACTGCGGCGATCGTGCCTGCCCCATCCGTGCCAAGCACGTATGGAAACGTGGGTTTAGTCCCCATTATTTCGACAAATCGGCCTTCACGCTCAAAAGGATCCCATGCACCGACGCCCGCAGCTTCGACTCGAATTAGAACTTCCTGCGCTTCGATTTGAGGGATGGGTATGTCTTGTATTTTTAGTGCCTCGGGACCGCCAAACTTATCGAGAGCAACGGCCCGCATTGTTTGCGCTTTTGCTTGTGATGTTTGTGCCATGATTTTGCGTACACTCTCCTGTCTCTAAATCGTTCAAGGTATTTCGCCCAATCCATGAATCTTCCGAATGATTAAATAACATCAGCAAACGCGATGCCTGAGGTGCTTGGATATTATTAAGATCGACTGAGGATTCGAGGGAGGTCTTGGCCGATGTGTAAAGCTTTTTGGGGAACCTGTTTTGCTCTGGATCCCCGGGCGAATTTTCTCGGGTCATTTTGTCGGATCATTCAGCCATACAACGGTGGCGAGTGACAGAGAATCGCAAATAGCAATCCTGACACCAGTCTCCGTTTCCCATAGCCTGAAACGTATCCTTGGATCGAAGCATTTAATAGTGAGCCCTCGAGCGCAATGGCGGCAATGAGCTTGAGGGGTGGGGTGAACGTTGCCGTGCAGGGGCAATCCGTCCAAAAGACTCACACTCGGCTCGCCAATTGAAAGGAGACTGTTGTCATGAAACACGAAGCCACGAAGCTCGCCACGAAGGGGAACGTTCAAAGCCCTATGGAAATCGAGGTGTCAGATGTAGAAGAACTCTATGCCGCTGTAAATGACCAGAACAATGCCGGCAAAACCATTGTGCTAAAGGAAGGAAAGTACGTGCTGACTCGTCATTTCCCCCAAGGTAACGAACGCCCGAACACGGGGCGGCTGGAGCTTCAGCGGAACATGTCTCTGCGCGGCGAAGATCCGGCACTGTGTGTACTTGAGGTCTTGCCGTCAGATCCTCCAGTATTCAACGAAAACCCAACCGCGCGTTCGGGGATGATTAAGACGGGCCGTGGCAAGCATACGATCGAAAAACTCAAGATTATTGCTCCGCCTCAGGCCGGCTCCGGTATCTCAACTGACTTAGCGGATCCCCAATCCCAGGAGACAACCATTAGGATCGCAAAAGTAATTTCCGGCGATCCGAACTCCCAACACCTAACCCGGGGCGTTGACATCAGGAACACCGGCACTGCGGTTATCGGGCGCCGCCTAAAAGCGTTCATTGAGAAATGTGAATTTCATGGCGGAAGACAAGGCATCAGGATCGCGAATTTCCAGGGAGCGAATGGTTGTCAGGTCTCGGTAGAAATGAGCGGCAATCACTGTCACGGCAATAATGCCGGTTGCCTGATCACGAACCACAGGTCCACGTCTGGACTGATAGAAGTGAGTTCAGACAAGGATCATTTCACAGAGAATGGTGTCGGGTGCGCTGTTATTGGTGGGATCCTCAACGGATCATCTAATCGCACCAAATTCGTTGCCAATAAAATCGTGAGCAACAACAATAACGGAGCGTTGGACGCAGAGACACAACACGCGGGCGGGATCGTCATTCGCGGTGCGCACACCCAACAACCGAACCTGGCTTCAGACAACCAGGTCGAGATTGTTTTTACGGATTGCAAAGTCAACGCGAACCAAGCGGGGAATGTCATCGCGCATGGAGCTTTTTGTAGAGATTCGGCGGGAGTCGCCGGAAAGAACAATAAGGCAACTATCTCACTTCATGGAAATAACGACTTCACTGTCGAGTCGACCGACAGCGAGCCGCCTGAGTCGCCCCCAAAGACTAACTCCGTTACCGTAACTTGATACCCAACAAATCAATGAGGCCCGAAGGGCCGACACGAATTCATGTCGGTCCTTCGGACCTCGCAACAATTCCCAACATCCTGACCACGACCTTACGGTCGTGGCTATTACATGTCGGCCCTTCGGGCCTTCAGACCCAAAACAACGCGCTCTTCACTCCGTGAGGAGTGAAATGTTTATAGCTGTGAATGCCAAACAAACACCTTCTCCGTTCGGAGGAGCGGATGAGCAGGTTGCGATTTATTCGTCAATTCAGTTTCCGCTCCTCCGAACGGAGAAGAACGTGTCTGCCGTTACTTGCCTATAACATCTCGCCCCGACGGGGCGAAAAAGATGGAGGCGCGAAGGCCGCAATGCAATAGCGCCGACCGGTTACCGATCCCGTTGGTTGACATCTTTTCTAGGCTCAAGACCACGGCGGTCGAAGAGAAACACCGCTATCGCCGCAATCACATATCCTGCAGTCATCAGTATAACGAGTCGCGCCTTATCATTTCCCTGCAGCAACTGGAAAAAGAATTTCCCGCCAGATGTATTGAGAACCGCATGCCAGATGGCGGCGAGGAACCAGCGTTGGTCAGCGCGTTGAAAAAGCCATAGCATGAGGAATTGAAAGGCGATGTTGCCTCCGACGCCAAGCACCCAGGGTAAGTCTCCACTCATCATCAGTGGCACATGCCATAGAACGCGGATTGCAGATAAGATCAGCCACGCTTTGATAAAAGTATTGCGACGCAAAAGCAGCGGAGCGGCGAAGGCTGTCCAGCCTGCTTCTTCACCGATGCCGACAAAGATCAGGAAGAAAACAAAAGTGCCTGGAAGTTCGGTCCATATTGCCAGTTGGGATGCGGAAGGAAGCGTCGCACCGAGGGCGTAGTTGGTCACCGCGACAATCGTGATAATAACGATCGGGGCAATGAAAGCGAGCGCATACCATCCAATTCCAGTGCGAAAAGTGATGAGTCGGCGGCCCCATTCCTTGAACTCAGTTCGTCCCAGACAAGCCGCGACAATTAAGGCGGCTACGATTGGTCCGAGTGGCATGCCATCAGGCTTAATCGCAGCCCCGAAAGCATAGGCGATAAAAGACACCCATCCAAAAAGGCAGGCAAGGATGGTAAAGGCTACAATTGGGTACTTTCGAATCTGACGAAGAATGGCTGTTAGAGTAACTCCTGTTTCGTGGTTTGGATTTGCCCTGGCAACCGACCAATCTACGACTCACTGACGCCAACCCGCCGCTCCAGCTCTTTCCAGCGCGGATCGCTGTGCAACGTTTCCATCAACGGTTCAAGTTTTAAGAACACAAGAAAGACGCTCCTGTCTGCAAAAGCCTTTTCCAGCCAGCTAAACGCTTTCTCTTTGTCATCCAGACCTGCGTATACCACGACCAGGTCACGACCATCGGCTTCCTTGCTGGCATAGCGTCTTTCGAGTTCTTTGATTACTGCCTCAGTCTCAGTTCGCTGCCGCAGCCTGGCATAAACATGTCCTAGCAAAGCCAGAGACGCATTCGATCTGCCGGCAAGTTGGGCGCTCCTTTGCGCTTCGGCGAGCGCTTCGGCATAACGGCCTTGTTTGACTAGTACGATTCCCAGGGTTTGGTGCGCAGCCCAAAAATTAGGATCCAGCTCGATCATTCTTTGGCACTCCCTGGTGGCCGAATTCAGATCGTCCTTGTCGACGTAAATCTCAGCTACGTTGTTGATGATAACCAGCGATAAGGGATCGAGCTCTTCGGCCCGTTTGATTTCACGAGACGCATCATCCATACGTCCAATGCCGCGAAGATATCGTGAATACCAATGATGCGCCGTTGGGTAATTCGGATTAAGCTCAATGGCCCGGAGAAATTCTCTTTCGGCTGTCGCCTTGTCCCGCTCGAGTAACCAGCTAACGAATGCCAGCGTAGCGTGCGGCTCGGCGAGCGTGGGATCGAGCTCGATGGCCTTTGCTGCATAAGTTTTTGCCACTGGCATTAGTTCGCGAGGGCGCTCCCCAGTGTAGTAGTAAGAAATGGCGTAACAATCGGCCAATCCCGCATATGCAAGGGCGAAGTTCGGGTCCTTTTCGGTAGCGGCTCGCAGAAGCTCGGTAGCCTTTTTCAGATTTCCCGCCGAGCGCTTATTCCAGAAATAGCGGCCCTGGAGATAAAGCTGGTAAGCCTCGTTGTTGCTCGTATACTGCTTGCTGATTCCGCTCGACTCAGTGCCCGAGAGTTTCACCTGAAGCTTTTCAGTAATCGCCGACGCAATGTCACGCTGAGTGGTCAACAGATCAGACATCTTTCGTTCAAACTGTTCGCCCCACAACGTCTTTTTGTTTTTGACGTCAATCAGGTCGACGCTGACCGTTAAGTTGTCGCCGCGCTGTATGAGCCTTCCTGACATGACGGCGTCGACGCCCAGCTCATTGCCGATCTTTTCTGCGTCTATTTCTTTTCCTTTGTAACGAAACACAGAACTGCGTGGGCTGACCTTGAGGTTCGACAACTGTGACAGGCGATAGATGAGCGACTCTGACAGGCCGTCGGAGAGATACTCCGAATCAGCGTTGCCGCTTTTGTTCTCAAACGGCAGGACCGCTACCGACTCGATGCCTTTATCTTTAGCGGGCGTCATGAATCTTCCGGCAAGCGAATAGATACCGACGACGATTCCAATCAGGAGAATCGCTGCGACTACTGGGATGAGAATTCTTCGCCGCACTGTCCCGGATAGCTCTTTCGTCGCACCTGTTGCTGGCTGAAGCGGAAGGGACGTGGCCGGAAGTGATGTTGTTGGCCCTGTTACTCGATTGAAGCTGGCATCGGTGTTGTGAGGAAGGATACTCGTATGAACTTCGCTCGCATCGAAATGCGCAGTGGTGGTTTCACTTGCCGGCGGCGAAGTAACCAGAGCTGCGCCGTCGTTGCGACAGAAAGTCAGCGCGTCGTCCGTTTCGACGCGATTACATTGGGGGCAGCGTTTCAATCTGGGCGTTAACCTCGTGGTTTTCTAACGCGAACTGGCAAATGCCTCTCGGTAGATGGCAGAAGCTCAACCCTGCTGACGAGCGACTTGTTAAGGGATGAACAACTTCGAGAAAGTCCAGGCGGCGCAAAGCTAGAGGATTGGCGCGGGGGATGTCAACAGAATCATTTGCGCGATGAAGTCAGTACCACCTCGCGGTAGCAGGTGGGTACTTTGCAGCTTTACGCTGAAATTGTTGGCTAATTTCAGTCCAGGGTTTGCTTTGAAACCCTGGAAATAAAATGCCCCAAGAGATTTTTCGCAACCCTTAAGGGGTTGCGATTCGGCGGATGGTGCGCAACCCCTTCAGGGTTGCTACAACCTTTAAATCATTCTTTGTCCCAGGGTTGCCGCGAAACGCTGTTGGATATCAAGACATAGGTAACACTTTCCTATCATGACATGGGTAACAGTCATGAGGGTAATCTGAGGCTCAAGGAGGAGCCGACGATGCCCTGGAAGAAGGAGAGTGTAGTGGAGCAGCGGATGAGATTCCTGATCGAGGCGCGGCAGAGAGAAGAGAGCATGATGGGGCTTTGCCGACGTTACGAGATAAGCAGGAAGACGGGCTACAAATGGTTGAAACGATATGAAAGCAAGCAATCGATCGAAGGGTTGCAGGATCAGTCACGTCGACCTCAGCACAGTCCTCGGCGCACCAGTGGCTCTCGGGCAGAACAGGTATTGGCGGTGCGAGATAAGAAAGGCTGGGGCGCTAACAAGATTGCGGAGGTACTGGCAAATACCGGCACAGTAATCCCGGCGATCACGGTGCACCGCATTCTCAAACGTAATGGTCGGATTAAGGCGAAACCGATCGTAGGGTTAGCGACAAAGCGGTTTGCCCGCGGCAGTAGCAATGAACTAGCGCAAATGGATTTCAAAGGGGAGTACACGCTCTCGGGTGGCGGGAAATGTTATCCACTCACCTTATTGGACGATTGCAGCCGCTATTTGTTAGGCCTGTGGCCGCTAACGAGCACGGCAGCGATGCCGGTCCATCGGGTTCTAAGGCAGCATTTTCGGGCGTTGGGTGTGCCGGCGGAAATGCTGATGGATCATGGTTCTACCTGGTACTGCAATCACAATCGGCATGGCCTAACCTGGCTATCGATATGGTTGATCAAGCAAGGGATCAAGCTTAGATACTCAGGCGTTCATCATCCGCAGACGCAAGGCAAAGTGGAGCGATTGCACCGGACTTTGAAGGAGCGAACCAAACATCGTGGACTGCCTAAATCGATGAGTGAATGGTGGCGCTGGGCGACAGAGTTTCAACAGGAGTACAACTGCGAACGCCCGCATGAAGCCTTGGGCATGAAGCGGCCGGTTGAAATCTACACCACCGATAATCTGCGACCTTACCAGGAACAGCCACGCGAATGGGAATACAGCGGTGGAGAAGTACAGCGCTTAGATAATCAGGGAGGGCTTAGCAAGTACGGTTGCTGGTTCTTCATTTGCGAGGCATTGGCCAAAGAATGGGTCAGGCTGGATCAACTAGACCAGAAGTTGGTGGTCACCTTTCGCCATCTGACAATCCGCGAGATCAATCTTCAGACGGGGAGCAGCACCGCAGTGCTGCTCCCTTCTGAAGGCAACAACTAATGCGAAAGTGTTACCTATGTCATGATAGTCACTTGTAACCTATGTCTTGATACCCAACAGCGAAACGCGGCAACCCTGGGCTGAAGGACGGAACCGCGTTGCGGTTTGGATTCAATATCAACGCGTTGAAATTTAAGGTCTAGAGGTTATGCCACCGGGCTTGGCGAAAAAAATTGATTCTTCACCCACCATCGGCTCTTTGTTTCGCGGCCGCCGCTACTGCTCGCAGACGTTCTACTTTCTGTTCGAAAGTCTCTCCTGGAACCGGACCCGTATCCATGACGCCGCAGTAAGTAGATCTAATCATCAGCGTGCGATCGGCATTCCCAGTCGGCTTGTGCGTTGCGGCGGGCGCAGGCGTGGGAGAAGCTGGGGCGGAAGCTTCAGTCTCGGGCGATGGCGTCATTGCTGATTCCAACACCGCACTCACCACCGGAGTTTCCGTCACCGCTGGTGGCGCTGTTGACTCTCCGCCTTCGTCAGCACGCTGCTTGGCAGCTGCCGAGACCGCTTTCAAACGCGCAACTTTCTGCTCAAAAGTCTCACCCGGTACTGGACCCGAGTCGACTACGCCGGCATACGTTGATCGTTTATTCAACTTTCGATCAGGTTGAGCGCCAACCTTGGCAGCCGCAGGTTTTTGCGGCGCAGGTGTGGCACTGGCAGCGGGTGCGGCGCTGGGCTTCACAGGCGGAGCTGGTGCTGCCGCTTTCGCTGCTGGTGCGGGAGCCGCCGCCGGCTTCGCTTGAGAATGGGCGTGGCCCGTCTCCTCCATCACCCAGACGCCCCGTTCGTCCTTCTTGATCACGGGCAAAGATCCGCCTGCAGCTTGCAGCAGGGCAGAAAGTTCTGCTTCAACGAAACGACTCTGCTTGTTTGGATCGCGCACGTGTCCGAGAGGCGGGCCCATGTAAAGCGTGCCGCAGGTCTGGCACTTTGAAAGCACGTCATCGCCGCGCAGGTGAACCTCTGACGCTTCACCGGCGGTGCGAAGCTGCTTGAGATGACCGTTGCAGAGTTTGCCCTTCGCGTTCTTCTCGTTGCATACAGTCTGCGCGTTGGTAATCCGCTTGGGCAGCGGCGCGCTGGCGGCGGCAGCGGCTACGGGCTCGCTCGAGCTTCCTTCGGATGCAGTTGCTGTCATGACGGTGTTTAGCTTTCGCCCGGATGTTTAATTGTGATTGCACTTCGAATCTTACAGAGTCGGGCAAATGTGAGTCAATGAAGCGAAAGGAAAGAACGCCTATACCCGTCAGCAGCCAGCAGAATGAAATGCCGCGAACTGGAGAACCGCGAGCGAAGCG
The DNA here is from genome assembly GCA_963809065.1 of Blastocatellia bacterium. GTDB lineage: Bacteria > Acidobacteriota > Blastocatellia > Pyrinomonadales > Pyrinomonadaceae > PSRF01. The sequence continues at coordinate 81,546 of CAWEIN010000021.1, forward strand.
AGCGCATTCTCAACATATTCTTCGCATGCGGACCGAACCCAGCGTTAGTGGCGTGTTGCATCCACTTGCTACCGCTCGCGGTTCTGCAATGTCGTTATTGAATGCCGCCAGCTTACGCAGCCGGTGCTGACAGCATGCTATGCTAATACCTTAAATGTTCAAGGATCTACTCGGAGTGATCTGGCGGCGCGCACCAAGAGCAATGCGGCGCTGGACCGTAAGATTTTCGCATCCGCGATTTGCAGTAACCGCCGCAGCAATCGTCAGTGACGGTCGTGGCCGCGTGTTGTTACTCAAACATCGCTTTCGTCCCGGTTCTGGTTGGGGCCTGCCCGGTGGCTTCATAGAAAAGGGTGAACAGCCTGATGCAGCATTGCGACGCGAGTTACGCGAAGAGATCGGGCTTGAGGTAGAACAACTGAAGTTGTTTGCCGTCCGGGCTTTCAAAAAGCCGAAGCAGGTGGAGATAGTCTTCATGGGCCAGGCGATTGGGAGTACTGACGAACTCAGTTTTGAAATTCAGGAAGCTGTGTGGTTTTTGCCGGGTGAATTGCCCGCGGAGTTGCCGCGCGATCAGACTGAGATGATCAAACGCGCGCTGAATTGATGGAGCAAGCCCGCTGGGTTGATGTATGCTGTCCCGGCAAAAACAAAAGTAATGAGTGATGAGTAATGAGTGATGAGTTGGAATCAAACTTCCAGCGCCCACTCATAACTCTTCACTCATTACTGATCACTGATTAATCTGGAGAAGAAAATGGTTGACCTGATTCCGTCGTCGGACACTGTGATGCAGATTCTGAAGCGCACGGGCGCTTTTCGCGAAGGCCACTTCGTCTATCCCAATGGCAAGCACTCCCCATACTACTTTCAAATGCCCCTGGCTTTTCGTTATTACGATACTGCGCGCGTACTGGCGGTGGCGCTCAGCAGAAAGTTCCGAGTGGACCGCGACATTTCGAGCCAATTGCCGAAGGTATCCATCATCAGTCCCAGTTCAGGCGGCATACCGGTGGCTTTCGGCGTACGTGATGCACTAAGTGCTGAACAGATTTATTGGGCGGAGAAGGAAGGCGATAAGCGCAGGTTTCGACAGTACATCAATAAGGGCGAAGTCAATCCGTGCATCATGGTCGACGACATTATCCGGAGCGGCCACGCCATCGACGAAACTGAGGCCTTGGTGAAAGAGCTGGGCGCTCCCGTTATTGGATGTGGTGCGATTGTTCGGTTCACTGCAGCGCCCGATAAACTCGGCGCGGTGCCAATCCGATCCCTGGTTGAGTTCGACGCGCAGATGTACGACGAAGGTGAAGAGTGCAGCGATTGTAAAAAGGACGTGCCGGTTGAGCATGTGCGGTTTTAGACGGCAGAAGGCAGTAAGTAGAAGGCAGTAGGCCACCTGGCCGCGAGCAATTAAATGCATTCTGCCTACTGCTTTTTGCCTTCTGTCGGTGTGGGTTCGGTCATTAAAGTGAAAACGCCTCTCATCTCGAATCAACAACTTACGGGCGCCATTCGATCATTAAATGAAATTTTGTTCAGGCATAACGTGAGAATTTCCTACAGATTTCGGGCATAACGTGAAAGTTTCCTCAACGCCCTCTGAAAAGCCGTAAAACCGGCCATTTCGGACAATCCGCTCAGAGACGGTTTTCATGGTTGCGTGAGACGATCGCCAGTTCGCCGAGAGCTGTCCTAACGAGGGATTATTGCTTCTTCAACGATAGCCCGAAATTAGGTACATGTCCTTTTGAATCATCACGCCGGGCGGCGAAGTAGAACACATACTTAATCTCCCGTCTAAGCGAGCCGCCGTTTTGTCGCGCTTGAGTCAAGCGTATTCGAGGCGACGGTACTTCGTTGCGGTCAGGACGTTCGGCCAAAAGTTCGAATGGGTCGGCCAGTACGTTTCCCCTCCGGCGAAGGTCTTGCGTCCTAACAGCAGATCTACGGGCTTTGCCAGCCGCTCTTGTACCACGGCTCCCGTCACTTCGTCCGCATAGGGGAAAAACCACCCGCCATACTTAAAACCGTCGCCGTCCGCTTCCTCGTTCTGTATGACGCCATCGATCGTCCTGTATTCACTTGCAATTATTCTCTCATTATTTTAGCTCGTTGCTTGTTTTTGTTTCAGCTGCTGTTTCAAAACCATTATCTAGAAATTCCTTGACTTGAATAAGCACCTTATCTGGATTTGTCATCAGAACTTTATGCTCCGTGTTCGGGAAAACCGCCAGTTGTGATTTAGGAATCAGTTTATGCATTTCAACGATATGCTCGAGACCGACATCGTTGTGATCGCCCGCGCCGATAAAGACTTCCGCTTTGATGGCTTTCATTTGCTCCGGTGAGAAGCCTTTAAAGCCCTTCATCGATTCGAGTATTTTCGCTGCCAATGCTTTCCAGTTCGGAGCGGGCGACATGTTTTCGTATGGCTCTTTCAAATCTTTCGGCGCGAAAGTTTCCGGTGTGATTTCCTTAAAGACTTTGAGAGCATCAAGCGGAAACGATTCTTCAAATGATTTGTAAGCCGCGCCGAAAATCGCCAGCCGCCGCACGAGTTCGGGATGTCTGATTGCCATTGCAAGCCCGACCTTTCCGCCCATGCTGTAGCCGAAAATGTCCGTCTGCTCAATCTTGAGTTGTTTCAAAAGAGTCGCCACATCGTCCGCCATTTGCTCGAAGGTCAAAGGACGGTCAATGTCGGCGGTGCGTCCGTGTCCCTGTAAGTCAACGGCAATCACTTGTCTGCTCTCGGCGAGTGCCGGATAGACGGTTGCCGACATGAAAGCACCGTGAAGTAAAACCAGCGGGCGTCCAGTGCCGTGAATTTCATAATATATTTTCAGATCGCCCAGCGAAGCGTATTCGCCTTTGACGGTCATTGGCTGAACGGCCGAATTTATTTTTTGATGTTCTTGTACGCTCATATAAAATTAAGGAGCTTTCTTTATTGCTTTGAGGGCTTAGCATCGAGAAAGTCGTTTACCATCGGGACGATCGTTGGAATGCGGTACATCAGCGTAACGTGTGTTGTGTCGGGCAAGATGGCCAATCTCGATGCTGAGCGCGGCCGCAGGTCGCCGGGGACCTCGCCGCCCTTCAGGCGGTACATTTCCGCGATGTGATCGAGCCGCACGCCGTCGGCGTCGCCGAAAATGAAAAATATGGGCGCTTTGGTGGCCTTGAGCTTGTCGGCGCCGAAGTCGTGCGGCTTCAGATCGATCGAGATGACGCGCTTGACGAAGTTCGGGAATTCGTTCGGCGTCGGGCTGAGCCTTTTGTAGTCGGCTTCGATGGGCGTGCCTTTGAACGCTTCGGCGGTGAGTTGCGGGAATGCGTCCAGCCCTTCTTTTGTCCAGCCGTCCTGGCGGAACACGGCCGAAATGCTGACGACCTTGCGCACCTTGTCCGGATGGCGGATCGAGCAATTCAGAGCCACACCGCCGCCCAGGCTGTATCCGATGACATCCGCGTTTGGGATCTTGAGGTAGTCGAGCAGCGCGGCCACGTCGTCGGCGAGGTAGTCATAGCTGAAATCGCGTTTGATGTCGGCCGTGCGCCCGTGGCCTTGCATTTCGATGGCGATCACTTTCCGCGTCTTGGAAAGTTCGCCGATCCACTCGGTCCAGTGGAAGCTGTTTGAAATTGCCATGAACGCACCGTGCAGCAACACCACAGGCTCGCCGCTGCCGTGGATCTCGTAATACATCTTAAGCCCGTTAACCGGCGCGTAGCCCGTCGTCGGTTTTTGCTGCCCCGATACGACCCCCGACAGGAGCATTGTCAGGAGTATCGAAACGAAAAAAGCTGTTGTCTTCATGTTTGGATTCCAATTCATAATTCTTCTCATTGTTTTGTCTCCTTTGCCCGCGATAATTTCGCGAGCAGCTCTTCCAGATTTTTCAACTGAGCTTTTGCTCCTTCGACGAAGCCCATTTCGATCATCCTCTCTAGGCGTTCCAGCGATTCGTTGTAGATAGAGATACTGACCTTTGTCTTTCCGTCTTGCTCGCTGAAATTAAAATCCCAATCGGAGCCCGGCAGTTCAGGATTTTCGTCCACGTCCGCAAAGGCGTTAAAGAACTTGAAATTGGTTTTCGGAGTAATGGAAGTATATTTCTGAATTGCCCAACGCTCGTCCCCTTCGGGGCTTACCATTGCATAAAATCTCCGGCCTCCGACCTTGAAGTCCAAAACCTTTGTTCGAGACGTAAAGGGTTTTGGCGCCCACCATTGGTCAAGAAGTTCCGGTTTGGTATATGCGTCCCAAACCAATGAAAGCTCGGCAGCAAATTCTTTGGTTATGGAGACCGTCTTGGTCTCTTTGTCCACAATAAATTCCATATTCATCCCTCACTTTTCTGCTTTTTCATTACCTTGAGCACCTCGCCGAGTTGCTCGAACCGCGTCTCCCAGATCTTCCTGTACTGCTCTAACCATTTGTCGATCTCTTTCATTTTTTCGATCTCAAGCGAATAGTAAATTTCCCGTCCCTTTTGTTCCTGTCTTACAAGCTCGCACTCCGTCAGTATTCGCAAATGCTTGGAAACGGCTTGTCTTGTGGTATCAAAATGCTCGGCGATCGCATTGGGCGTCATTGCCTGCAACGCGATCAACGCAACGATCGCCCGCCTTGTCGGGTCGGCTATGGCTTGGAAAATATCTCGTTTCATTATCTTGAGGAAAAGTATGCAACCAATCGGTTGCAAATGCAAGTGCAACCGAACGGTTTCGTAAATTCTTTTTTACATTTTTTAAGAGTCAAAAAATAAGGTCAGAATTTTCAGGCTTGGTGTTCGCGGGTGGGAATATATAAAAACGCTTATCTAAAACACAGCTAAGGATTTTTGCGTTTCATTAGCTTCACGACGATCTGTCATTTTAACCGTGCACTCATTTTTTGCCGGTTCATAGGAAAGAGTTACCGCACCACAGAAGAAATTTGCTGCGCTCAAAAACAAATCGCAAAGCTTCAAAGAGCGCAAGTCCTCGCCGAGGCGTTCCTCGAGTAATACTGTGACGCCAGCTAACGCCGAAGTTGAGGAATCTAGGTCTACGTCACTTTATGACCCAGCGCCGGTCAATTTATGACGACGGATTTCATTTAATGCTCCACGAAATTCACTTTATGACCGAACCCACAACTCTTTAAATCTCGTGTCGGTTCGTCAGTGCTTTATCCATCGTCACTTCATCCACATATTCCAAATCGCTACCCACCGGCATGCCCATCGCGATGCGTGTAACGCGCAGGCCGAGCGGCTTGAGCAATCGGCCGATGTAATTCGCGGTCGCTTCGCCTTCGGTGGTCGGATTTGTTGCCAGGATCACCTCCGTTACTGCCACGCCATCGTTATTCTCAGGCTTAAGACGCGGCAGCAGGTTAGCGAGATGAAGTTCGTTCGGACCAATGTGACGAATGGGCGAGAGGCTTCCGTGAAGCACGTGGTAGACGCCCTTGAAGCTCCGCGTTTTCTCCACCGCCACGAGGCTATGAGGCTCTTCGACCACGCAAATTACTGAATGGTCGCGGGACGTTGAGGCGCAGATGCGACAGGGTTCGATGTCGGTGAGGTTGTTACAGATCGAACAGAACACGATGCGCTGTTTTACTTCCAGGATCGCTGTGATCAGTCGCTCGAGCTCGCTGTCGGGCGTTCGCATGATGTGAAACGCGAGCCGCTGCGCAGACTTGTGCCCGATGCTCGGCAGTCGTTTCAGTTCGTCGATTAGTTTGGTGACGGGCTCAGCGTATTCCAACATAATTCTTGGGGTCGGCGGTCAGGGGTCAGGGGCCGGTTACGCGGACTAAATTGCCGCTTCTATGTTTTTAGTCTTCTGAGCAGCGCGTTTCGCAAGGCGTACAGTTGTTTACCCAACGAGACTACACGTTCGAGAATTGGTCCAAATTCAGTTGTTGGAAGATACTTCAGACGTACGGCTATCTCCAACTGTGTTTCAAGTTCCGCTAACGATGCTTGCGCTATCGATAGATGGTGAAGGAACTCCCTGGTGTGCTCTCTGGTATGACCTTCAGCGATGTTTGAAGGAACGGAAACAGCGGCTCTCTGAATCTGAGAAGTTAGTCCATACATCTTCATGCTTCGGAAAGTTTTTTGTTAAGCGGTAAATTATTACAACCAGTTCCAGCGCCAGTTGCCAAACCCTTAGGTCCCGGAAACTCTTAAGTTTCATGAAAACCTCCGTCTCTGGCCCCTGACCTCTGACCGCCAACCCCTACCCCAGAAGGCCACCCAGTCCCGGCGGCAACATTCCGCCAAGTTTACCCTTCATTGCTTCGTCCACTTTGCGGTTTGCTTCGTTGATAGCAGCGAGGATCATGTCCTGCAGCATTTCGACATCGCCTTCCTTGACGGCTTCCGGGTCAATTTTCAACGACACGATTTCATGATTGCCCTTCATCTCAACCGTTACCACGCCACCACCGGCTGAAGCTTCGGTGCGCAGTTCTTCCATCTCCTTCGACATCTTCTCCTGCATCACCTGCGCTTGCTTCATCATCTGCTGAATGTTAAATCCGCCCGGAAATTTCATTGCGCACCTCTCTTCGGTTTCAGTCGTAATGAACAATAACTGTTTGAAAGCATCGTAACTTTCATTAGAAGCGAATGCAACGAAGCAGCAGGAAACTGCCGAACTGCGAGCGGTAGCGAGCGAATGCTGCACGCAATTGACGCAGGGTCAGACTGCCTGTGAAGAATGCGTGTAGCATCCGCTGCTACCACTCGCGGTTCTGCAATGTCTCTGTTATAAACTCTCGCTAATGAGCAACCCCGATTCTACGCAAACGCCCGCTACGGAGCGCACCCTTTCGGCCGAGGTCAAACTTTACTACGACGTCCAACAACCCTCTGTCTTGCCGGCGCCGTTATTGATCGCTCTTCATGGTTATGGCGCAAGCAAGCGGCAGATGATGCGCGAAGCGCTGGCCCTGGCGCCCGAAGGGTTTGCAATCGTCTCGCTGCAGGGTTTTCACCAGCACATGAAGGAACCGAGAGAACCGGGCGGCCCTTTACGTTTTGGTTTTGGCTGGCTAACAAACTTCCATCCGGAGGATTCAGTCGCGATTCATCATCGGGCCCTGCTTGACTTGATAGCGACATTCGTCGAAGAAGGTGTGGCTAATCAGGACCGGATCTTTCTGCTTGGTTTCTCGCAAACCTGCGCGCTTAATTATCGCTTCGCGTTCACGCATCCGGATATCCTGCGCGGTGTGATTGGAATCTGTGGCGGTATTCCGGGTGATTGGGAAACGAGCGAAGACTACAAGCCAACCAAAGCCGCCTTGCTGCATCTTACCGGAACGCGCGATGAATATTATCCGCCATCACGCGTTGCGGACTATGAAGAGCGATTGCGGTTGCGGGCTCAGAATGTCGAATTCAAGAGTTATGACGCGGCACATGAAATGGTGCCGGCGATGCGTGAAGATGTTAGGGCCTGGTTAAAGAAGTATGCCGAATAATCCCGACTTCCTAAGTTCCCGGCAGCGGAGCTTAATCTTCTTCGCTATCGGCTTGTTGACGATCGCGGCCTCCAGCTGTCAACAACAGTATGCAACCGGCAGATCAACCGCCGCTATTCCGCCCTCGTCAGTGACGCTGCCTTTGCCGGCGACGTCTTCGCCTCAACTCAAACAGTTCATCGATGGAGCAGTTGAGCAGAGCAAGGTAACTACCGGATACGATCCCTCATACGTCAAGCTCGATTACCCTAACGGCGATGTACCGAGCGATACGGGTGTTTGCTCAGACGTGGTAGTACGTGCTTTTCGCAAAGCTGGCATCGACCTGCAAAAGGAAGTTCACGAGGACATGAAGCTGGCCTGGGCTGAGTATCCGCGGAAATGGGGAGCACGCGGGACTGACACCAACATCGATCATCGCCGGGTGTTGAACCTCACCACCTATTTCGATCGCCGGAACAAGTCTTTGCCGATCTCCAACAACCGTGCCGACTATTTGCCCGGTGACGTGGTGGCCTGGGAGCTTAGTGACGGCGTGGAGCATATCGGAATTCTCACCAACCTCTGGTCAGAACCGGCCAAGCACTGCCTGGTAGTTCATAACATCGGCGCCGGCGCGCAGGTGGAGGACGTGCTGTTCGCCTGGAAGATCATTGGACACTATCGCTACTTTCAGTAGCAGCCCAAAGTCCAAAGTCACCAAAGCTGGACAACGCGGAAGATCAAGCCCGAAATTGCAGACACCGCGAGCGGTAGCGAGCGGATGCTACAAGTTACTAACGCACGATCAAGACTGCCTACGAAGCACGCGAGTAGGATCCGCTCGCTACCGCTTGCGGTTCTGCAGAGATTTCTGTGGAATTGAAATGCTTGTATCGGGCGACTAACTGCCTTTATAGTCATCGCGCCAATAAACATCCGACTCAGCAAAGGACTCCAAAGCATGTGGCGTCACTCGCTTCTGGCCGCGCTCCTGCTGGTTTTAATTCTTCCAACATCGATATCGGCGCAACGTCATGCGGGACCAAAGAGGCGTAGCGATACGATCATCGCCGCGGTCCGGTCCGTGCTCGATGCGCAGGTCGATGCCTGGAATCGCGGAGACATTGAAGGTTACATGGCCGGATATTGGCGGTCTGAACAAACTGTTTTTGTTTCGGGTGACAGCCTGACGCGAGGATGGCAAACCGTGCTCGCTCGTTACAAAAAAAATTATGACTCGCGCGAGAAGATGGGCACGCTAACTTTTGCTGATTTGGAAATCACACCCCTTGGAAGCGACGCTGCCATTGCCGTTGGAAGCTGGCATTTACAACGGGCGCAAGATGAGCCGCACGGCAGGTTTACTTTGATCTTCAGGAAGACAAGGCAAGGCTGGAGAATTGTGCACGACCATACATCGTGATGTCGTTCTACGAATGTCTGAGGTCTGGGAGGAGGTTGCCCAGGCATCAACATACTTGACTGATCAACGTGAGTAGTCCAATTAATTGAATCCGACGGGATAGCCGAATCTAAACCTAACCGAGCAATTGAACACTCAACAATGTGCGGAAAAAATCAGAACTGGGAGCGATAGCGACCAGCCAAGGATTCACTCCAAAAGGTTGGGGTTGAAACGGCTCAGGATGCAGTTCATCGTCAGTTGTGCTTTTGGCTGGTCGCTATCGCTCCCAGTTCTGATTTTGTATGGGCCACGTTGAATCTTTTGAGATTGCGCGGCTTGAATTCCGAGGTTTCTTGACTGTCCACGACGAAACGATTCCTTCCCAACTCGCTCAACTTGAAGAAGACGTTGAGCAGCGCAGCGGTGCCCTAAAAAAAGAACTCGGTCTCTTCGATCTCGTCCTGACTCAGATCGTTTTTGTTGTCGGGACAATTTGGGTTGGCTGGGCCGCCAAGCTCGGCGACGACCAGACCGTCTTTTGGCTGCTTGCCATTGTTACCTTTTACTTGCCGCTGGCCGCCGTCGTTATTTTTCTTAACCGTTTGATGCCCCTCGAAGGTGGGATCTATCAATGGGCCAAGCTGGCGTTCAACGACTTCGTGGCCTTCATGGTGGCGTGGAACCTTTGGATTTTTGGCATCCTGGTGATGTCAGGTATCGGATTGATCATCAAGAGAACAATTATTTACGCCGTGGGTCCACGCGCCGACTGGATGCGCGAAAACAGGTTGGTGACCACCGTCATTTGCACTCTCTTGATGGTCATGATGATCGCTGCCTCGAGGCGGGGTTTGATGCTCGGCAAGTGGGTCCAGAATTTCGGGGGTGCGTTCCTGCTGGTAACGTTTGCAACTCTGATCCTGTTGCCGTTCATCACGGCGGGCCAGGGTACACTGGCAAACTACCACCCGTTTTCTACCAGCCTTCCGGAGTTGAAAGCATATAACATCAACGTCTTCAGCAAACTCGCGGTGGGCGCGCTGTCCGGCTTTGAATACATCGCCATTCTTGCCGGCGAATGTCGCGCGCCGGCGCGAAACATAAGTCGCTCCGTCATGATCTCAGCGCCGATCATCGCGCTGATGTTCATCCTGGGAACGGCTTCGGTGTTGGCGTTTGTAAGTCCGGACAAAGTTGATCTCATCGGTCCCATTCCCCAGGTGCTGAGTCTTGCCTTCAGCTCATTTGGTTGGGTATCACTGCTGGTTTCGTTCACGATTTTTGGCATCGCGGCACGACAGATAGCCTTGATGAGTATTTACTTTGCGGGCAATACGCGTTTGCCGATGGTCGCTGGGTGGGACAATCTGTTGCCGGCCTGGTTTGCCCGTTTACATAAGCGCTATCGCACGCCGGTAAATTCCATTCTCTTTGTGGGAATGATAACGCTCGCCTTCAGCCTCGCGAGTTTGATCGGGGTGAGTGAACAGGAAGCGTTTCAGATGCAGGACAACGCTGCCACTACTTTTTACGGCTTGATCTACATGGTGCTATTTGCCATCCCATTGGTGGCGATCAAACGTTTCGGCGTTAAGGCGCCTATCTGGCTCAAGGTGGCCGCGGTAATGGGTTTTGTCGTTTCCGTAGTAGCCGGGATCTTCACGTTGGTTCCGATAACTCCGGTCGAGAGCCGTTTGGTGTTTGCCGTGAAGATACTGATCGTGGTTGTTGCAGCGAACGTGATCGGTGTCGTGCTTTACTGGCTGCGTAAGCCGGCGAAACAAATTGACAAGTAATTGTTGGAACCTCGAGGCGTCCCGCAGTTCAACCAAATCACTTGACCGACTGATCTCAACTTAATAACGCTGGCCTTCGAAGCAATCCTGTGATAAATCCTGCGGCGAAAACACGATTCTAATCCTAACCCCCCTAAAGGAGACTGAAAATGGGCAACATCAACATGGGACGCGTGATTCTCGGCGGCCTGGTCGCCGGCCTGGTAATAAACATCGGCGAGTTTCTGCTGAATGGAATGGTGCTGGCGGATCAAATGAAAACTTTCATGACCCAACACAATTTCACAGAGCCGAAAAACTTCATAGCGATTGCCGTAGCTCTGACTTTTGTTTTGGGCATTGTGATCGTCCTGGGCTATGCCTGTATCAGGCCTCGCCTAGGTCCGGGCGTGAAGACGGCAATTATTGCCGGGCTCTTTGCGTGGTTTGGTATTTACTTTTACAGCGGGATCATTAACGGCGTGCTCTTCGGTATTCCGATGAACACTATGATTATGGTTATTGTTTGGGGCCTGGTGGAATTCTGTCTGGGCGCGATCGCTGGCGCCTGGTTGTACAAAGAGGCCTGAGGCGGACACGGAAATCGCAACCCGGATCAAACTTGGTAAATTCATTAGCTGTTATTAACAGTTCACAACTGGTAACCCTGGCCGGGCCTGCTCGTCCGCGAGTGGGCCCGGAGATGTGTGAACTATCGATCATCGGACAGGGCGCGATGTTGATTACCGGCGATCGAATCGCGCAGGTCGGGTCGCTCGCTCAAATCGATTCGCTGATTGATGCTGACTGCGAGGTGATCGATGCCGGTGGCCGCGTCGTGCTGCCGGGCTTTGTCGACGCGCATACGCATCCCGTTTTTGCCGGCACGCGGGCGGGTGAGTTTGAGGAACGTGCGAGTGGAGCCACTTATCAGGAAATTGCTGCGCGTGGCGGTGGAATTCAATCAACGGTGCGTTCGACCCGTGGAGCAACGCTGGATGAATTAGTCGCTGCAGGAAGGCGTTACGCTAACTGGTTTCTCCGCACCGGCACGACGACCATTGAAGCAAAATCCGGCTATGGCCTAACAGTTGAAGATGAACTGAAGATTCTGCGCGCAATCAGAGTGCTGGATTCCCAGACTGCGCTCACCTACGTACCCACTTTCCTGGGCGCCCACGACATCCCAACTGAATACAAATCCCGGCGTGACGAGTACGTGTCGCTGTTGATTGAAGAGATGTTGCCGCAGGTAGCGGCAGAGAGGTTGGCAGAATACTGCGACGTCTTTTGTGAGGAAAAGCTTTTCACTCCGGACGAATCGCGGAAGATTCTGTCGGCCGCGCGGTCACACGGGCTTGGGCTGCGGTTGCACGCGGACCAGCTATCGCTCTCGGGAGGCGCAAAGTTAGCAGCTGAGTTAGGTACGGTGACTGCTGATCATCTCGAACATACAGATGCTGAAGGAATCGCGGCGCTGAGGTCAGCGCAAGTGCAGCCCGTGTTGTTGCCCGGTTCGGTTTACGCGCTCGGATCGAGCCGGTACCCGGCGGCGCGCGAGATGATCGATGCCGGGCTGGCCGTTGTGCTTGCCACTGATTTTAATCCCGGTTCCTCACCGACGCCCGCGATGACCATGGTTCTTTCGCTCGCCTCTACTCAGATGAAGATGACGCCTGCTGAATCAATCACCGCCGCAACAATCAATCCTGCCTACACGCTAAATCGAGGAAGACAAATCGGTTCAATCGAACCTGGCAAACTTGCCGACTTCGTTATTCATGATTGTGAAGACTATCGGGAGCTCGCCTATTTCTTTGGAATCGAACATCCCTGGAGGGTCTACGCTTCGGGGAAACAAGGTAAGAACCGGGAGCCGTAGCGCGCGGGTGCTTCGCTCGGAATATTCTTTTGGCCGACTAGAACCGGTCGCGACCGCTCCCAGGTTCTGACTTTATGCTTGCCAGCGACTTTGTCCTTCCAAGTTTTTAATTGACGCTTGATCGCTTCTATTTTATTATCGCGGCAACACTGGAAAGGAGGTGATTCTAAAATATGAGTTTTTATCACAGTGAGGTGGCTGCGGCCTGACCTCTGAACCTGTTTGTTAACTAGTTAGGATTTAGGTTCAGTCGTCTACTGCGTAGTGCTCCTCCTTTTCAGGAAGGCACGACAGTCAGCCTCAGGCCAATCCCAACAGTTCACCGGAAGCCGCCGCGCGCAAGCGTTGGCGGCTTCACTATTTTGGAGTGCGCTGACCTGTCAGCGCTTTGTTCCGCCGCGACCTGTCGCGGCGTTAGTTCACTTGAGTCGATGTTAAAGAGTGCGGCGCGGCGTCAAGCCGCCGCAACCAAAGCGGCGACAGGTCGCCGCACACCAGCGGACTTGCGTTACGAATGAAGCGGTGAGAGATTAGAATTCTGCAGCAGCTGGTAGGAGAGTCTTTCATTGTCATCCGCTGATTCCCCCGTCTTCTACGATCCCGCGGGCCGCCGTTGGAAACGCGTGCGTCGCATCTGGATGGCATTGGCGATTGTGGTTACCAGCCTCGCTGCGATTCTCCTGGTAAGCGTTCTGATTAATCCCGCCCTTCCCAGTTTCAATATCCGTCCGCTCGCAAGTTTGCCGCATACGGCCGACATCAAACCCAAGGCGTTGCCTGCCCCCGCTAATCCCAGCCAACAAAAGGCAAAAAGGGCCCAGGCAGAATTGCAACGCGCCCTGGCTGCGACGCCGCGAGTGTTGCCGGCTCGAAGACGGTCGCACACCGCCGTCTTGCCGCCGCCGCCTACATTGCCCGCGCCCGTCGTCCCCAGCTCGCGACCTCTCTCGATTGGTTTTTACATCAACTGGGACGAATCAAGTTATGAGTCGTTAAAGAGAAACCTCGATCACATGGATTGGGTGATTGCGGAGTGGTCTCACTTACAGGACAACAGCACCAGCCCTTTGGCGACCGACGTCGATGCCCCCGCACTTAACTGGATCCGCCAGACGCGACCACAAGTACAAGTCATCCCGATGGTGCAAAATCTAGTTGACGAAAAGTGGAATTCTGATCTGCTGGCGCGCGCGATTGGTGACGAAGCTGGTCGCCAAAAACTAATTAGTGCGCTCATCGCGTTTGTGGAAGGGAACAAGTTTGCCGGAGTTTGTGTTGACTTTGAAGAGCCGACACCGGCTACGCAGCAGTCTCTGTTAACTTTCGTTCAGGAGCTACATGCGGTGTTTGCACCCAAGGGGTTGCTGGTGGTGCAGGCAGTACCCTTCGATGATGCTGACTGGAATTACAAGGGTTACGCGGCTGCTAACGACTACACAATGCTGATGGCTTATGACCAGCATTATGTCGGAAGCGATCCTGGAACAGTGGCTGCGCAGGACTGGTATGAAAACAATCTCATCAAACGAATGCAGGACCTGGAACCCAGTCGAACCATTATCGCTCTGGGAAACTACGGCTACGATTGGACCGCAGGTAAGAGTGAAGCTGAGGAACTGACCTTCCAGGAAGCAGTCATCTCCGCGCGTGACTCGGAAGCAAAAATAGTTTTTGACTCTGCTTCGCGCACTCCAACTTTCGAGTATGACGATGAGAACGAAACGCACCACAGCGTTTGGTTTCTTGACGCCGTCACAGCTTATAACGAGATGCGCGCGGCGAGTGGATACCGGCCGGCTGGTTTTGCAGTCTGGCGTTTGGGTTCGGAAGATCCGTCGATTTGGTCAGTGCTGGGCAATTCGCCGCCCTCCTCGGCAGATTCGCTAAAAAGAATTGTCTACGGTTACCAGGTTGATTTCGAGGGCAGTGGCGAAATACTAAAGGTCGTATCGCGACCGCAGGACGGCTGGCGCAATCTGGACATCGACGTCACCGATGGTTACATAAAAAACGAAGACTTCGTCGCTATTCCTTCGTCTTACGTGATTCAGCGCGAAGGCGATCATCCCGGACTCATCGCTTTGACTTTTGATGACGGTCCCGATCCCAGGTGGACGCCGGCAATTCTCGACATTCTCAAACAGGAAAACGTTCCGGCCACATTCTTTATTATCGGGAAGAACGGACAGGCTTATCCGGATCTGATGCGCCGCCTGGTTAACGAAGGTCACGAAATCGGCAACCACAGTTACACACACCCAAACCTCGGCGAAATACCCTTACCGCTGGCCGATCTTGAACTCAATGCCACTCAACGCTTGATCGAATCGGAAACGGGCAGGTCCACGGTGCTTTTTCGTCCACCTTACTTTGGTGATGCCGAAGCGGACAAGCCGCAGGAAGTTGAACCGGCTTACCAGGCGCAAAAGCTTGGCTACCTAATGGTGGGTGTGCGCATCGACCCGGATGATTGGGAACTCCCGGTTACCCCTGATGAGATTGTGGATCGAACCCTTGAGCGGCTCGGCGATAACAATCCGGATACCCGAGGCCAAGTTGTTTTGCTACATGATTCCGGGGGTAATCGCGCTGCGACAGTCGCGGCGTTACCGGAATTAATTCGCAAAGTGCGCGAGCGCGGATTTCGCTTCGTACCCGTTTCTGAGCTGGCCGGGCTATCAAGAGATCAGGTGATGCCGTTGATTCCGCAAGGGGAACGCGTGTTTACCAGATCCAATGCGGTGTCTTTCTTTTTCCTTTCCACGGTTGGCTGGGTTCTGCAATGGATATTTGTAATTGGCATCATCCTGGGATTGGGTCGCCTGATTTTCATTGGCACGCTGGCATTGGCGCAATGGTTGCGCTCGCGTCACCGGCAGCGCGTACACTCGGGAGAGACATACGCGCCCTTCGTTTCGGTAATCGTGCCGGCCTACAACGAAGAACTGGTGATTAAGAATACGATCAATAGTTTGCTGGCCTCGAAATATGACGAGTACGAGATCATAGTTGTGGATGATGGCTCGGTGGATAAGACAAACGAAATCATTCGCGAAAACTTCGACGATAACGAGCGGGTCAGGCTGGTTCCGGCGTCGGCCGGGGGTAAGGCCGCAGCACTCAATGTAGGATTGCGTTACGCAAAAGGTGAAATAGTAATTGCCCTCGACGCCGACACGTTGTTTGCGCCACAGACCATTGGCGCACTGGCTCATCGTTTTTCCGATCCGAAGATGGGTGCGGTAGCCGGTAACGCCAAGGTTGGCAATCGCATAAATATAGTCACTCGCTGGCAAGCGCTTGAATACATCACCTCGCAGAATATGGATCGCCGTGCTTTTGCAAGTTTGAATTGCATTACTGTAGTGCCGGGCGCTGTTGGCGCGTGGCGTCGTGATTTGATCGAGCAGGCTGGCGGCTTCCAGTCTGACACGCTGGCTGAGGACCAGGATCTAACATTAAGCATACGCCGGATGGGTCATGACATTGGTTATGAAGAGGATGCGATAGCCTGGACGGAGGCTCCCGATCGACTAAGCTCGCTAGCAAAGCAGCGCTTCCGCTGGGCCTTTGGCACACTTCAGTGTATGCGCAAGCACTTCGACGCTTTGTTTCGCCCACGTTATGGTGCGCTCGGATTCATCGCCCTGCCTAATGTTTGGATTTTTCAGATTTTGTTTCCACTCATTTCGCCGGTGATGGACTTGATGCTCGTTTATACGTTGCTCGTTGCCGCTCTCGATCGGATACAGCAGCCGGTGGGCTATTCGTCGACCGCGTTGCGCCAGGTGCTGTTCTATTACGCGCTGTTCCTTACCATTGACTGGGTTGCCGCCGGGTTTGCTTTCCTTCTGGAAAAGAAGGAGCACTGGCGCCTGCTCTGGTGGCTTTTCCTGCAGCGCTTCTGCTACCGCCAGGTGATGTACTACGTCATGATCAAATCCGTGGCCGTAGCCGCGCGGGGATCGACGGTGGGCTGGGGTAAGCTGGATCGAAAAGCGACTGCCGAAGCGCAACTGTGACGCATGCTTGAGCGGTTTGCAGGAACCGCGGGCGTCACGCACTCAGCGAATGATGATTACTCAAGCGATTTGCTGGGACCGCGGGCGTCCCGCCCGCCCTCTCGGAATACCAAAGAGCTTGAAGGAGACCCGGGGATCTTGATTTTGTATGGCTACTTATGCGGGCGGGACGCCGCGGTCGCAGCAAATCACTTGAGCACGAAGCGCGTAATTAAGGGAAACCGCATTAATGGCTAACAAGCGGAAGCGAAACGGGGTCAACCGGCAGGGCAAGCGGGACAAATTGTTCGTCTATGTGCTGCTACTTTTTGTGGCCTTCCCTTTTCGCGTTGCGGTTGCTCGCTTCCTTCCGAATGACACACCGGACGACGGCAGAATTTACGATCAGATTGCGCGCAACGTGCTCGACCGGCACGTTTATTCTCACGACAGCGAACCGCCGTTCGCGCCATCGTTGATAAGGATGCCGGGTTATCCGCTCTTCCTTGCCGGTGTGCACGCACTCTCTGGTCACAGCATGACTCCGGTTCGCATTGTCCAGGCGCTTATAGATACCGCGACCTGCGCGATGATCGCGTTTGTTGCCTTCCTCTGGGAACCTGAGGAAAGTCGAAAGCGCCGCAGCTCGATTGCCGCACTGTTGCTCGCTGCCGTTTGCCCATTCACTACGATCTACGTGGCAACGATCCTCACTGAAGTACCCACGATGTTCTTTGCAGTCGGAATGACGTTGACGGCAACTCTCGCTCTAAAAGCAACGAATCAGAAAAAAACACTTTGGCTATGGATTGCAACCGGGTTGCTCGCCGGTCTGTCTGTCTTATTTCGTCCCGACAGCGGACTATTCGCTTTGGCGCTTGGTCTAACCCTGGTAACAGCAACTCTCGGCCGCAGTAGTGAGATGAAATCAGCCACGCCGCGCAACGAGATTTTGTACCGAACAGCGCGGACTTCTTATTTGGGCGCGGTCTTCTCGCTAGCATTTTGCCTGGTGCTGGTACCCTGGGCCGTTCGCAACTATCGTGTCTTTAATCTCTTTCAACCCCTCTCTCCGGCACATGCGGAGATGCCCGGTGAATTCGTTCCGCGCGGATATCTAACCTGGGTACGCACCTGGATTGACGACGGGCGTTACATCGAGCCGGCAATTTGGCAACTCGATGCCGCTCCAATCAAACTTTCCAGTATCCCGGATCGCGCCTTTGATTCCGCCGAAGAAAAGCAGCGAGTGAGCGCGTTATTCGAAAAATATAACCACCCTGTCGACGAACCCGGCCTCTTTGCCGACGAAAAAGATTCGTCAACTCCGGCAGGTTCTGAAGATCAGTCACAGCAGGACGAAAATGCTGAGTCGAGTAAGAACGAAGCAGACAAGGCCGGAGATCAAAATGACGAAGCGAACGCTGACGAGAGTGATCAGAAAGACGACGAAGAGGATGATAATGACGAAAAGTCGGCGGATGAAGCGTCTGATCAAGCAGTTGAGATGACCCCGGAGATCGACGTGGGTTTCGCTCAGATAGCGCGTGAGCGCATCGCCCGTCATCCGTTTCGTTACTACGTTTGGTTGCCGCTCAAACGTGCTCGCTCACTTTGGTTTGATACACACTCAGACTATTACCCGTTTCAGGGCCAGTTGCTGCCGCTCGAAGATCTCGACTACGACATCCACCAACAATATTACCTTCCGTCTTTTGCTGCGTTGACGTTGATTTACACACTACTGGGATTTGCGGGCGCCTGGTTCTTGTGGCGAACGCGAAACTTCAATGCGCGCCTGTGGGTATTGTTGGCAGCGTTGATGATTTTTCTGCGGGTTGGCTTTTTTGCGTCGCTGGAGAATCCTGAGCCGCGCTACGTGGTCGAAGTCTTTCCGTTTCTGTGTATTCTCGGAGGGATTGTTGCCGGGCGAATTCCCGGAGTGAGGCTATTCAGGCGCCAAAGGCGCAATGTAAAAGCCTGAGGCAACGAGGGAAGGCGCGAGATAATAACTGCCAAGGGCTATGGATTTTGGGCCGGTGACGGGGTTGCGCGACGGTGTTTGCTCCGAAGGTAATACGCGCGAAGGATCAGGCCGATCTGGTGAAGTGTGTAGGTGAATGGCCTTCCAGTCTTTTCCCACGCGTTTGAAGACCAACGTCATTCGACCGGTAGCTGTCTCAGGTGTGCCCTTGAAAGTTTGTGACTGGGTCCACAAACAACTGACCACGGCGCCTTCGCGTCCGAGCATGGTGATCGAGACATCGCGAACATCCAGCTTCACATCTTTGATATCGGGGTATGAACTTTCCCGGTTGCGCCGCATCTGATCCCAGCCCTTCGTTACTGTCCCGTTCCCATTGAAGAGTATGAGGCGCGGCGACTCCAAATAAATGCTCGTCACTGCTTTAACATCCGCGTGCCGGATGCCGTTTATCAGAGTATTGAATGCAGCGACCACGCTTTGCGACCCCGGTGCTTCCGTGGCAATTTTTGGTTTGGTCTCAAGGCGCTGTGGTGTCGCCTTGGTAGTGGTAGGCTGTTGGACGTCCGTACTCTTTTGCGATGTCACTTGTCTTACTGGTAGTTGATGGCGACACGGTGGTGCGCGGACGGACGGTTTGAGAGGAATTCGTGTTTTGCGCCAGGGCTGCCGAGCCGGCGGTGAAAATCACGAGCACAATTAGTGTGAACTTAATGATCATCTTGGTTTCCTCTCTCAACTCCTTGGCGTGCGGTGACCTGTCACCGCTTTTCTCCGTCGCGACCTGTCGCGACGACCGATCTAGTATTTCTCTGTGAGGTGCGGCGTCAAGCCGCCGCAGACCAAAGCGGTGACAGGTCACCGCACTCCAAAAGTTCTAAACATCGCCCAACGCATTCGCAGCGTCGAACCATGGTACTCCACTACGCAGTCTTTCGACAGAACGCTTTTGTCCGAGTACCTCAAACACTTCAAACATCGAGGGACCGACCGCCTGACCAGTAAGCATTGTGCGCGAACCGTTGATTAGCAGACCAGCCTTTACGTCATTATCCTCAGCGAATTTTCTGAGGGTTGACTCAGCGGTTTCCGCCGTGAAAGGGTCAGCAGTCGCCTCCAATCTGTCAGCAAGAGCGGGCAGAAGGTCTTTTAGGCGCGGGTCTTTGCGCAGGTTCTTGTTGACGGCCGCTTCCTCGAAATCGAAGTCATCGGAGAAATATGCGCGCCCCTGTCCGGAAAAATCTTTCAGCGTGAAAAACCGCTGGCGAATCAGATCCAGGGTCTTCAACAACCAGTCCTGGTTATCATCGTCATACTCTTCGCGCCAGAGTTTGCCGGTCCGTAACTCAGCCTTCACCATCGGCAGCAACTCTGTTACCGGCATGGTGCGAATATACTCGGCGTTCATCCAGAGCGCCTTTTCGTCGGTCCAGTGACGCGGATCGTTTTCCTGAAAGTTAAAAACGGCAGGCGAGCGATGGATATGCTCCAAAGAAAACTTCTCCACCAGCTCGCTAACCGAAAGAATCTCCTGGCCGTCAGCAGGCGCCCAACCAAGCAGCGCCAGGAAATTGCGAAAAGCTGCGGGAATGAAACCGCGATCTCGATAGGTGGTTAAAGAAACCACCTCGCCGTGCTTGCGCTTGGAAAGTTTTCCTTTGTTTGGCGCCAGGATCAAAGGCAAATGGGCAAACAGGGGCACGGCTGCGCCGAGCGCTTCGTAAAGCAGCACCTGTTTGTGTGTGTTCGTAAGATGATCCTGTCCGCGAATCACATGCGTGATACCCATCTCAATGTCATCAATCACTACTGAGAGGTTGTAGAGCGGGTGACCGTCGGATCGAAGCAGTACGAGATCTTCAATTTCAGTGTAGTCACGTTCCTGAAGCCCAAAGACGAGATCCTCGAAGTGCGTTTTTCCCGTTTGAGCAATCTTCAGGCGCACGGCAAAAGGTTCGCCTGCCGCTGCGCGTTTGTCAGAATCTTCTTTCGCCAGGTCGCGGAAAGGATTGTTGCGATGATCTGTTCCTGATGCAGATTGCGTGCGCGCACGATCGGCTATGTTCTGTTTGACGTTGGCATCATCGCGATCAGCTTTGGGTGTGAAATCACGGTAAGCCTTGCCTTCGTCCACGAGTTTATTAGCGGCGGCGCGATGCTTGTCGGCGTTGGCCGATTGAAAGACCAGCTCCTCGTCGTAAGTAAGTCCCAACCATTCCAGGCCATCAATGATCGACCGCGTTGATTCGTCAGTTGACCGCTGAAGGTCGGTGTCTTCAATGCGAAGGAGAAATTTCCCCCCGGTCTTCTGCGCGTAGAGCCAGTTGAAGAGCGCCGAGCGGGCTGCGCCAATGTGCAGGTAACCGGTTGGAGATGGAGCGAAGCGGACGCGAACCATAATCAGTAGTCAGTGATCAGTGTCCAGTGGCCAGTCGTTTAGGTGAAGGCATCAGCTGTCATCACTTGCTTATTTAGTTCGAACCTATATTAGAAACCACAACAAAATGGTCAGTAGCCTTTAGTCGTAATCAGAAGCAAACTTTGTTCTGCTGACTACTGACCACTGACCACTGACCACTGAAACTGGCGGAGATGACAGGATTCGAACCTGTGAAGGGCTTTTAAGACCCTTAACGGTTTAGCAAACCGCCGCCTTCAGCCACTCGGCCACATCTCCGCAACCCACGAAAACGAAAAAACATTCTAATCCGCGCTTACGGATTGTCAAGGAAGGGGATAACGATCAATCACTTGAATCTTACTTTGTGCGACTAATCGCCATGAGCGTCAAGTCGTCTCGGGGCACTCGTCCTTCCGCGAAGGTATGCAACTCGTGCCTGCATAGCGAGATTAATGAATCAGGTGAAAGGCTGCAGTTGTCGTTCAACAGTTGTGACAGTCGCTCGGCGCCGTACTCATTGCCTCTTCCGTCCAAACTCTCCGAGAGCCCATCGGTGTAGAGAAACAACGTGTCGCCCTTGTTCATGTGAACTCGATTTACTGAAAAACTCTCGCTGCAAAACACGCCAATCGGCAGACCAGTCGCGGCGATCTTTTTTACGGTGCCCTCCTGGACCAGAAGTGGAGGTAGATGTCCGGCATTACAAACCTCCACATCCCCGCTCGTATTGGCCCGTCCATAAACTAAGGTTGCGTATTGCGTTGGTAAGGTGCTCTCGCAAAAGACCCGGCTGGCGCGTTCGACCATTTGCTCGAGCGGCAGGTTGATGGAAATGAGCGTGCGAAACATCGCATTCAGATGCGCCATCAACATCGACGCGGCAACGCCCTTTCCTGAGACGTCACCGAGAACGAAATGCAGCGATTGGTCTTCGCCCTTGATTAAGTCGCAATAGTCTCCACTGACGGCTCCGGCCGGTTGGTAGTGATAGGAGGCCTCCCAACCATCAATCTTCTGAGTCGGCGGCGGCAACAGTTTGTTTTGGATCTGTGACGCCAGCTCCAGATCCTCTTCAAGGGCGCGCTGTTCGTTTTCAGTTAGATCGCCCAAACAAACGCGCACCAAAGGGTCTGCCATTAACCGTTCTGGCTCGACCGGATCGTGACAAACTTCGCACAGCCCGTAAGTACCGATGTCCATGCGATGCAGCGCTGCGTCAACCTCCTGGAGCAATCGGGTTAGTTCCGCCGGCCTGTGAAAGGCGCTGGCGGCGTCTTGCAGTTTATGACGACGGTCGATTAGTTGTTCGCGAAGCAGAGGTTCGATAGCGGTAACCATTGTTCTGTCCTTTTTGGTAAAGCCACCTTGTTATTAAGCCACCAGGCTGGCGGGAATTGGCGCCCGCTGAAGTTGAATGGGAAGTTGCGGTGCGCAGCAAATCTTCTCGAGTCGGGCGCGATCGCTTTTCATCGCGGGGTCGTTAGGCAGAGCGGCACGCACCTCACGAAAGATGTTGGCCGCATGAGGATCCGGTGGCTCAACCAGTCGATAGTGAATCCACTTGCCCTCGCGACGCGCCGAAACCACCCCAGCCCGACGGAGGTAGGCAAGATGCCGTGAAATTTTCGGCTGGTTTATCTTCAACACCTCCACGAAAAAACACACGCAAACTTCGTCGTCGCCGATGAGATTTATCAGCCGTAAACGAGTTTGATCCGCGAGTGCCTTAAACAGAAATGCGATGCGATATTCTTTGTTGCCCATGACGATCTATTTACCTGTTTAGGTGGTTTATTTACTACGATTTTGGGCTTACCAGTGTTCCTTCTTTGCTAACTAATTTACCTCCAAAAGAGGCCGGTCTCTATCCGGATCTTGCGCCTCAAACTAATCAACGCCGACGATCTTGCTGCGACGTTCAAACAGCAGCGTGTCGCGCCATACGCCGTTCATTTGGGCGACGCGCTCCCGCCTGCCAATCTCCCGAAACCCGCAAGAGTGGTGCAGTGAAATACTGGCTGAATTCTCAGGAAAGATGCTCGCCTGTAGCGTCCAAATTCCATTCTCCTCAGATCCTTTTACCAGAGCATTGAGCAGCAATCCTCCCACGCCCTTGCCGCGCATCTGTTCGGCAACATAAACGCTTACCTCCGCGACTCCCGCGTACGCAGCGCGCTTCGAAACCGGGCCCAGCGCCGCCCATCCGGCCGGAATTTCCTGCGAAATAGCCACCAGGCGCGGCGCGTATAAATGGGAATTGTCCCAGATCGTCCAGGTTGGGGCTTTAGTCTCGAAAGTCGCCTGCCCGGTAGCGATGCCGGCGAGGTAAATCGCCCGCACGGCTTCCCAGTCTCCCTGAGTCATGGCTCGGATTTGAGCTTCCATTTCCAGTCTCAAAATATTTTACACATACGCCTTGACAGATGTGTCGTCCGGAGCGTAAGCTGTGACACATTCGCTTTGGCGTATATGAAATATAGAGGAGGAAGACATGGAAAGCAAGACCGAAAACGTGGTACAGGCACTAAAGGCGCATTTGGCTCTGAACGTTCACGACGTTAAAAAGAGCCTGGAGTTTTATCGCAAGATGCTCGACCTGGAGCCCTCGAAAGTCAGGACTGGGTACGCGAAATTTGACGTGCAAAATCCGCCTTTGAATTTGACTCTCAACGAAGTCGCCTTTAGCGGGCGGGGTGCCCTTTCGCATCTCGGTATTCAGGTGGCGTCGACGAACGACGTGCTGGCGATGCGCGACAAGTGGATAGCGTCCGGGCTCATTACTCGCGACGAAATGCAAACAAACTGTTGTTATGCAACTCAGGACAAAACGTGGGTAAGAGATCCAGATGGCAACGAGTGGGAAGTTTTCGTTGTGCTAAAAGACAATTTGCCGGAGACGGCAGCGTGCGAGTGTGGCGACAAAATCGCCGAGGCGGATACCAAACCTGGAGTGTCAGAGACAATGGCGCCGGCGGCTTGCTGTGGTACATCGGTTCCGTTGTCAGAAATTGCACGTTCCTGAAGTCCAAGTTCGGATTCGACAAATCATATGACACGCGATAACCCCGGTCCGAGACGGAAACTTTCGTTCCTGGATCGCTTCCTGACTGTCTGGATTTTTGCGGCTATGGCTGCTGGCGTGCTCACCGGATATCTAAATCCGGGGGTTGAGAAGTTCATCGGGCGTTTTCAAGTTGGCACAACCAATATTCCCATCGCCATCGGGCTAATCGTGATGATGTACCCGCCGCTAGCCAAGGTGCGTTATGAGGAGTTAGGTGCGGTCTTTCGTAACTGGAAGGTGCTGGGGTTATCGCTCTTTCAAAACTGGATCATCGGACCAGTCTTGATGTTCCTGCTGGCAATCATCTTCTTGCGCGCGTACCCCGAATATATGGTGGGCTTGATATTGATCGGGCTTGCGCGTTGCATTGCAATGGTGATCGTCTGGAATGAGTTGGCCGGCGGCGATGGCGAATACGCTGCCGGTCTGGTCGCTTTCAATAGCATTTTCCAGGTGCTTTTTTACAGTCTTTATGCCTGGTTCTTTATCACGCTTCTGCCGCCGATTTTCGGTTTGCACGGAGGCATCGTTCACGTGAGCATCGGCCAGATCGCATGGAGCGTATTCGTCTATCTTGGCGTTCCGTTCATCGCCGGAATGCTTACACGCTTTCTGCTGATAAAAGCAAAAGGCAGGTCCTGGTACGCGAGCGTGTTTATCCCGCGACTTAGTCCGCTGACCCTCGTAGCCTTGCTCTTCACAATCTTCGTTATGTTCAGTCTCAAGGGCAATCTGATCGTTCGCCTGCCAATCGATGTCTTGCGCATAGCCTTGCCGCTCTTGTTCTATTTCGTCTTGATGTTTTTGGTTAGTTTTTATCTGGGTAAGAAAATCGGCGCTGACTATCCCAGGACAACAACCTTATCTTTTACTGCTGCCAGTAATAACTTCGAATTGGCGATCGCCGTAGCGGTTGCAGTTTTCGGCATCAGCTCGGGCGTCGCCTTTGCGGCCGTCATTGGACCGCTGGTAGAGGTTCCGGTGCTGATTGGACTAGTCAGGGTTGCTTTATGGTTGCAACCGCGTTGGTTTGCCGTTGAATCAGTCGCGCATACGGTTACATAACCGGGATCAGTTTTTTCAGGAGCAGGCGATGAGTAGCAAAAGATCTCAGCGGGTCTTGATTCTTTGCACTGGCAACTCAGCACGCAGTCAGATGGCGGAGGGCCTGTTGCGTCATGATGGAGGTGACGGGTTTGCTGTCGAGAGTGCCGGACTGGAACCAAGTTTCATCAGGCCAGAGGCTATCGAGGCAATGCGCGAGATTGGCATCGACATATCAGGACAGCACTCCAAGTCGCTCGACAAATTCATCGAGCAGTCTTTCGACTACGTAATTACTGTTTGTGATAACGCGAACCAGAATTGTCCGATCTTTCCCGGAGCTAAGGGTCGAATTCATTGGAGTGTGGAGGACCCGGCAGCGTGAGCGGCAATCAAGAAACCCGGATGAAGGCATTTCGAGATGCTCGCGATGACTTGCGTCGGCGCCTGGCGAAGTTCATCGAAAGTGCGAATTAAGTTGGCGCTAGCCGTTAATGCAGACGGCCCGGCGTCTCTGAGAAGACCGGGCCGTCTTTAATCCTTCAAATCCGTCTGGCACTACATCAGATTCCTGTTCAAACGTTCCTGGCGTTCCTTCTTCCGCAATTCCATTCTCTCTTTTCGTTCTTTCTTTAGACCTTCGAGTTTGGCCTTCTGTTCTGCGGTTAGCACGCCGTCCATTTCGCTCCTGGAACCCTCCATCGCAGCCCGAATTTCCTGATGTAAGGCCATGGCTCGTGCCTCGTCTCCAGCTGAGAACGTGCCCGCAATTCGTTTCTCGCGCAGTTTTAATAATTCTTCACGCTGAAGTTTTGTGCTTTCCAGCCGGCGTTCGCATGATCGCTCGACTCTGTTGGCGTTGTTCTTCAGTAAGGTTCAGTTCGCCCATCAGGCGACCTATGCCGCGGTGGCGCTCCTGGACCTCACGCCGCTCTGCGGCCTTCGCGATTTCCCAGGCGTTCACGACGTCTTTCCATCCGCTCGACGCGTTCTCGCTGGAGAGTTCCATCCTGAGTCGATGGAGTTTGTGATTGCGTTTCCTGAGCGCAAACGCCCATTCCAACGGCCAGCATGATTCCGACGACACCAAACAAACTTTTTCTTAAAAACATCTCTTATCGAACTCCTTTTTGCCAATTTTTCTGCGGTATAGATGTAGGTCCGGGGATGGGCTTCCTCGTTACAGCCTTTAGACGCGCGCAATTCAGGATTAGTTTGGAAAGAAACAGGCATTGACTTTCTTACTTGAGCAGAGTACTTTATGACGCAAAGAAGCTAAGCCGTTCTATGAGGCCTGCTGATTAAAACGCGAAAGATTTGTGAGTAGTAAAAATCTGAACCCGCACGTTACAATACCGCGCAAATGCATCTAGAGAACATAAACTCCCCGGCAGATCTGCGGCTACTGCCTTTGGAGGAGCTGCAGCCCGTTGCCGACGAAATCCGTCAGTACATTCTGGAAACAATGTCGCGAATTGGCGGCCACACTGGCGCTTCCCTGGGCGCGATTGAATTGGCCGTGGCGCTTCATTATGCCTTTGATACGCCGCGCGACCGGCTGGTCTGGGACGTAGGGCACCAGGCTTACGCGCATAAAATTTTGACGGGGCGGCGCGATCTACTGCCGACCATCAAACAGTATGGCGGCATTAGTGGTTTCCTGCGACGCGATGAATCTGAATACGACAGTTTCGGTGCCGGTCACGCTTCGACATCGCTTTCTGCGGCACTCGGGATGGCGATCGCTCGCGATAAAAACAACGAGAATCATCATGTAGTCGCATTGATCGGCGACGCGTCGCTGGCTGGTGGTATGGCGATGGAGGCGATTAACCAGGCGGGACACCTCAAGAGCCGGTTGATTGTTGTTCTTAACGATAACGAGATGTCGATAGCTCCGGCGGTAGGGGCGCTGACCGGTTATTTGAACCGCATCCGCAGTGCCGGCAGTTACCATCGCTTCAAAGATGAAGTTGAGGAAACCTTGCTCTCGATTCCTTCAGTTGGCGGGCGCCTTCATCATGCGGCCAAGACGATGAAAGACGCTATCGCGGCCGCAGTGCTGCCGGGCGCGCTTATCAATGAATTAGGCTTTAAGTACATCGGCTACGTAGACGGTCACAATCCGCGCGCCCTGGTTGCCGCCTTGCGTGAAGCGCAACAGATCAAAGACGGCCCGGTTCTGGTTCACGCGCTGACAACAAAAGGCAAAGGACACCCTCAGGCCGAGAAGGACTATTATCGTTGGCACGCCACCGGCCCTTTTGACCTGCAGACCGGCAAGGCCATCAAGTCGAAGGCGAGTGCTCCAACCTATACGACAGTTTTCGGAAATACGCTGGCCGAGTTAATGGCGAAAGACGAGAAGATCATTGCCTTAACAGCGGCTATGCCGGATGGCACTGGTATTTGCACGCCGCTGGAAAAGTTTCCCGAACGATCTTTCGACGTAGGTATTGCGGAGCAACATTGCGTTACCTTTGCCGCCGGAATGTCGGTTGAGGGCTTGAAGCCGGTTTGCGCGATCTACTCCACCTTCCTGCAGCGCGGCTTCGATCAGTTGATTCACGACGTTTGTATACAGAACCTTAACGTAAAGTTTTGTCTCGATCGTGGCGGGGTGGCCGGCGGTGATGGACCCACCCACCATGGTCTTTTAGACATAGCTTATCTGCGCGCGGTTCCGAACATTGCGGTGATGGCTCCTAAGGATGAAGGCGAGATGCGCGACATGTTGCACACCATGATCGAGCATGTGGGACCGGCAGCAATGCGTTACCCGCGGGGCAGTGGCGTTGGCGCCGACATTGAGCGCTCACCGCAACTCCTGGAAATTGGCAAGGGCGAGATACTTCGCGACGGCGGCGAGATTGCGATCGTAGCTTACGGCTCAATGGTGCATCCGGCTTTGCAGGCGGCCGACAACCTGGCGAAGGAAAAAATTGAGACTACTGTCGTTAACGCACGGTTTGTGAAACCTCTGGATGCTCAATTGCTATTGGCTTTGGCGCAAACTAAACGCCTCATTGTCACCGTCGAAGAAGCTTATCTGGCCGGCGGCTTTGGTTCCGCCGTTTTGGAGTTACTGGAGGAAAATGGTCTGCAAGACAAAGTACGTGTGGTAAGGATGGGCATCCCGGATCGTTTAGTCACGCATGGCGATCCGAAACTCCTGCTTGCCAAGTATGGACTTGATGCGGATGGGATTTACAATCGCGTGAAAGAGAGTATTGACGTGCTGGACGACCGGCGCACAAAAGCAAAAAAAGTGGCTCGATAGACACCTTTCAACATCGAAAAAAAGCGCGCCCGTACTGCTCGACAGACGGGCGCGTTGTTTTAGTGCACGATATCGTCGGCATATCTTCCTTCCTCTTCTCAAAAATTCTGAGTCGATAGGTTTTCTGCAGGGACTTAGAAGGATCAGGGCGATGTTAATTGCGTGGCCCCGCTTTTGCTAAAGGGTCTGCGGATGAGACTGTCACGCCGGTCAGCTGGGGATTAGCACTTATGGAATCAAACATTATAAACGAGGGATATCTTGAGGACGCCGTGCCACTTGGTGAGCCTCATTTTGACGAAGAAGCGACCCTGCTTTCGGCGCGACCAGTAGTGCCCCTGCAGGAGATCAAGGCGGAAGCACGATCACGGAAGCGCCTGATTGTTGGATTCGCAATGGCTTGTTCGCTAATGATGGGCGCGCTGGCCGCAACCCTTATCTATAAACAACGGGGTCAAGCGCAGTCGGCAGCTGTTAGCACAGCCGTTCCAG
The DNA here is from genome assembly GCA_963809065.1 of Blastocatellia bacterium. Lineage (GTDB taxonomy): Bacteria > Acidobacteriota > Blastocatellia > Pyrinomonadales > Pyrinomonadaceae > PSRF01. The sequence continues at coordinate 110,348 of CAWEIN010000021.1, forward strand.
GTGCCGCCGGAATTGCCAGTTGACGATCCTGTCAGCCCTGCTGCAAATGAGGTTGGAGGTGGAGCTGCCGGTGTGTTGCCTGAGGCTAACGCGACGACAGTCGAAAAGAAATCGGTGCCCTTGTCTTCCAGGAGTACGGCTTCAACTGCAGTAGAGTCGCAACAAAAAAAGAACTTGGCCGAGGATCTTGGTGAACGAGATCTAAGTCGTGAAGAAAGAATTGACGCCCGGCGTCTCAGGCGTAGGTTCGAACGCCAGGCACGCCACGAGTCGTGGAGGCGTCCCCGTAGAACTTCAGACGATTTATTGAGGATCCGAGACATATTCGAGGGCCCCTCAAGGCCTTAAGTAATCGGCATTTGACTGGAAGTACTCGCTGCGCTACAAGTTTGACAGACAGCCAAACTAGTTCTAGTTTGCGTCGATTCAACGTTGTTGACTGTTTCTGAAACCAGTGGCATTATCTGCCCCAAGCGATTTTGAGTTTTGTCCGACGAGTAAGTCGCTTGCCCTAACAACTCTCTCACAAGAGCGAAACCCGACGTTTTCCGTTAGCATAAATTTTTCGCGGTTGCGGCGCGAGAAAGCAGGCATTTCTATGAAGCAAGTGTTTCGCGAGCGGGAGTGTATTCACAAGGACGAAGGCGTGCCGGGCGATTTTTACAACGGCGGTTTCTACTTGCAGGCCCTCCAAAGACTGCCTATCGATCAGGCGATGCAGGTAGCTGCCAGAGTTGGCTCTTTCTTCTGGGCTGACGCACCAAATATCAAAGTATGGCTCTGTGCGCCGTGCGCCAGTGAACTTAATTTAGGGGATTCGCCACGCAGCCATTTCGCAAGCGGCGCGACGTCAAGCTTGAGTCTCAGCGCATCGCCTTTCAGAAGCCTCGGTTGAGCTTCGTGTTCTGCGGTAAAGTAGCGGCAGATGAAGCAAGAGCGTTCTGAGCGACACATGCGCATCGATAAGTTACTTGTCGATCGCGGCCTGGCCGAATCCCGCACGAAAGCCCAGGCACTGGTTATGGCGGGTGTCGTGCTCGCCGACGAACAACGCATAAATAAACCCTCCGATACGGTAGCCTCCGACGCCAAGGTTCGCCTTAAAGGCGGAGATGACCCAACTTCACGTTACGTTGGCCGCGGCGGCCTAAAACTCGAAACAGCTCTGCGTGATTTTGAACTGAATGTTGAAGGATTAAACTGCCTTGACGTGGGCGCTTCAACCGGCGGCTTCACCGACTGCCTGTTGCAACACGGAGCCAAGCGGGTCATTGCCCTCGACGTCGGTCACAACCAAATAGACTATCGACTGCGCACGGACCCGAGAGTGGAAGTTAGAGAAGGCGTAAATGCGCGTTACCTTCAGCCCGGCGACTTCGAAACCAGGTTTGATCTGGCGGTAATGGACGTCTCATTCATTTCCGCAACCAAGATCATGCCGGCAATCGTTCCGCTGTTACAGGCGGCGGGTCGCCTAATCACCTTGATCAAGCCTCAGTTTGAGGTTGGGCGTGGTGAGGTGGGAAAGGGCGGCATCGTTCGTGATCCGCAGCAGCACGCGCGTGTCATCGCAGAGGTCAACCAGGCAGCGCTGGAACTGGGACTGCAACTGAAAAAAGTAATCGAGTCTCCGATACTTGGTGCGGATGGCAACGTTGAGTTCCTGGCACTCTATGAAAAAGGCCAGTTGGAAGAGCAGGGGCGATAACAGCGCGGAACCAGTCCACATTTACAACTCGATTAGTAATCAACCATCGTTTGGTCACTACCGATCGGCTCTGTATTTGTGCATCGTAGCTTCCGGAATTCTGAGCGGTATCGTCCAAACCAATACCCGCTGCCGCTTCTCATTGCCCCTCGGTCACGCTTGCAGTTACCATTGCCAGCGTTTTCTTCAATCCCAAGAACTAACTGTCGGTGGCCTGCAAAAAAGCGCGATGACGATCTCGTCCATAAAGCGTATAGGCATAGTTCTAAAGCCAAATCAGCCAGATGCGTTGAAGACGATTTGCGAACTGACGATCTGGTTGGCGGAACGCGGTATCAGTCTGCTGGGCGGGCCGGAAATCGAGCGCCGGCGGATCGAAGAACAAACCGGTTGCCCGGTTGAAGAAGTAGCTCCGGATAAGCTGGCCGCGACAGCTGATTTAATACTGGTGCTGGGAGGCGACGGCACAATGATCGCCACCTCCCGCCTGATGGGTGACTCGGAAGTGCCGGTACTCGGCGTCAACTACGGAGGGTTGGGGTACCTTGCTGAGTTTCGCATTGAAGAACTTTACGCAGCGCTCGAATCGATTCTCGAAGGTAACTATCGTCTGGACAGGCGCGTGATGCTTTCGGTTGAATTAGTGCGCGGAGACGAAAGTGTAACTCGTAATCGCGTACTGAACGATGTCGTCATTAACAAGTCAGCGCTGGCCCGCATCATTGAAATCGAGGCCTATCTCAATCAGCAGTTTGTGAATGCCTTCCGCGCTGACGGACTGATAGTTTCCACGCCTACGGGATCCACCGCCTACAATCTCTCCGCCGGTGGCCCCATCATCTTCCCCTCGATGAATGCTGTAGTCATTACTCCAATTTGCCCCTTCACGCTTTCCAACCGGCCTATCGTTGTCCCGGATGATGCCGTTATCGAATTACATTTAAAAACTGAAGAGGAAGACGTGTCGTTAACGCTGGACGGGCAGGTGGGTTTTCCGTTGAAGGTCGAGGATCGCGTTCGCATTCATAAGAGCAAGACTACTTTCAACCTGGTGCAGCCGATGAACCGTAACTATTTCGATGTGCTGCGCGATAAGTTGCGCTGGGGACAGATGAAACAACAGTTTCTAGTTTCGAGTTTCGAATCCAGAACTACGATGGAAAATCGTTATCTAGCTCATAACTCGAAACCTGAAACCAGGAACTCGACACTCGAAACTCGAAACTGAAATCATGCCTGAAAAGACAAAAGACAAGACCAAGAACAAAATCGACGCCGATGCTTTTGAGCGCGAAGTCACCACGGACCTCGATGAAGAGACACCGGACAAGCCCAAGGGCATGGCGCTCCACACGCGCATTCTGATTGGGCTTGCAGTTGGTGTCATTGCCGGCCTGTTGGTGAATAAGGCGTTTGGCGGCGATCACCCGCGTGTTGTATGGATAGTCGACAACTTCACGCAGCCAATTGGCCAACTCTTTCTACGCTTGCTGCTGATGATTGTTGTGCCGCTGGTGTTTTCTTCGCTGGTGGTTGGGGTGGCGGGCATCGGTGATATTCGCAAGCTGGGGCGTGTCGGTCTGAAGTCGTTTGGTTATTGTCTGGTGATTTCCGCCGTTTCGGTAGTCATCGGATTGACCCTCGCCAATACGATCAGGCCGGGGAAGCACATAGACGAGGCAACTTCCCAGGCGCTGCAGCAGCGTTACGCGACCGAGGCGACTAAGACTGTCGAGGCGGCAAAAAAGTCGGGCGCGGTGCCATCGCCGCTAATGCAGGTAGTCGACACGCTGGTGCCTGCAAATCCGCTTGCATCTATTGCAGGCGTGCCCTCGAATCCGAGCACAGCAACTTCTGCCGGCACGCCGAACATGCTGCACCTCATGTTCTTCGCACTGATCATCGGCATCGCTATCACGCTGATTCCTGTGCGCGTTACTGCGCCGCTGTTGCGCGGCCTTGAAGCGCTTTACGAAATCACCGCGAAGATCATCGAGATGATCATGAAGGTTGCGCCTTATGCGGTGGCTTGTTTGCTTTTCAACAACACCGCGCGTTTCGGTCTTGACCTGCTGCAGGCGTTGGGATGGTTTGTAGTGACCGTGCTGCTCGGTCTCTCAATTCACATGTTTGGGGTCTATTCGCTGTCGGTCTATTTTCTTTCACGGCTTTCGCCAATCGATTTTTTCCGGCGCATCAAGACCGTGATACTTACTGCATTTTCGACTTCCTCGTCCAACGCCACGCTTCCGACCGCCTTAAAAATTTCCGAAGAAAACCTCGGCGTACCACAGGAGATCAACAGTTTCGTATTAACTGTTGGAGCGACCGCTAATCAGAATGGAACGGCTTTGTATGAAGGAGTCACGGTGCTTTTTCTGGCACAACTCGCGGGTGTCGATCTGTCGCTCGGGCAGCAACTGATGGTCGTTTACCTGGCGATTCTGGGCGGCATCGGCACGGCTGGAGTGCCTTCCGGCTCGATTCCTTTCATCATAGGCGTGCTCGTTACCATCGGTGTGAATCCAGCTCTAATCGCGATTATTCTGGGTGTGGATCGGATTCTCGATATGTGTCGCACCACCCTGAACGTTGTGGGCGACATCACCGCGGCCACTTATGTGGCGCGGTCGGAAGGTTACGAACTATTAAAGCCGCATGAACCGGCGATCGTTAGCGCCGGCGTCGCGCTGCCGGAATAGTGAAGCAAACGAACTTTGAACCAAGAACTCAGGTTCCCCAGGGGACACTAAATGGTTTTTCCGCTTTACGACGACGATAGCGACCGCACCACCACACCTGTGGTCAACTACGTGCTGATTGCGATCAATATTCTGGTCTTCGTTTTCCTGCAACAGCTCGGCAACAACGACAGATTCACTTACGCATTCTCAACTGTTCCCCAGGAGATAGTTACCGGACGCGACATCAGAACTGACGATCGCGTGAGGGAAGATGCAATCACCGGGCAGCGGCTCTTAATTCCCGGCCTGCAGCGGACTCCATTTTCAGTCTACCTCACCTTAATCATCTCGATGTTCATGCATGGCGGCATAGCGCACATCGCAGGCAACATGCTCTTCCTTTGGATTTTTGGCGACAACGTAGAAGACCGCATGGGCCACTTGAGGTACCTGGTTTTTTATTTAGTTTGCGGTGTGCTGGCCTCGCTGGCGCACGTGCTAAGCACCGTTATGTTTTCTACCGATCCCGGCAGCTTACTAATACCCAGCCTGGGAGCGTCTGGGGCGATCTCAGGAGTCCTTGGTGGCTACATTGTGCTTTATCCTCACCGTCGCGTCACCGCAATCGTTTTTCGTTTCCTCACAGACGTTCCTGCGTATGTAGCGATAGGGATTTGGTTTGCATTTCAGTTAATCAGCGGCCTCGGAATGTTTGGCGGCGGATCGCAGCAGGGTGGTGTGGCTTATGCTGCGCACATTGGCGGATTCATCGCAGGGCTTCTACTCATTAAGGTGTTTACGATTGGCCGGGGTCCGACGCCGACTTATGGCTAGCCGGAATTGCTGACGCTCTTACTCTCAAGTAAGATCAACACTGAAATGATTGACGCTGAAAAAGAACTACAACCCATTAATCAACAGGGACTCGACGTGCGTTCAACGCCACGTGAAGAGATGGATCTGTTCCCGCTCGACACTTTCGCATATGAGTTTCCCGGTCGCGAGATAAAAATCGATTTCGAGATCACGGAGTTCACAGCCATCTGTCCCTTTTCAGATTTTCCCGACTTCGCCACCATTCGCCTGGAGTATGTTCCGAATGAGCGGTGCGTTGAACTTAAGAGTCTGAAACTCTACATCAATTCGTTTAGACAGGTGAAGATCTTTCATGAACACGTCATCAATGTGATTCTCGAAGACTTCGTCAGGGCCTGTGATCCGTTGAGCGTTGAGATTGAGGGAGACTTTCACGTTCGCGGGAACATCAAGACGGTTGTGCGAGCGAGGTACGAAAAGCAGTGACCAGTGGCCAGTGATCAGTGGCCAGTTGTCAGCGGACAGAATTAATCTAAGCGCCTTACTCGGCCACTGGTCACTGACCACTGGCCACTGATTGATCATGACTTTCACCACCATCTTCATAATCGCCGGCGTAGTTTTGCTGTTCATCTTCATCCTGATTGCGAAACTGGCCATTCGCTGGATGATCAGGGTAACCATCGTCGGCGTAATCCTGGTGGCCTTGTTGGGTGCCGGCGGCTTTTGGTGGTGGAGCAATCGCCTTACAGCTAAGCCGAAGCCCACCCGGCAACCAGCTGCTAACAGTAGACGAAGTGTTCCTTCCTAAGCAGCGAAGCTCATGGCGAAAAGCGATACTGATGACGCCGCTGATCCGCTGGAGCCGGAAGTTACTGGAGCCCGGATCGGAACGCCCGGCCTGTGGCGACGCTACCGGCGTCTACCTCGCAATGTCTTCGCCATCAGTTTAGTCAGCCTGCTAAACGACGCTTCGAGCGAAATCATCTATCCATTACTGCCGGTCTTCCTCTCACTGACCTTAGGCGCTTCACCGGGAATCATCGGACTGATTGAGGGCGTAGCTGAGTCAATCTCTAGTTTACTCAAGCTGGTCACCGGCCACCTCAGCGATCGTCGCGGCAAACGAAAAGTCTTTGTTGTTTTCGGTTATGTGCTCTCCAGTTTTACCCGGCCACTGCTGGCCTTTGCCGGGAGTTGGCCGCAGGTATTGGGGCTCAGGCTTTCCGATCGCGTTGGTAAGGGAATCCGCACCGCCCCGCGCGATGCCATGATCGCAGACACCGTGCGAGTCGAAGAGCGGGGCCTCGCCTTTGGTTTTTATCGCGCTATGGATCACACCGGTGCGGTTATCGGACCACTGCTGGGCTATCTTTTGGTGCTCTGGTTGGCGGCAAATCGCAACGCGCCAACTGCTGGTGATTTCACTAAAATCTTTCTGTTGGCCTCGGTTCCCGCGCTGGCAGCCGTGCTCGTGGTTGTCTTTTTCGTGCGCGAGTCTTACAAGCCGACCTCCACGCCGGATGTGCTCGATCAGCCGGTGCGCCTCTCGCTGCGAGGCTTTGACAGCAACTTCAAACGTTTCCTGGTGCTGGTCGCACTGTTTACGCTTTCAAATTCGTCCGACGCGTTTTTGTTATTGCGCGCGCAGTCCAACGGAGTCTCAATTGTTGCGATTCCGCTGCTTTGGGCGATGCTGCACGTTAGCAAGGTAGTAAGCTCAATTTTCGGCGGCGATCTTTCGGACCGGCTTGGGCGGCGTCGCCTGATAGTCTCCGGGTGGATCCTTTATGCGGCCGTCTATGCAGGCTTTGCGTTCGTTTCAAATTCAATTTCGGTCTGGATACTGTTCCTGATTTATGGAATCTATTTTGGCCTGGCTGAAGGCGCGGAGAAGGCGTTAGTAGCTGATCTGGTGCGTCCTGAACAGCGTGGCACTGCTTACGGCTTATATAACCTCGCCTTCGGCATAACAGTGTTGCCGGCATCGCTACTGATGGGCGGCTTATGGGATTGGCGTGGCCCGCAAACGGCGTTTCTGGTAAGCGCCATTCTCGGAGCAACCGCCGCGGTGCTGTTGCTGCTGCTGGTCAGGACGCACAGCGAACCGGTCAAGTGATTGCTGGGAACGCGGGCGTCCCGCCCGCACTTAAGAGCGAAGCGCGAACATGTGATTAGCGTAAAAACCTAATGGCGGTGGCGCGTGGCGGGCGGGACGCCCGCGGTCCCAGCAAATCAATTGACGCTAGAAATCAGCGTTTGATTGACAGCCCCGCATTCTGCAATGTATACACCGACTTAGTACTCGTGTCCTCGTCTCCAAGATGGTCCTCGTGTTCAGAAGCTTAGCAGGCTGCGCCGGCGGCGTTTTCACCAATGCTAACTTAGTCACTGCAATGAGGTCCTGGTCGAGTCAAATCCGGAGGTAGAAACTCAATGCCTTTCACTCATGACATCTTCATCAGTTACGGCCACCTCGATGACGTCAATCCTTTCGGGCAGGACAAGGGTTGGGTAGATCTGCTTCACGAGCGACTCATCGTTCTGGTGGGCCAGGCGCTCGGTTACGAACCGACCATCTGGCGCGACGGCCATGATCTGCAAGGTAATGATCGACTGGTTGGGGCCATCAGTGAAGGAGTAACCAGCTCCCTGCTGCTCGTTCCCATTATCACCCCGCGTTATGTCCAGTCTGAGTGGTGCAACCGCGAGATGGACGCCTTCCACGCGGCCGAGCCCCCCGCGCGTGGGGCCGGGCCCGAATTCCGTTCGCGGGTTTTCAAAGTCATAAAAACGCCACTGCCGAACCATCTCAAAAAATTGGAGCCGGTACAGATCAGAGATTTGATCGGTTATCCCTTCTACGCTGAGGAAGCAACTAGTGGCCTGACGACGGAGTTCAGCACCGACTCGAGTGACAAGCTCTACTGGCGAATGCTCAACCGGCTGGTCTCTGACATCAGCAAAGCCCTTATCGAACTGAAGCATCCGGAAGCAAAACAAACCGGACCGCTTGATGTCTCGAAGTTAAACGCGCCGGCTTCTGCTAAGCCGTCTTCCGCAAAGCCTAATGGGGCCGGCGCCGCCTCGCAGCCGGCGAAGTTTGTTTACCTGGCGGAAACTACTTCTGACCTGGCGGACGCGCGCGAGCTGGTGCGCGACGAACTGCAACAACGCGGCTACGGCGTGTTACCCGAACAAAAACTCCCTCTGGAAGAAGTAAAGAAAACTGAGAACACGATACGCGCCGCGCTCGCTCGTTGCGCGCTCTCCGTTCATCTGGTGGGCACGCGTTATGGTTCCACACCCGAAGATGATGCGCGTTCGACAGTCCGGCTCCAGGAACAGTTGGCCGCCGAACATGGCGCTGAAACTCCGGCGTTTCTGCGTTTGCTTTGGATGCCCCCGGGACTAATGACTGAAGCACTGCCAATTAGCGATGAACGCCAAACGTCTTTTGTCAGCGAACTTCAGAAGCGCATCGCGGCCGGAGCAGAGCTTTTGCAAACGAGCGTGGAAGAGTTGAAAACGCGTATCGTTGAAAAACTCAATCCGCCGGCGACGACCGCTGTTCGCCCAGCTGGGCACTCAAAGTTCAAGCAGGTTTACCTGATTTGTGAAAACCGCGATCGGTCGCAAATACGCCCGATCAAAGAGTATCTCTTCAAACAGAATCTGGAAGTGATCACCTGGCTCGATCAGCAAGGCTCCGATACGCTCATGGACTATCACCGCAAGAACCTCAGAGAGTGTGACGCAGCGCTGGTCTACTTCGGCAGCGGCGATGAACCATGGGTGCGCAAGAATCTTGAGGACCTGCAGAAAGCCTACGGTTACGGGCGCGAGGACGATTGGCTCGCCAATGCCGTTTATGTCGGCGCACCGCCCTCCGAACAGAAGGAAGACTTTCTCACGCATCTGGTTCCCTACGTCATACGCAATTTCAACTCATTCGATCCTAACGACTTGCGCGACTTTGTTAGTGCGGTGCAGGCCTCGGCAGGAGGTTTAAAATGATGGAGTCGAAAAAAGTCGATAACCCATTTCCCGGACTGCGTCCTTTCGAGACGGACGAGTACGGCCTGTTCTTTGGTCGCGAAGGTCAATCGGACGCGCTCATCGAACGGCTGCAGCGTTCACATTTTCTTGCTGTAGTCGGCACTTCGGGTAGCGGCAAGTCGTCACTCGTCCGCGCTGGACTGCTGCCGGCGCTACGCGGAGGCATGATGGCCGGGGCCGGTTCCGGTTGGCGCATTGCCATCATGAGACCGGGCAACGATCCCATTGGCAACCTTGCCAACGCATTGGCGGAAAAAGATGTACTACTTGAGGCGGGCGGAGGTTTGCCTCCCGCAGAGGCCGAGGCCGTTATTGAGGCAACTTTGCGTCGCGGCTCGCTCGGTTTGGTTGATGCGGCACGGCAAGCGCGACTTCAGGATCATGAGAAGCTACTGGTAGTCGTTGATCAATTCGAAGAGTTGTTCCGTTTCAGGGCCGCGCGCTCTCTTTCCAGCACCGGCGATGACGCGTCAGCCTTTGTTAAACTCCTGCTCGAAGCCTCACAGCAACGCGAGCTTTCGATTTTCGTTGTTCCAACCATGCGTTCCGACTTCCTTGGCGACTGCGCTCAATTCCAGGGACTACCGGAAGCGATTAACGACGGCCAGTATCTGATTCCGCGCATGACGCGCGACGAGCGACGCTTTGCAATCACCGGCCCCGTCGGCGTTAAGCGCTGCAAGATTACGGAGCCGTTGGTAAGCCGTTTGATGAACGACGTCGGTGACAACCCCGATCAACTTCCGATCCTTCAGCACGCGCTCATGCGCACCTGGGATTATTGGGCGGTGCACGGCACAGACGGCGAACCTATTGGCCTTGAGCATTACGAAGCTGTCGGTACCATGTCTAACGCTCTTTCGAGGCATGCCGATGAAGCTTTTGATGAATTGCCGGATGAACGCAGCCGGCAAGTGGCTGAGGCAATATTCAAGGCGTTAACCGAACGCGGCGCTGACAATCGCGAACTGCGTCGGCCGACTTGCTTGAAAGACATCTGTGCGATCGCCGACGCGAGCGAGGCAGAAGTAATTGCAGTGATCGAGATCTTTCGCGCCGTTGGACGATCGTTTCTGATGCCGCCCGCTGGAGTTGCCCTACGACCCGAGACCGTGATCGATATCTCGCACGAAAGTCTGATTCGAAATTGGGAGAGATTAAAAGAGTGGGCGCGTGACGAAGCGGAGGCAGCACGCATTTACCGCCGCCTGGCCGTGGCCGCGGCAGATTACCGCGCCGGCATAGGCGGGCTACTTGACGAGGTTACCTTACGATTCGCACTCAAGTGGCGCGAGAAGTACCAGCCAAATAAAGCCTGGGGCGGACGTTATCATCCGGAGTTTGATGAATCAATCGCTTACCTCGAAAAGAGTCGCGCTGCCATCGACGCTGCGCAGGCGGCACGGGAGCATGAGCAAAAAGAAAAGATCGAGCGTGAACGACGCGAACTTGAAACGGCAAAAGCCTTCGCGGAAAAACAAGCCCGCTCTGTGCAACTCATGCGCCGCTTGACCGTCGCGCTGTGTCTGATTCTTGTGTTCGCTTTGGGGGCGCTGGCAGTAGCAATCAGAGCGCGGGCAAGTGCCCTGAGAAGTCGCGGGCAGATGGAAGCGGCCCTGCAGCGAAATGGTCTCATTCGGGAGGGTCTCGAAGCACTAGGGCGCGACCATTCCGAGGAGGCGCTCAAGTCGTTTGACTGTCTGAGTCAGAACCTCCAGTCACTCTTGCCGAACGCACCGCACCTGGCGCCATGGAACACCGAGCCCTGCGGTCAGGGCACCACTAAGGATACCGGGCAACTCGAAGTTCAGCTCGCCTGGGCATACGCCAATCTCGGAAGCACATTCTCCAGCATCGCCGATAAATTGCCGTCCGACCGTTCAAACCCCCCGTCTGCCGAACCGACGCCAAACACGGGTGAGCCAAGTCAGAGACAACTCTACAGCCGGTCCCTTGATGCCTACGAACAGGCAGTCAAAATTCTGGAGCCGCTGGTGAAGGAAGGCAAAGTGGAAGATGAGAGTTCGGATGTGCTCAACGCCTATCACGGTCTTGCGCATTCCTACCATAATGTCGCCGTGACGGGTTACGAGCCGCTGCCAGGCGTACAGAAAGAAACAGTTGCGTCAGAAACCTACTTCCAAAAAGCTGACCATACCTTTCTGAGTGTCTTGAAAATTCAGGAGAGGCACATCGATAAAGATCCGGCTGACGCCGCCAGCGAGCATGTGAATCTGGCGCAGCTTTACCTTGACATGAAGAAGGATGACGAAGCTGAGAAGAATTTCCTTGAAGCGGCGAATCTTTGGGAGAAATCGGCCAGACTTAAAGTTGTATCGGGCGATGTCTCGGAAGAAGATTCAAGTGATCAGGAAATTCTGGTGCTTAAAAAGCTAGCTGAGTTTTACTCCAATCTGAACAACTTCTCTGCCGCGGAAAAGGCATACGATCAGATAATCGATATTCAGGAAAATTACGACGTTAGCAAAGCAGAGGATTTAGCGGACAGCTACAGTGAAATCGGCCAAATTTATCAGGCCCAGGACAAGGTAGACAAAGCGCTGGCTTCAATCCAGCTAGCCCATGTTTTACCTCAGGTCGCTTTGAAGTCGAGACGTAATCAGGATGAATCTTTGTGCCTCGATATGTTCAAGTTGGCGCCCATCTATTTCAAACTCGGCCGGTACCTTCAAGCAAAGCAAGCCTACGACATTGCCGGTATAAAAGGTTTGTGTCTGGAGAAGAAGAAGGGCGAGGCCGCAAGCTTGTTGAATCGAGCGCTCGGAGAACTGGCCGCCCGCCGAAACGCTGATCCAGCCCGAACCTGGCAGGACGAGGATGGTATCTATGAGACGCTCCTTAATCTGACGTCTAAAGACAGCGAGATAAATCAGCTTGCGAGTCGAAGACTGCAAAATATGGCCAGGCGCTTTGACGAAGTTACCGGACAGCCCGAGGCCGTGCCCAATGATCTATTCATAGCAACTTTTGCGGAAACGCTTTTCCGCCTTGCCGCCTTCTTCGAAGGCCGAAACCCAAACGAGTTGGAAGCTACCTACCGCCTGGCCTTCAACACTCTGGACGTCGTGAAAGACTCGACCAATGCAGTTGTGCTCGACACCTATGCAGGGCTGCTCGAACATTATGGAAAGTTTCTCGATGATCATCAGAAGCCAGATGACGCGGCCCAAATGAAGGAAGCCGCAAAAGGTCTCCGTGAGAAGCAGGCTGCCCTCGAAAAGAAAGCTCAGTCGTAGCAAGCCACACAGCTTTCGCGAGCCGGTGCAATTGGCTTTGCACAAAAAGTGGAACAGCCTGGCTTCTGGAGCGGAACTCTACACAAAATCAGAACTGGGAGCGTTAGCGAGCCGAAGAGTCAACTTTTCATGAGTTGGAGCGCCTGTTTGGGCAGCATTCTCATGAGTTGACTCTTCGGCTGGTCGCTATCGCTCCCAGTTCTGATTTTGTATTACCCAGACAACTCAATTCCACACAGTGGACTAGACTTCTTCTGCAAAGCCGGTGCAATTTACATCCGTCTGTAGGCAGTCCAGTTCTCGTTCCCTCTTGCGCATTACCTGATTTGTGCTTGTCCTTGTTAGAGTTCATTCCTGATGAACACGAATTACCGGGTAATAAGAACTGAGGAAGAACTGCGCAAAGCAGTTGAGCTGTTAGCGACTCACCAGGTAATCGGTCTCGACACCGAAACCACGGAACTTGATCCTTACTACGGCCGGCTGCGACTGATTCAGCTAGCCACGCCTTCAGGCGTTCATGTCATTGACCTCGACGCGTTTCGAAACGGCGATCCCAAACAGAATGTCGCGCTCGCGTCGTTACGCGATCTGCTCGCCGCTCCTCGTCCGATCAAAATTCTGCACAACGCGAAGTTTGACGCGAAATTCATCAAGCACACCCTGGGAACAGACCTCGGCGGAATCTTCGATACGCTGCTTGCCAGTCAGCTGCTCGGCGCCGGAGATATTGAAGAGCGGCACGGTCTTGAAGCAGTGGCCTCGCGATATCTCAGTGAGGCAGTCGATAAATCGGAACGGCTAAGCAACTGGAACCTTGAACTTTCCGATGCGCAACTTGAGTATGCCGCGCGCGATGCCGCGGTGCTCCTGCCGCTGCGAGAAAAACTTATCGAGCGTTTGAAAGCGGATTCACTAATCGACTGCGCGCGCCTGGAATTCGACTGCGTGATGACAGTCGCCGATATGGAGTTGACTGGTTTTTACATGCATAAGGACCGCTGGCTAGAACAGTTGGCGATAGTTGAAAAGCGCAGGACCCAACTGGCTGAAGAATTGCAGTCGGTGCTGGCGGAGGAGTCGTCGCAGGGCACGCTCTTCGGCGGGCCGCAACGTGATGACATAAATCTTGATTCACATCAACAACTGACACAGGCCCTGGAGCGGCTCGGCATCCCTGTTCCGGATTCCACTCGCAACTGGAAACTGCAGCCGCTCGCGCTCGCGTATCCAATCATCGCGACGCTACTCGAATACCGTACGGTGCAGAAGGCGCTGACGAGTTACGGTCAGAACATGATCGAGTTGATCAACCCCACTACCCACCGCCTGCACGCTGACTTCCGCCAGATCGGAGCGCCCACCGGCAGGTTTGCCTGTACGAATCCAAATATTCAGCAGGTGCCGCACGCGGTGGAATACCGCCGTTGTTTTTCCGGCCACCCGGAGGGCAGGAAACTTGTGATTGCCGACTATTCGCAGATTGAGCTCAGAATCCTCGCCGAGTTTTCCGGTGACCAAGCTTTCATTAACGCCTTTAGGTCTGGAGCGGATCTGCATCGGGTGACAGCGGCGGAGGTTTTCAATGTCTCGGTGGACCAGGTGAGCCGTGAGCAACGTGATTTTGCCAAGCGTTTGAACTTCGGAGTGGTTTACGGCATCGGCGCGCAACGCTTTTCGATAATGACCGGGCTGGGCTTGCCTGAGGCTGAAGGTGTCCTGAAGAAATACTTCGCGACCTATCGCCAGCTCGATACTTATTTGAATGAAGCCGCGAACCGTGCCGTGCGTGAGCGTCAGGCGCGAACCGGATCAGGCCGCCTGGTTCGCTTCCGTTATGACGAACAGGACCGTCAGCAGATTTCCATGACCAAGCGAAACGGCAAGAACACGCCGATTCAGGGTACCAGTGCCGACATACTTAAGCGCGCGCTGCGTTTGCTGAAGGATGAGCTGCGCGGCACCAACGCTCAGATCGTCAATATCATTCACGATGAAATAGTGGTCGAAGCAGACGCGGATGAAGCTTCGGAGGTGGCGGTGAAGGTTGAACGCGCGATGGTCGCGGCGGGCGAGGAATACGTTAAGACTGTGCCGGTGAAAGTTGAAACCGAGATCGCGGATGAGTGGGTGAAGTAGGATCGATGAATGCGGACGTGAAATGAGGTCAGTACCACCACGCGCTAGCGGGTGGGTCCGGATCTCAATTGACAATCCCAACCAAAAAGCCGTGCTTGACACCCCGCGCAACGCTCCAATAGTCTTGCCTGTTTGGATTTTGTGAGAGGTTTTCATCCGGAGAGCCTTAAGGAAAAAACGGATTACATGGTCAAGGAACAAATTATCGCTGCGATTACAGCCAAGCGCGCTCACGTCGGAGTGGTCGGCTTAGGCTATGTTGGTTTGCCGTTGCTAGCTGAGTTTGCCGGAAGTGGTTTCCAGGCGACCGGGTTTGAGGTTGACGAAAGCAAGGCTGCTCAAATCAATGCCGGCAAGTCATACATCGGCGACGTAAACTCATCGATAATCAAGGAACACGTGGCAGGCAAGCGTTTGCGGGCCACCACCGACTTCGATCATCTGAAAGACTGCGACGCTGTCATCATCTGCGTGCCGACACCGCTCAGAAAAACCAAAGAGCCGGATGTTTCCTACATTCTGGCTGCTGCTGAAGAGATCAAAAAGCGCTTACATCGGGGACAGTTGATCATTCTCGAGTCAACTACCTACCCGGGTACGACTGACGAAGTTTTGCTGCCAATGTTTGAAGAGACTGGACTCCAGCTCGACACCGATTTCCTGCTGGCCTTTTCACCGGAGCGTGTAGATCCGGGCAATCCTGAGTTTCAGACGCACAACATTCCCAAGGTTGTCGGTGGCGTTACTCAGGACTCCACCGAAGCTGCCGCACATCTCTATTCGCAAATTGTTAAGGATGTTCATGCCGTCAGTTCCGCGCGCGTTGCAGAAACTGCCAAGCTTCTGGAAAACACGTTTCGCGCGGTGAACATTGGGATGGCTAATGAGATGGCGCGACTTTGTTATGCGCTGAATATCGATACCTGGGAGGTGATTCGCGCGGCCGCCACCAAGCCGTTTGGTTTCATGCCGTTTTATCCCGGACCGGGAATCGGCGGCCATTGCATTCCGCTCGATCCGCACTACCTCTCCTGGAAAGCCCGCCAACACGGCTTTGATTCGCGCTTCATCGGTTTAGCCGAGGAAGTGAATTCGCGGATGCCGGAACACGTGGTCCAGTTAGTAGCTGATGGTCTTAACGATGAAAGCAAAGCGATGAAGGGTTCGCGCGTTCTCCTGCTCGGGGTGGCTTATAAGAAAGACATTGACGACGTGCGCGAGAGTCCGGCGCTGTCAATTATTGATCGACTACGCGCGCGTGGCGCTGCGGTTAGTTACCACGATCCTTTTGTGAAGGAAGTTCACTTTGACGACGCCCATACGGAAGGCGGCGGCGAGCCGCTGTCGTCGGTGTCGTTGACCGATGAAGAATTACGCGCGAGCGACTGCGTGGTAATTGTCACCGACCATAGCGAGACTGATTACCAACGAGTTTGCCAACTTAGTTCGCTGATTGTGGATACGCGGAACGCTCTTAACGGTGAGGTCAGGCGCGGTAGCAGCGCGCGGATAATCAGGCTTTAAGAAGTTTCGAGTGTCGAGTTTCTAGTTCCGAGTTTAAGGCGGATTCTAACTCGAAACTCGAAACTTGAAACTCGAACATGATTAAAGTAATTAACGTTGTCGGTGCGCGGCCTAACTTCATGAAGGTCGCCCCGATTGTAGAAGCAATGAAGCGGCGTGAACGAGAGTTTACGCCGCTAGTTGTTCATACAGGCCAACACTACGATGCGGCCATGTCTGACAGCTTCTTCAGTGACCTGGATTTGCCGGAACCCAACTTTTACCTGGGTGTCGGTTCAGCTTCACACGCGGCGCAGACCGCCGCCGTCATGGAGCGATTCGAGCCCGTGGTGATCGAGGAGAAGCCGGACTGGGTTGTGGTTGTTGGCGATGTAAATTCCACGCTCGCGTGCGCTCTTGTCTGCGTGAAACTGGGTGTAAAGGTCGCGCACGTCGAGGCGGGGTTGCGTAGCCGCGACCGTACGATGCCGGAAGAAATCAATCGTCTGCTGACAGATCAGATTGCAGATCTGCTTTTCACTCCCTCAGCCGATGCAGACGAAAATTTGTTAGCCGAAGGAATTCCCCGTGAGAGGATTCGGCTGGTCGGCAATGTGATGATCGATTCTCTTTACAAACACCTGGAACGCTCGCGGCAGTCACGCATCAAATACGCCCTCGACTTAAACGACCAGCGTTATGCGGTGCTCACTTTGCACCGGCCGTCGAACGTCGACAACCCGCTGACCTTTGAAAGAATTCTGGACGCTCTAGAGAAAATTAGTGAACAGCTTCCCATAGTTTTTCCTGTTCATCCGCGCACCAGAAAAACTATTGCTGAACTTGGTTTCGCCGAGCGAGTGAAAAAAATTGGCGGGCTGCGGTTGGTAGATCCACTTGGCTACCTTGATTTTCTGAACTTGTACAGCGGCGCACAACTGGTGCTCACTGATTCCGGTGGCATTCAGGAAGAGACCAGCGTGCTGGGCGTTCCCTGCATCACGTTGCGCGAAAATACTGAACGACCGATCACGGTCACGATGGGAACAAACACAATCGCAGGTACCGACACGGATAAGATCGTTGCTGCGGCGTCTGCCGCGCACACACAGAATGCGAAACGGCCAGTGAGTATTCCGCTTTGGGACGGACGTACCGCCGAGCGTATTCTTGCTGCGCTCGAATAATGCCAGTCAGATTGTGCCAGGTGAGACCTTGTCAAAGTCTTCGGACCGTCCCGCTAAAACTCGCACGACAACATCTTTGACGAGAGGCTTGCAGAGCGTGTTTCAGGGACGAGTAAGTTTCGGCCGCGCAACGCTGGAAGCTTTCCGTCGCGGTCGCGCCGCTGTTCAGTCTAGTCGCGAACGCAGGATGCTCGACGAGCTTGCTGCCCAACCAACCCGGCTTCGATCCGAATTTCGTAGCATATCTTCATCAGATTTACTGAAACACTTCCGTTCACGCTTGCAGCCTTCGTTTTTTCCCGGGTTCGAATTGGCAGAATCGACTATTTCACGACAACGCGATCTTTTCCCAGATGAAACTGAGCGGCTAATTGAATCTGCCCGCCGGATTGTTGAAGCGCATCGCTGGCCGTTGTTAGGTCTTGGCGAGCAGGAGTTTGGGGTTCAGATCAATTGGCATCGCGATCCGCTTTCCGGAAGAATCTGGCCGACTTGAGTATCACGCTGACATTCCGTTTGTGGCACGACGACGGTTCAGACATTCGTGTCCTGTGGGAGCTCAATCGTCTCGGTCAACTCATCACCCTGGGCCAGGCCTATGCGTTGACCAAAGAAGAGGAATTTGCTGCGGAGTTTTTTGTGCAGCTGGAAAGCTGGCACGAACAAAATCCCGTCGGGCGTGGCGCGAATTGGTCGTGTGCAATGGAGGTTGCGTTGCGCGCCATGAACTTGCTCGCCGCCTTCTCGCTCTTCCGCAGCTCTCCACAAGTCAACCGAAGAGCGCCTGCGCCTGCTGCTTACGATGTTTGATCAGCACGGCGCTCACATTCGTCGTAACCTTGAGTTTTCCCACGTCGCTACCAGCAACCATTACTTGTCAGATATAGCGGGTTTGCTCTGGCTTGCCATCATGCTGCCGGAGTTAGCTGCCGCGGAAGAATGGCGTTCGTGGGCCTTGAAGGAAATGCTCCGCGAGATGGATAAACAAATCCTGCCGGAAGGCGCCGACTACGAAGGCTCAACGGGTTATCACTGCTTTGTCCTGGAACTGTTTCTCTACTCATTTCTGCTCTGTCGGACTAATTCAATACCGATCGAAGATAGGTACTGGCGTAAGCTGCACCTAATGCTCGAATACTTGCGAACAATACTGCGGCCCGACGGTTTCGTGCCGCTTGTCGGCGATACTGACGGAAGCCAGGCTTTGCCGATCACGACGCGAAGGGCCAACGATCGCGCACATCTTTTGGCGCTTGGCGCAGTAGCATTCAAGGATTCCAAATTCAAACCACCGAGTCTTGAAGCAGCGCCTGAGGTCTTGTGGTTATTAGGCGAAGAGGGCCTACGAAACTATCAACAACTCGCCAATTCGAACACAGAGCCTTCATCGCAGACTTTTCCCGATGCGGGCACATACCTCTTGCGACACGAAGATCTGTATCTTTTGTTCAATGCAGGCGGATCCGAGAAAGGCCGACCTGCTTCGCACAGGCACAATGATTTGATGAGCATAGAAATTTCTGCCGGCGGTTGCGCCTTCATTGTCGATCCTGGCTCTTACGTTTACACGGCAGACCTTCACGAGCGTCATCTCTTTAG
>CAWEIN010000022.1:0-95253 GCA_963809065.1 Blastocatellia bacterium
GAGTTCAGAAAGGCATGCGGAGCATAAGCCGATAGAAGCGTGCTTGGCGTCCCAGAATTGTACTTTGGTGAGAGGGAGACTGACGATGGCGAAAAATCGGAGAACCCACTCGGATGACGTGCAACATGAACCAAGCTCCGTGCTGAGAAACGTTGCTTTGGTGGCGCTGCCTTTGTTTCCTCTGCAAAGGAGTGTTCTTGATCTGGTGAAAACAGGCATTGAGAAGGCAGTCTTGTTGAGGCCGGTTCAGAACATGCTCCTGTCTGAAATTCAGGCGCTCATGATCATTCTGGATCCTGACCGCAAATTGAGAGGCCAGCTGGATGTCGATTTCGAGACGAGAACAAAAGAGCTTTTGGACGAAATCACCGACAAAGTGACGTCCGGTTCATTGCGCCTCGTCGAAGCCCAACAGGCCGTCGCTGATCGCCTGATCGATTTATTGAAAACACTGAAGGATGCGCAAAAGCGCAAGCGCGCAGAGGAAGCGTGAAGATGGCATCGTTCAGAGTCGAATGCCGCGAACACGAGATCTTTGGCTGCCGGAATACTGACGTTGCAAAGCTGCAGAGTTGAGGCGTCGAGATGAACCGTTCACCATGGAACGTCGACATTGCCATTATCGGTTTGTCCTGTCGATTTCCTGGAGCGGCTACCGCCGACCAATATTGGAAAAATTTGTGTGCCGGGGTGGAGTCCGTCACCTTCTTTTCCGATCAACAACTCATCGCAAGCGGTGTTGATCCGGCGCTAATTTCGAATCCGGATTATGTAAAAGCTGCGCCGATCCTGCCCGACGTTGAAATGTTTGACGCCGCCTTCTTTGGGTATTCGCCCAAGGATGCTGCGCTAATGGACCCGCAGCATCGTCTGTTCCTTGAGGTTGCGTGGGAGGCGTTCGAAAACGCGGGCTACGATCCGAATGGCTACCCGGGCAAGATCGGCGTTCTCTCCAGCGGGGGAGGCGTCGTCAGCACTTATCTGATGACGAAACTGTATCCTGCAAATCTCGTCGATCAGACGGCAAGCACCTCCCACATCAACAACGACAAGGATTTCTTGAGCACCCGAGTCTCCTTCAAGTTCAATCTCAGGGGACCCAGTTTCACGATTTAATCGGCGTGCTCTTCGTCACTGCTCGCGGTCCACCAAGCGTGCCAGAATCTGCGTTTCAACGAATGCGACATGATGCTCGTGGGAGGATCGGTGGTGCGTGTGCCGCAGGTCGACGGCTATCTTGCGGAAAAGCGCAGCCTCTACTCCCTGGACGGACACTGCCGTCCGTTCGACGAGGCCGGCCAGGGGACCATTTTTGGTAGCGGCGTCGGCGCAGTTTTGCTGAAGCCCTTGGAAAAGGCCATCGCCGACCGGGACCACATCTTTGCGGTTATCAAAGGGACTGCGGCAAACAATGATGGTTCGGCAAAGATTAGCTTCACGGCGCCAAGCGTCGGTCAGCAATCTCAGGCGGTGATCGATGCGCTTGGTTCGGCCGGGGTCAGTGCCGACAGCGTCGGCTACGTTGAATGCCACTCGACCGGCACCACCGTCGGTGATCCGCTGGAGGTCGAGGCGCTGGTCACGGCCTTCCGAAAGGACAGCACACGCAAGCAGTATTGCGCCGTCGGATCCGTCAAGGGCAACATCGGTCATCCGGAGCAGGCAGCGGGAATCGCCGGTCTGATCAAAACCGCATTCGTGCTGCATCATAAAAAAATTCCACCGAGCATCAATTATGTAACGCCTAATCCTCGCATCGATTTCGCGTCGTCGCCGTTTTACGTAAACACGCGGCTCCAGGAGTTTCCGGTTGCTGCTACGCCCCGGCGGGCTGGGCTCAACAGCCTGGGAATCGGCGGCACCAACGTGTTCGTCCTTCTTGAAGAGGCGCCGCTCGTCCCGACCACGAGCGAGTTCAACAGACCATTCCCGATGCCTCGTGACCCTCTCAGCCAAAACCGCTGAAGCTCTAGTCATGCGAGTGCAGCAATTGCTGAACTGGCTCAATGACAATCCCGATACTCCCATCGGCGATCTTTGCTTCACGACGAACGTCAGCAGAAGCCAATTTGCATATCGTTTTGCTGCGCCCGCTCGATCTTTTTCGGAGCTGAAGAAGAATCTCGAAGCCTGGCTCCTAAAGATAAGTCAGGAATCATTGAGCTTGAAGCGAACCAGCAATGGGCCTGTCGCTTTCATGTTTTCGGGGCAGGGACCGCAACATGCCGGCATGGCCGCGGATTTGTATCGCACGCACTCGGTTTTTCGGAACTCAATGGATCGTTGCCATGCGCTGGCCGCACCCCATCTGGAAAGCGGCCTGCTGGATGTGATTTTTGCCGAGCACAGCGATGACGCGCTGGTCAATCGCACCGATTACACGCAGCCGGCGTTGTTTGCGGTCGAATATGCGCTGGCAGAGCTTTTGAAATCCTGGGGCATCGCGCCTAAGGCCGTCATCGGGCACAGCTTGGGCGAAATTACAGGTGCTTGCCTGGCAGACGTCTTTTCACTCGAGGACGCAGTGCGGCTGGTCACCGCGCGAGGCACTTTGATGCATCGCGTGCCCAGCGGCGGGGCGATGGCATCGATATGGGCCGAAGAATCCGTGGTGCGTCAATTGATGGCCAAGGTTGCTCCGTCGGTCACTGTGGCGGCTATGAACGGGCCGCTTAACACCGTCGTGTCCGGCGACGAGGACGCTCTGGCGATCTTGTTGAACGAAATGGACCGTAGCGGCATCACCTATCGCAAATTGCGAATCTCCAACGGATTTCATTCGCCGCGAACCGAACCCATTCTGGGCGACTTGGAGCAAGTCGCCAGCGGGCTCGAGCAGCGCGCGCCCAAACTGCCGCTGGTATCCAATCTCACGGGCGAATTGTTCACCGCTGCGCCTGACAAATCCTATTGGAGCCAACAGCTTCGAGAGGCGGTGCGGTTCGGGGACGGCATGCGTGCGTTGGGCAAGCTTGAGTGCCGGACTTTTCTCGAAGTCGGGCCACATCCGGTGCTGCTGCCGATGGCGCAAGCCTGTCTCGGAGCAGACGGCAAATCGGCCAACTGGATTGCTACGCTCAGTCGTCAAAAGCCGGATGCCGAATCGATTACCGAAATGCTGGTTGCGTTGTATCTAGCTGGCCAGGCAATCGATTGGTCAGCCGTGCACGCCGAATCGTCGTGGCGACGAATTCCGCTGCCCACGTACCCCTTCAACCGGGAGCGTCACTGGATCAAGGAAGAGACAATCCAGGTTCAGCGACCTGTCAGCGCGGTCGAGCGACAGCATCCTCTGGTCGGTTATCGCATTACATCAGTTGACAATGAGGTGCGCTACCAGGCGCGTTACGGCGCGCGGCACACGGGCTACTTCTCCGATCATAAAGTCGCTGGAACTGTCTTTCTTCCCACCACCGCCGAGCTGGAAGCGGCCATTGTCGTCGGCCGAAAATATTTCGGAACTCCGCACGTCAATTTCGACAATGCGATGCACCACCAAGCCATGTCGTTTGGCGATGGAGAAGAGCGGATTGTGCGGATCCTGGTCTCGCCGCTTAAGTCGGATAGGGTAAGCTTCACTCTGTTGAGCGCTGCTCATGAAGGTGCGGAGGCCTGGCGTACCCATATGACGGGTACGCTGCGCAAGGTAGAGGCAACGCTGCCTCCGACGCTTGCGAAGAAAGAGATCTTGGCCCGTTGCCAGAAGACACTGTCTGTTACCGATTTCTACAGCTGGCTGCACGAGCTCGGGATGGAATACGGCCGCAGTTTTCGCGGCGTTCGGGAATTGCACGTTGGCCAGAATGAGGCGCTCATCAGAGTGCGACTTCCTGACGGTTTGACCGATCCGCAATACCTGACGCATCCGGCGTTCTTGGATGCATGCCTGCATGCATATCCTGTTTTGCTTGATGGCCTGCCGAAGACAAATGGCGCTGGGCGCCACTGCTACTTGCCCATCTCGCTCGAGGGATTCCGTTGTTATCGGGATGCGGTCGCGGAAGGATGGGCGCACATTGCGCTGCGTAGCGTGGAGAAGAACGATACGCAGGTGGTGGATATCCTGGTTCATGATGAGGCAGAACAGCCAGTCGCGGAACTGCAAGGATTGAGAGTACGGCTTTTGCCGCTTGATCAACTGCAGCCGCATCGAGCCGAAACTGAAGACAGGTTTTATCGGGTCGCCTGGCGCAGGAGCACCAGAACACCTGTCAACCAGGTGAACGATCGCACCCCAGCGAGCTGGCTGATTTTCGCCGATGCAAAAGGGGTCGGTGAAGCCCTGGCTTGCCAACTCGAAGCTCGGCAGCACCACTGCCACCTGGTCTTCCGGGACCAAGCATTTTCGCAACAGAGTCCGCGTGTGTGGACCATCGATGAACGGCGGCCCGGCGATTGTCGCCGGCTGCTCGAGGGCTTTGAGGAGCAGCGAGACGCTGCCGTCTAGAGGCGTCGTCTATCTGTGGGGGTTGGACGCTCCCTCCATAGAGGGTCTCACACTCAAGGCCCTGAAAAACGGCAGTGAGATGATGTGCCGCGGAGCGATGGCAATCTTGCAGGCCCTCGCCGCCACCCGGTCCAGCGACCGCGCGGCGCGGCGCCTTTGGATTGTGACGGCGAAGTCTCAAAGGGCAGGTGGTAAGAATCAGCAGGTGGACCCTGTTCAGGCGCCGCTGTGGGGACTGGGACGAACCGCTGCGATCGAGTACCCAGCCGTTTGGGGGGGGTTGGTCGACCTGGACGTGACGGCTGGCGGCACACGGGTCATTGACCAACTGGCGGAGGAGTTGCTCCATTTCGGTGCCGAAGGCCAAGTCTCCTTATCCGCCGAGGGCGTGCGCCACGTCCCAAGATTCGTCAGATGTCCGCTCGCAAGCTTACCGGCGCAGTCTCCGGTGGTACGGCCGGATGCCAGCTATCTGGTGACCGGCGGGTTGGGGATGTTGGGGCGCAGCGTCGCGAACTGGCTCATCGGTAAGGGTGCGAAGCACGTCATGCTCACGGGCCGCACAGCCAGCGCCGAAGCAGCAAAAAGATTCTTCAGCGCGGCCGAGATTAACAGCGGAACCATCCGTGTCGAAGCGGCGGACATCAGTCTCGATGACGATGTAAGTCGCCTCATGCAGACAATCAGAAACGAACTCCCGCCTCTCAAAGGCGTCGTTCATTCGGCCGGTGTGCTGGATGATGGGGTGCTGGCTCAGCTCGATTGGAGTCGTTTCGAGCGGTTATTTGAGCCAAAGGTCTACGCAAGCTGGCTGCTTCACGAACACACCAAGTCGCTCGACCTGGACTTTTTCATTCTGCAATCGTCCCTGTTGAGTCTGTTGGGGTCTGCCGGTCAGGGGAATTATACGGCGACCGGGGCCTTTTTGGATTCCTTGATCGCTCATCGCCGGGCTGCGGGATTGCCGGCCTTGGGCATCAATTGGTGCGCATGGTCGGAGGGCGGTCTAGCCACCGTATCTGGCGCGCGTGGCGAGGCAATGTGGTCGACGTTGGGCATGAAATTCGTGTCTCCGGCTGTTGCAATGCAGATGTTTGACCAGTTGATGCATCGCGATGTGGATGAGATCGCGATTGCAGATGCTCACTGGCCTACTTATGCGGCCAAGATCCCGAACGCGGCCTTTTTGTCGGAGCTTCTCGACAGGAGTGCGGTTTCAAAAGCGCCGTCGGCAGCGCCCGCATCCGTGCGTCCAAATTCAGCTCCGGTTGCGGGCTGGGCGTCAACAGGTTCTGACGAAACTGCAAGAACACGTCATGGCGGAGCTTGGCTTTGCGGAGCCAATCGATCCAGATCGACCGTTGAACGAGGTCGGCCTGGATTCGCTGATGTCGGTCAAGCTCGCGAACAGTCTGGAAAAAGAGTTTGGCATCCCGATTCCGGTAGCTGACCTCATCAGCGGGCCAACCATCAACCAGCTGATGGACAAACACCTGGGCGAATCGATTGCAGGGCTTGGCAGAGACCTCACTTCCGGCACGACAACTGTTGCGAAGCCGGTTCCGCTTTTGAAGGACGAGACGTCGCAGCCGCGGTCTGAGAATGTTGGTGCGAAGCCTGGGCAGACGCCCTACGGTTCGAGCCTCGGGACATCCCATACGCCCGCGACCCCTGTTCTGGATCGCGCCCCCATTCCGCATAAGCCTGCCGATAGTGCCGCCTTTCACGAAGGCGAACGCCACGGGCTTCAAGGCGTCGTGCAACGACATGTCATGGGGGAATTGGGTTTTGCGGAGCCGCTCGATCCAGATCTGCCTTTGAACGACGCCGGCCTGGACTCGCTGATGGCGGTGAAGCTCGCAAACAGTCTGGAAAACGAGACCGGCGTGCCGGTGTCGGTGGCCGAGCTCCTCAAGGGTCCGACAATCAATCAGTTGGTCGATCATCTTTTCGAGCGATCGGCGAAGGACGAGGTGGTCAAGCGTGGCGAAGGTGGTCCGGCAGCAACTTTGGATGCAGCCGGCGGAATTTCGGCGTCCCATCCGCGTACGATGAATGCCTCCAAAGCTTTGCGGGCCGCAGTTGAAGCACATGAGCTTTCACGCTCGAAAGCGTCGGATGTCCGAAATGCCGACGAACCATTCGAAGGCAGGGCCGGGCCGCAAGGGGGCACCAATGATCATCGGCTGCCGACGAAAGCAACAGGGCATGACTTCGATCACGCGAACCACCGTTCCAACGGCGCCGCAACCAGTACAGCTGGGAAATGGTTGATCGCACCGCGGCCGAACCCGAACGCCAAAGGCAGGCTGTTCTGCTTCCCCTATGCGGGCGGAGGCCTTGTATCGTTTCGGTCGTGGTCGCAACTGCTCGGCGACTCCGTCGAGGCTCGTAGCCGTTGAGGCACCGGGGCGAGGAACCCGCATCAACGAGGCAGCTATCGAAGATCTGGACATATTCGTCGAGCGATTGCTGCCTGAAATGCTTGATTTACTGGATAGACCGGCTGCCTTCTTTGGCCACTGCCTAGGAGGGCTCACCATGTTCCGGACGCTGACGCAGATCAGCGGAGAACGTGCACAATTCATCAAGCACTGCTTTGCATGCGGAGTCAGGCCGCCTCATTTGTTGAAGCGCAGGGGGAAATTTGAAGACGAGCTGGTTTACGACATCATGCTCCACCGCGACTTTGATCTGAGTGTTCAGCCTTACGATCAAACGGATGAAATCTTCGCCGATGTCATACGTCATTTCGACATTCGAGCCGCGAACAGAATGTTGGACACACCGAAATTGAGGGCCTTGTTGCTGCCTACGGTGCGCGCCGAGTTCAAAATGGCTTACAATTTCGCTTACAAACCGGTCGAACCTTTTGCATTCCCCGTCAGCAGTTTCGTCGGCCACTCGGACCCTTGGGTGTCAGCAGAAGATTCCGCCGGGTGGGGCAGGCATACCTCGGTTGCGTTCAAAAATCACGTGCGTAAAGGTTCTCACTTCCTGATGGAGGACGATCGAGAGTACATTCTTTCAACAATCAAAATGGAGTTCATCGACCAGCTGAAGTAGCCAGCGAGATGCGCTCCTGAAACAATCGAACCAAACAAGACTCGGGCCACAGCTTTGAAAGTTGGCACCCTTAAATTCAAGATGATCAGATTCCCAATTTGGCCTTGGCATTCATAAGGTCGGCGGTCTCAAAGCCCTCCGAAAAGCTGCTATAGGCCTCTTTCAGATGCGAACGATATTCATCGGCATTCTTGTCTCGGCTCGCGCAGGTCATACATGGACAAGCGAAGCTTCAATTCAAGCGACCTTGATTTTTGCTCACGAGCCAGCTGAAGGCCCTTTTGAAACCATTGCTCTGCTTGGTCCCATCCATTACCTAATCGCGAATGCGCTTCGCCGAGCAGGCGATATATTTCTGCTTCATAAAAGCGCTCACAATTCTCGTCATTGAGTCTCGCTTCTGCCTCTCCCAGAAAATCCAAGGCCTCACTGATAATGTTCGTTTTTATGCAGGCTTCCGCCAGCAGGGCGAGTGTATAGGATTCATACAACAGCGCGCCGTTAGACCGCAGCATCTCCCGCCCTCGTTGGATGTCCGCAACGCCCTTCTCGAAATCGTCCTTTGCTGGGCTTTTGCCCAGCCGCGCAGAATCAAGGCCATAGCCAGGTAGTGAACGAATTCATGCTCTTCGCAGAGCGCGATGGCGGAGTCGACCCGGGCTGCGACGTCAGCCACCTCACCGCGAAGCTGGCAGCACCCTCAGGCTTATGGTTCGTGCCATGGCCTCGCTATACGGATGTTGCGACTGATCGGCATAACGGCGTGCCTCTGCGCAGCTGCGTAACGCCTGATCGGGATAGCCCAGGAACCATAAGACCATTCCCTCGTATAGTCTGACATGGACTCGAGGATCTTGCGCGGACAGATCAAAATATTCCGCGAGCCGCGCTTTCCACGCACATGCTCAAACTTTGCCGTAGTTCCGTATGCGAAGCCGCGAACTGTCCTTGGGCGAACAAAGTGAAGCCCAGCGCTTCGTGCGCAAGAACCTGGTATGCGGGAGCGTGAACTTTTTCGGCTGTAGCAAGCAGATAGTCGAGCTAGAGTTTGAGCTTCGCTGAGCGATGGATGGACGAAATTCCAGGTCCACAAACCAAACACGACCGGTAAGGTATGTTCGTCAAGGCGGCTTTCCTTGCAAAGCTCGAGGGCTCGCGTATAAGCATGTTTCACGTTTTCGCTGCTCCAGCCTTGCGCTACCTGCAGTGAGTTGCCGAGGGCCGTTTGCAGGAGCAATTCCAATTTGTTCCGTTGGGCTGCGTCGCTGACGAGAGGGATCTGCTTCAGACCTTCGTTGAGATGGGTGACTGCGGTGTTGGCCGACCGGCTCAGCGCGAGATGGCCCGCCTTGATCCAGTAGCCGACCGAATTCTCAGCGAGACCGGCTTCCGTGAAATGACGCGCGACGATCTCCGGTTGGCTCGCTGCGATCTTGGGAAATTTTGTCTCGATGGTTTGAGCTATCTGGCCGTGCAGAAGCTGACGACGGCTCTTGAGCAGGCTTTCGTACGCCGAATCACGAACCAGGGCGTGCTTGAAGCTGTAGACAGCGTACGGTGGATCGCCGCGGCGGAAAAGGAGCTCCGCCTGCTCGAGTTTTGCCAAGGCATATCTCAACGCGGTTTCGTCGCGCGTGACGACCTCACGTATCAAGGCATATGAAAATTCACGTCCTATCGTCGCCGCCAATTGGGCGGTATCCTTGACGGGTTGCAGACGGTCGAGGCGTGCCATCAGCGAGTCTTGCAACGTCGCCGGGATGGCGAGTGGCGGCAGAGGCCCGGAAAGCCGATAGTTGTCAGCGTCTCTGACCAGAATATCGCTTTCCAGGACCGCTTTGGTCAGTTCTTCCACGAAAAGCGGATTGCCATCGGTCTTGGAGACGATCTCCTTCATCACCTCGGTCGGCAGAGCGCCGCCTTGGGTCATCTGCATGACAATGTTTTCGACTTGATCGGAGTCGAGGCGACCAAGCGTCAATGTGCTGACATTTGGCAGACCAGCCCATGGCGCCTCGAATTCAGGTCGCAAAGTGAACAGGGCAAGGAACGGGAGATGGCGTATCCGCTCGATTGCAAGATCAAGCAGCTCTAGCGATGTGGCATCGGCCCAATGGGTGTCCTCAAATATCAGCAGAAGCGGTCTTTGTCTGGCCAGATTTTCGAATTGGTCAAGCAGCATCGACAAGGTGCGTCGGCGTTGTTGTGCCGGATTCAAGACCAGTGGTGGCAATCGGTCTCCGAAGGGAATGGACAAGAGCGCAGCGAGCAGGGGCGCAGTGTCATCGCCTGGCGCTGCATTCCTGGCGAGAATGGCTATCCAGCTTGTCGAGGCGCTGATCAGGGGTATCGTCTGGCTTGAAACCTGCAGTTCGTTCCAGTTGTTCGATGATCGGATAAAGTGCGCTGTTCGAGTAGTAAGGCGAGCATTGGCAGCGCAAAACTGTATGCGGTTGATTCTCAGTATGACCTTCGAAAGCCGCAACAAGGCGGGATTTGCCGATGCCCGCCTCGCCTGAGATCAGAACGATTTGGCCTTCGCCTTTCCAGGCTTGGTCTTTGCGTTCAAGGAGAAATTCCATCTCCTTTTCGCGACCCATAAGATTAGTCAGACGCGCCAAATGGGCCAGCTTCGAATCGGCTTTCCGCAGCCGCAATGGCCTCCACCGCAAACGCTGCGACCGGCTCCGCAACGCCCTTGAACTCGTGCCGGCCAAGATCGCGGAGGCGGAAGCGATCGCCAAGCAGCCTGCGTGTGGAATTGGCAACCACGACCGTGCCCGGTGAGATCGAGGGACTGAAGACGGGCTGCGATATTTGGCGCGTCTCCGACGACGAAATGGTCGCGGAGTTCGCCCTCGCCACCGACACTACGCACGTGCACCAGACCCGTGGCGATACCAATGCGGACAGCAAGCGGAGTGACGGCTGGCGTTTTAAGCCGCGCGACAGCGGCGGCAATATCCAGTCCGGCGCGCACCGTTCTCTCTGCATCATCCTCGTGCGCCTGGGGATAGCCGAATATCGCGAGTATCCCGTCGCCTCGGAAATCCGCCAGAAAGCCATCATAGAATCGAGTGATGCGCGCGCAGGCCGCGTGGTAGGCGTCCATGACCGCGCGCATATCTTCCGGATCAAGGCGAGCGGTAAGGGCAGTCGAGTCGACCAAATCGCAGATCATGATCGTCAGATGACGGCGCTCTTCAGCCTGGTTGGAAGAGGTTGGTGGCTTGGGACTGTGCGTTTGGCCGGTGTCAACGATACTCGGACTGCTGTCGCGCAAAGTCTTGACGGCCTTGAGGAACCGTTTTCGATCGCCGAGCAGGACGCCGAGCTTTTCGAGGTCGCTTTCCGTCAGCTCCAGGCAGCACATCGGTATCGATGGCATGCTCAGTGAATATTGATTCATACTGCTGAAGTCCGACTGTTCTCAGCCAGTCGCCAACGCTCATCATTTGCACCTTGCTCGAGTTCACCGGATCGTGGCCTTGTCAGTATGCCCGGCAACCGTCTGGGATTATAGCCCTATGCAGCCGCCCTTGGCGTGGGGCAATGCTCGGCAAGCTAGCAAGCTAGCCATTCCTTTTTGGTGGACTCGCGCGCCTGATCCTTTGGCAGGTTTGCGGGGCCGAGGCCGACTATCGTCCGCTACTAGCATCGGTCGGCTAGCTCCTGCTTTGCATCATCCAAGAGTTTATTACTTCTATTTCAAATTTTTCTGGGCAGCGGAGGAGGCGCGGGGTCACATTTACGGTATTTTGCCGCAAACGCCACAAGACGATTGAACGGGCCGCAACTAACTTTGCGGCATGAAGCACAATCATCCTGTTTGTCACACCTGATTAAGCTGGACGCCTACTTGGGCGCCAGATACTCGAGAACCGGAGCGGACCGAACGGTTGGCCGGTGACATGAAGCACGTCGAGGCCGTGATTAAGATGCTCAGCCCTGACTTCAACGTGCGGAGTATCTTGATCCGCAGGCGTCACAAGGGTAACGCCTGGTTTAAGCGCGGCACGCTGTTTAGGAATGCTATAGACACGCTACGGAACGCCGCCCTGCCGCTGCCCCAATACTTCAAGAGGCAGTATGGTAATGGCTCAGATCAGCATTTTGGAAGAGCTTCTGGCTGCTACCAAATGTCCGCTTTGGGTCATTAGCGGACATAACGGCCCCAAATAGCGATGTCCGCTATACCCCCAATAGCGGACATGGCTCGGTGCGGCTGGGATGTCGGCTAAGTGCCAGAAGCAGACATGCGCGCGCCTATTCGACCAGCTTGTCGGCTCGCAACACGAAGCCGGCGGGAATTTCGTGGCCAATGGCTTTGGCGGCCTTGACGTTGTCCACCAGTTCAAAGGTGGTGGGCCGTTCGACCGGAATCTCCGATGGTCTTGCGCCGCGCAGCACGCGGGCAACCAGTCGAGCGTGTTGGCGGAAGACTCCGACAAAGCGCGGACCATAACCAATCATGCCGCCTTCCTCCGCCGTTCCGGCCATTGGTAGATTGCCGGCAAGCGCAGTGCGGCGACGTGGTCGAGAATGGCCGTACGTTGATAATGAAGAGCGGATTTCGCGAGGAAATTGATAGCGTCAGCTCCCGAGGCTTTGGCTGCCTCAAGGGCAGGAAAGACCGCTTCGCGCGTGGCAACGTTGACGACCTTCGCCTCAACTCCGCGCTTGGATGCGGCTTCCACCAATTTCTCGACATGTAGAGGACTGGTTCGCGTGGAGTCGCGAAAAGTCGCAATCCGGCGTGCCCCGGGCACTGCTTCTATCAGCAGATCCTGGCGCTTGCCGTCGAGATCGGGGGACGCTCGACGTTGAAACGGTTGAAGACGACCTAGTAGAGTATCTCAGCCGGGCTTCAATCCTCGACCGCGTCCGCGATCGATTGCAGACTGGGGCGGTCCAGGACCGTGATCGAATTGCCGTCGATCCGGATGATGTTGCTGCGCTGCCATTCGCGCATGCACTTGTTCACGCTCTCGCGCGTCGCGCCGACGATGTTGCCCAGTTCGCGCTGTGATAGCTTGACCGGTGTCGCAGCGCCGCCGCCAACTGCGCTCAATCGCAATAGCGCCTTGGCCAGTCTGATCGGGAGTTCGAGCAGAGCGACCTCGATGATCTGCACGGTCGTGCGGCGGAGCCGCTCACACAGGATTTCGACCAAGTTGAGCCAGCTGCTCGGGTTGCGGTCAAGAAACTGCAATACGTCGCGGCGATTGAGAATCGCCAGGGTGCAGTCCGTCATCGCCTTGGCGTCTGCACTGCGCTCATTGCCGTCGAGGAGCGCCAACTCACCGAAGAATTCGCCCGGCTGCATCAGCCCGAGGGTGATCTCCTTCCCATCGGACGACGGCGCGCTGATCCGGACGGTTCCGGCCAGAAGCGCCATCATGCTGTCGCCTGGGTCCCCCATCAGGAAAATGGTGTCGCCGGCGGCCAGGGTGCGCAAATGCGCGGTCCGAACCAGCGCGTTGCGCTGATCCGCGCTCAGTTTTGCCGGAACAGAATGCACTTACCGATAAGCTGTCGAGCGTTCTCGACTGTCAGTGGCGGCGCATCCAAGGATACCTCCCAAATCCATGGTTTCGTGGAATTTAATCATAAATCCGGGATTTGGCCAAGTCCTGACGCGGTCGAATCTATTTTTCTCCATGTGAACTGTTTCACATCGGTCATTAGCTCGGCCGGCTGACTATCCGCCTCACAAGATAGCAGCTGGATTTTCAGCCGCTGCCGCACGAGGAGGCGAACATGAATTCGACACTCCGAACCGCACTGACGATCCTGTGTGTCCTAGCGCTAGCATGGCCCTTGCTGTTCTGGGGCAAGTCGGCGTTACCCGATCGCAGGGATCGAGACCTCAAAGCCGAACAGCCGGTGATTTACAACACCATGTCCCGACATGATCTGCTTTGGTGATGAAGCCGTGTCAGCACGGAGCAGGCGCTGACGGAGAAATTCGCGGACCTTCCAGTACAGGCGCCTACCAAGTACGTAACTGCCGTCAACCTAACCACCGCAAAGGTGCTCGGCCTAACGGTGCCCTCGACGCTTCTCGCCCGCGCTGACGAAGTGATCGAATGGAGCTTTTCTGCTGCGGTGCGAATGTCGCTGATGGCACCTTTTGTTGGTATGGGCAATCGGCTTCGAGGGCGACGATTGGATGATTGCTCTCCTTTGCCATCCGTCACCAATAAAACGAATCTTTGCGATGCCGTGGCAGCAGCTAACCGTTGTCCGACAACCAAGGCCCTGCCTAGCGAGCCTTTAACTCCACCTTGAGACCCGTCGGGATCGCGCACATAGAAAGAAGGGCTATCGCCATAAGCGCCAAAGAATTTCGGATTACGGGGTGTCCAAGGCTGCCATGTCAGGTAAGTGGCACCCCACAGATGACTAGCCCCTCTTGACGCCACTCCCACATTGTCGCAGGCATTCGATTAAACTTCGCTATTTGGAGACAAAAAACAGCAATGACGGATGCGATCTTCATTGGTTCTAATTCAAGGTGCAAGTTCGTTTTCTTGATGGGCGCGCCAACGTTTAGAGTGCGGCTATTCAGATCGGCCAAAACAGTTTGGTATTCGATGGACATTTTTGGCATTGCTCCGCTTTCTGCTTCATTGCGCTCGGGACATTGGAGAGCGAAATTTGCGACGGGTCTTCTAGTTTACTCCGACTCTAAGTCCGGCCTTCTTGATCAATGCACGCCACTTCTCCAGTTCGCCCTGTAAATCGCCCAAGTCCCTCGGGTGTCGAGCCCACGACGATCATGGCCTGCTCTTCCAGCCGCTTCCTGATTGTCGGGTCGTCGACGCGAACCGCCGTTTCACGCCGGTGTACATTTTCTGGATCATGTCCTTGGGCGTCTTGGCCGGCACGAACAGCGAGTACCACCCGGTCACGTCGTAGCCCGGCAGCGTTTCGCCCATGGCCGGCACGTCGGCGAGCCATCGCGGCTCGCTTCGCTGTGGTGACGGCCAGCAGACGCATCTGGCCCTGGCTCGACAACGGCACCATCGGCGCGATGTTGTTGAAGAGCAACGAATCAATTCGTCCCGGGATCAGATCCTGGATGCCTGGCGCGCTGCGCCGCGTGCAGGTGGTCCTTATGCTGTCCAACCTGAGGCACCAATGAACCCTCAGTTTCTGCCGGATACCTGGAAGTTCAGGTAGAGCATTGGGATTACTTTTGGAAAATACCAAATGACAATCACAACACTAGTTGGGCGCCTCGCATCAGGTTCTTCGTCTTTTACGGCGGCTCAACCAAGTTGCGCTTTAAGACCGACTACTTCATGCCGGATGGATCTCTCTGGTTCAGCGAAGCGATGGAGTATCGCGGCGGCTACGATGACAGGTCCGGGCTCTCATTAGTTCAGAGCGAGAGTGACTCAAGTCGAGATAAGAAGACTATCGTGACCGGAGGTTTGTTTGGCATAAAGATTACAAACATTCGCGACAACTCAACCGTCTTCCAGGGCAAGTTCAAGGTCAATCGCTACAAACCGCAGTACTCCGACGCGCGCTACAAGAACGAAGTCGATTACTACGTTGATTACGATTGGAAACTTCCTATCGGCTTCGCTGACGTCGATTATGAGAGAGATAACGCAACCCCCATCATTCGCATGTGGTTTAAAGGCGACATCGCGAACGACAACCTCGAAGCCCGTCTTTTTCATAACGGGCAACAGATCGCAACCACCGACGACGGTGGTGGCGTCGACCACGGCGAGGACTCCTACGCTGATAAGCGAGGTGACGACAAATCGCTGTTCTGGCGCGAGTTCAAATTCAGTTGGCCGAGCAGAATCGAGTTCATCATGACCGAGGACCTGCGCAACTTCACCGCCTATAAGAACGCGAAGTTTATTAATCAGATGCCGGGGGAGTACGTCGTGAAGGTCTACTACAACGGCGAGCAGGTTCGAGAAACGAAGTTCTCCATTGGCAACAATGGCACCTATGCTGACAACGGCATAGCAAAGCAAAGTAACCTTTCGACGAACAAGATCATTTTGCCCGTAAGAGTGATGGGGACGCTGGACAAATGGAATCCGGTGAACGCAAAAGCCCAGGGCTTTTATGGAAACCCAGTTGTTGGCGTGCAATAGGCCGCCCAGATCTGTGTTATCGATAAGGCGGTACGTCGCTCGACCGGCGAAAGAATAGGTGATGTTGGGAAAAACAAGATTGCTGCCTGCTACGGCGCTTGGCGTCGACCGTAATCCGAATCAGATTTTGCGGGGAACGGTCGGCCTGACTGTGTGCGGCAGGAGGAGGAAGATGAAAACTACTAAGATCATGATGGTGGCGTTGTGCCTATTGGTGGTGTTTGGGTGTGGCTTACTAGGCAAGAAAAAAGGCGTCCCAAACGAACAGATAGATGCCGATCTCAATGGCAAGACGGTGAAATTCGATGGCGGTAGCAACCAATGGTATTTCAGTCAAGATTACGAACGATGCTTTACGGTCAACGACCAGGAAAGCAAAATCAATGACTCTAATGCTGACCTTTCCGTGAAGGTCTCTTCCTGGTACCAAAGCGACATCACAAAGGTATACACCACGGTGATCGGGGACCTGCTGATGCATTACCGTAAGGACGGGGATAAATGGGCGCTGACGAGTATCGAGTCAAAGGATCTAAAGTTTGAGGGCTTTTCGGAACTCGACGACTTCAAAAAGTTCCTCGATAGCCACACGCCGGTTTGTAAAGGCTATCGGCATACCAGCTACTGAAGGGTCTGGCGCCGGTGTTCAAGCGCCAGTCGCATCAGCAGCATTGGCTGAAGCGTTTGCTGAGGCACGCTGTCATTGGGCCTTGACCGGTTCCTAAGCGTCTCGATAAAGAAACGCGCCGGCAACCGCGGCCACGATCGAGGTGATGAACTGGAAGGCTCCAACCTTGATCCAAAGGGCATGCGAGTAGAATCCAAGCGGAATGAATTGCGCCGGACCAGTCACTGAAAACGCAATCCAGGCCACGATCCCGGCCAGCGCGGCCGTCTTCGGCCCGGCCCCGCAGCACGATCGCATCAAGGCATAGAGATAAATCGAGATAAAGCCCCGACCAAGTTCGAAGATCGCGAAGTAGATCAAGGCATAGGCATTGTGCTTCGGTTCGGCGACGCCTAAGTCTGCGTACACCGCCTGCCATAAGCCGAGCGCGAGCCGCTCGTGAAGGAATCCGTCAGTGACAAAGAGAATGATTGAGGCGACCAAGCCGCCGACCAGGACTCGAAGCCAGTTGATCTTGTACATCGTTTGCTCCTTTCACTACGGAAGTTACTCCTCCCCACGGGTGGGGAGGGTTGGGGTGGGGTGGCTGCAAGAGACCTCTCCCCAACCCTTCTCCGCAGGCGGAGAGGGGCGCAGGGAGTCGAACGCCGCCCTTAGATATCGAAGTACAGCGAAAACTCTAACGGATGTGGACGCATGCGCAACGGAGTGATCTCCTTCTCACGCTTGTAAGTGATCCAACGCTCAATCAATTGCGGACTGAACACGTCGCCTTTGAGAAGGAAGTCGTGATCTGTCTCAAGCGCTTTTAAGGATTCATCAAGCGAGCCCGGCAGAGTCGGAACGTCCTTCAGCTCTTCCGGCGAGAGATCGTAAATGTCCTTTTCCAGGGGCTCGCCCGGATCGATCCGGTTCTGAATCCCGTCAATGCCTGCCAGCACCATCGCAGAGAAAGCCAGATAAGCATTGCACGAGGGATCAGGTGGTCGAAACTCCAAACGCTTCAGTTTGGGGTTCGTCGAAAACATCGGAATACGAATAGCCGCCGAACGATTCCGGGCCGAGTAGGCAAGATTGACCGGGGCTTCGAATCCGGGCACCAGGCGCTTGTAGCTATTGGTTGTCGGAGCCGCGAATGCAACAACTGCAGCCGCATGTTTCAGCAGACCGCCGATGTAAAAGCGGGCCATCTCCGAAAGTCCAGCATAGCCATCGCCGGCGAAAAGCGGTTTGCCGCCCTTCCACAAGGATTGGTGACAATGCATCCCCGATCCATTGTCCCCGTAAAGTGGTTTCGGCATAAACGTCGCCGTCTTGCCGTACTGATATGCAGTATTGCGAACTATGTACTTAAAAATCTGGAGGTTGTCAGCGGTGCCCAGCAGCGTTGAAAACCGGAAGTCAATCTCACACTGCCCGGCGGTAGCAACTTCGTGATGGTGACACTCGACCGTCACGCCGCACTTGCCGAGTTCCAGCGAAATCTCTGAACGCAGATCGCTGAGCGTGTCAGTCGGGGGGACCGGAACGTAGCCTTCCTTCGGTCGGATCCGGTAACCAAGATTCGACCCCTGGAACTCGTTGGCGTCACGACCCGTGTTCCAGTGGCCTTCGTCGGAGTCGATCGTATACCCGGCCGACTGTTGTTCGTTATGAAATTTAACCGAATCGAAAACGAAGAATTCAGCTTCCGGGCCAAAGTTGGCAACGTCGGCAAGGCCGGTAAACTTCAGGTAATTCTCGGCGCGCACCGCCACTGAGCGCGGATCGAAGGGATAACCCTCCTTGGTGATGGGATCGACGGCGTTGCCTATCAGGCAAAGGGTCGGCTGATCGGCAAACGGATCCATCCACATGCGAGTAGCGTCGGGAACCAGCAGCATGTCTGATTCATGAATGGCGGCCCAGCCACGAATGGACGAAGCGTCGAAGCCGAAGCCGTCTTCGAAGTTGCTTTCGCCTAGTTCGCCGATGGGGAAGGTTAGGTGTTGCCAGGAACCCGGCAGGTCAGTGAATCGGACAGAAACAAATTTTGCCCCCTCATCGGAGGCATATTTCAAGACAGTCTTTGCATTCATGAGTTCTCCTGGTTGAAAAAGGGAGTGTTAGGGGTGCTCTTCGCCCCGAAGTGGTTGTTGGCGCGAAGTGTTGTGAAAGCCGAAAGTGGCTAAGGAAAGGGCCGAACGTCATAGCGCGACGGCGCGAAAAAAGAAGGCATTATAGTTAGGCCGTTAACTATGTCAAGGCTTTTGCTGACAGACTTTCACAGAGAAAGAGCTTTTGGCTAGTAACTCCTTTCGTTCGCTAGTGTTTAAGTGCTTTCAAAAATAAAACTGAAACAAAAAAGTTATAGACCGACCTCACGTTTTCTGTTACATTGCGGCCCTAAGCGTTCCCATCCAGATATCTTCCGCTACATCGAGTTAGGGATGTGTAGTACTACGCTTTTGCTTCAAGAATCACGAACATCCGAAGTTCTCATGCAAGTCAGGAGACCGCGAATTGACCACGGCAATTGAGCAGACGCTTGAAACCTATGGCATTGAAAATTGGGGCGCCGGCTACTTTGACGTCAATCGCAAAGGAAACCTTATCGTCCGTCCCGCCGAAGGTGACACTCGCTCCGCCGACCTCAAAGAGATCATCGATGACCTGGCCCGACGTGGAATTGGCGCACCCGTGCTCCTGCGTTTCCCGCAATTAGTCGCCGCCCAAGTCAGAAAACTGCAGCGCGCCTTCAGTCGCTCGATCCGAGAATTTGAATACCAGGGCGCGCACATGTGCGTCTATCCGATGAAGGTCAATCAGCAAAGATCGGTGGTCGAGGAATACTTGCGTGAGGGCTCGCGCTACGACTTTGGTCTCGAGGCCGGCTCGAAGGCAGAACTCTATGCCGCGCTGGCCCTGGAACAAACACCTGACAGTCTGCTGGTGCTTAATGGCTTCAAGGACGAAGAGTTTATTGAGCTCGCTTTTGCCGGCGCCCGTTGCGGCAAACGTGTGGTAATCGTGATTGAAAAACTCAACGAACTGGATCACGTGCTCAACATCGTCGAGCGTCAGGAAGGCGGCAACATTCCCATCCTGGGCATGCGCGTTAAGCTCTATTCCAAGGGTTCCGGCCGCTGGGAGAAGTCTGGCGGTGAAGCCGCAAAGTTTGGGCTGACGACCACCGAGATGCTCGAAGTCATTCGGCGACTCGAAGAGGCCGGTCGGATCGATATGCTCAAGCTGCTGCACTTCCACATTGGTTCGCAACTTACTGACATCAAGCGAATCAAGAACGCGATGAAAGAGGCAGCGCGCGTTTACGCCAAGGTTTATCAGATGAAAGTGCCGGTGGACCTACTCGATGTCGGTGGCGGCATGGCGGTCGACTACGATGGTTCAAAGACGGCGTTTGATTCATCCGCTAATTATAGTGCACAGGAATTCGCTAACGACGTTATCTATACGATTAAGCAGGTTTGTGACGATGAAAACGTTCCGCATCCAACCATCATCCAGGAATCGGGCCGTTACCTGTCTGCCTATCACGCTCTCATAATCACCAATGTCCAGGACGAAATCGAAACTGTAGTTGAAGACATAACCCCAATAGAGATTGACGACGACGATCCACAAGTCGTTACTGAATTGGGCGACCTGCGATCTTCAATAACGGTAAAGAACTATCGCGAGTATTACCACGACGCCCTGGAACATCGCGAAGAGCTGTTTACTCTCTTCAACCTTGGTCTCGTGTCGCTTGAAGATCGCGCGAAGGGTGAAGTGCTGTTTTGGGATATTTGCGAGCGTGCTGACAAGTATGCGCAGCAGGCCAAATACGTTTCGGAAGAGTTTGACGATCTGCGCCGGCTGTTATGCGCGAAGTATTTGACGAACTTCTCAGTATTCCGCTCGGTCCCTGATCACTGGGCCCTCGATCAGTTGTTTCCGATAGTGCCGATTCATTACTTGAACAAGCCGCCTACCGAATATGCGACCCTCTGCGACATCACCTGCGATTCGGATGGAGTGGTAGACAAATTTGTAGATCTCCACGACGTCAAGCACGTACTGGAGCTTCACGCCCTGATTCCGGGTGAAACGTACTATCTGGCATTTCTACTGGTCGGCGCTTACCAGGAAGTAATGGGTAACAACCACAATCTTTTTGGCACTCCGCACGAGGCCCACATTTACATTGATGATGATGGCTATCTCATTAAAAAAGTGATTCGCGGCACCACCGTCGGAGAAGCTACTGAGCGCGCGCGTTATGAGAAGAGTTTGCTGCACGATGGCTTTCGCCGTTTGATCAATCAACGTGTCAAGGAGGGCGAGCTAAGCGAAGCCGAGGGCGCAGACCTGGCGCAGTTTTATGAATCACGTTACGACGCCTACACCTACCTGTCAGTAAACGGAGCGAAAACTCGTTCAAGGCGGCGTACCGATTTTTGAATAGTTTATAAGTGAACCGGCAATTATTTTTTGACGTTCACAATTTGAGAGGTTGACAAGTTTTATGGTTACGCAGCGAAAACCCAAAGCATCGAAATACCTTACGACGCCCACCCGTCCGGTTCAGGTTGATCGCGATCGATCGGTTGCTGGTCTGCTGGAAAAGATGGAAGGCGCGGGCTTCGGCGGGCGGCAATTGGCAGAAGCTCATCGCATCTGGCTCGACATGCTCGGCGACAACACCACGATTATTGTAGCCGGATCGGGAGCACTAATTCCGGCGGGAATGCGCCGCTTGCTGGCCTACGTCATTAAGAACCGTTTCGTCGACGTGCTGGTGCTTTCCGGGGCGATGCTGTTTCATGACTTGCATGAAACGCTTGGCCGCTACCATTTCCAGGCTCATCCAAACATGACGGACGCTGAACTGGACGCCTCGCAGATCAGCCGGATGTGGGATCTGCTCGCCAGCGACGAAGAATATCGTGAGGCCAATGAATGGGTCGGCGGCTTTACCAATCAGCTCGATCAGTCACGTCCCTACTCAACCCGCGAATTCCTGCATTTGCTGGGTCGTGAGTTAGCCGAGATTGCCACTGAAGACGGCGTGCTGACTTCTGCGTACAAAGCACGAGTGCCAATCTTCTGTCCTGCGGTTGCCGATAGTGGCATCGCAGTGGGAATTGCCGCGGCGCGTTTTGAGAAGAAGAATAACTTCATGTTCGACATCGTTCAGGACGTGCTCGACATGGCCAACGTTACAGCACGCGCGAGGCTCACAGGAGTAATAAATCTTGGCGGCGGTACGCCGAAGAGCTTTGTGCAGCAGACTGAAGTTTCTTCGTTCATTCTCAAGAACCACCATCAGGGTCACAAATATGCTATCCAGATCACGACGGACGCGCCTCACCCGGGCGGCCGTTCCAATGCAGTGTCGTTTGACGAGGGATTGATTTACGGAAAGCTAGCCCGCGGCGCTCATAGTGCGTACGTGAATTGCGATGCCACCATCGCGCTGCCGATTCTGATAACCGCTCTGTCACAGACCGCAGCGAAATACCTCAAAGGCCGCAAGCGTCCTAACTTCACTTTTGGTCGTGAATTGATCGTGGAAGTTCCGTAGCTGAGCAAAGCCGTAGTACTCCGACAGTAGACATCCACCGCGCGCCCCCACGATCAACTTGCAACGGTCATGGAGTCAGTACCACCACGCGGTAGCGAGTGGGCCCGTACGTTGCACGTCAGGCACGGCTCACCCACGCGCTACCGCGAGGTGGTACTGACTTCAATCGACTTGCGGCCCAAATACTGAAAAGCCGCAGACGCATTCCCGTTCATCGTAGTCACTCTGAAACGCTCATACTCCAACGGGCGAAACGAAACGCGTGAGTTCCTCAATCCATTTCTTCTGATGATGCCGAACGGCGACGCCCTCGGGAAGTTCAAACACTCCATAGCATTTGTACGCTTCCGCGAACCGCTGATAACGCTCTCGATTTCGCGCATCATCGTTCAACAAAAGATCGCTAAGATAAATGAGGCCGCCAGGCCGCAGAACTTGCTCGACGGCCGTTAAAAGAAGCCGCTGCTCATTGCTATCAGGAATGCAGGTGAGTACCGCAAACAGCAGAACAACGTCAACGGAATTGGGTTGTAAGGGAAGGCCACATCCCTCATTGCGGATCAGTCTCGACCGAGGTACTTCTCTGCGGCAGCGACTCAACATGGTCGCGGAGAAATCCATGCCGAAAATATTGCCGTAGCCCGCGTTTGAGAGTTCGGCCAGAGTGCGGCCATAGCCACAACCGTAATCAAGAATACGAGCGTGCTTGTCGGAATGCTTCTCCAACCAATCGAGCCGCAACGGATGCGAGAACCGTTTCTCATTGGCTACGCGATCCCAGTAGCTACGCTGAGAGGATCATGTCCTGGCTCATCTGTAAACGGCTACCATTTTGAACAACGGGCACGCAAAAGTTATGTCAGCCATTGCAGAACTTCTTCTTCGCCCGTACTGCGCTCGCCGCCGACGATGTGAATGAAGTATTCCTCCAGCGAAACTGGTCCAGTCTGCCGGCCGTCGCTTTCAACCTGGATTCCTTTGCGCAACTCATTGAGAGAGCCCGATGCGAGCAGCTTTCCTTGCGAGATGATTGCGATATCGGAGCACAGTCTTTCGACGATCTCCAGCACGTGTGACGTGAGGAAGACGGTCAAACCTCGTGCGGTGAGACGCGAGAGCAAATCTTTCAGCGTACGTGAAGCGATTGCATCAACTCCTTCAAAGGGTTCGTCGAGAAAGAGAATTTCCGGGCGATGGATCAGGGCGCAAGCAAGCGAAAGCTTCTTTTTCATTCCGTGAGAATATTCGATGATGAGTTTTTTAGGTTCGCCGGTTAATTCCATCAGGTCCAGCAGTTCAGGCGACCGTTCGGCAATTTCTGCCTTTTGCAGACCATACATTCTTCCTGTGAAGCTCAGCATTTCGGCGCCGGTCAGTCGCTCAAACAGGTTCAGATCCTCAGGGACGACGCCGATCCTTCGTTTCACCTCCAACGGTTCTGTCGAAAGATCGCGACCGAGCACGCGGATTCGCCCGCTGGTTGGCGCCAGCAGTCCGGTTAGCATTTTTATCGTGGTGGATTTGCCGGCGCCGTTCGGCCCCAGAAACCCGAAGAAGCTTCCGCGCTGGACGAATAGATTGAGGTTATCAACGGCTACAAAATCCCCGAACTGTCGTACGAGAGCGGAAGTCTCGACTGCCATGGAGATGTTTGGCGCCGCGGCATTGAGTGATTCGGACATCGAGAAAGTTTGTACGCGGGGAAACCGCAGCGCGTCAAGCGCGCGATGTATCCGGCTGCTCCGCGGACTTACTCTCAGTCACGGATCAGTGCAGCGAACTGCTAGAGCCCTCCATTACTAGTCGGGCTACTGCCCCGTTAAATGCGATGCGGTCGGCGAGGAAGAAGCTAAGAACCGAACAGGCCACA
Source organism: Blastocatellia bacterium (assembly GCA_963809065.1). GTDB lineage: Bacteria > Acidobacteriota > Blastocatellia > Pyrinomonadales > Pyrinomonadaceae > PSRF01. The sequence continues at coordinate 23,704 of CAWEIN010000022.1, forward strand.
ACCGTGATCACATTCGCCCCGGTGATAGGCAAACCGACACGTCCTACCAGAATACTCATCAAGACCAGATTGCCGACCAGCGAAACAAGGCCGGTGGTGACGTTAAACTTCGCCAGTCGTCGCCATGTTTCTTTCCTCGCTGTTGCGGGCCGATCTTTCCAGGTCCAGCGTTGGTGCCAGACAAAGTTATTCAACACTGCAAGTTCAACGGCTACTGCAGTCGCTGCGAGGTAGCTGATCGAATAGACCGTGTGGGTAAGAATAAAAAGAGTGGCTGATTGCAGGCCGAAACCAAGCAGGCCAACAACATTGAACTTTATCCAGTGCATCATGGGACGGTAGTTAGTAGACAGTAGTAGGTAGTCGCTAGTCAGGAAGGCCTCTTCTACTGACCATCTTTACTGTCTACTGTCTACTCCAATCATGGTAGCCGCTCCAGCCGGTAGAGCGCGTGGGTGTTTTTGATTGAGGAAAAGATCAGAATTGCGCCCATCGCCACGGCACTGATTACGCCTCCCACGTCGAATAACAGAAACCGGTGACCCAGGATGCGAGTGTGCGCGCTATGGAGTAGAGCAAGATTGCCAATGATGAGCAGCAAACGAATTTCGGTTGGGCCAAATAGCCCTTGAGAAATCTTGAAAATACCCAGCGCGTAAGCCGCTAGATAAGAATTGATGGCCAGCATAAGAAATACGACCAGCACCGCGGCCGCGACGCGCTCGCTTATGTAACCGGATAGGGCCAGGCCCAGAATCAGAAACATTGTGCCAAACGTGTCGATGATGTGGTCGACATAAAAGCCATAGCGCGGCCGTTGCCGGTCACGGTAGCGCGCCAACGTTCCATCAAGGCTGTCGCCAAACCAATTGAGAAAAATGCAGAGGTTGACGAGGTGGAGCAGCAATGGGTTCCGCCCACTCATCGCATAGAAAACCCCTGCCAGAAACATCGCCACCAGTCCGAGCAGCGATAAGTGATCTGAATTCACGCAGGTGGGCATACGGCGGGCAAGACCTCGTAGCGCCGCTCGTTCAAGGGGCGCCAGAACGCTGGTCTGTTCGCGCTTGGCGTCTTTGAAATTGTTGGCATTCATACTGGCTCCGTCCATTTCTTTGCTGAACTGACACCCCCGAAACCGCACCCACCCGCTACCGCAGGTGGTACTGACAAGACCCGCTCGGTTACAACCCACTTCTGGCGATTTCCGCTTTGAACGGTTCGCGCAAACCTTTCCTGGCTTCATCGTGCGCTGCATAGATATCAGGCCGCGTCAGAACTTCGCGATACTGCGATAAGGCATCCTCTCGTTTGCCGGCCAAATCAAAAGCTCGCGCCGCATAAAGGTGGGCCATGGTTACCAGCGCCGGCTCCGCGCGCTCGACCCTGGTGGCCGCGAGAAATTCCTTTGCCGCGCGTTCTCCCTCGCCGGCCGTCAGCAAGACTTCGCCATACTTGAAGTGGACCAGATCCAATGCCCGCGAAACCGTATCGCGAACAGAGCGGTCGTGTAGTAAGTCCTCAAAAGTCGCAAACGCTTCACGTTCAGCCTTCGTTGCCGCTTCGATGTTTTTGTTTTTGCGTTCGACCTCCGCCTGCTGCACCAGGGCGTCGGCAGCTTCCAGACGGAAGAGATAGTTGCGCGGATACTTCGCCATTAACTCGCGCGCTAGTGCCAGGGCGTCCGGGTAACGCTTTTCCCTCGTGTAAAGAACGATCAAAAGCGTCTTGGCATCGTCTTTGGACCATCGCCCTTCTTTGGTAACCCGTTCGATGAGCTGCAGACCCTTCTTTTTTGAGCCACGAAAGCCGGCAATGCCGACAAGTACTTTCACCGTCATCGGCAACGACCCGACGGCATATTCGTAGAGTCCCAGGGTAAGATTCGCGTCGATGCGGGTTGGATCCAGTTTGAGCACTTCACGATGGTGATCTACCGCATCGCTGCCATCTCTCAGAGCGGCGAAGTGCCGGCGTTCGACCGCTTCCTCAAAAGAGGCTTTGAGTCCTTCGATCACCGCGAGCCAGTCAAGCGCTGCGACATCCTTTGGATTCTTTTTTATCGCGAGCTCGGCGAGACGCTTCGCCTCACGCGATAAATTGCGAAACTCGGCAATTATTTTGGGATCGACCTTGTCGTCTCCGCTGGAATAAAACGCTTCCGAGCTATAGAGGGACGACTGCAGCCGGCGCGACTCGTAAAGAGTCTTGATCCAGAGTCTGGCTGCCAGCAGTTGCGGACCAGCCGGAGAAGTCGGATAGAGTCTGACGATTTCTTTAAACTCTTTCTGCGCTTTGTCGTAGTCGAGATTATAAAGAGCCTCGAGTCCATTGCGACGCAGCTCTTCCAACTGAGCACTTCCGGATTCTTCTGGCGCTACTTGCGCCGTCATTGACGGTGTCGCTTGGGCGAACACTGTCCCCGTCATCAGGACCACTGCTGCCATTAAGAAAATAAAATGCTTCACCAGTTACTGCCTCCATTTAATTCAATCAACTGGAACTTAACTAAAAGCTTCCAGATATTTGACGCCGGCGCCAGTGTTGAAGAGCACAATGCGCTCGTTCATTGCAACTTCACCAGACGCCAGTAACTTTCTCAGCGCCGGCAAACAGGCGGCTCCTTCCGGCGCACAGAACACGCCTTCCGCTGCTCCAATCTCGCGAGTCGCGTCGATCAGTTCTTCGTCGCTGACCGCCAACGCGGTACCCTTTGATGCGCGAATCGCATCAAGAATCAAGAAATCTCCGATCGCTTTTGGCACTCTTAGGCCTGAAGCTACGGTCTCGGCATTGGGAAACTCGTCGGCGAATCGTTTCCCTGCTTCGAACGCCCGCACGATGGGCGCACACCCGCTCGCCTGCACAGTTACCATTCGCGGACGCTCCGGTCCAATCCATCCCATCTGTTCCATCTCGTCGAATGCTTTCCACATGCCAATCAATCCGGTGCCGCCGCCGGTCGGGTAAATAATTACGTCTGGTAATTCCCAGTTAAACTGCTCGGCAAGTTCATAGCCGAGTGTCTTTTTCCCTTCAACGCGATAAGGTTCCTTCAAAGTCGAGACGTCAAACCAGCCTTCCGCTTCTTTTCGGCGCGCTACTTCCGCGCCGCAGTCAGTTATCAATCCCGCCATCAACGTTACATTAGCGCCGGTCTGTTCACATTCGACCACATTGGCGCGCGGTGTGTCGTCAGGCATAAAGATGAAACACTCGAGACCGGCCCGGGCCGCATAAGCTGCGAGCGCGCCTGCCGCGTTGCCCGCCGAAGGCACTGCGAGTTTCTGCGCTCCGAGCTCCTTTGCCATCGACACCGCTGCCGACATGCCGCGAGCCTTGAAGCTCTGCGTGGGATTCTGCGACTCGTCTTTAATGTAAAGTCTATCGATTCCAAGTTTGTTGCCCAGTCGCTCAGCATGCAGTAACGGCGTCCAGCCTTCGCCCAGCGAAACGATGTTTGCGTCGTTTTCGACCGGCAAAACTTCGCGATAGCGCCAAAGATCGGGCCGCCTGCCGGCTAACGATTCTTTTGTCAAAGCGCCTTGTGCCCGTTCCAGGTCGTAGCGCACCAGCAATGGTTTTCCACACTCGCGGCAGAGATTGAGCAACCGCCGTGCCTCGTGTTCCAGATGACAGGCGGCGCATTCAAGGTGCGTAACATTCATGGATTCAGGCCTTTCTTGCGGGATGTTTCCTGGCTTAAGGAAGATAACCAGTTGAACTCGCCACGGTTTATTGGCAATTGGAGCAATGATGCTGCACCTGAATTGGCAATCGGTAATGGTAACGCAACCGTTAGTTTGCGTTGTCCGGGTCGGTAAGGCAAAGGCATTCAAAGCGTGCTCTGGCTCCAGAGGAGCCAAATGTTTATAGCCTTTTCCGCAACAACTCTTTGGCGCTCCAGCGGAGCGCAATGTACTGGTAGATGAGTAGGTCGAACCACACATTTCGCTCCGCTGGAGCGAAGGACCTTATGATTGAGGAGTCTATAAACATTCGGTCCCTCCGGGACGAAGCGATTTACTAAGGGGCCCACTACCCGGTAGTCATCGCGGATGACAAACTACAAGCAAAGGAAGTATCTTGTCATCCATCACCATCAACTTATTTCCAGGAGACTACATGCCAAATCGTACTGCCGTTATTCAAACCAACAAAGGGACCATCAAGTTCGAGTTATTGGAATCAGATGCGCCTAAGACGACTGAGAACTTCATTAAGCTTGCTGAACGCGGGTATTACGACGGCGTGATTTTTCATCGCGTTATTAGCGGATTCATGATTCAGGGCGGCGATCCCACGGGCACAGGACGCGGCGGCGAGTCGGCGTGGGGCGGACGTTTCAACGACGAAATCGAGGCTTCTTCGGCAGTCTACCAACGAGGTTACAAAAGAGGCACGGTGGCCATGGCCAACGCCGGGCCGAATACCAACGGTTCGCAGTTTTTTATCATGCACGCCGATTACCCCTTACCGCCCAGCTACTCGATCTTCGGGCGCGTGACTGATGGCCTGGATGTGGTGGATGCTATCGCTACTACAGCTAAGGACCGCAATGATAAGCCCACTTCCGAAGTTAAGATGCAGAAGGTGACGATTGAAGGGTAGCCCAGCTAGCGCGGGTGCTGTTGAAGATTCGAATTTGGTGGTCATACAAAATCAGAACTGGGAGCGATAGCGACCAGCCAAAGCGCAACTGCCGAAGAGCTGCAGCCTAAGCCGTCTCAAACCCACCTCTTGAAGTGAATGTTTGGCTGGTCGCTATCGCTCCCAGTTCTGATTTTGTGTAAGTCAAGTTGAATCTCTATCTGATCGCTTCGGGGATTTCCTGGTGCTGACGCATCTACGAAGGCTTCAAGCTAATCCGGTTCATTGGTGAGTCAAGCGGGCTAGTCCTCTTGCGTTGAATTTCGAATCGCTTCCAATACAAAAGCCTTTGCCGCGCCAACCGATTCTTCCAGCGCCATTCCTTTTCCCAGTCCGGCAGCGATCGCAGCAGACAGAATGCAGCCTGTGCCGTGAAGCCCGGCGCCGCTGATGCGTGGCTCACGGAACACTGTCACTCGGCCTTCGTCGTCAAGTACATCGATCGCTTGTCCGCTTTCTGCTTTCTGCCCTCTGCCTTCTGCCTTCTGATCGAGGTGGCCACCCTTGACCAGGACCGCACGCGCGCCCAGCCCTCGAATAACGGCAGCAGCGCCTCTCATGTCCGCTTCGGAAGAAATCGAGATTCCTGTCAGGGTCTCCGCTTCCGGAATATTTGGAGTTACGAGGATGGCCAGCGGCATCAATTCGTTTACCAGTTCGCGGACTGCGTCTTCTTCCATCAGCCGGTGGCCTGAAGAGGACATGATCACAGGGTCAACCACCGGTCGCGGCAGATCAGTTTCGCGAAATAAACGCGCGACCTCGATCACTACCGAGCGTGTCGGCAACATTCCTGTTTTGGCGCAGACAATTGCGCGGTTTTTAAGCAACGGCTCGACCTGCCCCCGCACTATTTCCGGAGATTGATGGCTGGCCCCAAAGAAATCGCTTGAGTTCTGAAAAGTAATTGAGGTAATGGCAGCGCATGCCTGCAAACCAAAAGCAGCAAAGGTCCTAACATCTGCGAGCACACCGGCGCCACCGGAAGGATCGAACCCGGCAATCGTTAGGGCCATTGAGTGTTTGAGAAGCGCCATGATCGATCTAAGTCCCCATTGATGGATCGTCTCTTAGACTTTTTCTCGCAAACCGACGCCGGATTTCCTCGGCGACATCAATGAGCTGACCCGGCTCTTGCAGCATTCTGATCGCCGCAACACCGCGCGCGCCGGCCCGAATGCATTCGGCAACGTTGTCAATACTCACGCCACCAAGCGCCAATACCGGAAAAGGAGAAAGCGCTGAACAAACCCTGGTGAGCCCAGTCAATCCCGGCGGTTCAGCGAAAGCTTTTTTGGACGTCGTCTCGAAAACAGGTCCGAACACGGCGAAGTCGGCGCCGCCATCCCATGCGATATTCGCTTCCTCAAGTGAATGCGTGGAAACGCCAATCAGAAAGTCATCGCCAAACGCTTGACGCACCACTGCAGTTGGTAACGAGGAGGTGGTTAAGTGGACACCGTCTGCGCCGGCGGCTGCGGCAATGTCGGAACGATCGTTTATTAGAAGTTTGGTAGCGGTTCCTTTGGTGATGCGGGCCGCGCTTAAAGCAAGCTGGCAGAGGACACTCGCCGTCAGATTTTTTTCACGGATTTGAACTAGATCGATTTGCGCGCCCACCGCCGCCTGGACCAGTTGAAGTACGCCTGAGAATTCTTCAGCCGCCGGCGTTGTCCGATCGGTCGTTTTCCCGCTCGTGACCAGATAAATCAGAGGCTGGCTGTGGAGGTCTAACGCCATTTTTCTTTGGATACCTTGGTTCGGTACCTTCCTGGAGTGAATGAACGGTCTGTTGAAAATGAAATATTTCCCAGAAGGCGATCCCGATGTTCAGAAGACCAATCCCAGTCACTGCGCCACGCATCCAGCCGGAGGCAACGACAGTCTGCAACGTATGAATGCCGGTTTTGCGCGCGGCGTACAGCAGAAAATAGTTGTTGCCCCAGTCGCTCAGTCCGAGCGTACCCTGCGGAACCCACGGCAAGAGTGCGAGCACAATGCCGATTTCCAGGCAGAGGATAATATAGAAAATGACACTTAACTTGGCTGACATGGCTTAGTTGGTAAATAGTGAATGGTAAATGGTGAATGGTAAATAGTAATCGAGGAAGTGGCACCCTCGATTTCACTATTCACCATTCACTATTCACCATTTACCATTGTTTTCCTACTTCCCCTTCTTACTTTGACCGGCGGCCTGTGCCTGCAGGCTCTCCAGCCGAGCACCAATATCGCGATAACTAACATCGACACCGTAGACGTCTGTAAACGCTGCCACGGCGTTGTTCAAGTCGCCCATCTGTTCGTAGGCAGCGCCGAGCTCGTATTTCAAGGCTTTGGATTCTTCCGCGTTGCGGCCCGGAGCATCGAGACCTTTCTTGAACCAGCTCACGGCTGCCTGGGGCATACCCTTTTGAGCGAAGCAATGGCCCAGCATGTTGCAGCAGTGAAAATATCGCGGCGTACCATCAGCGGATCCGGTTAACCCGGCTGCCACCTGGAATTCCCGAATGGCTTCATCGAGCAGATCCATTTCCTTGTAGGCAGTAGCCATATTGTAATGCGTTTCGTAATCTTCCTGGGCGGTGGCGCTATCTCCTTCGGCCTCCAGACGAAACTCTTCGAAGATCTCAGCAAGCCCGGAGTCAAGGCCTCTACCGGCAGAAGTCGCAGGCATAGAAGCCGGGTCAGGCTTCTCAATTACGATCTCACCGAAGGCAATTTCCTCGGTACCTCCGTCGCCCTCCGGTTTGAGCACCGCCGACCCGGAAAACTCCAGGTCCGTCGCTCCGGCTCTTTGACGTAATGCCTGGAGTTTTTTGCGGCGATCTTCAATATCAGGATGAGGACCAAACTGACGTTCCAGCAGCTCAAGAGTATCGAAAGCAATATCGGAATAGCCCTGCGTGATATAGAAGTCCACGCTTTCGAGTTCCTGGCCCATGATTGCCGCAGAACCTGGCGTTGCCTTTTCGCCCTCGGAAGGTCTTACGGCCGGCTGTCCAACGGTCTCCGCCGGCGCGGGTTCTTCTGCTTCATTCAGATCAGCAAAAGAAACACCAGCCTGCGAAGGAGTTTCCTCAGCTACGGAGTTCCATTCAAATTCCAGGTTTGCCGCTTTAGTTTCGCCGGAAGTCTCACCCGTTATTTCAAACGTGTCGAAGGATGGCACCACCGCTGGTTCGTCAAGGATGTGGGCGCCTTCAACCGTCTCTTCCAAATAGCCTCCCAGCAAATTTAACCGATCGAGAAAATGCTGTTCGTCGGGAGCTAAGCGCACCAGTTGGGTCAGGGCGTAGCGTTCCTCATCAGGAAGGCCGGCGGCCTCCGCAGCTTCAGCGAGGCGTTCCAGCGTGCCGCGCAGCTTGTCCATGTCGCGCTGCCACCAGTGAATCCTGGCGAGCAAACGCAAGCCGGGTACATGTTCCGGATTGCCCGTCAGTAGTTCATCTACAAGCTCGAGCAAATCGTTCTCTTCGCGCCCGGCGAGCATTTGCTCGATGATGTTACCGAGGATTCTGGCGGCTTCGTCTTGCTGGCCCAGCCTCAAGTACAGCCGCGCCACTTCGATATAGGATCGATAGTTTGACGCGTCCTCGTTCATCAATAGAGCGGTGGCTCGCTCGGCGCCGGCAGCGTCTTCTGCGTCTATGTAGGTTTGCGCCAACATTGAGATAAGCTCGAAATCGCCAGGGGAGTCGGCGACAGCTCTTTCCAGGATCTCCGCCGCTTCGTCAGCGCTGCCCAATTTGGTGTGCGCTGAGACGAGGCCCTTAAGCGCCATCCGGTTGTTGGGGCTCAGCTCGAGCGCTTTGTTGTAAGCCCCGAGAGCTTTTTCAAACTGTGCGTTCTCGAGCAGACGGTTGGCGGCTTGAGTGAAAGCTTTGACTGCCGCCGGCGGCATACCTTCCTTCAGATAACCTTCAGCAAGCTTGAGCCTGATGTCAGTGTTTTGCGGATCGAGATCGGCGATCTTATGGAGCACCTCCAGAGTGTCCTTGCTCCGGCCGGCCCGGGTGTGAGCATCGGCAACAACAAGATACTGCGTGCGAGCATCGGCGATCAGACCCTGGGCTGCGTAGAGATCTCCAAGCTCCTTGGCGATCCCCGCATCGCGCGGTTTGAGCTTTTCAATCTTCCGGTACATCGCGATGGCTTTTAACCGGAATTCCTGTTCCCGATAATGTTCAGCTATCCTCAGGAAACAAGTTGCCGCTTCCTCTTTTTCCCCAGTGCGCGCCAAAAGATCTCCCAACATGTTGAGAGTGGTGAGATCGCTATCATCGTGCTTGATGATTTGACGATACTCTTTAATGGCGGCGTTAATCTTCCCTTGCGAGAGGAATTTCTCAGCGGCCTTTATGACCTTAGCTTTTTCGAAAGCCATAAGGGGTATTATGTATCACTGATTATAGGATGCGAGTCAAACGTGGGCGGCGGTTGTGGGACACGGGGATAAGGTGTAGTTCTTATTAAGGCAGTGTTTCTAAAGGTGAAACGACCGGGGCTACGCTAACATGCAGAAAATATGACTGTCAACGCACTTCATTTTTGAGAGTGAATCACAGCCAAACAAAACCGCCCACGAATGCATCAGGCCGCATTCCCCGACGCGAACTTTGGTCCCGACTTGGACAAGGGACCGCGCTGGTTGGCTTTTTCCTCTATTCAGCTTTCGCGCCTCACTCCATTGCCGCCGCGGAAATCTCTTTAGCAATCGTAGGCGCCGGATGGTTGGTCCGCTCGATCGCGACTAACAAAAGCGGCTTTCGGCATACCCGTTTTGATTTGCCTGTCTGGCTGTTCTTTCTATGGACAGTCGCCTCTTCATTTCTTTCCCAGGAACCACGCATCAGCATAGCGAAGATCCAGTCAGCCTGCGTATTCCTGCTTTTTTATCTTACGCAGGCTATTGTCACTAACAAGACTGCCGTAAAGCTTGTCGCGATAATGATCCTGTCAGGGGCAGTTGGGACGCTCTACAGTGTCTACGATCTGGCCCGCGGTCGCGGCGTACTCGTCGAATCCGTCTCGCGCGACAGTCCTTTGCAATCGTACTTGCGCCCAGGTGATGCCGTTTGGCGAGTTGCCGGGCAGCGGGTTTATTCCGTTCCTGATATTGACGACGCAATCCGCAAATCTCCGGCAGGAACCAACCTCGTCGTCAGCGTCATTTCCCAGGGAGAGCACGTTGAGCGTCCCGGAGTAGTTGTAACCGATACGATCAAGCGACGGCCGTCGCCTTCCGGGATCGTCGGCAGCAGGCCGACTCATCGCTTTCGAGCATCTGGCTGGACACGGCATTACGAAACCTATTCGGAGATTCTCCAGATTCTCGCTCAACTTGCGCTCGGTCTCCTCGTCGCCAATTACAAAAATCATCGTTTGAATTTTCGCGCGAAGCTCGCCTCCGCCGCTTTCGCCTTACTCGCTCTGGGTATTGCTCTCACCGCTATGCGAACTACGTTAGTGGCACTGACTATCGGCATTTTCATAATTAGCATCCGCACGCTCGTAGCCTTGCGAAGCGGAGGACCGCTGCGAAGCCGGGCCACCGTCATGGGTCTCTTAGTTATTAGTATCCTGCTCGGACTTGGCGCCTTCGTTGTTTACCGAACACGCGCGCAGCACGCGCTATCGCTGCAAGATCCAAGTTCGTCGTTAAGGGTTCAGGTTGCCCGTGTGGGCGCTTCACGCATAATGCAGCACCCGCTCTTCGGACATGGGATGGACTCGGTGCACCTCCACTGGAAGGAATGGGGCTTCCCTGGAACAGACATGCTTCATCTGCATTCGACACCGCTGCAACTGGCTTTTGATCGAGGATTGCCGGCGCTATTTTTCTGGCTTTGGATCATGTGGATTTTCTGGCGCACCGCTTCGAGCGGCGAAAAATCTCTGCGCGATTCCAGCGACACCAACCGTTATGGACTACTGCTGGGCGCCACCGGGGCAGTCGCCGGTTTCTTTGCCAGTTCAATGGTTAATTACAATTTTGGTGACGGCGAAGTGGCGCTGGTGTTTTGGTGGTTGATGGGACTTGTGGTTGTCTTGTCAGCAGCAGACTCAACAAACCATTCCGGTGCCCGCGAGTAGTGTTTTTCAGATCACATCGGCGAAGTTGCGCCGGCTCTTGGCGAACCACCAGTAACCAAAAACAAAAACAATTAATGCCAGGATCGTGAAGTAGCCGAGGCTTGACCAGTCAGGGGCCAGGCCTTCCAGAAAAATGCGTCGATAGCTGCGAACAAGTGCAGTGAACGGGTTGGCGTTGATGAAGGGGCGGTAGCGTTCCGGCACGATCGACTCCGGATAAATGATTGGCGTCAAGTACATCCAGGCCATCAACACGAGCGTAATGCCCTGCGCAATGTCACGCAGGAACACGCCCAGTGAAGCGACCAGCCAGGCGGAGCCGAGTGTGAAGATCAGTTGCGGGATGATTAATGCCGGGAGCCACAGAATGGTAGGGTGCAATTCGTGGCGCACAATGACGGTTGCCACCACCAACGCGAGCATTCCAAACATCTGGTTGCCTAACGAAGAAATTGTTTGCGCTACCGGTAACGTTTCCAATGGGAAGACGACGCGCTTCACCAGGTTTGCATGCGTAACAATCGTCGTGGACGACTGCTGCAGCGTCTCCTGAAACATGGTCCAGGGCAATAAACCGCAGAACAGATAGAGCGCATAATCAAGGGCCGTACCTTGAGGACCGAAGCGAGCGTTGAAGATCCCAGCAAAGATGAACGTGAAGATCGCGATCATTACGACCGGCGTGACGATGGCCCAAAGAACTCCCAGCACCGAGCCCTTGTAACGTGCCACTAAGTCGCGCCGCGCCAGGGACACGATTAACTCGAAACGTCCGGGAAGTTCCCAGAGAGGTCGCCAGACCGCGCGCCGTGCTGTTTGTGCTGAAATCATCTTTAAGAGTGGTCTTGGGTCTTTGGTCTTTGGACTCGGGTTCTTTGAACTTTGTACTTTGAGCTTTGTACTTGGTTCTTTGCGCTTTTGGACTCTGGAATGTTCTGAGAATTGGACACAACACCTAACAAAGTTCAAAGGACAAAGCACAAAGTTCAGAGTTCAAAGCCCAAAGACCCAAGACCAAAATCCAACCTATCAAATTTTTCCAAAACCGCGCCAGCTGTTCTTGTTATGCCAGCCGATCTTCACATCTTCGCTTTCGATGTCGCGCCACCACTCCTCAAAGTCTTCGCGCCGAATGTAGTGCGAAGTCGGCGCCACCAGATGATCGAATACAATCGTGTGTTGTTCCCGCCAGCCGAACTTTGAAATCGCGTTGAGGTAGTCGTTGTAAAAGAGACGGCGCGCCAGCCGCGAGCCACTCTCGGAACGGTTGAGCGGACCGTAAACTAATTTTGTAGCCAGGTACACCAGCGCGGTGGGAAGCTTCGAAAGCTGCAACAGCGCCCGGCGATCGATCCGCGAACTGAATTTTTCTCGGAGTGGATCGATGAAGCGAGTAATCCATTCGTTATTCTCAGCGCCGTAGACCCAGGCTGAAATGTTGCCGCCCGTCCTGACCTTCGAGGCCAGCGAACGAAAGCCGGCTCGTGGATCCGGCAGGTGATGCAAGACACCGATTGAGAAGGCGTAGTCGAAAACGCGCGCAAACGGCAGGTGATAAATGTCAGCTTGAACAATATGGGCGTTCTCAAGTTGGCGCGTGGCGGCAAAAGCAGTTTCGACAGCGTCGCTCAGATCAACTCCGATCACTTCGCGCGCGCCCCAGTTTGCAGCCAGCTCCGTATGCCGGCCTTTTCCGCAACCGCCTTCGAGGACCAACTTGTCATGAAAAAACTCGGCACTAACCGGTGCGATCCACGCCAGGAACTGATCCGCGTAGAGTTCATCGCTTTGCACGAAATGTTGCCACTGCCAACCAAAGTTTTCTGCGGTGGCTGCCTTCTCAGCTTCAACTTCTTCGGGCATAGCAAACCGTGGAACTCCGCGAACGATTGGAAAACTACGCGCGCAGGACTCGCAAGTCAGTTCGCCTTCCATGATCTCGACGGCTTCCTCACGTGCGACCGACGCGAGCAAGATGACGCCGCCACACACGGGACACCTCAGGTAGTCGAGTATTTTGCGCTTCATAGATTTCCAACTGAAGGGACCGACCAGTCCTCCCAGGAGAGTAAGTAGTTGGGCATTTTCGCGTTGTTCTCTCATCAACACCGCGGCTTTAGCCCGGTGATTCGAGAACCATACGAAACAGAAACCGTTTAAACGGCAGCAATATACTTGACTCATCAACGTGAAATCTCGGTTCAGTTTGCAAAACTGACCAGATGAAGATTCAACTTCGCCCCCGCAAAATCAGAACTGGGAGCGCAGCGACCAGCCAGGAGGGCAAGTGACCAAGAAATGCCCCCTAAGCTGAAGTGATGCTTTGGCTGGTCGCTATCGCTCCCAGTTCTGATTTTGTCCGACCATCGTTGGGTGTTCAATTGATGAGTCAAGTATATTGTTACCGTTTAAACGGTTTCACTTTCCTTCCACCTCGCCGGTCACCGCGCTGAAGCCGCGGTGCTAAGGAAAGTATCGTCAAGCAGGTCTATTAATCATAGGCGGGATTCAATGTAGGGCAGATAACAATAGCTTACAAGCGCGCTCATGCAGGATGAGACAGGATATTAGTTGTCTGGATTTATTGTCAGGCTGCCGACCAGATATGCAACCTCGCCAGTGTTTGACTGGAGCTTTAGCGTATAGTCTCCCGGTGGCGCATTCGCAGCGACGGTGACGGTAAAACTAATAACAGGGGTAGTCCTGTGAAACTCTTCGCGGGTCAAACTTGCAGGATCGATGCTCATTAAAGGTGAACTAAGAACGAGACCGTTGCCAGGTATCTGATCCACTCCTTCACCACCAACATACACGGTGATCTTCTCGCCGGCGTTGACCGGCACCGGCGCGCTTGAGAGTTCAGCGTTAAGCCCGATGAACCGCGGAATCAAAACCGGCGCTGAATTCTGGGGCGGGACCAGAACATAATTTAGTGATGTCGGTTTGTCGCTGACTACTCGCAAACTGCTTCGCATTTCCACGCTCCGAAAAGCACGACTTCGCAAACCAGGTTGGTGATCGCCTGCAGCGCTAAGCGCATCCGCCTCTTTAACCGCTGCATCGAGATACTCGACAAGCGCGCGGTAGTTACCCGCAGGAACACTGTTAAAGTTAAACCTCCCGCTTGACGAAGTAAGACCACTCGCCATGACCTTGCCGCTATCGACGTCTTCAATCCAAACGTGGGCAGCAATGGCCGGTAAGAGACCGCCACCAATGCTGCTGAGAATTCGTCCTTCGATCGAGCCGGTTTTTTCTCGTGGCCCATAAAGACTGCGAGCGGCTGCCTGGTCGGCCTCACTGAGGGTGCGTTCCGTGGTCGCCGGCCGGCCAAAAGTCCCATTGAGAGCCTGCGATGCCTGCATGGTCGCGCCGATAACGTGAGAATGACTGAGCCCAAGCAGGTGTCCAATCTCGTGGGCCAACGTTGATTCGAGATCGTAGGTGCCGGGCGTGCCATCTGTTGAGAATTGAAGGGCGGTGCCGGCTTCCGAATAGGGATAGGGATTGAGAACGATGTCTGCTTCGCTGATCTCTCCGGTGTCGAGATCATAGAACACGCGCGTTCGCGCCGTAGTGTTTCCTTCAGCAAAGAGAGCCAGGTTTTCTTCGGTCGCGGCAATAGTGATCAGGCTCACCCCGTCGCCGCCGGCTACGGGGCTAACCGACTGCTTCTTTGAGTTGGTCTCGACAAACTTGATGTTGGCTGCGCGTGCCCAACTCGCAAGCGCGCGGCGCACTGCTCCGAGCACGTCGGTATCCGCTTTGATAGCCGGGGACGCCGACGAGAGCGAAGTTGAAAGCGCCACCTGAATACTTCTGGCGGGCCATTTGATCTCGCGATCCTGTGCCGCGGCCGGAAGATCAAATGACGACGGATGACTGGACGTAACAAAAGCCAGTATCGCCATCAATGCCAGAATCGGATTCAGACGTCGCATTCGGTGAGTACGGGATTAAGGACTTTAAGGGAACGCCGGCGCTTCACTCGAGGCGCGGCAGGACGAGCTGCTGGCAAATAGTATCACTTCCCCGATGTTTTGACGGCAAAAAAGAACCCCGCACGCTATCAACGTACGGGGTTCGGTATTGAGGCGGCCGACGGCGACTACGTGGCCTAAGGAATGATCGTAATCTGTGGCGCTGTGGCAACCGGCCTGCTTCCTGTCGTTCCACTCGTCTTGGTCACGGTCACAATTACTTTGTAGTCAATTGGTGCGGCTCCCGCCAGCGTCGCCGGCAAAGTTACTGTAATTACATCTAAGCCGAACATATTCGTGTTTGGTTGCACCGCATCGGGAACCACATCGATAGTCGTCGTGCCGTTAACAAAAGAAACTTTCGTTTCCGTACGCAGGGCGGTGCGGACGCCAGTAGCATAGATCTCGAGTCTGGTAGGCGCCAGTGTACCCGAAGCGTCAAAAGGACTGGTTACCTGGAAAGGTCCTACACAAAGGATGGCCATTGGATTGCTGACGTTACAAACCTCGGCATCGCCGCCGGCATCATCGGTGGTGGTATGGATGTCCGGTTGCGAGCCGACGATTTTAAGGAAGCCACGATAAACGGTTCCGCGATTGTTAATGACGACGCTGGCAGTTCCAGTAGTGAAACCGATCGGCACCACGAACCTGATACCTTCGGCCGGTGAGTCGCCCACAAAGTAAAGTCCTGCGGCGACTCCCTGAATAGCAACAGACACGCCGTTGAGTTCAACCGGAAGTATGGGACTGCGCGCGGTCTCCGAACCACCAACGCCAATTTTGTCGGAATCAGCCAGTCCTACTGTCGACCTGACGATGCTGAACTCGCCAGCCGAGAGGCCAGTGGGATCTCCGGGACTCGGCGTGGGCGTGGGAGTCGGGGATGGACTAGCAGATGGATCCGCGGCTGCAAAAGGTCCCATGTTGCTGGCCCCGGTAAAGAACGACAGTACCGCGGACGACTCAGTAGTTACCGGTGGAGTCAAAAGTAAAAATAATTCGGAGGTGCCATCGGCATTGCCGCCGCCAAGTTCTAATCCTGACATACTAAACGCCATCCGCCGTAGCGTACTGCTCGTCAACGGACGGATACCAGAAACTGCTAGTTGAGCTGGATTCTTCGTAAGACGCGCAAAGGTGTTGGTATCAGTTACCGGTACCTGTGTGACGTAAATCTGGTTCGGGTTTATTAATTCGGAAAGTGTCGGGTTCAAACCCGTCGCATCGGTCTTCTCGACAAGCGTGCCGTCAGGCTTAAAGTTTAAGGCCGCGGCAAACACCAGTGCGTGCGGAGCCAGCGCTGAATCGTAGTCTGTAAAAGTGGGGAAATGAATGACATCACCGATGCAGGTGTCACACTCAGGTGGGCGTTTCCCGACCATCTTGGCGCTGCCATCGGAGACCTTGGAAACAAACACTGACAGGAAAGCGGCGTTCGTAGTGTTGTTGGCAGTAGGGTCTGCAGCTCGCGACTCATAGGCGACATACGCGCCGTCTCGGCTCAAACGCCGCCCCGGACTAAGCAGATTAATCGTCGCGTTGGCGCCGTGCTCCCACTTCCTTGGTTTTTGTAAGCTGCTTAAAGTTGGTTACCGCTGATCCTGAAAACTCCGCAACGTAAATCTCACCATTTCCATGCCCGGCATCATCATTGTTACTGCCCGCCAGATCGGCTGTAGAGAGAAATGCAACGACACTGCCGTTCGCAGACAGCGAGGGATTCTGCTGGAACCGCTGAAAAGTCCTGGGGCTGACAAAGAGATCTTGAGTGTTTGTTCCCTGAACAACCGTATTTGTACCGGGAGCGAAACCGTTCGTGGTGCGACAGAGAAACAACTCGGCGTTCGCATCTGTGTTACCCACTGAGGTTACCAGGTTGCGGTTAGAAATAAATGCGAGCGTGTTGCCATCGTCACTGATCGAAGCTTCACGATTATCGTCCAGCACATCCGGGAGAAATATTCCGGTCCGTAACGGGCGGCTGGGCGGCGTGTCAGTAACTTGTCTGAAGGTGCCGAGGGTCAGATCACTAATGGGCGAATATCGTCACCGGTTGTTAAATCGAAGACATCATC
The DNA here is from genome assembly GCA_963809065.1 of Blastocatellia bacterium. GTDB lineage: Bacteria > Acidobacteriota > Blastocatellia > Pyrinomonadales > Pyrinomonadaceae > PSRF01. The sequence goes on from CAWEIN010000022.1 coordinate 40,508, forward strand.
GATTTCCGGCAGCCGGTAGATCCAGATCTCCTGATTACCATCCGCGACCAGAGCATCACTGTCTGCGCCATCAAAGTTACCGGGATTAGGAGCGTTGGAACTGAACACGATCGTGTAGATACGTTTCCCAGCGACAAGGGCCGGCTCAAAACTAATCATCGGACGATTATTGCTAATCTCGATCTTTACCAGATTGAGGTCTGGTGGCGTTGGCAATGGCGTCGGCGTAGGGATCGGTATCGGCGTCGGACTTGGGGTCGGCGTCGGACTGGGTGTCGGCGTTGGAGTCGGAGTCGGCGTCGGACTGGCCGGTGGCTTCTGGACGTTCTTCGTATTCGTTAATTGAAAGATGCGCCGTTGGGCATAATCGAGTATGAAGATTTCGCGATTCCCATCGGCGTTACGTGGACTTTGTGTGTCCAAATTACCATTTGACTCAAAGACGACGAAGCGGCCGTTTGCAGTTGTGTCACCAGCAAACGAATAAAACCCAGCAGGACTTGAAGTCACTTGTACTGCGAAAGGATCGGGCGTGGGGCTTGTCGTCTGTGCTTGCGCGTACGACAATGCGCCAAAGACCAACATAAGCGCGGCTATAGCGCACCGAGAGCAAAAAGCAAGCTTCACAAAAATCCTCCGAAATAAAGACGCAGATAAGTGCTGATTAGATGCCCTCGGGGAGCGAGCGGCAGCATGCGCGGGCGAAAAGATTTCTTAACGTCACCCAGCGTTAAAAAGAACCGACATTTTACGCAGAGAACGAGTCAACCGCAAGTTGCCATAAGCTGCACAAGAATTGACTGTTACGCGATGCGATGTGACTGTTCCTCGTTGCTTCAAGTGCGAAACAAAATTCTTGACAGCATCTGCTTACTCAGACTCGTGGCCGCCCACATTCATGCCGGGGCGTCCGTCGCGCCGGCCGTTAGCGCGCCCAGTGGTATCGGGTTTCTTCGGGACGCCTTGCAGGCGCTCCCTTTCTTGCGCTCATCTAGTTACGTCTAACCGCTCGTCTTTCAGAGTTGACACAAAAATCTTGACACCTTCTTCGCCTCGGATTAGAGTTCTGAGCATTCCCCCGCCACGGTCCCGATGACACGTCTAGTCACGGGATAATCTTGTCCCGAAATGAATCTGATTGTGCGACTGGTAACAGCTTCGGAACCCCAGGTTCGCACAAAGCTTCCTTTCAGTTTGGTGGAGTCCTCAAGTCTGATAATCAAATAGTGATTAGACTCATTGCGTTTTAGCCACTTCCACAGGAGGAGAATTTATGTTTCGCCTGAGCTCACGGAAACCTCTGTCCCATCAACTCGTTAGCACTACCCTAACTTTGTCGCTTGTGTTGTTGCCCCTCGCCTTCGTCGGCCGACGACTGGAGCCGCAAGCAAGCCTTTGAGGTTGCCAGAACCTTCCCCTATGCAAAAATTAGCCCCGGACGCAGTTCCGCCTATTCCAGCCGGCTCAGCGTATCGGCAAACTAACTTCATATCTGATATTCCGGGATTCGGCTTCATTCAAGAACCGACTCTGATAAATCCCTGGGGTATCGCCTTCCGAGGGACGAGCCCGTTCTGGGTTTCTAACAACGGCACTTCCTCTGCAAGTCTTTTCCGCGGCGACGTCGCCGGGAGTCCGCTGGTGAAGAACCCGGGCTTGAATCTAGTTACAGTGCCTGGAGGACTACCGACTGGAGTGGTTGGCAATGCGACGACCGACTTCGCCATCACTCCATGTGCCGTCGCGTCTTGTCCCGCAGCCTTCATCTTCTCCTCAATCACGGGAAACATCGTGGGTTGGAACCCGAGCGCCGGTCCTAATTCAACCACCGGCGTCATCGCGGCCAGCCATGCTGGTCACGTCTACACAGGCCTCGCCATAGGCAGCAACTCTGGCGGGAACCGACTCTACGCGGCCGACTTCAACAATGGAAACATTGATGTCTACGACGGCACCTACGCACTTACGACAACGACAGGTAGCTTTGCAGATCCAACTATTCCCACAACTGCTGGGAACACTTTCCATCCTTTCAACATCCAAAACATCGGCGGTTCACTCTACGTGATGTATGCCAAAGTCGGCAGCGACGGTGAGGATGAAGACGGCGTTGGCAATGGTTTCGTTCGCCGGTTTAATACTGACGGCGTGCGCGACCTGACCTTCGGAATCAACAACGGACCGCTGAATTCGCCCTGGGGTATCGCGATCGCTCCTTCCACCTTCGGTATCTTCGGCAGCGCATTATTAATCGGCAACTTCGGCGAAGGCAATCCGAGCATCCATGCCTTCAACCCAACCACCGGAGCTTTCCTCGGCACGCTGCAAAACGAGAACGGCGATGGCATCGAGATCGATGAGCTTTGGGGTCTTCAATTTGGTAACGGCGTGAACGGCGGCGATGTTGGCACGCTTTATTTCACGGCGGGCACAGCTGAAGAAGAACACGGACTGTTCGGCTCCTTAAAGCCAACAACGGCTACCGCCACTTCGCTAATTCAGTTTGCAACTGATGATTTCGCAATCAGTGAAGGCTCTGGCCACATAGATATCAGTGTTACCCGCGCCGGCGATGTTTCCGGCCCAGCGACAGTTAACTTCAACACCTTCGACGAGTCGCAGGCCGGGCATGCGAGTCAAAAGAGTGACTATGAAATAGCGCTCGGCAAGCTCACCTTCAACCCCGGCGAGACCAGTAAGACTTTTCGTATTCTGCTGGTAGACGATAACTTCGCCGAAGGGGATGAGGTAATAGACCTGGCGCTAAGCAATCCCACCGGAGCTGGTGTCGGATTGGGCAGTCCGAATTCTGCGGAAGTGAGAATTATCGATGACGACGGTGACTTTACCGCCGTAACGCGCACGGCAACCGGTGCCGATCCTGCGGCCATACAAGCCGCCGTCGACGCCTTCCGTGCTGATCTTGGCGGCGTGAACAACGGTGTGGGCGGCAGCTTCGCTACCGGTCGACGCGAGATCAATTGGGACGGTGTACCCGACGCGTTTTCCGCACCTAACGCTTTTCCGGCAGATTTCTTTAACGTCAACTCACCGCGCGGCGCTGTGTTTTCGACGGCCGGGACAGGGTTTCAGGTGAGCGCCAACGCCACGAACCCTACGAGCACTCCAGTTCGTTTCGGCAACCTGAATGCTACCTATCCGGCCACATTCCAAACTTTCTCTCCGCAGCGGCTTTTCACCGCACTCGGTAGCAAAGTTAGCGACACTTCCTTTTTTATACCTGGTACAACCACTCCTGCGACTGTAAGCGGCTTCGGTGCGGTCTTCACCGATGTTGATAACGGTCGATACGACGAAAATTCAATATTTCGACCAGAACGGCGGAATGATTACGGAGCAGATAGTTCCAGCGACCAACAACGGTCTCTCCTTCGTGGGCTTGTCCTTTGCCGACCGTCGCGTTGGCAAAGTCCGTATTATCAGCGGCAATGTGGCGCCAGGACCCACTGACTCGCCGCCGGGTACCGATGTCGTAGTCATGGACGACTTCATTTATGGCGAGCCTCAGGCAGTAGTGCCTACAATCAACCCGATTGATGTCTCTGGCTTCTTCGTGCGTCAACACTACCTCGACTTTCTTAACCGCGAACCCGATGCATCTGGTTTCGCTTTCTGGGTAGACCAGATCGAGTCGTGCGGTACGGATGCTGCTTGCCGTGAAATCAGACGCATTAACGTTAGCGCCGCATTCTTCCTGTCTATCGAATTCCAGAAGACTGGCCTGGAAGCATATTTGACGCACCGGGCCGCCTTCGGCAACTTACCACCGACACTTGGGGCATCGGTGCCCGTTTTCTATGGGACGTTTGAGCGCGACACGCAGGCGCTGGGGAAGGACTACATCGTCGGGGCGCCGGGGGCAGACGCGCAGCTTGAAGCGAACACAGTGGCGTATTTCAATGACTTCGTTACGCGGCCGGAATTTGTCGATAAGTATCCATCGACTCTAACCAACGCCCAGTATGTAGATAACCTGCTGGCTACGGCGGGACTGTCACCGAGTAATTTCGTTGTGAAGCTAACTAACGGGCAGGAGAATCCGCCTGCCAATCCAACCTTGACCGGAGGTGCTCGCCGGCCGGCGTCTTTCGGGACGGCAACCTTCAACATGAACACGGCACAGACACAGATGACATTTACTGCGACTGTCAATAACATCGACTTCACTGGCTCCCAATCAGCAGACACGAACGACAACCTGACCAATGCCCACATCCACGCCGGTCCCAGTGTGGCTCCGGGAGTTAATGGTCCAGTCGTCTGGGGCTTCTTTGGCGCCCCGTTAAACGACAACAATCCCAATGATGTCGTGAATACGCCGTTTACCGGAGTAGGCAACGTTGGCGGAACAATCAGTGGTAAGTGGGATCCGCCTGAGGGTAATGGCACAACCTTCGCCGCCCAGTTGTCGAACCTTAAGAGCGGTCACGCTTACATCAATTTTCACACAACTCAATTTGCCGGCGGTGAGATCCGCGGCAACTTCCCGGAGATGCAAGGCTTCCGCGATTCACTGATCACAGGCCTGGATGCTATGACGGATACCCGCGCTGGCGTTCTGCGCAAGGTGGCCGAGTACGCGTTTTTGAAGGACCGCGAATTCAACAACGCATTCGTGTTCATGGAATACGCCGGCTATCTGCGGCGCGATCCGGACGTGTCTGGATTCAACTTCTGGCTCAAGAAACTTAACGAGTTCAACGGCAACTTCGTTAATGCCGAGATGGTGAAGGCCTTCATCAGTTCGGGCGAGTACCGGCAACGCTTTGGTCCGTGAAGCCAAGGGGCAGTAGGCAGTAGGCAGTAGGCAGTAGGCAGTAGGCAGTAGGCAGTAGGCAGTAGGCAGTAGGCAGATAACGCTAAGCCCGTTGCAGCGTTCTGTCTACTGCCTTCTGGTTTCTGCCTTTTGCCTTCCGCCTTCTGCCTTCTGCCTTTTGCCTGCCGCCTTATGCTACATTCAGCGCATGACCGTAGCCCTGCGAGTGGAAAAGGTTTCCAAGCAGTATCGAATCTACGAGCGCCCTGGCGATCGCCTTAAGGAATCACTCACGCGCGGATTGCTGCGCCGCCACCAGGAGTTCTGGGCCCTCCGCGATGTTGATTTCGAAATCGAGGCCGGAACAACCGTTGGCATAGTTGGACCAAACGGCTGCGGCAAGTCAACACTTTTGCAAATCATTTCGGGAACGCTGGCGCCGACTCACGGCGACGTTCGGCATGAAGGACGTATCGCAGCATTGTTGGAGCTTGGCGCTGGTTTCGATCCGGAGTTTACCGGCGTGGAAAATGTCTACATGAATGCCGGGCTGCTGGGACTAAGCCGCCGTGAAACCGACGCCCTCTTCCCCGCCATCGAGCGCTTTGCCGAGATCGGCCCGTTTCTTTATCAGCCTGTCAAAACTTATTCGAGCGGTATGTATGTCCGGCTGGCCTTTGCGATCGCCGCCAGTGTTGAACCTGACATTCTGATCATCGACGAAGCACTCGCGGTCGGTGACGCAGTTTTTCAGCACCGCTGCCTGCGCCGGATTAATGAACTTCACGAGCGTGGGGCCACGGTGCTGTTTGTTTCTCATGATGCCGGGGCGGTCCGCGCCTTGTGCTCCCGCGCCATTCTGTTGCGAGCCGGCAGCGTCATCGCCGATGGCAAGCCCGTTGATGTCCTCAACCTTTATCAAAAGATCATCATGGAACGAGAGCAAGCTTACGACGCTGAATCAGGCGCCGTTAGTTCGCTAGTGAAAACTGAGCCTGATGAAGCTCTTGCAAGTCTTAGCTACGCTTACCGGCATGGCGACGGCAGCGCCGAAATTCTTGGCGCTGAACTCACTGACGCAGCTCAAGCGCGCGTCGAGATTGTAGAAAGCGGTGAGCCGCTGACATTGCGCGTGGTGGTGCGTTTTAATCAAGCTGTAGACGATCCGGTGATTGGTTTTCTCCTGCGCAACTCGCATGGCATACATGCTTATGGGACAAACACGAAGGAGCAACAAATAGAATTTGGCGCCGTCCCTGCTGGCGAAGTAATCGAGGTAAGTTTCAACTTTGACTGCTGGCTTGGTGTCAATCAGTATACGATCTCATTGGCAGTCCACAGTCGCGAAGGACAGGCCTATGACTGGCTGGATGCGGCGCTCTTTCTTAGAGTAACAAGTCTGAGTTTGACTGAGGGAGTCGCAAATCTGAACGCACGCGCGACGGCGCGCCACCGCAAGCCTGACGCAGCAAAACAAGAGCGCGAACACGTCACCGCCGGACCCGCTTCCAGAGTGTGAGTTATGGCTGAAACTGAAGTTGAAAGCATTCTGCGCGAAATCCGCGAGCGCGTCATTTCTGAAGAGCGAACCGGCAAGGTAAGTGGCGTGACTCGCTCAGAGCCGACGAACGGCGGCAAGGGAGCGCGGGATGCTGAAACGCTTCAACAAACTAACAACCACGAAACTCTGACCGCGCAAAATCTGGCACTGATCGAGTCGTACCTGACAACAACAGCACGCGCCTGGGATCGCCTGCCGCCGCTCCTTAGCAATCGCAGCGGGTTTATCGCCCGAGTAGAACTTTGGTTGAAGCGACACCTGAAGCGCGCGACACACTGGTATACCTGGGAACAGGTGAATTTCAATGCTTCCGTCCATCACGCGTTGCGCGACCTGCGTACGGTTCTATCGGCCCACGAACAGGAACTAAGAAAACTGCGCGCGCAGATTGCGGAAGCGACTGCCCGGCAAACGGAACTCGATCAATACCAGGCCACTCAACTAACCGAGCTGCGCCGAGACCTTGAAGCCGAACGCGATACGCAACGAAATCAAGTAGCAGCCTTGTTGAACGAACTGCGCGAACGGGACGAGCGGCTTCAGGACGAACAGCGCGTTTGCTTCAAACAACTGGCGCTTGAGACCAGCGAAGCCGAGGTACTCCAGGATCGAGCCCGCCGCAAGACTGAAGCATTGTTGGAAGAATTACAGCGCCGCGTTAATCAATTGGAGACGGATAAAAAGTGATGAGTCATGAGTGATGAGTTATGAGTGAGGAACTCCTGACCGTTATTCAGCACTCATACTCATTACTCATCACTCATCACTCATTACTTCCCTTATGCCGAAGAATAACTTATACGAGCGAGCCGGTATAACCGATGTCGCCGAGTTTTACCGCACCAAATTCGTTTCCGATGAGGTACTTGATCCGCGTTACTTCAAGGCCCTCGACCGTTTCGACATTCGTTTCGCGCGCACGATGTGGGTTTACGACAACGTGCGGGCCGGATCGGAAGTGCTCGAACTTGGCTGCGGCGCCGGCATGCTCGCTTTGCTGAAGCGTAAGGGTGTGACCCTCACCGGTGTTGATTTATCTGATGAGTGCACGTTAGCCGCCCGGCGCAACGGTTATGACGCAACTTTCAGCACCAACCTCTCCAGCTTGCCTTTCGCCGATGCCAGCTTTGACTATGTAGTCAGTCTCGACGTGTTGGGCCACATTGAAGCGGAGGAGAAAAATGCCGTCCTCGCCGAAGTTAAGCGCGTGCTGCGGCCCGGCGGCGTGACTCTTCATGGCATCGAGTGTACCGACCATTCGGCGCAGAAGAGTTACGACGAAATGAATGCGGAAGAGCTGCGTCGCTTTATTGAAATTGATGGCCATGTCGGTCTCGCAGAAGAACAGGAACACGCCGCCAGGTTCCTGAAGTTTTTCCCACACGTTGCCTGGGAACCGCGTTACGCGTTGTGCCTCAGCAGCGCAGAGTTTCTTAAGCAGGCTGATCAGTATGGCATCGGATTTGAAGATGATTTTCTGGCTTACCTGCGCGGGCTTTCGTTTAAGGAACGACGCGCTTTCGACCTGGCAATGGGCTATGTATTTGCCAAAGTTTCTGATCTCGGCATCCATCTGCCAAAGAGTGGCCTCTATGTTTTTCTCAAGGCCTCAGATGCGCCGCTCGGTCCTTTCTATAACGAACATCGAGACCGCCGCGCCCTCTTTTCGTCGCCGGACAATCAGGAACGTTTCGTTTGCCTGGATCGAAGTAATGAGGCGCGGTTCGACGACGGCTGGTATGAACCAAACATGCTGCCTCCGATTGCCCGCTGGATGGGCGCGCGCGGTCGCGTAAACTTCCGCGCTCCTGGTCTGGCTGAAATGCGTATGGACATTACTACGCACATGCCGGATATTGTCACTCATCCACTTGGAATCGAGCTGCTGCTTAACGGCGTCAAACTCTGTGCGTTTTCAGTCTGGCGTTACGGCTGGCTGGAGCTGCGGGTGCTAGTACCTAAAGCGCTAACCGCCGACGCCAGCGGTGAGTTTGAATTGGAGATGCGTGCAGACCACACCTGGCAGCCGCGTCCGACAGCTGACGAAACACGCGACGACCGCGAGTTGTCTATCGCGGTGTGCAACGTCACAGTGAGTGGGCAGTAAGAAGTGGCCAGTGATCAGTGGCCAGTGGCCAGTGATAAAAGGTCAGGGTCAGGTCCGTCGCCTTCAGACAGCCACTGGACACTGCCCACTACCCACTATCACTGGCCACTGGCCACTGATCACTGACCACTGATTACTGACCACTGATCACTGACCACTGATGATCCGCAACGTTCTCATCTGCACCACTCAAGTCCCCTTCACAACTGGCGGAGCGGAATCGCACGTCGAAGGGCTGCGCGTCGCTTTGATTCAGGCCGGCTACAAGGCCGAGGTTGTAGCGTTGCCTTTCAAGTGGTATCCGCCTGGCGAAATTATGCGTAGTGCGCTGGCCTGGCGCCTCCTGGACCTCAGCGAAGCAAACGGGAAACCGGTCGATCTCGTGATCGGAATGAAGTTTCCGGCTTACCTGGTGGCACATGAGCGCAAGGTGCTGTGGATCATGCACCAGTACCGCGCGGCCTATAATCTTTGGGACACCCCCTTCGACGATCTCTCGACCTATCCGGATGGGGCACAAGTGCGCGAATGGATTCGTCAGGCAGACAATCGCCTGATACCGGACGCGAAGAAAGTTTTCGCAAATTCGAAAACCGTTGCCGACCGGCTTCGTCGTTTCAACGGAATTGAAAGTCAGCCGCTCTATCACCCGCCGCCACGCGCGCAGAGTTTGCGAAGCGGCGATCAGGGTGATTACGTTTTTTATCCCAGCCGCATGGAGCCGCAGAAGCGCCAGGAGTTATTGATTGAAGCTGCGCAGTATCTACGTACGCCTGTGAAGATAATCCTTGCTGGCGGCTCGGGCGATTCGAAGCGCTACGAATCTTTGGTGAAGAAGTTTGGCGTTGCTGATCGAGTTTGCCTGCGCGGCTTTGTAACGGAGTCAGAAATAATTGAGCTCTATGCGAACGCGCTTGGCGTTTGTTATTTGCCCTTCGACGAAGACTACGGATACGTGACGCTTGAAGGCATGCTTTCAGGTAAACCTGTTGTGGTGGCGAGTGACGGTGGCGGCGCCAGGGAATTCATCGAGCAGCAGCGCGAGGGTTTGATTGTTGACCCGGAGCCACGCGCGCTCGCCGAATCGCTGGACTCGCTTTACGCCGACCGTGCGCAAGCTCAGGCGATGGGCGCGCGCGGACTGGAAAAACTAAAGGCCATGAACCTCTCATGGCAACACGTCGTAGAAAGCCTCATCAATGGCGCCGGCTAAACTCTCGTTCCCCCTTTCAAGTGATTTGCCGGGGACTGGTCAAGTGACTTGCTGGGACCGCGGGCGTCCCGCCCGCAAACGCGCCAAGGGCGCGCAGTTTTTCTCCTAAATCCATTTTCGTGCTTCGCGCTCACTGCGGGCGGGACGCCCGCGGTCCCAGCGAATCACTTGACCGGAAGTCGATGAGAATTGGCGGCCTCAACATAGAAAGGTTTAGAATGCCGCTGAACCCGTCTTATCAAGGAAGGTAAAAATGAAATACCCGCTCCCACTCACACAGGCTTTCCGTAGTTTTTCAGTCGCTGCATTCGTCACGGCCTTGCTGCTTGGGACAACTTTTTCAAGTGTTCTTCCGATATCATTTGCCCGCGTGCCTGCCACGACTGAAACAGACAAACTGCAAGAACCTAAGGTCGCGATCCCCACCGGCACTTACCGACAGTCCAACCTCGTTTCTGATCTGCCCGGCGTTGCGCTGATCGAAGATCGTTTGCTTAAGAATCCCTGGGGCGTGGCGTTGAACGGCGGCAGCCCGTTCTGGGTCGCCAACAACCAGACTGATAAAGCGACACTTTACCAAGGCGATGTCTCCGGCAGTCCCCTGGTGCGCAATTCGTTATTGCCTTCGGTCGCCATTCTGAATGTTCCAACTCTACTCCCGGCACCGTCGCTGCCAACGGCCGTCGTCGCGAACACTACGAATGATTTCATCGTTCAGCGCCCGGCAATTCAACCGGCGCCGGCGCAGTTTATTTTCGCCACACTAAATGGCGGCATTAACGCCTGGCAACCAGGCTTTGGTGCGGTAGCAGAGGTAGTGAAGTTCATGTCGGGACACAGCTATACGGGACTCACAATCGGTAACAACGCCTCGGGAAATCTTCTCTATGTCGCTGACTTCACTAACGGAAAGATTGACGTCTTCGACAAAAATTTCAACCCCACTTCAGTGTCCGGCAATTTCACCGACGCCACCATCCCGGCAAATTTTCATCCTTACAATATTCAAAATCTGGGCGGCGCGTTGTACGTCAGTTATGCAATCTTTCAAAACAGTCTCAACCTCGATACCGGCTTCGTGCGAAAGTTTGATACCAACGGCGTACGCGATGCGGCTTTCGCGATTAACAACGGTCCGCTCGTCGATCCCTGGGGGATGGTTATCGCGCCAGCGAGCTTCGGCACGTTTAGCAATCTGCTGCTGATCGGGAATTCTCGCACGCTGGGAATACACGGCTCGAGTATCCACGCCTTCAATCCGGCTACCGGCGCGCTGCTTGGATACATGGTTAACGAAGGCGGAGCTCTCCTCGAGATCAAAGGGTTGCGCGGTCTGGTCTTCGGCAACGGCACAAACGGCGGTGATCCAAACACTCTCTACTTTTGCAGCGGCTACAACGACCAATCGCTTAGTGAGGGGCATGGATTGTTCGGCTCTCTCAAGCCGGCGCCAGACTTGTTCCCCTCGACGATCAAGTTTAGTAATGCGGAATACCACACAACTGAAAACGCCGGCCATATAGACATAACGGTGACGCGCAGCGGCGACACTTCCGGTAGCGCGACAGTGAACTACGCCACCGTCGATGGCAGTGCTTCGCAAAAATCCCAATATGAAATTGCGCTCGGCAAGCTCATCTTCAATCCAGGCGATACGAGCAAAACTTTCCGGGTGCTGATTGTGGATAACAACTCGATCGCCGCCGGCACCAGCACTCAGCTTGAACTGGTCTTGAGTAATTCCACCGGCGCGGCATTAATCACTCCAAACGTCGCCAGCCTGTTCATAATGGACGACGAGTTTGACACGCCGCGTCAACCACCCAACATCATCGACGACACGCAGTTTTTCGTTCGTCAGCAATACTTTGATTTTCTCAACCGCGAGCCTGACGCAGACGGTTTCAACTTTTGGACGAATCAGATTCTTTCGTGCGGAAACGATCAGCAGTGTATCGAGCTGAAGAGAATAAACGTCTCGGCCGCCTTCTTCCTTTCGATAGAGTTTCAAAAGACAGGCATGCTTGCTTATCTAACCGAGCGGGCAGCGACCGGCGCTTTGCCACGCTATGGCTCATTCATGCGCGACGTTCAGGCACTGCAGAAAGACTACGTTTTTGGCGCTCCGGGGGCGAACGCGCAACTCGAGAGTAATATCAAGGCTTTCTTCGATGAGTTCATCACGCGTCCGGAGTTTGTGGCGACATACGGCGGACTCTCCAATGACAATTATGTCCTTTCACTGCTGGCCAACGGTGGAATCAGCACCTCAACTGGCAGGCTTATGATTACGCGCCTTGACGGCGCACAAGTAGTGCCGCCTAACCCCTCGCCGGCTACTGGAGTCGCAATCTCACGTATTAGTCTCTCATCGATAGACACCGTAGACTTCTCTCTCTCCTTGAAGAATCTCAGCAGCACACAGACGGCGGCACATCTGCACGGCCCTGCTCTGGCGGGTGCGAATGCTCCGGCGCTGGTCACACTGCCTAACGGAGATTTCAGGGACTTCACTGTCACCTTTACCGCGCAACAGGGATTAGACATGAGAAACGGCCGGCTATATTTGGATGTTCATACCCAGAACAGTCCGGACGGCGAGATTCGCGGCCAAATCGGGCCTCTTAGATTCCAGCGTGACGTGCTGGTTGAGGCGCTAAACGCCGGACTGATCAATCGCGCAGAAGCATTACGTTTGATTATCGAAGATGGTGACTTCAGACAAGCGCAACTCAACAATGCCTTCGTGCTAATGGAATACTTCGGATATCTTCGAAGAAATCCGGACGATCCACCTGACAACAATCTCGCCGGCTACAATTTCTGGCTAAACAAGCTCAATCAATTTAACGGCAACTTCGTCAATGCCGATATGGTAAAAGCTTTCATTACGTCAAGCGAGTACCGCCGGCGATTTGGTCCGCCGTGATCGGGAAGCAGGAGGCAGTCAGCGGCAGTAGGACGAGAAAATTTTCCATTTGTCATTTGACATTGTTTCAATTGCAAGTGCAACCAATTTGAGCTCAACGATGAGCGTGGCGATGCGATCAATCAGAGCGCGCTCATTCAGAGCCGCGAACGCTGCAAGCGGATGCTATGTGCGTGACTGTGGATTCGGACGATCCATATTGGCGCTGCATCATCGCTACCGTTTGTGGTTCAACATCAGTGACAATTCAGAAATTGAATCCACCAATGACAAATGGAAAATTTTCTTTCGTCCTTCTGCTTGCGCTTCCTGTTTCGCTGGTAGCGGTCGTCTATTTTTACGACGTCCCAAAAAATCCGGTCGGCTTTTTCGTTGATGAAGCTTCAATTGCCTACAACGCTTATACGATCGCGCAAACCGGCAGGGACGAATATGGATACAAGTTCCCGCTCTACTTTCGCGCCTTTGGTGAGTACAAAAGTCCCTTTTACATCTACGTCCTGGCGGCCGTTTTCTGGTTAACCGGCCCCAGCGTTTTAGTCGCGCGATTGCTGAGTGCAACCGCAGGACTACTTGCGGCCGCGCTATTCGGGATACTTGCCGCCCAGCTGGCCCGCCGGCGCGCTGTGGGGTTGATGGTGTTTCTCATTGCCGCGCTCACTCCCTGGCTCTTTGAAGTAAGCCGTCTGGTTTTTGAAGTGGCGCTGCTGCCGGCCATCCTGGCATTGTTTCTGCTCCTGCTCCAGCATGCAGCCAAACGCGCGCAATGGTCATGGCCAAGCGCTGCCGGTCTCGGCGCGCTGCTCGGGTTGATGGTTTACACCTACTCGGTTGGACGATTGCTGGCGGTGCTCCTCGCCATTGGTCTGGCATTCTTTTTCACGCGGCCACGGTGGCGGATGGTGGTGCTCACCTGGGTCGTTTTCGGTCTCACTCTCTTGCCGCTTGCTGTCTTTACGTTGCGACATCGCGGCGCGCTCAGCGAGCGCTACAAGTTTGTGACCTTCGTTAAGCCGGGAGATACGCGCACTCAGATCGCCACTCGCTTCGCGCAAAACTACGTCGAAAACTTCAGTCCAAGAAGGTGGCTCATGTACGGAGACCCTGAACCGCGCCACCACTTGCCAGGTATGGGAAGCCTGCTTGTCGGCGCGGTCGCCTTGTCGGCTCTGGGGCTAATCGTGGTGTTGTGGCGCTACCGGAGAGATGCCTGGTGGCGCTTCATTATCTATGGCCTCGCGGTGTCGCCTATCCCTTCGGCGCTTACTCTCGATTACTTCCACACCCTTCGTCTCATCGCCTTGCCCTGCTTCTTAATTGTATTGACGGTTCCGGCAATCGAGTTTTGCCTTGAGCAAGGGCCGCAGCGACAAAACCAACGGCGCGTAGCGCTGGCAACACTATTTCTGATCACACTGCTACAGGGCGCGGTTTTTCACTGGCGTTTCCACAACGCCTTACCTCGCGTTGACGCCTTTGACAGCTATTATCCGGAGTTGCTCTCGACGGCGCTCCGGCAACCGCAACGGCCGATTTATCTGTTCGACAAAACTCCCGCCGCTTATGTCTACGCCTACTGGTATGCAACGCTAAAGGGCGTGAGCATAAGTAACTTCCAGCGACTCTCGCGCGACGAAGCGCCTCCGCCGGGCGCAATTGTCATCGGCCACGAGTTACCTTGCACAAACTGCGAAGTGATTCTCGGTCGCGGGCAGTTTCAGGTCTATCGGCAGAAATGAACAATCCAGGTGAGGCTCGCCTTAAGGTTTCTCAGCGACAATTATCACGTTCTTACCGATGGGCGGTTTAATCACAGACTCAAGGCGGCGCGCCGCCGGGAACGATGAACCGATCATAGAACTTGACTCCAGCTGGCTCCAGCGTAGCTGACTTGAGCAGCCGATACTTGATCCACCAGGGAGCCACTCCGACGAGATCGAAGTAGGCAGAGACAATTATCTGGAACCCCGCGCATCGTAGTTTCTCTTCCAGTTCGTCTTTCGCGTAACGTCGCAGGTGACCCACCCTTTCATCGAAGGCGCCATACAGCCATGCAAGCGCGGGCACAAATAAGAAGACGCGGCCGTGGTCGGAAAGAACTCGATACACTGCTTCGAGTTCGGCCTTATCGTCCTCAATGTGCTCCAAAACATTGACGTAGATAATAGAGTCTGGGGAATCACGAGCAGTGATCAGTGGCGCCGCCTCAGGAAAGCCGGCGTGATAAACCTGAACGCGCGGCATCGTCGGCATGCGGCGCGCGCGGACATCCAGTTGCTGATACATCTCACCGGAAGGCTCGAGGAGGGAAAGTGTCTCACAAGCATGGTGACTTACGATTAGTTCAGAGAATGAACCGAGCCCGGCGCCAACTTCCACCAAATGTCGGCCAAGGTAAGGTGCGAAGATTTGCAGAATCCAACGATGATAGTTGGACGCTTCGGACATCGCTTCGAGCTCTCTGCCCGTGTAAGTGAATCCATTCTCGCATGAGATTGTCATTAGTTCTTTCGTCCTCGAAGACCAAGGCTCGCGAATGGCTCTAAGCAACTGAGAACTGACCACTCAGCGCTTGGCTGGGACCGCGGGCGTCCCGCGAGACGCACGAAGGCGCGCAACATTGCGGGTTAAGGTCAACGACCTAAGTGGCGCTCTAGTGAGCCAAGCGCCGCAGTAGGCGCGCGGTTTGGTTTGGCCGGCAATTCCGGTAATTGGTGGAATGACGAGCGCAGGCTACAAAAGAGGTTGAAGCGAATCACGAGCCAGAGCGCAAGCAAACCGTCTTTTAAACCAATCTTCTTGCCTTCGTTGTAAGTTCGTCCGTAGTAACTGATCGGAACCTCGTAAATTGCCACCTTCAACTTTGCCACCTTTGCAGTAACTTCCACTTCAAATCCGAAGCCACTCGAAACAATGATCATCTTACGAATGATTTCGCCACGAAACGCTTTGTAACCCGTCTCCACGTCAGTCATGTTGAGGTTGGTCAGCACGTTGGAAAATCCCGTCAAAAACTTGTTAGCGACATAGTGATAGAAATAGAGCACTCTCGCCGCCCTGCGCACCAGGAAGCGGGAACCAAATACCACATCGGCGTGGCCTTCAAGAATCGGACGAATGACTCCGTAAATCTCCGACGGATCGTATTCGAGATCAGAGTCTTGCACGATCACTATTTCGCCGCTGGTGAGTGCAAAGCCGGTTTTGAGAGCAGCGGTCTTGCCGGCGTTACGCTCGTGGCGAACGACACTGACCTGGCCATGCTTCTCGGCTAACTGGCGCGCCCGTTGTCCACTCCCGTCAGTCGAGCAGTCGTCTACAATAATGATTTCGAGAAGACAGGGCACCTGCAATAACTTGCGCACAACTTCTTCCAGGGTCCCCTCTTCGTTATAGACAGGCACAACGACGGACAGGCAGGCCGGGTATCCCTGGCTGTCTCGCCATTCATTGTTTGATTCGGTGTCATTCATACGCAGATTAGTTGCTCACTGCTTTCCACAATAAATCGAAATGCTACCGGTTTTTGAGCAAGCCTACAGAAAATAAACAGCTCTGAAAGCGTTACTCGATTTCTGGATTGCGGATTTCCCATGTTTGTGTACAGCCACTCATCACTTCTTCCCGGTCTTATTCTCGCCTGACGCCATGAAGCCGCGCGCGAGTCTGCCCGGATCACCTGACACATCCACTTCTCTAACCCAAAAGTTGAAGCCTGACAGGTCCTTGTCTGGAGCGTCGTCAGGGTTCCGATGTAGATATCCGAAGTAGTGAAGCAACACAAGCGAACGATTCTCTTCCTTCTCAACAAACTTACGGTTGTTCACCACGGCTAACAACACGTCAGCGCGCGTCATCTCGCCTTTAGTTAGTTTATCGACCAAGCCGGCACGTTCGTCGGCTTCGAGAGCGATTCCCGCCCGGCTGATTAATAAGTCAATAAATGCTTCGTTCGTAAGCTTCTTGTACTCGGCGGCAAACTTCGGTCGCTCAACCCAGCTACGCGCAAACTCCTGCAGGTTGGCTTTAAGTTTTGCCGGTCCCTCGAAGGAAGCGGCCATCACGTTTCGGCCAATCATCTCAACATCAGTCAGAAACTCGGCGTAGCGCGGCATTTGACCATAAGAAGCGAGATAGAAGCGATAGACAGCCTGACTCCACGATCGATATTGGCCGAGTAAGTTAACCGGATCTTCATTGACCAGTTCGCGCCATTCCCTGGTTTGAAGGCTGAAAGGCAGTGGCGCTTCCGCCCTGGCTTGAGGCTCGTTTTTTATGACGGCGTAGAGATCGTCGCGGCCGTCAAAGCGGTTTATGAAGCGCAGTCTTCCGGCGAGAACGGCGCTCGCGAGAAAAGTTTCATAGTCGATCTGTCGCTGGGGCTCAATCAGGTTGTTCTCAACTACCACGTACGACGTTGGCACTCCTTCAAGGAAGTCCATGAAGTTTGCCGGAATGGGACCGGAGGCGATTGCCGATTCGATTCTGTCTTCGTAAGGCGACCCAAAACCGGAGATGCCCACAATTAGCGGCTTCATGTGATCCGCTGAACGAAGCACATGACGATGGTTCACGTGTTCGCCTGCTGGCAGAACCACGACACCTCCGCGCATCGATGTCTCCTTCAACCGCAGAGTAACGCCATCCGGATAGACGTCGCCGTGCATGAGCTTCAAGGGAGCTGCGTTGAGTTCGAACAGGAGCATGACGGCAATCATCGCAAACACTCCGGCCTCGCTCAAACGTCGTTTATTCTGAGCGAACATTTCAGTTAGTAGTTTGGCGCCCAGGCCGGCCAGGATTGCCAAACCCAGGTAAGCGATCATCGCTCCCCGCGCAGCAACGCGCATGCTCCTGAAGAGTGGCAGTACGTCGTACAGAATGCGGTAGAAGAAAAAGTTCCATCCCAGCGAGTAACAGAAACCTATGATCGTCCAAACCAGGCCAAGCCAAAAAGCATCGCTGCGTCGCGGGGAACGCAACGTTTCGATCAGATTTGCGTTCTCGCCGCGCCGTAGAAACGGTGGATAAGCGATACACAGTCGTGCCATCGCTGCAACGATTAGGACGGCCAGCGCGCGTTCGGATCTGATCCAGTTGAAAAATCCGCCGAAAGCGTCGCTGTTGTCATAGCCGATGGTCAAGATCGACACCGCGAAGGTCACGACGACAAATACATCTAGTCGCGCGATCCAACGCTTGGTTGACAACGACGTCTCAGAAAATGGGAGCCGCTTTTCCCCGGGCCGCCCGAGGAGAAGGGCCGCCAGCGAAAGCAATATCGGAAGTAATCCGGGAAACAACCGGAACCGGCTGTCCGGCAAGCTGTCTCCCATTCCGCGCCACAACCTGTTTCGAGCATCAGCCGCCAGCCAGTGGCTGGGCCAGGCAGAAAATGCCTTCACCTCTTCAATGCTTCGTCGGAAATTATAGAGCTTCGATGCGATGTAGTAGGGCGCCATGAAGGGCAACAACCCGAGCGAGGCAAGGCCCAAAGCTGCCGCCCCTCGCCGCCAGAATTCCCGGTTACGCCAGATGTCGTAACGCGTCAAAAGAATAGCAGCCGAAACCACAAACGGGATGAGTGACAGCGTGAACCAGGAAATCGTCGTCAGCCCTGACATGAAAAATGTCACGCCCAGCCATACCGCGCGCTTTTTGGTGCGCTTACGCGCAAACAACACTAACGCTTCGAGGAGGAGCGGGATCCACATTGACCAGAGGTAAGCCACCTGCGACATCAGACCAAAGCGAAACGGCACGAAAGCAAAAATGATCCCTGCGACCCACGCGGCGCCGTTTGATCCCATCAACGTGCGCGCCAAGCGGAAAGCACCGTAACCGCAGGTAATGAAACCGAAGAACATCGCCACGGAGTAAACTGTCAGCGGCCGGGCGCCGAGCGCGAAAAGCGGGAAGAACGGGAGCGAAATGCCGTAGGAGTGCTCGCTGAAGGCAAGTGTGTAGCGCAGCGGATAAAACAGGTTCGAATGAAAAAGATTGAGTGGATCGGTAAACGTCTGATGATAGTCCCACCAAAGAATCCACGAGCTGAGATAGGGATCGCCCGGATCTACTACACCGTCGCGCAGCTGCGTCACGTAAGGCCAGGTCACGATTGAGGTGAAGAGGAAAAATGCGAAGAAGATCGAAACCTCGCGCGCGAGCCGGCGGAGCCATTGGAGCGGAGGCAAGCCCGCCTTCCCGATATCGAGCTGACTAGATGTGAGTGGCTGATTCGTCATGAAGGGATTTCAAGGTCAGAGCTACCTGGCCGCTGGAGTGTCTCACGAGTTTGGAAGGGCTTGCCCCCGCTGCTGTGGCTCCGCCAGCTCAGTCGCTGCCTTATCGAAGCCTAGTCGTTCCTCGATCACGTACAGTGGTCTTCGCTTCACCTCAGCATAAATGCGGCCGATGTACTCGCCGATGATCCCCAGAGTTACTAACTGCGCGCCACCGATGAAGAGCACGGCAGTGAAAATCGAAGTCCAACCGCGCACCCAGTCGTTCGTATAGAGACGAATGATCAGCGCGTATAGAATCCCGGCGAAGGCCATTCCGATCGAGAGAAAGCCCACCCACAACGCCAGGCGGAGAGGCGTTAGGGAAAATGAAAGCACACCGTCAGCCGCAAACTGCAGCATCTTGAACAATGGATACTTGCTCTCACCGGCGCGCCGCTGTGCCCGGCGATACATCACCGCCACCTGGCGGAAACCGATCCAGCTCACCATGCCACGCAGAAAACGATCGCGCTCCGGCATTGAAAGCAACACGTCAACCACGCGGCGGTCGAGCAGGCGAAAGTCACCGACGTCGATTGGTATCTGCACTTTCGAAAGGCGGTTAATAAAACGGTAGAAAAGTTTTGCCGTCCAGAGCTTGAATGCCGTTTCGCCGGGTCGGTCCGTACGCATGCCGTAAACTACGTGATAACCATCGCGCCAGCGGGCCACCATCTCAGGAATGACTTCGGGAGGATCCTGCAGATCGGCGTCGATGATGACAACTGCGTCGCCGGCGGCGTGTTCGAGCCCCGCGCTAACGGCGAGCTGGTGGCCGAAGTTGCGGGCCAACCGCACCACGCGCGTGCGTTCGTCGGCGCTTTGAATTGCTCGCAGCACGTCAACAGTCTTGTCGCTGCTGCCGTCGTCAACGTAGACGATCTCGAAGTCGAGATCATCCAGCGCCGCCAGCGTGGCAACGAGTTGGCGGTTGGTCTCGACGATGACCTGTTCTTCGTTGTAGCAGGGGACGATTACGGAAATGAGCATCTTCCTCAGCATCTCCAACAGCGGTCTTTAGCGACTAATTTCCAGTGGGCGTGCGACTTTATCATAACTACCGAGGAGTTTGGAGCGCGGTCATTTTTGGAGTGCGGTGACCTGTCACCGCTTTGGTCCGCGGCGGCTTGACGCCGCAGTGTTGGACTACACTCAATCTCCACCTTGGCTGCGACAGGTCGCGGCCGAGCAAAGCGGTGACAGGTCACCGCACTCCAAAGTGTTAACGCCGGCCTACCTTGGTATATAGTCGCTCTTCCAAATGAAACAACTCCACGTTTCCGAAACGATTCGCCGCCTGGCCCGCGATGGCAGTGTGCGCGCTGCGCTGTTTGCGTTTACGCTCTCGCGCTTAATAGTCCTGGTCATCTTCGTTCTGATCGGTTTGCTGAAGACGGCGCCTGACTCGTTCCCTGGCCACTACGACGCTTATGTCTCGCTCGACAAAGCCCCTATCGCGCGCGTTCTCCGTCAGGAGGTTCTCACCGCGGACGTAAACTGGTATATCGGGATCGCAGAGCACGGCTACGAGCACATGCCGTTCAATGCTGACGTGCCGCGCAATTGGGCATTCTTCCCATTGTTCCCGTTATTGCTGCGTCTCGCGGCTTTCGTCACAGGTGAATTTGTAATAACTGGCATCGCGCTCTCGCACATTTGCTTCCTGCTGGCACTTTTCCTGTTGCACCGTGTTGCGTTGCTCTTTGGATTCAGCGCTGACGACGCCGATCGATCGTTGTTTTATCTTGCAGTCTTTCCGACCAGCTATTTTTTTTCTTTACCCTTACCAGAGTCACTTTTTCTCATGTTGACGATCGCGAGCTTTTTCTTCGCTAAGAGCGAACGCTGGTTGCTCGCCGGATTGTTTGGCGCGCTTGCTTCAGCCACTCGCACGACCGGCGTGCTGTTGTTACCGGCGCTGGCGGTTCTTTATTGGGAAATGTATCGACCGCTCGGATCCATTCGCACGTGGCGCAAAGACGGTCTGGCGCTGCTGTTGGTCCCCGCCGGCCTTTTGTCGTTCATGATTTATCTTCACGTCATCACCGGCAACGCTTTGGCGTTCAAAGGCGCGATGGCTGCCTGGGGCCGAAAAGCGGGCTTCTTCTTCTCGCCCCTGCTCGACTATCTGGGCCACCCGGCCGAAGTCGCGGCGCATTGGGATTTCCGATTGTTGAATTTTTCGGCGGTGGCGATCGCGCTTGCTAGTGGCTTCGTCTTGCTGAAGCGACGTCAATATGCGCTGGCTACCTACACGCTCCTGGCGGTGCTGGTGGCGCTTTCGTCAGCCCTGCTGCAGTCGCAGGCGCGCTACGCGATGGTCGTTTTCCCGGTCTACATTACGCTCGCGATCGCAGGGCGCCGGCCAAAGTTTGATCAGGTGATTCGCACGGTCTTTCTGGTTTTGCTTGCCTTGATGAGCGTCTTGTTTGCGGCACACTTTACGCTGGCGCTCTCGTGAAGAAGAGGACTCAGGAGTTCAGAAGATAGTGATCAGTGGCCGGTGGCCAGTGATCAGTAGTTGAAACAGCTCTGACTCCTGAATTCTGACTCTTGACTGCTACTGACCACTGGCCACTGATCACTGGCCACTGCCTTCTGACTCCTGAGTCCTGAGTCCTGAGTCCTGCTCTTCGGCTCGCTGATTCTTTCGCTGGTAGAAGTAGGAAACGACGAGCAGGATTGCTCCCAGCATAATGAATGAGATGATCCGATAGACGCGGTCGAGCGAGGACAAGTCCCAGAAGAACGCCTTGAGGATTGTCAATGAGAGTAGCGCCAGCCCCATCACTCGCAACAGAACCAGCCGACGCACCTGCCCGGCAATGAGCAGACCGCTCGCATACAGTCCCCACACCACCGATAGTGAAAGTTGCTTCGCCAGCGCCAGATTGCGCAAAGGTGCTGGAAAGTCGTCCGGCCAGAACTCCACGCCGGAGTGTTGCAGTTCCTGGGCGATCTTCGCCTCATAGTAGCCCGCGGCCTGCGCACTCAACGCCACGATGGCCAGGACGTTGGCGGCGACTAATTGCGACCCGGCGCACCGCCAACGCCTCCGCAAAGGCTTCACCTGAACGCGCGTAAGTTCGCGTTATAAGCCAAAGGGCCGCAACGAACACCGCGAATATGGCGAACGTCCGATTAAAGATCAATGTGTGCCAGGCTGCGTCGTAGTAAATCAGGTTTGCGAGAACCAATGGAGTGGTAAACGCCAGAAGCCCCAGTCCACCCCAACGCCACGCGCGCGAGTTGCGCCAGGCACCAACCAGGAACGCACCTGTCGCGTAAAGGATCCAAACCAACGCGAGCGTAAAGATCCTACCTTCCTGAAACTCTCTGTAGACCTCTGTATTCAACCCCGTCTGCGTCCAGCTTGTCAGCAAGCGGTCATAGTATCCCAGTACTTCAAGGCTTAGCGCCGCCAGTGCCAGCACATTTGCGGCAACGATGATCACTGGACGGATCCACGGCTGTTCGACCGGGTGGGCGTCCGGCGTCCTTCCGTACAACCATGCCGCGAAAGCGAGCACTGCCACGAGCAGTGCATAGACCATGAAGGTCAGGTTGAAGACGGGCAGATGCCACCACGCCGCGTAGAAAGCTGAGTCGAGGGCGACAACTTTGCCGATTGCGATCAGCAGCAAAAACAGCCCCGCTCCGCGCAACAACACAGAGCGCCGCAGTACACCCAGCGCCAGCATCGTCACCGCATAAAGCATCCACAACATGGAGATCGAGAACTGCCTGGCGTTCTCGATTGGACCGCGCAAGCTCGCCGGCGAGGCGCTACTTTGCGTTAGACGCGCCGTGAAGAAGTCGTTCATGTCGAGCGTCAAAAGGGTTAGCGCCACAGCGTTACCGGTGAGTAAGAAGAAGGTCCTGACCAACTCGCGCTCGTTCTCGTCGAATTCGCCTGCGCGTCTGTAAAGCCAGGCAGCGCCGGCTATCGCGCTGACAAGCACAGCGCCTGAAAGCGCGCGGCGGTTGAGTAGCGGGATGAATGAAGGATCAGCGCCGAGGGCGAACTGCGGCATGTCGAAGAAGAACCAGTGGCAGACGGCGGCACAGAAAACTGCGATCGCGGCGTGACGTGCGGCTTTTTCGCCGGAGCGCAAACCCACCCACGCCAGCATGAACGCCTCGACTGCCCACGCAATCGTCACCCAGTGGAGCTCCAACTGGATCGCTACAGCCATAGTGAGGAACGTCGCCGCTGCACCCACATAGCTGTACCTGAGAAAACGATCGTCCGGACTCCAGCGCCAGGTCATGTAGAAAAGTTGTGTGAAGAAAACCGAGACCAAAAGTGCCTGGGTGGCGGGCGTCGCCTGGTCAAAGCCCGCCTCTATAAGCATCAGGTAGCTGAAGCCGAAGTAGAAAGTGGCGTTTGCGATCGCGAGGGCCACGTCGAACCAACGTGTCGGACGTTTTGGTAGCACGTTGTGGAAAATAGCGAGCAGCGAATAGAGCAGGAAGAAAACGCTGAGGAAGACGAGAGTCGTCCAAACCTTCTCATGTTCGTAAAACTTGAACGCCCAGCCAATCGTGATCGCCACCGTCCCGGCGAACGAAAGGAAGTCGAGGCTGCGCCAGCGCTTGAAATAGGCCACCGCGAGTACGCCGGCATCGAGCAGCGCAACGTACAGAAACAACCCGATTTCGTTGTCAACGCCGGTCGAGAGCAAAATCGGTGTCAAGAATCCGCCGACGAGTCCCAGGATGGCCACTGGTAAGGCGTTCAGACGCACCGACAACAATACAGCTATCGTCGTCACCGCAGCCATCAACAGGAAGGCCAACACTTGTCCGATAAGGTGATAGAAGTTGTATGCGGCGTAGTCGGATAGATAAAGGATGAGCAGGCCGCCCCCCGAAAGAATGTAGGCATATGACTTGAGACCGCGCCCACGCAGTCGCTCGCCGACATACAGCAACGAAATGCCAACGATCGCAGAGAGGCTGATGCGAGCGCTGGGGCCAATCCACTGTTTGTCGAAAGCAAACTTAAGGAAGAAGGCGACGCCAAACGTAACAGCGATGATGCCTATCCAGTTGAACCAACTACCGCCAATGGTCGATTCCAGATCGCGGCGCTTCGGTTCATGGGCCGCTCCCGCGCGCGCTGCTTCATCCGTTGCCGCCGATTTCTCAACCAGCAGATCCAGGCCAAACGGAGCGACTGCTTTTCTAACTGAGTAGGGAGGCTGAGCAGATGGCTCGTTCATCCAAGGATGAGTCGCGCGGGTTTCAGGCGGCTCGGCCTTCGACCAGGTATGCACTGGAGGCTCGGGCGGCGGTGGCACGACTGGTATCGGTTGGACTGGTGGTGGGGTTGGCGGTTGCGTTGGCGACGAAGCATTCAAGTCTTCCGTTTTGATTTGAGGTGTCGCGGGATGTGTCTGGTGGCTCTCGTGCGCGAGAGGCTTATTGAGCGGTTGTTGCTGGTTAACGATCCCCAGATGCTTCTCGATGGCGTGCAGGCGTGCGGTTGTTGCTCCCAGCACGCGCTCCAGGAGCTCGATTCGATCCAGAAGTTGTTTGAGGATTTCTCGCGAGGGCAGGTCTTCGGCCATGTGCTCTCCTGAGGTTCCCAGTAAAACAGGCCCGAAGTACTCGCGCCCCGGAAACGTGCACATGATAGGTTAGGGCGAAAGAAAGCGGAAGAGCGCGGAAACTAGGCCCCCGACCGACAGACAGACATTCAGCGGGGCCCGCGCAAAATCAGAACTGGGAGCGATAGCGACCAGCCAAAGAATTCACTTCAAAAGTTGGAGTTGGAACGGCTTAGGTTGCAGTTCTTCCTTAGTTGCGCTTTTGGCTGGTCGCTATCGCTCCCAGTTCTGATTTTGTCTGACCATTGTTGAGGGTTCAATTGCTCACTTAAATCTTGATTCCGTTGATCCGCCAAGCGCCTGATCAATTGGAGCAAGCGATTGGAAATTAATGTCTCGAATTGTGTTGTCAACAAAACTACCACACAATAGTCACAACCAACTGAACCGGTTTAACTGACTACTAACGACTAACTACTGTCTACTGACTACCGGCTACTGACTACTTGTTCCGATGAGACTCGCTTATTTCAGCCCGCTCAATCCGCAGCCCTCAGGGATTTCCGACTACAGCGAAGAGCTACTGCCTTATCTCGCGGCGGACGCCGACATCACCCTATTCGTCGACGGCTTTGAACCCTCCAATCCTGAGATACACGATCGGTTTACCTGGCTCGACTATCGACGCAACCCCTCAGTTCTCAAAACGCTCGGCGACTACGATGCGATTGTCTACCACATGGGAAACGATCATCGTTATCACGCTGGCATGCTTGAGGTCGCGCGCGCCCATCCGGGTATTGTCGTTTTCCACGATTTCGCTTTGCAGGATTTTTTCCTTGGGTTGGCGCAGGAGCGCAACCGCATCGAGATTTACCTGGAAGAAATCTTCGCCTGTCATGGCAGACATGCCACGCGTGAAGCAGCAGAGGCGCTGGAACGCGGGAGCACGCCGCCGCAGGCAGCTCTACCGTTGGAGTTTCCGCTGAACTGTCGTCTCGCCGGCGCTGCCGAAGGGATTGTCGTTCATTCGGAGTTTTGCCGTGCACGTTTCGCGAAGTCGGTCCCGTCTGTACCGGTTGCCCACATCAACATGCCGACTAAACCGCTGCCGGCACGTCATGCAAATGAACCAAACGGGAACTCAAGCGTCACGCAAATTGCCAACTTCGGTCTCATCACGCCGGGCAAAGGAATTGAACAGGCCCTGCGAACACTTTCGTCTCTTAAAGGAGATCACAATTTTCACTACACGTTAGTCGGCGAGCCCAACGCGTTTTTTGACGTGCGCGCGCTGGTGCGCCAGTACGACATGGATGAACGGGTAACGATCACCGGGCACTTGCGGCTGGAAGAGTTTGAGCGTTGGATCGCCGCAACCGACATCGCGCTCAATCTGCGCGAGCGCACCGTAGGCGAAACTTCGGCCAGTCTCTGTCGCCTCATGGCCGCCGGCGTTCCGACAATCGTCTTTAACGTCGGTGCTTTTGCCGAACTACCTGGCGACGCGATTGTAAAAATCGACCATGACAAAAATGCCGATGCCCTGCTCGAGGCCTATCTTCGCCGGCTCATCGAGGACGCTCCTTTGCGCGAACGCATTGGCGCGAACGCGCGACGTTACATAACTGAGAACCACGGTATCGAAACCGGCGCCGCCCGTTATCTTGATTTCATCCGCCAGGTTATCACCCTCCGCCCACGCAAACATTTTCTCAATGGTCTGGCCAACGAATTAACTGCGCTCGGCATTCGTGGAAACCATGAAACGATTTTGCGCGGCGTCGCTCGGGAAGTTGCAGTGCTCGCACCGGCTGCGAATTACAGAACCCCGACGCATCGGGGTGACGAGCGGATGCCAAAATCAACTTTGCCAGGCAGTCCGAAACAAACAGCGAGTCACTCTGCGGTGAGGTTTCGCGACGGCAACGGTCAGCCTGCAAGTTCGAAGATAGCTACGGAATCGCCCGGCCGGTTACCAAAACTCGAAGGCATCGACTACAAACGCGCGGCGCTCGAGTATCCACAACTGCTCGATGCCGAGCGCAGTCATTATCTGCGCACCAAGCCTTTCTATAATCTCGCCAACAAGCCCGACAAACACCTTGGCGACGGTATGGACGCGGAGACCCATCGCCACTTCACAGATTTCGCGAACATGGCCGCCGCGCTGGCGCTGCCACCCGGCGCCAGGATTCTCGACGTCGGTTGCGGTTCCGGCTGGCTGAGCGAGTACTTCGCGCGTCTCGGATACGACGTGACGGGAATAGACATTAGCGACGAGCTCATCGCAATGTCGCGCGATCGTGTTGAGCGCGTTCCTTATGACGTGGATCATGAGACGGCGTTACGCTGCCGTTTTCTTAACGCAGGACATCGAGTCGGCGCCGCTGCCGGAAAAGTTTGACGCGGTTATCTGTTACGACTCGCTTCATCACTTTGAAGACGAGCGCAAAGTCTTTCGTCACCTGGCTGAAATGTTAGACGTAGGTGGATTGCTTTTCATTCTGGAAGGTCACAAGCCATCCGCAGGTTCGGCGACCGAAGATGAGTTGCAGGATGTGATGCGCCAATATGGAACGCTCGAATCGCCTTTTAGTGGCGACTACCTGCGGGCTTTGCTGGATGAGCATGGACTGGCGGTAGTTGGTGACTACGTGAGCGTCAACGGGCTATTCGAGCGCGAGATGTTGGAAGACGACCGCTTGCCTTTAAGAACTGTCGCGACCGATTACCATTACCTGACCTGTGTGAAGGTTGCTGCTGACGCACCGGCGTCTAGCGTTCCTGACAGCAGGAAGCCGGGCATCACTCCGTGCTGACTTCAAACTTACCGGGCCGCTGGCGCAGCGCGTAGAACCCGGTGAAAAAATTAGCGCCGCGATAACGATAAGAAACACCGGAGACACGCTGTGGCTCAGCGGCCAGACGCTGCGTGCTGGAATAGTAATGCCCGGAGTCAGAGTTTTTGACGAGAGAGGTGAGATGGTGAGCGAGGTTCACGGCCATCCCATGCTGCCACAATCAATCGCTCCCGGGCAGTATG
This sequence comes from Blastocatellia bacterium, assembly GCA_963809065.1. Classification (GTDB taxonomy): domain Bacteria; phylum Acidobacteriota; class Blastocatellia; order Pyrinomonadales; family Pyrinomonadaceae; genus PSRF01. Next base: position 67,977 of record CAWEIN010000022.1, read on the forward strand.
TGTCTATGACGCTGCCCTGTGCGGTGCCACCAGTTCCGGGAACTTACACCGTCAAGATCGATCTGGTGGATCAGCAGGTTTGCTGGTTTGAAGAAAGAGGGTCGCAACCACTCGTGTTCAAAGTTGAGGTAATTGAAAAGGCAGACTGACTGTGCAGCCGAGGAGCGGGGGCAAGCCCGCCTTCCTCACCTCGAGCCTATTACAGTTGAGTGTTTGAAATTGAATTAGAGGCTTTCAACCTTGATTAGCGGAACAAGCGAGAAGTCTCTAAGGTCGGGAAGGCGGGCTTGCCCCCGCTCAGTCGCGGACAGCGACTACAGTTGATCTTTCCTCAAACCTGTCGCCGTACATGTAGTAATACTTTGCCTGACTCACCCTGGCGATACTGAAACCAAGCATCCCAAACACTTCGCGATAGACGCCAAGCGAGTAGGTCCACCAGGTGAAGTCGGCGTCAGGATTACTCGCCAGCGCCTCGAATCTGGCGATTCGCTCGTCAGTTTGCAACAGGGGTGAGACGACGACGATAGTTTCTTTTGTATGCTTCGCGATAGAAGCGAGCGCCGAGATCTGATCGCTAAGGTGCTCGAGCACTGAGCCAACGATCGCGATGTCAAACTGGCCGAGCTGTTCCGGGAGATCATAGACGTTGCCGTAATAGACCTCCGCCTTCGAATTCAGCAGCCGGTGACAAAGCCAGTAAGCATTTTTCCATTGCTCGATTTCCGCACCATACTGTTTGGCCCAGCGCTCAGGGTCGCGATAATAAAGTTTGTCCTTGAAAGGAAGGAACGATTGCTGACTCGCGTCGCTCATATCAAACGAGACTACGCGCGACGCTCCTCGCTTCTCAGCTTCGAAACTCAGGAAGCCGGTGGCCGCGCCTACGTCCAACACTGACTTGCCCGCCAGATCTACGCCGCCAACATAGTCATCAAACCGCCCGCGCAGATCCCAGTGGGCCGGAACCAGTCCGTATCCCGGCAGTTCCATCGCGTGATAGAAGAAGCAGTCTTCCAGCCGATCGACAAAACGCGGCGTCTCGAACACCAAATCTTTTTTGGTCGTCTCACTCATGAATCCGTCATCTCGCTCAAGCGATTTTCTGGGACCGCGGGCGTCCCGCCCGCAAACGAGCGCGTCAGCGCGAGCAGTGCTTAAAAAGCGAATCAACGCGTGGCGGTGCATCGTTTGCGGGCGGGACGCCCGCGGTCCCAGAAAATCGCTTGAAAGTCTCGTCGGCGGGCCCTGGACCACCAGAACAATAGCGACAAAAGCGTTAACAAAGAAACTGCCAATCCCGCCAGCACTGACTTAGGCCGGTAGACAAACTCCACCAAATGGTTCCCCGCCGGAACCGCCACGCCTCGCAGGTTGTAGTTTACGCGAATTACATCAACTGATTTTCCATCAACATAGGCGCGCCAGCCTGGGTAATGGTTCTCGCTCAACACCAGTATCGCAGGCGCCACGGAGTGTAGTTCTTATTTCCACTCGATTCGGCTCATGCCGCGATTACGTCCGCGCTGCCCCGGACCATGCTCGCGCCAAAGACGCTCGAGGTCGGCGTCTCTACGAGCACTGTCTGAAGCGGATCCCACGCCTTACCGCTCGGAAGTTTTCCGGCTGTGAATGATCGCCAGCTCATCTTGTTCCGACGCAACAACCTCCTCGATTGCAAGCCACGCGCGCGGAAGCGCATGAGAGTTCTCGTAGATTTGCAGATACTCAGTTTCGGCCGCCAGACGCCAGCGCCCGCTACCAATCGACGCAGCGTCGGCCACATTTGTCGGATCCCCTTCGCGCGCCGGAAGTTTCTCGACCCATTCGCCGCGCAACGGTTCCGCCACGCCATTTTTGAGCAGCGAAACTCGCTTAACATCAAGCGTCAGCCGGGGCGCATTCTTGATCCCGGCGACTTCAATTTCTCCACCGGTCACCCGAATCATTTCAGGAAACTTAAACTGAGCCACGAAAGTATGACTCTCAAAGTTTCCCGAGGGATCTACTACCGGAGAACTCGTGGCTACTGGTGCGAGACGGTGACGAATTTTAGTTTTTAGATCAGGTCGTTCATGTGACCATTCCGAGGTGTGTTCGCCGGCACGCAGTTGAAACTCAAATCGTTTTCCGTCCTCGGCCCGCAAGCGCACGTACCCGACGACTTCGCCGTCCGCCACTTCCGTCGCCCAGGCGAGACTCGTTATCAGCGCGATGCTGTCTGCTTCCACCGGCGGCATGGTGAAGACCAGACGTTCCTGATTTATCAGCGACGGCGCACCCAACTCTTCTTTCCCAAAAGGAAGCCCACCTAAATCTATTAATGACGGCGCATTATTTGACGGGTCTGCGGCTGCCGCGGGCGAGTGTTCCGCTGCTCGTCGCCTTGCTTCACCCTGTGGACTCTGCTTCAGAAGGTAGCGCACGTTCAGGATGTCAAACTCGCGGCCCGGTCCGCGCACACTCCGGCCGGGCTCAGTCAATTCACCCCAGAGCTTCATATCGTCAGCCAGCTTGCTGTAGCGTGTTAGCCCAAAGCCATCGTAGCCCGCCGCGTTCTCGACACCATGCATCACGTAAGTGTCCGGCTGCAGCGACAACATGAATTCACCGAGCTTGAATTTTTCAACTTCGTCGCGACCGGTGTTAATAAAGAACGGTTGCACGTCAGTCAGAATTCTGTTGGGCGTATCTCCGCGTTCGTGCTGCAGATTACGCAACAAGCGAACGGATTCAGGCTCGCTCCAAAGTGGGTGGACACGCGTCGGCGATTGACGCCAGCCGCTCGCCTGCCCCCACAGGCAAAGGTCAAGAATCACGATTGCGAACAAAACAGTCAGAGCCCGACCGTGACGGCGTTCGACATTGCGTGCGAAGAACCAAAGTGCAACTGCGCTAATGCCGGCAATCAGGATCGGGATGAAAAGTTCCGGCGCACGCAGAATGGTTACCGGCGCCAATCTGCCGAGTCGAAACCCGGCTGGCCGCCACCAACTTACCGTTAGACACGTAAACAAAAAAACTAATCCGCCGGCCGCAGCCACTACGCGCAAAACTTTCGCTCGCTCCGATTGCGACCGTGCCGCAATCGCCGTTAAGCCTCTGCCTGCAAGTACGGCAAGCGCAAATTCCACTTCCATTAAGTGACGGGCGGGAACGCGGAAGAGATTGAGGACAGGGATGTAGTAAACAAGTTTATAGATATTAAGCGGAAGGAAACGTCCGATGGCCAGAGCCAGACAGACTACAGCGAGGACGGCCCAGAATTTCGTTCGCGTGTCCGGTTTGAGTAGCAGGGCCACCAACGCCAACATGATGGTTGCTGCGCCAACGTAGGCGATGTATTCACCGACAAAGGCGGGGCCAATGTAGGGCGCGCGAAACAGGTGTCCATCGCCGCCACCCATCACGAAAGGCGCGAAGAGAGTCAGCACGAACCGCGGCGGCATCGAAAATGAACTGAAGAAATCATAAGACGCAGTTGCGCGCAGGCTGTTGCGCAAGAGCTCGACGGTAGGCAGAATCTGCACCGCAGCCAGGATTACTCCGGTTGATAATAAAACCAGAGCCCGCAAATAGGATCGGCGCTCCTGGCGAGCCGAGGTTCGCGCCATCACGATGGCGTAGGCGGCCGCCAACAGAAAGGAATATGCGAAAGTTTGTTGATGCCCGGCGAATATCTGTACGCGCCACCAGTAAGGCGAGCACTACACCGTGACTTCGTTTTCCTGTCATCCCATAACGGTCGACTGCCCAGAGTACCCAGGGAAGCAACGCCGCCGTCTGGACAACATTCGTTTGGCCCACCTTCGCAACCATGAATGCGCTCCACTGCCAGACCAGACTGGTCGCGGCTGCTCCGGCGATGCTGGCGCCGCTTCTTCGCGCATAGAGGTAAGCGCCCAATGCCGCCACCATGTAGGTAGAGAGCATCATCAGGTTGGTCGCGACAGGAGAGCTGAAAATGAGGTAAAACCAGTTCAGCGGAAACAGTACGCCTGCCTGCGCCGCGCCAAAGAGCGGCATGCCGCTGAACATGTAAGGGTTCCAAAGCGGCACGTAGCCGGAACCGATCAGATTAGCGACGACAACCCGCATGGGTATGTTAAAAATTACGCCGTCGTCTGGCGAGATAATGAGATTCCCGCGCGTCGCCGGAAAAAAATAAATGAGCGGCAGTAGCGAAACCGCGAGCGCCGCCAGAGAGTCAGTTCTTATCCTCCAGATGAGGATTATTTGGACGAGTCATTGAATCAAGAGGCTACTCCTGAGGCGAGGGGTCGTTATGGTTGCGAAGCCGCATCGACGCGCTGGCAAAGACTGGCGGTTGTCGGCCAAGGCGCGGCGGGCGCGGGTTGATTATGTGTTGGCTTGCTCGCGGTCATGAGCGCACAGATGTTGGCAGCGATTTCGCGCAAAAGCATCACCACTGACGAATTGGTTCATATACCTGCCGGATATTACCACCTCGTTGTCGGCGACTTCCAATTCCTCAATCAGCACCCGCCGCTGCCGATGATGATCGGAGCTTTGCCTTTGCTACTCATCCAGCCAGGCGAGGTGCCAGAGTCTGAAAGGGAAAAGATTCCTCACAATGACGAGTTTGCTACCGCGGTTAGTGAGCGATTTTGGACCCCCAACGACACTTCCTTCCAGACGATTTCATTCTGGACACGGATACCAATGATCGCCTTCACCGTATTATTCGGCACGGTGATTTTTCTGTTCGCGCGGCGGCTGTTCAGTGAAACCGCAGGCGTGTTTGCGCTAGCGCTGTTCACGCTCGAGCCGACCGTGCTGGCTCACGGACCACTTGTCCACACCGATATGACTTCGGCTTCGCCCTCCTGCTGTTGGCTTACGCGTTCTACGAGTATGTCTCCCTACCTTCATTACGACGCGCCCTATTGCTGGGTCGGTGCAATGGGCCTGGCTCCGCTAATGAAGTTCTCGATGGTGGCGGTGGCGCCAATCGCAATCGTCGGCATCGTTGCGTTGTTGGTTTTCCCCGCGCGACTGAAACTGAGTCGGAAGCAAGCGCTGGCACATGCCGCCGCAATCGTAGAGATCTCTCTATTAGTCATCAATGCGGGTTATTTTTTCGACCATCGCGCGTTCATCGATCCTGACAACAATTGGATAGTTACTTCGTTCCCTACTCATGCCGCTCTGGCCTTGAAGGCAGCACACCTCGGACGATATCTCGTGCCTACGGATTTTTTGTTAGGGACTTACTGGCAGATCTGGCACAGCACGGTGGGACACGCGGGTTCAATTTTTGGCCGGCAGGGAAACTTCGGCTGGTGGTATTACTTCCCCGCTGCCTTTGCATTGAAGACGACCATACCGTTTCTCCTAACGTCGGTCGCAGGAATCGGCTGGGGACTTTGGCGGACGCTAAAACATCACGACTGGCGTCCTCTCTACGTTCTCGTTCCGTTCGCTATGTTCACCGCCCTGGCAATGGCAAGCACCATCAATATCGGCGTGCGCCTCTACCTCCCTGCTTACTCATTCCTCTTTATCATTTCCGGTGCGCTGTTGGATCAGCTCTCCCATTCGCAGACCCGTAAGGTGTTAGGAGTTACGATCGTCTCGGTGGTGCTGGGGTGGTGTGCCATCGAAGCAATCAGGACCTATCCCAACTACATTCCCTACATGAACCAACTCGCATCTGCGCGACCTCACTGGTGGTATTTATCCGACTCGAACGTTGAATGGGGTGACTGCATGCCCGACCTGGCATCGTACCTCCACGAGCGCGGCGAGACCAAAGTTCAGTCGGCCTTTTTGGGGGCGTGGCCACTGGGCCGCTACGGCATAGAATACGTCGACGCTTTGGCAGCTCCGGGAACAGCACAGCCTGAGATCAAATACGTCGCGATCGGCGCCAGCTTCCTGAATGGGTCCACCGTTCCACCCGGTCCGCCCGGCAGTGGTCGCGAGACTGAAAAGCAACGCATCAACTACTTCGATGAGTACCGGCACCGCACCCCCGAAGCATATCGGTAATTCCATTTACATCTTTCGTGTGCGATGATACGCGCCGACCTCAAAAGCGATCTTCTTCGACAAAGATGCTGAACATGGGCACGATCCGGCGCTGCTGCCAGCGACATTTCAAGCAACTGCCAGTGAACGGCCACTTCGTGGCCGCGAAGGTGTCGGACCTGAGATGCGTTGCCTCATAGTCTTGCCGACCTACAACGAGCACGAAAATCTCCGGGCCATTATCGAAAGTATTCAGCAGCATGCACCAACGGTTGACGTCGTGATTGTGGACGACGAGTCACCTGACGGCACGGGGAAGCTGGCCGACGAACTGAGCAGTGAACAACCCGAGAAGGTTTTTGTGCTCCACCGGCCGCGCAAAGATGGACTAGGGCGGGCTTATGTTGCCGGCTTCAGATTTGCGCTCGCGCGTGATTACGACGTGGTAGTGCAGATGGACGCGGACTTTTCTCACGATCCGAGCTACCTGCCAGTCTTTTTCGAAAAGATCCGCGAGAATGATCTCGTTATCGGCTCCCGGTACGTTCAGGGCATAGAGTGGTCAACTGGGATTTAAAGCGACTGATTCTCAGCCGCGCGGCGTCAGGCTACGTTCGCTCCGTTACGCGCATGCCGCTGACTGATGCAACCAGCGGATTCAAATGTTGGCGGCGAGAAACGCTGGAGGCGATCGATCTGGAAAAGATCTTTTCCGGCGGTTACCTGTTTCAGGTCGAAATGTCCTACCGGACTTATCAGAAGAAATTCAGAATTGCTGAAGTCCCAATAATCTTTGTCGAGCGTCGCCTGGGACGATCAAAGATGGACTGGGGCATTATTGCCGAAGCCATCCTCGGAGTAATCCGCATGCGCCTGCGGCGTTAATGACAATGCCGATGCTTCGCGGATCTACAAACCTCTTTACGCTCGTTACCTGCTGGCGAAGTTGAATGGAAGAACCCACCAAAAGCGGAGAGCTTGAGGCTCTTGAAGGTACTTCGGACAGCTGGCTCCCGGAAGCGTTCAGGCGCTTTTTTCGCACCAATAGATGCCAAACAATTTGTGCCGGCCTGCTGCTCTTTGATGGCCTTAAACATGCTGGCGGCCAGCTCGCGGAAAGGGATTACCAACGACGAGATCGTCCACATTCCGGCCGGGTACTATCATCTGGTCGGCGGAGACTTCCAACTGAACAATGAACATCCGCCTCTGATCAAAATGTGGGCTGCGTTGCCCTTACTTCTTATTCAACCTAACGAGTCACCACCGACCGCAGAGGAAAAACAGGGAGTCTACGGTACTTTAACGTGGAGTTATGAGGACCGTTTCTGGCAAGCCAACCGGCGGGAATTCGAGACGATACTCTTCTCAACGCGGGTGATGATGATCGTCCTGGCGCTACTCCGGGCTTGGCATTCTCATCTTCGCTTTTACTTGCTCGCTCTTTGGGCCGCGCGCCGCGGTGCTCGCCGTTGCCTTATACACACTTGAGCCGACAGTGCTCGGCCACGGACGCCGTCGTGCATACCGACCTACCGGGCGCCTTTGCCTTCCTACTCTTCTTACTTTGTGCTGCGGATTTATTGGCAAGCGAAGACGACGCGGAATGCTTTACTGCTGGGGCTGGTAAGCGGACTGGCGCTGCTCACAAAGTTCTCCATGATTGTGCTCATTCCGGTACTTGCATGCCTGGCACTCGCAGGAATTGTTTTTGCGCCGCGTCTGGGCTTCACGCGGAGACGACTGATACTTCATGGTGGAATGGTGTTGGTTCTTGTCTTACTTATGATCAATGCGGCTTACCGTTTCCAGGGCCCGCCGATTGTGCGCGGTGACGTGCAGTGGGTGCAGGCACGATCGCCCGAAGCATTCGACCGCTGGATGACATTCTTCCGTGTCGCTCTCAAGGGTCGTGCCTACTTACTCCCTCTTCGGCCAGTACAACGTAATGCTTCACAATCGCGACGGACACGCCGCATCGTTGCTGGGACATTACGGCACGGATGGGTTGGTGGTATTACTTCCCGGTTGCTTTTGCCTTGAAGACGTCGCTGTGCCCTTTTATTGGTAATCACACTGGCGGCGCTCGCGTGGACGCTTTGGCGACTCTTGCGAAAAAAGAGACACACGCATGCTGTGGCTTTGCTGAGTCCCGATAAGTATCTATTTGCGTGCTCTCAATGACCAGCCATATCAATATCGGCATCAGGCATTTTCTTCCTGTCTTACCCGTTCCTCTTCAGCGCCGCCGGCGCGCTGCTCGATCGCGTTGCTCAGCTTGAACGTTTACCTCGCTGTCATCTTTGGCCATTGCACTCGTTGGTGGTTTCGTTTGGGTGGGATGGCAGCTGAAGCGCTGCGAACCTACCCGGATTACATTCCCTACATGAATCAACTCGCCTCTGCTCATCCGCATTGGTGGTATCTATCTGATTCAAACGTAGAATGGGGCGACGACGCCCGTGCGCTCGCCGAGTATCTTCACGCCCATGGCGAGAACGAGGTGCGCGGGGCTGTCTCTGGCGGTTGGGGTAGCCTGGGACTTTACGACATTCACTATTACGAGATTTTTCCCAAACCCGGCCGCGTAATACCCGAAACCCGATACGTTGCGATCGGGGCCAGCTTCCTTAACGGTTCGACGGTTGCGGTGCCAGCCGATCAGGATGGAAAACTCGTTTCCGACGAGCAGCGCGTCAACTACCTGGCAGCTTACCGCGGCCGCACGCCCGAAGCTGTTTTTGGCAACTCGATCTACCTCTATCGCGTGAAAGATTGAGTGTGCCACGTTTGGCAACTCAATCAATTATGATCAGTATACGCGACTGAGACGGAGAACGGTGGCGCGCAATTGGTGCCTACGCGGGCGAGTGTTTCGCTCTTCGCCACCCGGCGATGTTTTGTAAGAAGAGCGTGGTGCAGACCAGCAATGGTAGTAGGAGCCATAGTGCGAGCGGATAGACCAGCTTGCCGCCAGTTTGAAGTGCGGCCAGGTCGTTCCAAAAAGCATTTTGACCGTGGAGGACAATTCATGGCGCCGCGGAGAGCTCCCACGAGATTGATGATGAACGACAAAAAAGCGCCCGCCAATATTGCGGCCAAAGCAGCCAGCCGGCGTTCTGAAGCGGTGGAGAGGTAACCAAACCCGGCTATGCCTAGGCCGGAAGCAGATAGCGCGGGCCAAACTGACAATCACCATCCGATTGTATGTTCAAGACAAAGGCCGCCAGAGCAACCATCAAAGCGAGCAGCGTCAGAAACTCCGGACTGCGCTTTAACTGGCGCGGATAATACGACAACCCCAGCAGGCCAATCGCGAAGACAGGCACATAAGCAGCCACTGAACTCGCATAGAAGTAGAGCTTGTCACCAAAGTTCTTCGGATCGAAGTGAAAAAAGGTGTCCGCGAATACCCCTGAACCAGCGACATTCGGCAACAGGAGTGGATTGCCGAAGCTAATTGCGTCGTAGACAAAGAGTGGCAACAGACCGGCGAAAAGACCTGCCAGGAAGATCGGCAGAAGCTGCCAGCGACGCAAGGAGAAAAAGTAGAGCACGGAAAAGAACTACCATGAAGAACGGCAACATCGATGTTGTTATGGTCAGTCCCAACAGCACACCCGCGCCGCCGGCTTGGAGATTGCAGATCCGGCTGTTCGCTCCTCCCTGGTTGAGTTGCAGGATGAGGTAAAAAGCAATTACCAGGTAGCCAGTGGCTAGTATGTCGTGGTGCGCGATGCCGGAGTAGGAGAAGGCAGTGCTGGCTAACGCGTAACTCAACGTCGCAGCGAGCGGCCAGAAGATCAAACTACCATGGCTGCCGGTGGACAATTCTCGCGCGATGCTAAAGAGTGCTACGGCGGAGGCAGCAAGTACGAGTGAGCTGGTGAAAAAAGAAGTGACCAGAGCGGCTGTCAGCAGATACTGTTTGCATAACTTAGACCGAGCTTGCGCAACAAAAGTAGAAAACGACTGCCCCCAACATGAATTGGCCGGGTTGCTTCGCCGCGTAGTTGTGACCTTCGTACGTGAAGACGTCGCCTTTGCTTTGCCGCTGTGATGGTATCGAGTGTTCAAGGTAGAAATGGCCGCGCTCGACCATGGCTTCCACGCCAACGTGTTGTAGATCAAAATCCAGTAAGTTGCTGGAATTGATCGCTGCGCCATAAGCGAACCACAGCAGCAGGAACAGGAGTATGCTCAGTCGCCCTGACGAAAGTCTGTAAGGAATCCTTGAGATCGTCTTCAACGGATTAACTTTGAACCCCTGCGAATCTTCTCACAGCCTCTGCGTAAACTTGCAGTGTCTGCTGCGCTGTCCTGTCCCAGGAAAACTTCGCGGCCCGTCGCTGCCCGGCCGCTGCCAATTCCCGCCGCGCGTTTTCGTTATCTATCAACGCGAGTATGTTCCCTGTTAGTTCACTGATGCTCTTGGGATCAAAGAGCAAGGCCGCGGCGCCAGTCGTTTCCTCAAGCGCCGGGATACGACTCGCAATCACTGGCGCGCCACAAGCCATCGCCTCCAACGGCGGCAGGCCAAAGCCTTCGTGTATCGATGGGTAAACAAAAGCGCGGCAAGATGAGTAAAGCGCTTGCAGATCGTCATCGTGAAGATAGTCTGTAAGAACAATGCGATCCCGCACCGGCGACTTCTCGATTGCTTCCAAGAGCGGACTGCTCAACCAACCACGGCCGCCGGCGATAACAAGTTGGATGGCGTTCTCGGGTCTCTCCCGCGCCAACTCCGCAAAAGCGCTTATCAGCACCGACAAATTCTTGCGCGGCTCGAGCGTACCTACCGTAAGCAAAAAATTGTCTCCAATGCCCAACCTGCGCCGGGCGTCAGCAGTTTCAGCAAACGACATTGGCTTAAAACAAGCGCGCGCCGCTTCTGGAATTGCGAAGACCTTGCCCGGGCTTACCTTCAAAAGCTCGCAGACGTCGACCCGCACGCTTTCGGTAGGCGTTATGATCGCATCGGCGGTGCGTGACATCAGTGGCAGACGCCGGCGCGCGCGGCTGATGCTGCGCTTTTCGTGGGTTTCAGAATGAAGCAGCTGAGATAGATCGTGAATAGTGAGCACCGTCGCACAGCGCCGCCATAAGGGAACGTCGTAATTCGTGCCATGAAACAGTTCGAGGTGGCTGCGTCTGATGTAACGAGGCAAGCCTGCCGACCACCAGTGTCTTCCCATAGGCCCAACTCTCACCCGATTGAGTTTTAAATTGGGAGGAAGCAGCGGCGAATTAGGTGCATCAGGCCTAACCGTCGCGTAAGTGGATGGGTAAAGAATCTCAAATTCGCCTGATGGTTCGGCGCTCGCTAACGCGCGGGCGAGTTCATAGGTATAGTGGCCAACGCCCGTTTTGGCGGCTGTCAGCGGCAGGCCATCAAGTCCTATTCGCATTTCCGGTGTGTCGTTCGCCCTTTTAAGCAACCCAGCGGGCTGGTTTGTACCTCTCAGCCGCCGGGGATCGCCGATACAAGTTAGAAATTTGAGGCTCGTGTCCTAATTTGTAAAGCAAAGTGTTAGTTTGCGATGCTGAGCGGCGTTCGACGCCCGCGCAAACTAACAGTTTGCGTTACAGCAAAATTAGAGCCTTCATTGACGCCACTTAAGGCCAGGAGTTAAACTTTAGCCCTTGTCGGTGCGTCTAAGTATTCGGTTTAGACGAACCCCTCATTTAGAGGTCATTCCCTTAGAGCGTATGTTATTCAGGAGCAATATGATGAAATTTGCGTTAGCTTTACTAATCACCGCGTTCGCGGCCCTGACGGTCTGGGGACAAGCACCGACACTGCACATAGTAACTGAGATCCCCAATCTTCCGTCCGAACTTTATTACGGTAACATCAAAGTAAAGCCACTTCGTCTGCGACCAGGGACGAACACACCAATTACCATCAACGACTCCGATTTCTTCGTTAACCAGCAGTACACTGACTTCCTTAGCCGCTTTCCGGATCAGAGTGGTTTCGATTTCTGGATAAGTCAGACCATCCCTGATCCCTGCGCTGGTAATTCGGAATGCATCCAAATTCGCCGCGACAACACTTCAGGCGCGTTCTTCCTTTCCATCGAATTTCTGGAGACTGGCTACCTTGTCGAACGCATGTACAAAGTGGCATATGGCGACGCTGATGCTACGTCAACCTGGCAGGGAGCCCATTCGCTTAAGGTGCCAATCGTTCGCCGCAGCGAATTCCTGCCGGACGCATTACAGGTAAGCCATGGTGTAATAGTTGGGCAAACTGGTTGGGAAGCGGTGTTGGCTGCCAACAAGGCGGCCTTTGCCACGGACTTCGTATCGCGCGCGCGTTTCAGTTCTGCTTTCCCAACCAGCCTGACGCCCTCACAATTCGTTGCTGCCCTGTTTAGTAATGCTGGTGTCACCCCTTCGGCAGCGGATACGCAGGCAGCAGTCGACGAGTTTGGCGCGGGGGCCCCAAATACCGAGGACACGGCAGCCCGTGGCCGGGCTGTAAAACGTGTTGCGGAAAACTCAGTCCTGGACACCAACGAGAAAAACAGAGCGTTTGTGCTGATGCAATACATTGGCTACCTGCGGCGCGATCCAAATACGGGACCCGATAGCGACTATACTGGCTACGATTTCTGGCTGCAGAAAATGAACAGTCACGGCGGCGACTTTCACGCGGCGCAGATGGTTAGATCATTCATCGTCTCTGGAGAGTACCTCGCCCGATTCTAAAATAGTAAGATGGGCATTCCTGCCTGTCGCTTTCACTACTACGGAAGGCCGGATTCAAATTTGAGTCCGGCCTTTTGTTTGCGCGACTTCCTCGCTATCTCAGAATGCCCATTCGCCTTGCACCAAGAGAGTGATAAAGAGCGACATGAACATAAGCGACCAGACGGTAATGATGCCGAACCAAACGGGACGCGCCGCGGTGAAGCGTGCGAAGAGAATGAAAATTGGAAACATGCCTAACACATATCGTGGTACGCTTTGCACCCACGAGGTGCTCGTAAAGAGCAGCCAGTTTAGCGCCATCCAAACGGTGTACGACCCGCGTAGCGACCGCCAACACCAGATCGTGCAGGCAAGGCTTAGCAAGATGAAAAAGAACTCCTGGGTGCTATTAATATGCAACTGCCTCGCATTCCCCCATTTCCAGGTCCAAACCTTGACAATGCCAACCCACGGCCATGCGGGGAGCTTGAAAAACCAATCGTGCTGAAATTGTAAAAAGGCGAGCGGGTTGCCGAAAACGTGGTAGTTGACGAGAAGATAGAAGTGCAAATCCGGAGCCTATGAACGCTATCCACAGCCATTCCGCGCGCAGTCGGCGCCGGCCGTCGTTGCGGTATTGGAGGAAGGCTTCGCAGGCTAGTGCGGGAATGAGCACTAAGCCATTCACGCGGGTCAGACAGGCGAGTGCGCCTACCACCCCAGCGAGCCACCATGCACGTCTTCGCGCCGCAAGGAAAGAGCCGAGTGCGAGCGCGAGGAAAAGGCTTTCGGTGTAGCCGATGTGGAAGAAGTAACTCGTCGGAAAAATAAACATGAACCAAACGGCGCTTCGCGAGACTGCGCGGTCGAAGTCTAATTCTGTAAGCCTGCTGAGGAGAAGACCCGCGACGACTGAGGCCAGAGCGGAGACGACAAATGCGCTTAGCAAGGCATTGCGGAGGACGAGCGTGAACAGACGAATGGCCCAGGGGTAGAGCGGGTAGAAGACAATCCAATTTCGCTGATCACCCTGGGTCACGTAGCCGTCGCGCGCGATGTCAAGGTAGTGCGGCCCGTCCCAGTGGTTCCAGATTTCCATCCATCCGTAGAAACCAACGGGCGCCTTGTTAGCCCAGACCGTGTAGACGACGACGCCGAAAATCAGCACCAGAACCTTGATCCCGAGAATGAGCGCAAGCACGGACCAGTCGGACCACCGCCGGTCGAGCGGCATTTCTGTGCGGATATCCATGACACCCCTGTCGTTTTGAGCATTCATTCAATTAAGAAGCAAGGCCCGAATTACGACGAGATCTTTTTTCAGTCGATAGAGCTGCCCAGCGCCTACGGCAGGTGCGATGAGCGGTGTTAGTCCCATGGGACGCGCGACTAGGGGCCAAACCTTCGTTGGTATTCACCTGAGATAATGAACGCCTTAACCATTTCCGCTTCGACGAAGTTGCCGTTGAACTGATTCAGCTTACCAAGCCAGAAGTTGTATCCCGCGAAGTCCAGAAAGGGTTCCGGGGCCTCGTTCGGATTACGTCGTAAGTAGCCGAAGTATTGCATCAGGACAAAGGCCTTGTTGAACTGTCGCGCGTGGAAGAGCGAATTCTCCGATATTGATCGCAGCACCTGCGCTCGCAGTGTTGCTGAGGAAGGATCCGGTGTCAGTTGCGCGACCAGGTTGTCACGCTGGACGGGAGTCAATGCCCCGGTCGAGCCCGGAACGCGCGGATCAAAGGTATTCGCATTGAGTTTGTCTACAAATTGAGCGGCGGTCATCGTGGTTGGGTAAGCCGTCGGAGCCAGGAAAGCACTCCGCTGAACAAACTCAAGAAAGAACCGCTGCTTATTAGCTTCCAACAAGGCCTCAGCACCGGGTTGACCAATAACGACGCCCCGCCCGATCTCCTGTGTGTCCAGCAGAAAGTCTCGCAGCTTCAGAAACTCGCCTGAAGCAAACGCGGCCTGATTTGCCTTATAGACGAGATAGCCTGTCTCCTGAAACTCAATAGAAACGAAGAAGGCTGCCGAAACATTGATCCGCCGGATTTCGAAACATGACTGCGTGGTGCATTCGTCAATCTGATTCTTCCAGAAGGCGAGCCCAGCCGCGTCGGGTTCCCGGTTAAAGAAATCCAGGTAATGCTGGCGAACGAAAAAGTCGGAATTGAAGGTGGCGTCCTTAACCGGATTCGCACCGTTAATGGCCTCGTTGCTGTAGATTGTAACTACAAGCACTGTCGGCGAACTGATAGCGCAACCGATCGGGTTACTCAGTGTCAGGTTGAAGGCCTCCGCGCCTTCACCGAGGCGATCGTCGACAATGAAAAGTGTAATAGTCTTCGATGTCTCCCCGGGCGCGAAACGCAACCTGCCGATGGCCGCAAGATAATCAGATCGCTCGCTGGCCGACCCGTCCGAAGTCGCGTAGCTCACACTGGCAGCACCCGAGGTATCGCCAGTGCGCGAAACCGTAAGCTCGATTTTGGTGGTAGCGTCGAGAGTCTCGGTGACGCTGGACGTGCTCGCGTTGAACTTCACCGTATTTGTCACTGGCGGTGTGGGGGTTGGAGTCGGCGTGGGTGCAGCCGGCGCGACGAGCGCAAGCCCGGTTATGTTAAGGAAGCTGGTAGGGCCGACCAGCGTGTTCTCGCCGGTCGCCTTGTTGATTCGATATAGATTTCCTGTAAAGCCCGTGCTTCCGCCGTAAAGGTTTCCATCAGGTCCAAACTCAAGACTGCCGCCGTTGAACCCAACTGAACCTATAACAGTTGCAGCGCCCGTCGCTAAGTTAACCGTAACAAGATTCGAAGATCCGCCCCCGGCGCCGCCGGTAAGGCCATACATAGTTGCAGTGGTTTCGTCGTAAGCAAGACCGGCAATGGGACTGTTAATTCCGGTCGAGCCGATCAGCGTCGAAATACCGGTGGTCGGATCAAGTGTTCGGAGCTGTGAAGGCCCACGAGGTTGTGTAACCATCGTGCCGTAAAGCGACGTGCCAACCCATTCCAGTCCCGTGAACGACGCACCGGTGGAGTTTGCGTTTCCGATTTCCGCGCCATCGTTCAGATCAAATTCCTGGCCCGCGAATACTCCGTCGGGAAACTGCGTGTAGCCGCGGCGGGTCGTGTTATTGAATTCAATCTCGGTGCTGCCGAATCCTGGCAGAATTGCGATTTCGGTGCCCGCGCCCGTAGTCAGGTTAAGGCTTAACAACTCACCATTTCTCGTGCCTCCGTAGAGTCCTGGCGGGGCCGGGGTTGGCGTGGGCGTGGTAGGAACTGGACCGTCAGACAAACTGATCGCGTCAAGCTCAACCTGTCCCGGCCCGGTAAAATACTCGGCAACGGTTTGGACAAAAAAGATGCGCACAGTTTGACCCGCATAAGCTGATAGATCATAGCCGTGACTCTGCCAGCCAACCCTGCGATAGCCAGGCGCGGCTCCGGTAGAGAAAGTGTAGAGGGTAGTAAGTACGGCGTTAGTGGATGGATCGCGCAGCTGAACGTCATAGGAATTCGGCAGCGTGGCTCCACAACAGAAATTCCACTGCACTCGATCTTTCCAGGTGAGATTAAGCACCGCGTTCGCCGGAAGATGCACATCCTGATACATTCGAAATTCCAAAGGTCCGCCGCCGCCGAAGCCGTGCCAGGCAACGTAAGCGCCGTCTTGCGGCGACACCGGACGAATCCCGTAACCCAGGAAACCGCCGTCCCCAGCCCGACTGACTGACCAGAATCTAAAAGGAGTTCCCTCCCCGCCGGTGGAAGCCGTTGAAACGTTCCAGCCGGAAAAATCTCCCGTCTCAAAGCTTCCATTCTCGATAAACTCGACGCCGAACAGGATTGAGAAATTGAACGATTGCGATGGCTGATAACCGCCGAGGTAGTTAATGGTCAAGGTGAATTCAACCCTGGGGTTATGCGGCAGGCTTGCGCTTAATGAAATGGCGAACGGCGTGAGGTTGGCACCGCTGCCAGTGGACGCGGCTAGAGTGGGGTAGTTTGAAACTGCGTTGACAATAGTCACGCCACTTGCCGCAGTGGTCAGCGTTGCCGTCCCCGAGGTTGCGTCCTGAAGCCCAAGGTTTTTAAGGGTAACGCTGATTGTGCCCGTTTCACCGGGCTCTATGAATCCGTTGCCATTACAGCAGGTTTCAGTTTTGGAAACTGCTTGCAGATCGAGGAAAGCCTTGCCTACCACCGGCGGTCCCAGCGATTGTAAGGCTGCAAAGGGCATCACTATGCCCGCACCGGAATCGCGATCAGTGCCAGGTGCCTCAATGTCGATCGCCGTGCTGGTGAGGGCCGTTTTCATCTGTGCCTGCGTCAGCGCTGGATTCGCAGATTTTATGAGAGCCGCAATGGCCGCTGCGTGCGGCGCGGAGGCAGAGGTCCCATAGAAAAGAGTTGGGAATCCACCAGCCCCGGAAACTGAGGTGCCATCAGCCGCGGTGATGTCTGGCTTCTGCAGAAGAGAGCCACCGGTAGATGAAACATTGCCGGGGGTAAGCGACGAGCCATCGCCATTAAAGAAGATCCGGCGTGGACCATCAGAGCTGAACGTCTCCACCTGGTTGCTGGAATCAAAAACATTCGGGTAAACGCAAACGGCGCAGACGGCTGCAACTCCATAGGCTCCCGAAGCTGCGTTGTGTCCATGCGTTTCGCCGGAAGTGCTGAGAGCAAGCTTCCCGCGATTCGTGCTCAGGTGCAGAAAGCGATTAGCTGCTCCCGTTTTTTGTAAAATCACCACACGGAAACCTGTCGGCGCAAAGAAGACTGCCTCGTAAGGATCCTGCGTGCCGTTCTGTATGTTTGTTGAAGAACCGACTACAAATGTTCCATCCTCGGTGAGAATAAAAAGATCGTAGTCGTTGTTTGAAGCACCTAACGGATCTGACCAATGCAGGTTCGTCAGGAATCCGCTTCCCGTGATCGTGTCATACTGGGCAACCGCCGCAGTCGGATCGAAATCGTGCACCTTTCCGCCCGGTACATTGCTGAGGGTTCCACCGTCCGCGAAATCGCCTTCCCAGGTTCCGGAAGTGCCGTCGTTCAAATTTCCCGAGTTGGCCGCTGAAGAAAAGTAGAGAGCGCCGGAAGCAACTACATCGTTAACAGCCTGCGTCGCCAGTCCGGAATTGTTAGGTGAAACGACGGTCGGGGTCTGCCCGTCCTGAAAGGGAGATTCAACAAAGTAACCAACATCGTCAAGGATGATGTCACAGCCGGCTGTCCGCAGATCGCGGATATTCTGAGCGAACTGAGGCAGGCCGTCGACTGCGGTTGCGAAATACAACTGCGCTCCCGGCGCGAGATCGTGAATGATCTCGAGCATCGCCGTCCCCTCATCTCCAAAACCTGCTGCGTTCGGCAAGACTGTCACCGGACCCAGATCACCCGTTCCCTGACTGACCGTAAGGCTATCGACGCCGTCCGAGAGCACTCCGATCTTAATTCCCGTGCCGTCGACATTAAACGTACCGCGCGCGATGAAGGCCTTATGAGTCGTGTCACCTTGTGAAGTAACACTGCCGATTCGTGGGGGAGCATTGGGAGCGAGGACGCCATTTAGGACGGGCTGGAGAGCGGCCCGCACCCGCGCCGCGCGATCGTTAATATCCTCAAACGGTCTCCAGGTTTGCTGCCCTGAAATGGAGGATCGAGGTTGCCGTAGCAGAGGCTTCTTTGCTCCCACTTGCGTTTGCGAGAAGAGCGCTTCCTGCTTAGGCTGAATGAAGCGAACTTGCGCGAAACTTGCGATTGTCTCCAGTTGTTCCAGTGAAACAATGGCGCGCAGCGAATTGTATTGGCGGAAGACACTCGACACTTCGACACCCATTCCGCGCAGGTCATTCAACAATTGGTCGTCAATAATCGCGGAAATGTCTACGGTTACCCGGCCGCTGTCATCAGCACCGACTTCTACGGAGAGACTCTGCACAGTGGTTGCGATTCTTTCGCCACGACGCATCTTAATCGCGTAAAGCAATTGCGAATCAATTTTCTGCTGGGCTGCAGTGCGTGCTTCTTTTTCTTCAAGCAGAGCCTGTATTTGCTGCCACGCGGTCTGGTCGATCGCCGGCGCCGGCTCTTGTTTGGCGGGCACACTTCTTAGTCCGGCAGACAAGTTGTTAGGGATTGCCTGGAGGGACGCGGTTTCCTGCCGCGAGCCGGAAGGCCCGGAAGCCGTACTGCGGACCGTACCAAAAATGAAAAAAACAACGATTGTGAAAACAAAGAGGAGGAGGAAGGGGGAAGTTCGTTTCATGGGTACTCCAAAAACGTTAAATAGTGAAAGGTGAAAACTGAAAAGTTAAAATGACGAAAAGTGTTGTGCAACAAATCAAGTATGAGAGGGGGGTTAACTCGTCGTTGTTCCTAACTCATTACTCACTAATTCATTACTTTTTCACTTTTCACCTTTCACTTTTCACTGTTTTTCATGGTCCAAATCTGTGCCGGTACTCTCCTGAAACAATAAACGCCTTCACCATCTCGGCGTTCACAAAATTTCCGTTGAACTCATTCAATTTGTTCAACCAGAAATTGTAGCCGTCATAGTTGAGTGTAGGTTCCGGCGGATCAAAAGGGTTACGTCTCAGGTAGCCAAAGTATTCCATCAACACAAATGCTTTGTTTAGCTCCTGCTGTTTCAGCGTCGAGTTATCGGCCACACGCCGAAGCGCTCGCGCCCTCGCAGCCGTATCTACCGTGTTCGGCGCCCCGCCAAATTCATTGATGGCTGCCGTTCGTTCGGTTCCGGAGGGCGTCACTTCCGCATTCAAATACAATTCATCAACAAACGCGGCCGGCGTATCTGACGTTGGATGGTCCTGGAGAAAACGCAAACGCAGAACAAAATCCAGGGCGAACGTTTGTTTATTAGCTTCCAGTTTCTGTTCCGCTCCCGGTTGACCGATCACTACCCCCTGCCCAATCTGCTGGGTGTCTGCGATGAACTCTGCATATCTGACGGGCACGGGCATTCCTACCGTGGCATGACCAGCTTTATAAAATCGGTACACCAGATAGCCGGTCTCCTGGAATTCGATCGAAAGGAAGAACGCGGCGGAAACATTGATCCGCTTAATCTCGATGCAGGGTGCATCGCTGCCACACGACGTGATCTGGTTAGTCCAAAACGCGAGTCCGGTCACGTCCGGCTCGCGGTTAAGAAAATCGATGTAGTGCTGTCGCACGAAGAAATTTGGACTGTCGCTAGGGTTCGCGGTGGTCGTCGCATCATTGTCGGTGATTGTAATCGTAGTCGTGCTCGGTGAGCCGAGACTCGCACCACTCCCGCGAACATTGCTAAGGGTCATCGTAAACGCTTCATTGGTTTCGTCGTATGAGTCATCAACCAGAAAGACGTCGATCGTCTTCGAGGTTTCACCGGGCGCAAAGTTCAAAGTGCCCACGGTTATCTGATAATCACATCGAGAAGAAGCGGCACTGCTGACTACGTTGCAGTTGCTCTCGCCGGCTGTGTCGCTGGTGGCGTAGTTAACAGAAGCCATGCCGGTGGTGTTACCGGTGCGGGTAACTGTGACCGCGGCGCTGCTGTGGTCTTCGGCTGGTGCATAAGTGGCCGAGTTAAACTGTATCTGCGAGGGAGGCGTCGCGATTCGCTGCCAATCGGGAAACCAATCGAGGTTGAAATTATTCGTAAGCTGCGCCGGATTCGTTCCGTTTGCGTTCATGACAAAGAGTTCTACGGTGCTTTCATCAGCGACGCTTCCGGAGGCGAACACGATATTCGCGCCATCAAACGACCAGGCCGGGAAACCGTCCGTTACCGCATTATTCGTCAACTGTATCCGGTTGCTGCCGTCAGCGTTCATTACGTAAATTTCGATCCCGTTGGGATTCAACGCGTTTCCGCTGCCAAAGACAATCTTCGTCCCGTCGGGTGAATACGACGGCTGGCCGTCGACTATAGAGTTATTAGTGAGGCGGGTCCGGTTATTGCCGTCGGCATCGATCCTGTAAATCTCAAAGGCATTCGGATCAAACACGCTGCTGCCGCCGCTCATGAAAACGATCTTGGTGCCATCCGGTGACCAGGAAGGTACGCCATCGATGACAGAGTCAGTCGTAAGCCGAACCTGATTGGCGCCGTTGGCGTCCATTACATAGATTTCAAACGTGCTGGGATTACTGAGATCACCGCGGACGAAGGCGATCTTCGTGCCGTTAGGCGACCAGGCTGGGAAGCCATCGGCTGCGAAATTATTGGTGATTCTCGTTTGACCACTGCCGTCCGCATTCATCGTGTAGATTTCGAGGTTGCCGTCCCGGCCACTCATGAACGCAATTTTGGAACTGTCCGGCGACCACTTGGGTTGATCGTCATAGGCGAGACTGGTGGTCAGCCGCGTTTGGTTGGAGCCGTCGAGGTCCATCGTGAAAATATCGTGATTGCCATTGTTTCGAGAACTCCCAAAGACAATCTTCGGAGCAACGCTGATTCCCTGCGGACTGTTTTGCGCAAAGGCGTCAACCCCTGTAAACCCGATGCCGGCGCAGGCGAATACGAGAAACGACAGGCTTCGCAAGATATGAGAGTGTCGAAACGCTCTGAAAACCATAAGCAAGCCCTTTCGGGAGGACGGGAGGAGAAGCAAAGACGAACGGGGAGAAGTCAAAAGTACCATGAAAGAGTGAAAAGTGAAGAGTGAAAAGTGAAAAGCAAGAAGGCGGGCTAATTAGTTACAGCGATCAGTAAATAACTCTTCACTCTTCACTCTTCACTTCTTACTTTTCACTTTTCACCTTCCCTGCCTTACGGTCCGAACCGCTGCCGGTATTCACCAGAAATGATGAAGGCTTTGACCATCTCAGCGTTGACGAAATTACCGTCGAATTGATTCAGCTTGCCCAGCCAGAAATCGTAACCGGTGTAATCCGTGTCGGGGCTGGTATCCGGATCACGTCGTAGGTAACCAAAGTATTGCATCAGCACGAAAGCGCGGTTCCTCTCCAACTGAGAAAACGTTCCGTTTTCAGCGATGGCTCGCACAACGCGCGCCCTTGCGGCTGTGTCTGTCGTGTTACCAACATTGCCAAACTCATCGATGAAAGCTTGTCGCTGTTCGGGCGTGGGCGTGAATCCAGCCTTAGCGATGAGTGCGTCGACGAGTTGCGTCGGCGTAAGCGAAGTTGCATAGGCTGCGGTGAAACGTGTGCGGGTAACAAAATCGTTCGCAAACGTCACCTTGTTAGCTTCCAGGAGCGCCTCCGCGCCAGGCTGTCCAATAATTACTCCATTTGAAATCTGCAATGAATCTGGAACAAACTCGCTGCGACGGATGATGGGTACGGCAAGTTGATGAGAACCTGGCCCCGGGAAAGTCGAAGTCCCTAAGGCGTCACCATATGCGACTTTGTACATGCGCTCTACCAGGTAGCCGGTTTCCTGAAACTCTATCGATAGGAAGAAAGCCGCCGACACATTGATGCGCCGGATCTCCACGCAAGTTTGATCGCTGCCGCACGAGGTAATTTGATCAGACCAGAAAGCAAGACCTCCCGGATCAGGCTCGCGATTAAGGAAATCCAGGTAATGCTGTCTGACAAAGAATTGCGCGTTGGGATCGTCGAGAGGGTTGGCAGTAAGGTTTCGCGGCAGGAAGGTGACCGTCTGCGCGTTAGTTAAATCTATGACCGTCCCCTCGGAGGTGTGTGAGGGGACGATATAAGTGTCCGGCTCGCCACCGGAAATTCCTACCACGCGAGAAATTACATCGGCGTCGGGACTTTGGGGGGCGTTGCCGTAGCGAGTCAGAATCGTTCCGTCACTACGCAACTCAATCTCAAAACTTACCGGCAATTCGGTTGCTGGTGTTCCGTTACCAAATGTCACCGTTTGCCAGCGAAAGATTATGCGGTTCGCATCAGGAGTGACAACGTAGATGTCGTCGCCAGCGACGCGATCGGTGCGCAAGTCGTCCCAGAGTCCCGCAATCATTTTGAACTGCGACAAGCCGACGGCAGAGCTGACTGCATCGTTGGCGGGCGGCGTCGTAAAATACATCGCGCCGTTAGAAGTTACGTTAACCGAATTGAAATTCTCACCGAAGTAAGGAAAGGAAAACGGCAGGGCCTGCGTCTTGAAGCAGTCGTCGCAATTAGTTGCGAGACCGGTGCCCCCGGTGGAAAGCGAAACGTGACTACTCAACGAAGTCAGATAAGGATCGCTTACAATCAAGCTGATGGAAATAGGCAGGGTGGCGGGCACGCCTTCGTTTCCGGCGTTGTCATACTCACGAAGGTTCAGTGTACCGGTGGGATGGCGATAGGGCAGCTTCACGTCAACGGCCTGCATCACTCCCGGCGCCGCCGGAATTATATTTTTCAAAAAGATGACGGCGCTGCTGGACGCGTCAGTGAAACTAATTGTGTAGAGTGCCGCCTGGCCGCTCGCTCCGTCGTCGCCGGATGCGGTCCAACCAACATTAAGACTTCGACCAGTTTGAGAATTCAGATGAAGATTGCTGACGGTGCCCGGCGCAGTCACATCGTTCTCAGCTGCGGCAGCGACACTATTGGCAACGTTGAGCCGTCGTCCGGTCACGGTTTTTCCCGCCAGCGACGGCACTAAATCTCCATTGTAGAGCAGCAGGCCCTTGAGTCGCGGGATCGTTAGATTCGGATTCTGCGCCAAAAGCAACGCCGCAGCGCCCGCCACGTGCGGCGTTGCCATGGAGGTGCCGCTCGAGAATGAATACGTGTTGCTCGGAGTAGTGCTCAGAATGCCAACTCCCGGAGCACCGAGATGGACGGTCGTCGCTCCATAATGAGAGTCAGCCGCGAGATTATCGGTTTGTCCGGTTGAAGCTACGCCAATAACATTCGGAGCAGCGTAACCTGATGGGTAATGCGCTACAAGATCGTTGTCCGGCTGGGTGCTAAAACCATCGACGTTGCCCGCCGAAGCCACAAACAGAATCCCTGATTGGTTCAGTGCGTTGATTGAGTCAAGAAACGATTGCGAAAACTCGCTATCGCCATAACTGTTGTTAAGAACTCTCAGGTTAGCGCCCTGAGTTCCACCGCTATTCACCCAACGATCGCGCATCATCTTCGCGTAGTTGCACGCACGTATTGCATCGGCGGTGTCAGCCTGGAACCCGTCGATAAACTTGAGAGACATCAAGCCCACGCTCCAGTTAACACCCACTACGCCGGTCGCGTTATTTCCAACGGCCCCAATCGTGCCGGCGACGTGTGTGCCATGCGTCTGCGGTGTGATTACGCCGCTGTTTAGCGCAAAGTCGTAACCATGAAGATCGTCTACGAATCCGTTGGCGTCGTTGTCTAAACCGTCTGCCGTCGCGCCTTCGCCAGGATTCGTCCAGATGTTGGCGGCCAGGTCCTGATGAAGTATGTCAATGCCTTCATCGATGACACCGACTACGATTCTGGGACTACCGAAACCAGCCTGCACAGTATCCGAGCTTCCTTTGATCGTATCCCATGCCTGGGGCGCGCCGACCTTCGCGAGGCCGTAGAGTTCGTTGCTCAAAAAACGGGGGTCGTTTGGATTCGCATCCAGATGCAAAAGATAATTAGGCTCGGCATAGAGAACATCGGGTCGCGCCTTCAGCGCTGCAATTGCCGCCATGGTGTCTTCCGGAGCAACATGCGCCAGACGGAGTCCGGGAACGATGTCGGCTCCGTCGAATCGCTCGAGTTGAATCGAAAGCTGCCGACCGTCGAAGCTGATCAACTTCTCGAAAGTTTTTTGTTTGGCTAACGGTTCGCTGCGATAACGAACCAGCACCTGCCCTGGTACAAACTGTGCGCGCGCTGGCTTTTGAGCGTTGTCCCCTTGAGCGTTTCCCTGGGCAGCGCTGGAGATCGGTGGTAGGGCCGCAACCAGAACAACTGTGAGCACGAGCAGGATTGAAAACAGCAGGACTAAACGGGTATTCCTTGACTTAATGCTTACGAATGAACCCTGCATAAGGGGCAAATCTCCTAAAAACTAAAAATGCTTATGAGATCGGGTTGTTTGTCTGAGTCAGAATTCGGGGAGCAAATTCTCAGGTATGAATTTTCCGAAACGACCGCGCGGGCGATCGCGATAATTGTTTTTGACGCCCGGTAAATATATACCAGTTCTCTTACGGGTGCACGGTCGCCAGAAAGTGAGCTTAAGGGTGCAAAATGTTCGACAACGTTTTTGGAGTGTGCCTCAGCGCTTGCTGAACCGAAACGCTGCCCGATCTGCTCGGTGCCGAAGGTGCCGATGCCGTTGAGTCGGAAGCTGAACAACATTCCCTTTTCCTGGCGCACACCAACATTGTAAGTGTTGTACTGCATGGTCACGGCACAGCAATCCCAACTATAGCCGGTGGTGATTGTGGAACTAATGAGCGAACTATTTCCCTTCCCGGGGCGGGCTTGATAGTCGAAGAAGAAAGAAGCACCGCCGAAGAATCCGCGTTCACGGTCACCTAAAAAGATCGAAGGACTCCACTGCGAGCCACGGAGCGTGCCGGGTTCCTTGCCGCGTGCGTCCGCGAACCGCGCCAGACTCGGCACGAGTTCAACTGCGCGGGTGTAGTAAAAAGTCTGAAACGCCTGAAGCAGTGGCTTGTTGATTCCGAACGAAGTGGAGAACGCTCGCAAGCCGCCGCCTCGTGTGTCGAGGTCCGTTCGCATGTCGACAAACAAATCCGCGCGCGGACGATAGCGGGCCTCGACGTTTAAGCGGCGAAAAGCGTCGCGGAACGCCGCCATAGCTAAAACCGGAAAGGGTATTGATGGGGTAAAACTGGTTTCTGCGGCCGGGAACTAAAGCGCCTCCAAATGTTGTGTCGAAGAAATATTTTCCGCGCACGGTTACGGTTAAGGCCTCGTAAGGTTGCGTCGATGTGCCGACGCGCTTGCCGGTTCTGGTTTCCCTGGCCGCGGCCTTGCTCACGTTTTCGGTTGAGCGCTGGGTGAAAAAGCGATTGGAAATACCAAACTCAATCTCATTGGTATCGGCGACCGCATCCAGGTAATCGAACCGGATAATTCGATCGAAGTTATTAACTCCGAATATGCGGCGGTAA
The DNA here is from genome assembly GCA_963809065.1 of Blastocatellia bacterium. Classification (GTDB taxonomy): domain Bacteria; phylum Acidobacteriota; class Blastocatellia; order Pyrinomonadales; family Pyrinomonadaceae; genus PSRF01. Next base: position 93,739 of record CAWEIN010000022.1, read on the forward strand.
GTAATGTAGGGTTCGATCAAGTGACGAAAGAAAAAGCCGCCGTTGCCGCGATGGAAGTCCTTGAATAGAGCCGGCGGCCGGAAGTCGAGTTCAAACTCGCCATAACCTCGCGTCAAATTCCGGCTCAATACCTCACGGTTTATGGGATCGATTGAATTTGAATAAAAAGTTAACCGGCCACCAGCTGACGCTGTAAGCGACATGCCATAAAAATAAAGAGGCACCTGAAGCTTTGGATGGTAGTCGAGCCGCTGGACGATCGAAGGGGTAACGATCGGATCGCCACCGGCGTCGAGCCGAAAGGCAACGAGATCGTCGGCCGTTTCTTTTCGACTGACCCCGTTGGCCGAAGCTTCGAACGAATAATAGATGGGAAGGTTTTTCAGAAAATCGAGCGACGTGGCACGCTTTTCCATCTCTATGCCGGGCAGATTGCGAATGCGGACGCGCGTGTTAGCCGGTCCTGAATTTGGCAGAAAGGTCACCTGCGAGCGTGCCAGGAAATTGAAACTGTATTCATTGAGATCCTTGTTTACAAAAACCTGGGAACGTTCCTCCGGAGAGATCGCTTGCTGAATGCTGTCCGAAAACACCTGGCGATAGGCGAGATTCGATGTCACGTTCACGTCAGCCGCCGCGATGAAGCCGTTGGGGAAATAGTGAACGCCCTCAACGTACAGACTCGAACCGCCTTGATCCGGATGCTCTGCATCTGCCTTATGCCCTAAGACTCGATCTTTAACGACATAGAAGCCGGCGTTGAAGAATGAACGAGAGTTAGCGCGAGTGCGCAAGTCAGCGCCGAGGCCGAAGCCGCGCGCCGAATACACGTCACTGCGCACAGTTACATCGGCAGAGCGTCCCAGGGTTTGGTAATAAGCATTTGAGACTCGAAACCCTTTTTTGCCGGCGCCACCGAAAGTGGGTGTCAGAAATCCTGAAGCACGATCGCGATCCTTAATGGAAACCGAAGCATACGGAAGATAAAAAACTGGCAAGCGTTTGACGCGCAAATTTGGGGAATAAAGACGGACGCGGTCGCCGGTCTTGATCTTGATGCGTTTGGCGTGAAAGCTCCATTTGGGAACATCTTCATCGCAGGCGGTAACCTGCACGTTAGTGGCGATGATCGTGTCCAGGCTGACCTTATCCACACGGTCAGCGGTGAAATACATTCTGGTTCCGTCTTCGGTTTGGTTAGTGAAGCCTGTCGAGTTTACGAAGTACCCGGTCTTCGTGCGATAGTTCCACTCCGCGGTTGAGCCGGTAATTCGTTGCGAATCACCTTGATCAAACACAACGTTACCTTCAGCGAGTACTTTGTTAGTCGCCTCATACACGGTCACCTTATCGGCCTGCAGGCGATAAGTGCCGATGCGAGCGTCAACGTTTCCTTCATAGACAAAAATGCGCGCTTTTTTCGGACCGGAAACTGTTTGCGTGCCGGCAGCCACCTTCAGTTCGTCGGTCGCTTCGCCGGCAACCTGTTGCCTCGGTCGAGTTCTTTGTTTAGCT
>CAWEIN010000023.1:0-402325 GCA_963809065.1 Blastocatellia bacterium
GTGCTTCAGACTTTTTCCCGGTCTGCACGTCAGCATCCGCAATGAAGGACACAGCCTTGAAGAGCATGTCGTCACGTTTGGGAGAGTTAATCGATTTATCGGCCGCTGCCAGCTTCGCAACTTTAAGCATCTCCTGCGCATGCTTCAGCTGGCCGGCGTAGTCCTTCGATTTTTGCAACGCCTCCGTAATCAAGGTCTCCATGCCAAACCACTCCGCCAAACTCTGTGGCTTGTTTTGCGCGTAGGCCGCAACCGTGCTTTCTGCTTCAGGAATGAGACCTTGTCGAGTGGTGTAAAGAACCACGACAGCGCGGGCTATTTGGGCATCTTCGCCGGATGGTTCTCCGGATAAATAGCGACGCATCGCCGGAGGGCGCCGTCTCCATTGCCGGCCAGATAATGGAGCATGCCCAGGTAATAAGAGTCTGCCTCAGACAGAGACTTTCGCGTTTGCAGCACGGCCGCGTACTTCGCAGCCAGATCCTTTTGCTCCTGTTTTGTTTTGGCTTCGAGTTTCTGATCGTAGGGAATTTTCTGTTTGTTGAAGTCGTTATATGCATTGTCCAGGTAAGCCCTGGCTTCTTCGTATAAGAGTTTTGCAGCCCGCTTCTCGGGTTTGCCTTCGCTCTTTTCCTTTTGCGGCTGCGAGACAGACTTCTCTTGTTCCTGCCCAGCGGCACCCGCGCCGGACAGCAAAGAGCAGTGATGCAACCAGAAATGCAAATGAAAATTTCAGACGTCGACCAGCCGCGAAGCGGCGGCATTAGGTAGCCCCGTGCATTAGCGCGGGGTTTGAGCGTCACGAAACCTTGAGCGCCGCAGGTCCAATAGCTGTCGCGTGCCGGCCCGTTCGGGCCTCAAAAGTTCTTCCTCTCTGTTAGCCACGCCCTAACGGGCGTGGCTATTGAATGCCGGCCCTTCCGGGCCTGATTTATTAAGTGATCCTAATCATCCCACAGCCACCATGCCAAAACGATCCGGCGAAAAAATTTCGAGTGCGGTGGGAAACGTCCTATCAACAATTGCGCCGGCGATTAACTCCCCGGTTATTGGCGCCAGCAGGATGCCGTTACGGTAATGGCCGGTGGCGTAGTAGACCCCGGCAATTTCAGCACAAGGACCGAGCACAGGCAAAGTGTCGGCGGCGCGCGGCCGCAATCCGGCCCAGGCGTCAGTCAGCGGCAGGGACGCAATTCGGGGCGAAATTTCCAGCGCCGCTGCCAGGATCTGCTGCACGCCGGCCGCGGTGACTTGCTTCTCAAAACCCGCATGTTCTGAAGTTGAGCCGGCCAACAAACGTCCATCTCGCCTCGGCACGACATAGCCTCGCGGACTGTAAATAACATGTCGCGCCAGCGGAAGATTCGGCTGAAAACAAAGCATCTGCCCGCGAACCGGTTTGATGCGCAGCTGCGGCAGGGCTTTGTCTCCGGCGCCCAAGAGAGAACTCCAGGCGCCTCCCGCTATAACGACAGCGTCAGCTGAAATAAAGCCGCGTGAAGTTTCAAAGCCACTGAAGCGGTCGTGTTCAATCTTCAAGGACGTCACTGCAGTTCCGGTTTCCATGCGCACTCCGAGCCGCTCATTCGCAAGGGTCAGGGCGCTGATTAACCGACGATTTTCCACCTGAGTGTCCAGCGGAAACTTGAGGGCGGCGCGCACCTCTTCGTTAATCGCAGGTTCAAGCTCCGTCACCGCTTGCGCGCTTAGTTTTTCGATGGGTAGTCCAGCTTTTGTTTGCCACTCGTAACGTTTTTGCAGTTCCTGGGCATCGTGGGAGGTGAAGGCCAGATAAAGTGTGCCGGCGGTTTCGAGCTCAATGTCGATGCCCGTTTCGTCCAGGAGTGCCGCGGCAAAGGCCGGATACATATCGCGACTCCGGCAGGTGAGATAAAAAAACTCGTGCGCGCGATTGGCTTCGGCCTGAGGCGCCAACATCCCGGCCGCGGCTGACGAAGCTTCCGCCCCCAGGCTGCCCCGTTCAATCAGGAGCATGTCGCGAACGCCGCGCAAAGCCAGCGCACGCGCCACCGCGAGGCCGATAACGCCACCACCGATAATTGCCACTCCCGCGGTTTTGCTTGATTGGGTCATTCTGTTGAGGGGAGTCTTTGAACCTGATGGTCTTGGGCCTTTGGTCTTTGGGCTTTGAGGTATGTATTCTTGGTGCCTTCGACGCAAGTACAAAGCACTTAAGAAACGAATACAAAGACCAAAGACCAAAAGCCAAAGTCCAATTTGCTTATGAACCATCGTATCACACTGATTCCCGGCGACGGCATCGGCCCCGAAATCGCCGCTAACGTAGTGCGCATCATCGAAGCTTCGGGTGTAGAAATCGAGTGGGAAACTCATTACGCCGGTGCGCAGGCTTTGGAGAAATTTGGCGAAACGTTGCCGCAGGCTTTGCTTGATTCGGTCCTGAAAAACAAGGTTGCGCTCAAGGGGCCGGTCACCACTCCGATCGGCAAAGGCTTCACCTCCGTCAACGTAGGCCTCAGAAAAGCGCTCGACTTGTATGCCAACCTGCGTCCTATTCGCGCGTTGCCAAACGTTCCCTGCCGCTATCCGGAACTCAACCTGGTGATCGTCCGCGAGAACACCGAAAGTTTGTACGCTGGACTCGAACACGTGGTGGTTCCGGGAGTTGTCGAGAGTCTCAAGATCATTACGGAAAAAGCTTCGACGCGAATTGCGCGGTTTGCTTTTGATTATTCGCGACGTGAGGGCCGCAAGAGGGTAACCTGCGGACATAAAGCAAACATCATGAAACTGTCTGACGGACTCTTCCTGGATTGCTTCCGAAAAGTCGCGACCGAGTATCCTGAAATTGAAGCTGACGACAAGATCATCGACAACGCCTGTATGCAATTGGTCATGCGGCCGGAACAGTTTGACGTAATGCTTCTTGAGAATCTTTACGGCGATATTGTTTCAGACTTGTGCGCCGGCTTGATCGGCGGTCTGGGATTGGTGCCTGGGGCAAACATCGGTGAAAAGGGGGCGATGTTTGAAGCCGTACACGGTTCGGCGCCGGACATTGCCGGACAGGGAATAGCCAACCCAACCGCGCTCCTGCAGTCTGGGATTCTGATGCTGCGTCACCTCGGCGAACGCGCAGCGGCAGACAAGACGGAAAACGCAATGCTGAAAGTCTTCGAAGAAGGTACTGTACGTACGAAAGACATTGGCGGCACTGCGAAAACTGCTGAGTTTGCCGACGCGATTATTCAGAAGATGAGGTGATACGCGATTGAACTCACTCAGCAGGGCATTCAAGTATCAAGTAATCCGGTACTCGCGTGGTTCAACAGTTCCTGGTCGTCTTTAACTTCGATCAGGGGCGTATCCCCTCAGGATATTCTTTGCGCCCAATTGAACCGAACCCGTGCACATATGCCCCCATTTATTTGCAGTCTCTCAAACAAAGTGATATTAGAACAAATTAGCTTTTCGGTTTAGGTGTTGTTGTGAGCGAGAAGGACGAAAATCCGCCGTCGAAGTCACCGCTGACAGGTGAACTGCCCGAGCAGTCGGACAAGGAGGTGCGCGTACCTTACTGGAAAACACCGCCCCCACTGCCCCCGGAAAAGAAAATTCACCCGCGTCAAATTATTCCTCCGCCACCTGAAGGGGAGGAAATCCCGGACGATACACCTTCGCCTCCGGTTGAGCTGGAGTGAAACATCTCCAGTGGTATCTTAGTCTCTCGCTAAAAGTCGCTCACGTCTCCGCCTTATCCCAAGGTCACTCAGTACATCCGATGCCGAGAACCTAGAGGGTCGACACTCTGAAGTAGATCGGCCGTTTTCCTAAAGTACCCATTTGACTCCTCGCATGACTCACACCCACTTCCACCACAGAAAGGACGAAACATCATGCCTACCAGAAAGCGTTCCAAAAAGGCTTCCGCGAAAAAAGGAGCTACGAAAGCGGGGCCGAAAATAGGAGCAGCTCGCGCCTTTGCGCACACTCCCAGCCTCACCACTAAAAAGTTAGCGGCGGTAAAGGCGCAGGAGGTCAAGGTTAAGTACATCGACGAAGCGTACAAATTCTCCGAGGCACGGAAGAAGGATGAGATTCATCCGCGCAAAGTTATACCGAAGCCACCCGTTGGCCCCAAAGTCTTGGACATGCAGCCCACTAAGCCTTTGGCACTTGAACAGGATGTACCGATGGCAGCCCTGGCGGCGGCGATGGATAGCCCGATGTCTCCCACCGACACGATTTCACTTGTGACGAACATGCAACTCAACGATGTGGCGACGGCGGACACTGCCTCGCACGTGTGCGAGCCGAGTGCTGCCATCAACGGCAAGGTAGTTTTCTATACCGGAAACTGGTTCGCGGCCATTTCGACAGACGGAGGGACAACCTTCAAGTTTGTCGACCCCTTTACCACGTTCCCGAATCCTCCCGGAATGGGTTTTTGTTGCGATCAGGTGGTCCAATACGTCAAGAGCATCGACACATTTTTTTGGCTGCTTCAGTACACGCGTGATAGCTCCGGAAAGAACATCCAGCGTATCGCATATGCCACCACCGCACGTGCGAAATCTGGCACGTGGCGATTCTTCGATATCACCCCGGCCAGCCTCGGGTTGCCCTCCGGGATCTGGCTCGATTTTCCCGACTTGGCAACCGGCACGAACATGCTTTACATGACGAGCAACGCTTTTACTGCCGCTGGTGCATGGCGAGCCTCGGCGGTTGTCCGCATCAAGCTCAACAGCTTCACTTCGGGTACGTTGTCGGCGTCGCGCTCAGTCTCGACGACGAACCCGAGTCTTCGTGTCGCCCAGAATTGTGGGACGACCGCATACTTCGTGGCGCACAACTCCACGAGCTCTCTACGGGTATTCACCTGGCCTGAGGCAAGCCCGGCGCCAACTTCTACCAACATCACGGTGGCCTCGTGGGCATCGGGAGCTTACAGTTCGATCACTCCGGATGGGCGTAACTGGCTTGGCCGCGCTGATGGTCGGCACACTGGTGCGACTGTGTCTGGGAATGAACTATGGTTCGCGTGGAGTTCTGCCAAGGGCGGGGTCAACGCGCGCCCGCAGGCGTTCGTCCAAATCGCCCGCATCAATGCCGTCAGCATGACGCTAATCCAGAACATAAACCTTTGGGACCCCAACTCGGCGATCTGCTATGCAGCCTTGGGCACCAACATCAACAAAGAAGTGGGGACGTCATACATGATTGGGGGCGGCACACGGTTTCCGACACATGTGGTAGGCATCCTCACGGGGACTCGCAGGCAGATTACGACCTTTACCAGCGCGCGCGGCCCCGCCGACAACAAGTGGGGCGATTACCTGGCCGTAAGACGGAACTATGCCAATGAGAAACTGTTCTCTGCCACCGGGTACACACTGCAAAGTGGTGCGGGAGCTTCAGACGCGACGCCCAACTTTACCGTCTTCGGACGCTCAACAGAGATCTGAGACGCGGTAACAAGGCGCAACTTAGCAGTAACCAGAAAAGCCCCGCGAGATCGTAATGATTTTCGCGGGGTTTCTTTTGCTATTCTGCATGGGAAATCTCTCCGCAAGCCCGCGGCTTAGCACCCCAGCGGGGCTGCCCCGCCGCGGACCCCTCCTTGCCCCCGCTCTTTTTCTTTGCCATCAGGTTTTCTGCGAGACAAGCAGCAGTCTATGGGCGCCAAGTTCGAAGGGTTCTTCAGTTAAGGAACCATACGCAGTAACTAATTTGAAGCCGGCGTCATGCAACAACTCAGTCAGCTCGCGATAAGTGTAAGCGCGTTGTGATGACGGGCGTTTGTCTTCAACGCCGTCTCGTGTAAACGTGAAGTGGTTGAACATACGCCCTTGCTCATGATCGTAACGGTGCTCGATGTCGACCTTAATGCCGGCAATCTCCAACGAGCGGGTGGCTTGAAAGTTTGGCAGAATGCATTCAGCAATGGCCGGTGCGTCGAGAATGAAACGGCCTCCCGGCTTCAGGGTTCGTGAAACCGCTTTGAGGAAATCAGCATTCGCTTCATCGTCGAGGTAGCCAAAGCTGTTGCCAAAGCAGAACGCCCCATCAAAGTCGCCGGCCCACGGTAAGTCGCGCATGTCCTGATTGCGCCAGTCAATATCAACGCCGGCTTGACGCGAGCTGCTCTTCGCCTCATCAATAAACTCCCTGGCGATATCAACTGCCGTCAACGCAAATCCGCGTTTCGCCAATTCGATTGAAAGCCGGCCGTTGCCGCAGGGCACATCAAGCACTTTGGCGGAGTCGGTCAGTTGTAGTTGCTTCGCGAGGAAGTCAGCCTCAGCGCCCGTTAGTTCAGCGGGGATTGCCGCGCGCCAGAAATCCAACGCGACGCCGTGAAAAAAGTTTTCCCACCAGTTTTTCGGCATCAGGATTTTTTGCCACCCGGTTTCGCCGGCGCGGCTAATGAGGCGCGTACTTTTTTAGGAAGTTTTTCCAGCACCATTTGATAAGCGTTTTTTAGCAGCGGTTTCAGTTCGCGATCGGGCAAGGCGTCGAATCGTTCCAGCCCTACCCAATGATGGCGGGCCATGTATGGCGCAGGAATAATGCCCTCCTGTTCTACCAGCTCGGCAAATTTTTCCGGCGTGCACTTAAACGAGAGCGCTACACCATGGCTCGGTTCCAGTGCCGCCACGGCAAACATTTTTTCGCCAATACGGAATAACAGATCGTTGCCCCACTGCACCTTTTCATCCGCGTGAGGCAACGACAAACAAAACTGGCGAATTGATTCAATGTCCATGGGGCAAAGATAAAGGGGAAAGGGGAAAAGGGGAAGAGGGGAAGAGGGGAAGAGGAATAGGGAAGAATAAACGACTACCCTTTTTCTTACCCTTTTCCCCTTTCCCAACTTCCCCCGTTTCTCTTTTATTTCTTCATCAAATCAAGCACCGCGGAGGTCATCGCTTTGATACCGGTCCGCAAAGCAGGTTCAGGCAAGGGCGCGAACAAGGCTGAATGCAGCGAAGGCAATGATGTTCCGGTTTCTTTACTGAGTTTCACTTTGGCTGGATCGACAGCTCCCAGCGTGAACTGCACCGCTGGTATCTTTTGATCCAAACTTAATGAACCGAAATCCTCGCTCATCATCACTGGTTGCAACTGGACGACGTTGTCCTGTCCAAGCGCTTTTGCAAACGTCGTGGCCAGTCGCTCTGTCAACTGAGGATCATTGTAAAGCGCGGTTGTGAACTGTGAGTCACTAAACTTAACTATAGGCGCGCGGTCTTCGGGAATCCCCGCCGCCATCGCAATGCCTTTGGTAATTCGCTCGATCGAGGCAAGTACCCTCTTCCTGACTTCTTCTTTATAAGCGCGCACCGTTAACTGCAAATCAACTTCGTCGGGAATGATGTTGTGCTTAGTGCCCCCGTGGATTGAGCCGACTGTTACCACCACTGGATCGAGTGGGGAATCTTCCCGGCTGACGATTGTCTGCAACGCAAGTATCACCTGAGCGGCAACCACGATTGGATCTTTGGTGGCCTCCGGCCGCGCGCCGTGTCCGCCGAGGCCGCGAATTTTTATGTCCACTGAAGTTGCACTAGCCATCGCATAACCCGGCGTGTAACCAACCTTGCCCGCTTCCAGATCGGCGCTGTCGTGAAGCGCGATCACGTAATCCGGTTTCGGGAATCGCTCGTACAGCCCGTCTCGCAAAACCGACCGCGCGCCATCGACTACCTCTTCAGCCGGCTGTCCCAAAATCACAAGTGTTCCCTGCCACTGATTTTTCAACTCAGACAGCATCTTCGCCGTACCGATCATGTTTGTGATGTGTATGTCGTGTCCGCAGGCATGCATAACGCTGACTTCCTGGCCGGCGTCATTCTTCATTTTCACTTTGCTTGCGTAAGGCAGCCCGGTTTTTTCATCGACCGGAAGAGCGTCAAGTTCGGTACGCAACAACACTGTCGGCCCGGCACCATTTTTCATGACTGCGACTACGCCGTAGCCGGTCCATTCCGGCCTTTCATATTTGCCGACGCGTTCGGTGACGGTATAACCAATGGCCCGCAACTGCGCGGCCAGGAAGGTGGCGGTTTTCTCTTCGTAATGGGATAACTCAGGCGCCGCGTGCAGAGATTTATAGGTCGTTAACAGCGCAGCGATGTCGCGATCGATTAGAGCGTCGAGCGGCTGCTGGGCGACGGCAGGTGTGCATAAAAGAGTACCGAGAAGAATGAACAGGTATATTTTGTGTCGCACTAGTTCCTCCAGATGACTGAAAAAGCAGCGGGGGCAAGCCCGCCTTCCCGACCCTGAGCTAATTGCAATTGAGCACGAGAACGAGTTTGAAGGGCTTGCCAGCAACACTGCATGATCTTGATTGAAGTCTCAGGGTCGGGAAGGCGGGCTTGCCCCCGCCCTTTCCTCTCAACCTCGAAACAACCTGATCAGTTCGCTTATGCGTGCCAGATGGTAATCGTCATGCTCAGCCTGAAAGAACAACATGTCTACCAGCCGCATCGGCACGTTAAGCCGCGGATGAAGTGCAACTGCGGCAAACGTCTCCGGCGGGAGACTGTCCAGGCGTGAAACCAATCCGCTTCGCTGCCCACGAAAGTTGCACAGAATCGTTTGCATCGAAGCCTGGTTATGATCCGCATCATAAGTTTTGCGGTTAGACATGTCTGCGGCATGGAGAGTTTCGGCGCCCGCCAGGTATTCATCAAGTCTCTGCCGAAAAAGAGATTCAAGATCCAGCAGGTGACCGGCATTTTCCTGAATTGACCAGCGTTCGCCGTCGCGTTTCGCCAAGACGTCAGGAGCGATCGACTGCACGCGATCTTCCAGGCGCGCCGGAGTGCCGCGCACGCGTTCAATCATTTCCGGATAGACTTCAACTGGAAAAGTGAATTGAAAAGTACGAGCGGTCCACTTTAGGTGTTTCGACATCGATGGAAGTAGCACAGGCGTCGCCGCCAAAAGTGCTTTTAGCGATGATAAACATATCAGAAATTTTCCATTTGTCATTTGACATTGGTTTGGAAAACTTCTTCTGCAAGGCACTTTTCGGAGCGAATCCTACACGGGAAAGGCAAAAAGAAAAAGGGTAAAGGGTAAAGGGGGAACCGGAGGCCCATCCCCTCTAGTTCCCCAATTCCTGCTTACGGCCCTCGATTATCAAGGTGCGGACAGGAGATACACATCCCACGCCCATCGTCCAAGTTGCGCGTCGTCTATATCCTCGACCTTCGCGCGGTAGCGAAACTGGTTGCCGTACCGATCGGTCCGTTTTGATTCCTTGTAATCCAGATCCAGTGTCTTGAGTCCGAGGTCGCTGAGAGAATGCAGCTCGGCGGGTTCCGAAATGCCGTTGTGGTTTGTGTCCTGCCAGAGGCGTAGAGACGAAAAGATCGCGTCGGAGCGATTGATCAGTCCGTCGCCATTACCACCTTTTTCCGGCTTGTCGAATTCCGCCAGGGGAATGAAGCCGTTCCTTTCTTTTCCGGGCGGCGGGTCCGACTGCTGCGTTAGGTTACCGAAGACTTCCTGGCCGTTATCGATTGTGCCGTTGCCATTACGGTCAAGGGTCAGCCATGCATCGTCCGAGCCGGCGGCTGTCCACGAGAGTTTCTCCTTCACACTGTTGCCGTTCAGGTCGAAGAACACGCCGCCCGAGTTATCTGTGAGATCGAACCCGTTGCCGAGCACGTCGATGACTATGGGAGAAGGAGGATAATCACAACCGCACATGCCCCAATCCCACCAACCGTTTGGCGTGCAGGTGGTGGGTTGCTGTTGGCAATAGTCACATTGTCCTCCGCTGCAGGTTAACCCGGAACAACAATCTCCTGGCATTACACACGTGTCAAAATAATTGCCGCAAGGTATCTGGGACGCACACCACACATATCTTTCTATGTCCTCCAGGTATTCATTGCAATCGACCCATCCATTGTTCACCCATTTCTGGCAGTGCGACAAAAAAAAGCTCCGTGCTGTAATTCCCTTCTTCGAAAGGCTCTAGCACATCGCGGCTTAAGCTACATGTCAGGACGTTATCGCACCAATGCCGTGGTTGGTAATTCTTCGCCCGGCAATCTTCATCTTGCAGCGGATTTAGTAAGGTTAAGGAGGCTTTTAAGAAAGAGAGGCCACTCGGATTGTCTTTAGGGTTTGGTGGACTCCTGAGCTTTTGGTTTGTGAGCGCCGGGCGGCTCGGGCACCGGGAGTTTTTTGGTGGGATCGTTAGGACTGGCTGGATCCTGCACGTAGAACGTCCCCGTGTGAAGCATACTTCCGTCTTCGAATCCAACTTCTCTGATTACCAATTCGACTCGCTTAATGCTGTTTGAGTAACCGGCTTGTTCAAAGTCACGTTTAAGGCTCTTGTAGTTCTCAGGGCTGAGGACCAGCTCAGCAGTTTTGCCTACCTCAATTACCTTTTTTGGATCTCGGTGAATATATTCTCGGGCACTGGGGTTAGGGCCAAAATGCAGCGCATGGATAAGTGGCGGCCTGGTATTGCCGGGCTCTCTGCGGAAGACCATTTCGATCTCCATCGCCGTGACAACCTTGCCGGAATTGTTGACGACCGTGATCGTGAAACCGTCGAGCCAGTCGTCATCTGCATCGAATGCACTACCTGTCTCAAGGTTTGTTTTGTTCTTCGTTCTAACGGCGACAACTTTTACTGGTTCCACGGGCCAGGGCTTCCTGACTACAATCCGGTCCCGCTCTCGACTCTGAGCTTTTTCTTGAGCAGGAACCTGGCCCGAAGTAGTTAGAGTTTTCGTCAAGACTATTCCGACGACGATAAAAACGAAGAGCAGCACGAGAGTGTTCACTGGCAGTGTAGAGCTCTTTGGTATGGTGTGCATGAGGTTTACTCCTAACGTCAGAGCGTTCTAAAGCTTCACGCTTTCAGCGCCTGGTTGGTTCGTGGTTAGAGGAAACAGTTCAACTAAGTCGACCATAGGGTTGTCGCCACACAAAGTCAAGAAAATCTGCCGGCTGTTAGGCTTTGCGTTCTTAGCTTTGCTATGCAAGCGGTCTTGTAACCTGTAGAACATGGGCCAACAGTCGAGTGCAAATACAAGACCTCTTGTAGGGCATCACTTCTTGAGTTCGATAGCAGCTTGCTCAGTTGTAATTATTTCGCCCGGTTGTTCGACCGCACTGCGCAAAGAGGAAAGATAAAATAGAAGAGGAAGACGAGGCGGATAGGGAACAGGGGAAAAGGGAACAGGGGAATAGGAACAGAGCAATCGCGAAGACGATGCGTCACTTTCCCCCTTCCCCTTTTCCCCTATTTACCTTTGTCAGTTATTTCCTTCGCTCGGTTGCGTAAGGCTGAACCAGTTTCCGGAGTTGTCCTTGAAGACAGCTTCGATGCCGTAGGGTCGTTCGGCGGGCTCGGAGACAAAGACTACGCCTTTGCTCTTCAGGTCCTCATAAGTGGCACGGCAGTCGTCGGTGTTGAAAACGCCGGCGCCCATTACACCCTTGGCCATGATCGCGCGCAGTTGCTTAGATGTGTCGTCGTCCATCAACATCCCCGGCTTGGGCTCCATCAGCACAATCTCAAAGTCAGGCTGGTCCTTCGTGTTCATCGTTAGCCAGCGAAAATCCGGGCCCACCATTGCATCGGTGTGGACTTCGAATCCCAGTTTGTCGCGATAGAACTCAAGCGCCTCGTCCTGGTTGTTAACGAAGATTGTGGCGTGGGACATTCTGCGGATCATGCGTTTTCTCCTGGATGATGTTTTCGTGAGGTTAACCGATGCCGGTGATTCTATGCTTCTCGAAAATTGCTAAAGGAGGACCAGAGGTCGGAAGTCAGAAGTCAGAGGTCGGGGTCAGCCGGAACTTCCGACCTCTAACCTCTGACATCCGACCTCTGCCTTATGCCGATTCCAGCTTATACATCACCAGGAAGCATCCCGGGACTTGCCCTTTCGCTGCCTGCGTTTCGCGGCTCTTTTCGCGGAAGGTGACCGGCGGATGCCCAACGGACTTGTGAAATAAACTGCTAAACGATCCCAGGCTCTGAAAGCCTACCTCGAAGCAAACGTCTGTAACCCTGAGATCGTCTGTCCTCAGGAGTTCCTTGGCCCGCTCAATACGTCGTTCGATTAGATATTGATGAGGAGTCTTATTAAATGCCTGCCGGAACAGCCGCAGAAAGTGATAACGGGAAAAGCAGGCATGGCTGGAGATCTCATTCAGATCGAGCGGCAGGTCGTAACAAAGGTCGATAAACTTGCGCGCGCGGTTGAGTCGCTCCAAAACGTCCGGGGTGGTAGAACCAGCATCGTTATCTGTTTCCGTAAGTCGATTCATGGTGCGCCTCCTCGACCGCAGTTCAGGCAGCCCGCAGGTTTATAGCATTCGCCGCTAAAGGTCAATATCGTCGGAAGGCTTTGAGGAAGGAACACTAGGGCTCCCAGAGTTCAATGCGGTTGCCCTCCGGATCCATGATCCACCCGAACCGCCCGTATTCATATTCTTCCATTCGTTCATCCACCTCGACGCCCTCATTTCTCAGTTGCTCAAGCAATGAAGCGAGGTTCTCAACTCGATAGTTGATCATGAAGGAAGCTTTGCTCGGATCGAAATACTTCGTGTCGCCCGGGAACAATGACCAAACCGTCTGTGCGCTTTTCCTTTTTTCTTCTTCGTCAGGACAAACAAAAACGACGCTGCCATAACTATCAAACTCAAGACCCAGATGCTGCTGATACCAGGCCCGGAGCTTTTCGGGATCCTTAGCCTTAAAAAATACGCCGCCAATGCCAATCACTCGTTTCATGATTCGCTGTCACCTCGAAAGTGGTTTGCTTACATTCGCCCAAAGATGATATTAGCATTTCACCAGCGCCTGCAGCCTAAACAAAAAGGAAGAACGAAATGCCAAATAACGTCAAGCACTTTGCTGTTCATGCCGACGATGTAGACCGCGCGCGGAAGTTTTATGAGAGCGTTCTTGGCTGGCAGTTCACGCCCTGGGGCCCGCCAAACTTTTATCTCATTAGAACCGGAACAGACGAAGACCCGGGCGTTCAGGGCGCGCTGCAAGGTCGCCGTGATGTTGTCCCCGGGAAAACTATGTTTGGTTACGAATGCTCAATCGGGGTTGACTCAGTCGATGACACGATCGCGGCGGTGGAAGCCAACGGCGGCAAGATCGTCATGCCTAAGTTTCATATTCCAACAGTCGGCACGCTCATCTTCTTCGAAGACACAGAAGGCAACGTGGTTGGCGCGATGCAGTACGAAAAAGAACATTCGGCCTGATCCGATTGGCTCAGCTCAATGTAGCCGCACCCCCAATTGCGCAGTATCGCCGGTAGTAGCTTTGGCGCGAACTATTACGCCGGCGGCGCGCGGACGATGAAGCTGTCGGTAAAGTTTGAGTTCTAGAGTCCTCGGGCCCAGTGCCCCGCGGTCACTTAGGAATGTCGTCGTAAAAGGTAGGCCGCATCGGCGGTTGGCTTGTATTCTTCGCGAGCCAGGGTGTATTGCACTACATCGATATCGTAATACCTCGTATTCATTTCATAGTGCATTCCGAGTTTTTCCATTACGCGAATGGAAGCAGCGTTTTCTGGTTTAGCGATCGCCACGACTTTTTCAAAGTTATGTTCTTCGAAGCCGTATCTCAAACTCGCCCACCCTAATTCGGTTGCCAGCCCTTTACTCCAGTAAGCGGGACAGAAGTGGTAAACAACTTCGGGCATGCCGAACAAAGATCGGAGTCCACCAAAACCGACAAACTGACGAGTCTCCTTGTCCTCCGCTGCCCAACGGCCAAAGCCATGCCGGCGCCAATGATCAATCACACTGGTCAGCGCTTTCTCTGCGACATCTCTGCCGGCCGGTTTGCCGTCCGCAACATATCGCATCACCTGCGGGTCGCTGAACATGCTGGCGAGCTCGTCAAGATCCTGAGGGTGAAACAATCTCAAGCGCAAACGATCGGTTTCGATCGACGGCGAACGCGCTCGTACTTCGTCATCGGTGGCCTCGTGCGGGATTTTCTCAGGCATGGTTTATACTTACGACAAATACTACAGCAAGTTTTACGGATTAACAGGCGAAAGGGTTTACTCCACCAGGCACTTCATGCGCGAATCAACTTCATCAGACAAAACGCGGGTCAAATTCACCGGCCGCATGCTTTTCTTAACCGACGATACTTCCCTTATTCGCCAGCAACTTGAAGCTGTGGGCGATGAGCGCGAGCGCCTCGAAGCGCAACTTGCCGAGCGCCTACTGCGTGACGACTTGCCCTTGATGAGCAATATTTCCACCGATGAAATCACTCCGGGTTGGGTCTGTTTTTACTACGACGAAACGCTCGGCCAGTATGTTTACGTTGGCATGCGCGAGGCCGCGGTCAAGAAAGATGAAGTGAAGAATGGCGGCTTCGCGTTAGTAGTTTCCGGGTTGTCAAAGGGATGCGGATCGTCTCGTGAAACTGCGCCTTACGCGGAAAAGGCGGCCGGTATTCAACTCGTGATTGCCAGGAGCATCGAAAAGATTTACGGGCAAAACTCGCAGAACATCGGATTGCTGACGTCGACTGACCTCGGTCTGGTTGAGCGCATCCGCTCCGGCGCCGAGATACCGTTTGCCGAGTTCACCGATGGCCTCGATCCAATTTCGAGAGACATAGTCGAATACGGCGGCCTGTTCAACTACAACAAAGCACGCCTGGCTGGAGAAGTAGTGCCGCCACCGGTGGCCACTGAAGCGCGGCCGATGACGATTGTGGAAAAGATCATCGCGCGTCATGTGTTTGTGCGAGCCGGTGAAGTTGGCGTTACTGCGGTGAAGCCGGGCGACGCACTGTTTGCCGTCGCCGACGTGCGCTTCTCGCATGAGTATGTAACGCCAATGGCTGAGTCGCTTCTGAAACAGGCGCTCGGCCCGGATGCGCGCGTGACGGAGCCGGAGTCAGTTTTTGCTTTTCGAGATCACCTGACATTTCTAAGCAAGGTGATGTCGCCAAAACATCGCGAGATGGGACTGTTGGAGAAAGCGGAAGGGCTGGCGACGACTCAGCAAGACTTCACCGCCAGGCAGGGAATACGGCTCTACGGTGAGAACCCCGAAGGAGGCTCGGAAGCTATTTGTCATAACGCCGTAGTCGAAGATCTGGCGTTGCCGGGACAGATTGTGATTGGTACCGATTCGCATACCTGCATGGCAGGCGTGCTGGGATGTTTCGCTTTTGGCGTCGGCTCAACCGACATGGCAAACGCCTGGTTCGCGAAAGACATTCGCATCAAGGTTCCCGAGACGGTGCGATATGTCTTGAAAGGACGTAAGCGCCCTGAGGTAGCAGCGAAGGATGTGATGCTGGTAATACTTGCAAGTGATTACATGAAGACGAGCAAAGGCATCGGCAAGGTGCTGGAGTTTGCCGGCGACGACCTGAAGAACTGGGCGATGGATGAGAGAGCGACACTTACTAACATGGCGGTTGAGGCCGGCGGGACAACGGGAATTATCGAGCCTGATGAACACACGCTGGAATACATCGTTAAGACGCGCGGCCTTGACGCGGAAGAAGTGCGCAAGGGATTTACCTACAGCGATCCCGATGCTGAATACGCTGCGGTTTTTGAAATCGATCTCGACGCGATTCGACCGATGGTGGCGCTGCCGGGCGATCCACGCAACGGCATTCCTATCGACTCACTCGAAGAGGAAGTTCGTATTGATGCTGCTTATGGTGGATCGTGCACTGGTGGGAAGATGGCAGACATGGACATGTATGCGGAGGTTTTGCAGAACGCTTTGAATCAGGGGAAGCGGGTCGCGCCCGGCGTTCATCTCTATCTTCAGTTTGGTTCGCAGAAGATCAAACAGTATGCCCGCGCGAAGGGTTACATTGAAATCTTTGAAAAAGCGGGCGCTGAGTTAATCGATCCGTCGTGTGGTGCCTGCATTAACGCCGGTCCTGGCGCATCCCCATCCGCTGAGACCGTTACCGTCAGCGCGCAAAACAGAAACTTCCCTGGCCGCAGTGGCCCCGGCAAGTTGTACCTCGCCTCACCCTACGTAGTGGCTGCGTCCGCGATAGCCGGCAAGATCGTCGAGCCCTGTGAGTTTTTGGAGAAACCTGACGAAGAACTAGTCAGCGTTTGATGACAATCCGCGGTTCCTATCATTCCTTAACGGGCCTGCACAAAGTCGAAAATTCATTGGTGCGTGCAAGAATCGAATAACGCTGAAAGCGTTGGCTAATGTAAGCCCAGGCCGGGGAACGCCGCAGCCCGCGTGGGGTGGAAGTGTTTGCTTTGAAACCCTGGGTTCAAAAAATGTCCGAGGAGATCGTTCGCAACCCTGAAGGGGTTGCGCGGCTTTGCGGTTAACAAACGCCTGTACAACTCCTTCAGAGTTGCGCCCTCGAGAAATGTACATTCATGGACCAACCAGATTACCGGAACCTCCCGGCGCAAGCAGGCGTGCCACCAGCTGGTGCATGCGCCGGAAATCAACGGGCTTAGTCAGGTAACCCGAGACTCCCACATCGTACGCGGCCCGCTGAAAGCCTTCCGTGCCGAAAGCAGTAATCGCTATCACAGGTACGTCTCTGAGCTCGTCGATTTCACGCATCCGCCTCGTAGCTCCCAACCCGTCAAGCCTTGGCATACTGATGTCCATCAAAATGAGGTTAGGCTGAGTACAACTAGCCACGCTGATCGCTTCCTCGCCGTTAGTCGCCGTAACCACCCTATAACCCTCATGCTGGAGATCCAGGCTAAGCATTGCTACGCTATCGGCGGAATCATCAACCACCAGAATTAAAAATTTCGGCGAGTCCAGCCGTGGGCTGCTATCCAACTCTTCGCTTTCAACAGCTTCCTCAGGGAGGCCTGGTAGCGCGGTGGTTTCCAGAGGAGACTTACTTTCCATAATATTTAACGTCAGAGTCTAGAGACACTTTCTTATTAGACTCAGTTAACTCGGGGGGCGGAGATTCTTTGTTAGCTTAGGAGAGGTCTAGAGTTTAGCAGAGAAAATTTCTTTCAGCATCCAATGTTGGTTTCTGATGCAAATGAGGTTCTCCGTTGAGGGCATCGCCAACCCGGGTGATGAGGTCAGTACCACCACGCGGTAGCGGGTGGGCAGTGGTTTCGCAGCGCTCCACCGAAGGCAGATTAGGTTGTAAGATCGATTGAATGCGATCGAAACCCACCCGCTACCGCGTGGTGGTACTGACCTCATTTCAATTTATTCTTAGAAACGGAATCCATTAGTGGCAATAAGAGCGATAGTAGAGTATCCCGATCCGGTGCTTCTATCACCGGGCCTGCCGGTCGAGAGTTTCGATTCTCAGCTGGAATCACTCATTCGAGACATGTTCGAGACGATGTACGACGCCGGTGGTGTGGGACTAGCGGCGCAGCAGATCGGAGTTGCGCTTCGTTTGTTTGTCATGGATTGTGAGGGAATCAAACTGGTCGCCGCGAATCCGGAAATTATTTCCGTCGCCGGCGAACAAGGCGGCGAGGAAGGCTGTCTCTCGGTAGCAAAAGTTCCAGCCGAGCTCAAACGACCCGAGCGAGCGCTCCTGCGCGCGCAGGACGCGCGGGGGAAAAATTTCGAGCGTGAAGAAAGTGGACTTGCGGCGCGCTGCTTCCTACATGAGACAGACCACTGTGACGGCAAATTGTTTATCCATCATTTGAGTCCGCTGCGTCGAGATCTGGTTCTCAGGAAGTTTCGCAAGCTGAAGAAGAACGGATAGCGACTTCGCTTTCGTCGCAGAGCGACGGCTGAATTTAGCCCGGCCTTTCAAGGCCGGGATCACCGACCAATAAAATTTTTCGTCGCGTTAGCGACGGTGTATGTTCAATCGTCGCTAACGCGACGCAAGTCTAAACAGACTTCCTCGATCCCGGCCTTGGGAGGCCGGGCTAAATTCATGCCGACACTACGCGTCGAAGACTGGATGGTTTTCATCGCAGAGCTACGGTCTCGGGTTGAGCTAACCTGTGCTTTGGTTTAACCTTCCAATATCCGTCACCAAAGAAACTTCCAATCTAACGGGGAAATCATGGAGCATCATATGAAGTCTTTTACTGCCACTTTACTGCTTTTGACTTTTAGCTTCGCAACAGTTTTTGGCCAGACCAATCATGGCTATGATCGCGCTAGCCTGGATCCAAACACCTCTGCCTGCACAGATTTTTACCAATACGCTAACGGCGGATGGATGGCCGCGAATCCTATTCCCGGTGCCTACTCGAGCTGGGGTGTGGCGAATCTACTCGATGAACACAACCGCGACATGCTGCATGAAATTCTGGAAGCTGCGGCAAAGAACACAAAAGCGCCGAAGGGCAGCAGCGAACAGAAAGTCGGCGACTACTATGCGACCTGCATGGATGAAGCGAAGGTCGAAGCTGATGGACTTAAACCTTTAGCGCCGGAGCTTGATCGCATTGCGAAAATCAAAGATCAAAAATCATTGCAGGAGGAGATCGGCCATCTCCATTCGATGGGCATCAATGTTCTCTTCGGAGCCGGCTCTACTCAGGATTACAAGAACAGCGCTGAGGTGACAGCTGAGGTCGATCAGGGCGGACTGGGTTTACCGGATCGCGATTACTACCTGAAGACCGATGAGAAATCGACTCACATCAAGGAGGAATACATCAAGCATGTGGCGAAGATGTTGGAGCTGATGGGAGACGATGCAGCCAAGGCGGCGTCTGAGACGCAAACGATCCTGGCGCTGGAAACCAAGCTTGCTGAAGCGTCAATGACCCGGGTGGAAAGGCGAACGCCCGCAAACGTTTATCACCGCATGACTGTCGCTCAGTTGCACGAACTCGCCGGCGGTTTCGACTGGCCAACCTATTTGAAAACGATCGGCGTGCCGGCAAGTGCCGATGTGAACGTAACCAGCCCCGGCTTCTTTAAGACGATGAACCTGCAGTTGACCAGCACGCCCATCGCCGACTGGCAGACCTATCTGCGCTGGCACCTGATCAACAACACTGCGCAACAGCTGCCCGCGAAGTTTGTCGACGAGGATTTTAATTTCAAAGGAAAGATCCTGCAGGGTTCAAAGGAAAACCTGCCGCGTTGGAAGCGTTGCGTCGCCGGAACCGACCGCGTGCTGGGCGAGGCACTCGGCGAAGTTTACGTGAAGAAAGCTTTCCCACCGGCTGCAAAAGCACGCGCCTTGGAAATGGTGCGCAACCTGGAAGCCGCGCTCAAAACCGACATTACCACTCTGAGCTGGATGAGTGAGCCTACGCGCAAGCAGGCCATCGTCAAGCTCGACGCCTTTCTCAATAAGATTGGTTATCCCGATAAGTGGCGCGACTATTCGTCGCTGGAAGTTGATCGGAGTTCCTATCTGGCCAATCGTTTTCGCGCCGGCGCGTTTGGAAAACGCCGTGACCTGAACAAGATTGGCAAGCCGGTAGACAGGATGGAGTGGTTCATGTCGCCGCCGACTGTGAACGCCTATTACAACCCACAGATTAACGAGATCGTTTTTCCTGCCGGCATCCTGCAACCGCCATTCTTCGATGCCGAGGCCGACGATGCTTTTAACTATGGAGGGATGGGCTCGGTAATCGGCCACGAGATGACGCATGGCTTCGACGACCAGGGCAGCCAGTTTGATTCCACCGGGAACCTGGCCAACTGGTGGAGCGAAGCGGATCTGAAGTCATTTAAGGAACGCGCTCAGTGCGTTATTGATCAGTTCAACAGTTTTGAAGTTGAAAAGGGTCTCAATCAAAACGGCAAACTGGTTGCAGGTGAATCAATCGCAGATCTGGGCGGGCTGGTTGTAGCCTATGCTGCTTTTCAGAAGGCGATGGAAGGCAAGCCGCGCGTGACTATTGACGGCTTTACACCGGAACAAAGATTTTTCCTGGGATATGCGCGCGGTTGGGCTAATAACATGAGACCGGAATTGAAGCGCATGCTGGTAACTATCGATCCGCACCCATTGTCAAAGTTCAGAGTCAATGGGCCACTCGCAAACATGCCGCAGTTTGCGGCGGCGTTTCAGTGTAAGGCGGGTGATGCGATGGTGCGCGAGGAAGCAAAGCGTTGTGTGATTTGGTAAGGGCTTTAGGCCTTGGGGGTGCCTGCGGCGGGGCAGTAGCCCGACAGTAATGGAGGGCTCTTGAGAGCACGGAGGAGCCCTCCCTGACGGTCGGGCTACTGCCCCGGCGTTGCCGTATGCCGCCCGTCTAAATAAAGCGGTGGAAGAAAAGAAGTCCGAGAGCTATCGCAAACGCCGAGAGCGCCGCGAAGACGAGGGTTAGAGGCAGCCCCTTCTTCGGCTGAACCGGCGCATTCTTCATGATTTCATCGCGCATGCGTTTATTGAGTGCCAGGATGAGTTCCAGTGCACCAATAAAAAAGAAGAATGCAGCGCCGCAGTATCTCCACATTGATTAACCCCCCATTTGCCCAATTCTCACGAGCCACAAGCCCACCTTCTGACCTAGAGCTACTCATCCGAGTTCTGATCCTTACTTGAAAACTTTACTAAAATATCTGCAACAACCTGGACTCTGGCAGGATGGCGTGCCGGCGCCGTATCTTACTCTCATTTATCTCGGTCGCTGACCCCAGGTCGGTGGCGGTGGTTCCTTAACCGAACGATCAACTGGCCGCTCTTTCAACATGCGCAACGCTTCCGCGACTGCGCGTTCAAGTTGTGGATCGCGTCCGGCGATAACGTCCTTAGGCCAGTTTTCCACATCAATGTCGGGCCCAACACCTTCGTTCTCCACCGCCCATTTGTTGTCGCGCGTGAAGAACCCGCCGCGTGGCGCGATCATTGTACCGCCATCAACAAACCCTGGGGTGTCAGCCGTGTGAACCAAACCACCCCAGGTTCGTTTTCCAACTAGAAGACCGAGCTTACGACGCTTGAACATGTAGGGCATCAGATCGCCGCCGGAGCCGGCCATCTCGTTAATGATCATCACCTTTGGTCCCCAGATACCGGCAGAAGGGCTCGTAAACGGATAACGATCGCCGGCAACGTTATTGAAGTAGCCGTCGAAGTCGCGTCCCAGCACATCGATGATGTAGTCTGCTGCCGACCCGCCACCGTTGTAACGTTCATCAACCACCACACCTTTCTTGTCTTGCTGCGAAAAGTAGTAGCGATTGAAACTCGTATAGCCCGGCTGGCCGGTGTTGGGAAGATAAACGTATGCCAGCTGGCCGTCAGAAAGCTTCTCGACCAATCTGCGGTTCGACTCGACCCAAGCGCGCGCGCGCAAGCCCTGCTCGCTGGCGACCGGAACCACAGTTACACTTCGCGTTCCTTCCATGGAGGGTTTGTTGTTTACAGTGAGCGAAGTTTGCCGGTTAGCCGTGCCGTCCAGCAGACGGTGAATATTGTCAGGCGCTTTCAACTCGATCCCGTTTATCGCAAGGATGTAGTCGCCTACAGCAACGTTTGCACCGGGAGCCGCCAATGGAGCGCGCAGTTCGGGATTCCAGCTTTCGTTGTCGTAGATCCTTGTCACCCGGTAACGCCCATTCTCAATAGCGAAGTCAGCGCCCAACAGTCCGCCCTGGACCGTGGGCACTTCCGGCATGTCGCCCCCGCGCACGTAGGAATGTCCAATCGCGATCTCTGCGCCCATCATATCGAGCAGGTAGTTGAGATCGGCGCGATGATTCACGTGCGGTAGTAACTCGCCATACATTTCCTTCATCTTCGGCCAATTCGCGCCGTGCATATTGGGGACATAGAGATAATCGCGCTCGTTGCGCCAGCCCTCGTTGAAGATCTGTTGATACTCCTGCTTCGGATCGAGATACATCCGCAGCCTGGCATTCAGCCGTCCTTGTCCGGCCGTTGGCGGATTCTTATCAGCGTCAACCAAAAACAACGATGGTGGTTGTGGTGGTCCCGCCGGCGCTTGTCCGAAACCTCCCGCGACCGGCGTTCGGTAAACGAGCTTATGTCCGTCGGCACTGACATCGAACGCAGCGACGCCAGTCACAAACGACGCCGCCTTGCGATCGCTGAGGCGATAGCGCCACAGCTCATTTCCTCTCGGGCCGGCAGTGCCCTCCTGCCCGCGCGCAGAACTCGCCTCCAGGAAAAACACGGTGCCATCAGCCCCGGCGCGCAGATCGGAATACTGTCGCTCGGGAACGCCGGTTACGGAAACAATTCTTTGCTGCAGGCCATCGAAGTCGATCGCGACGGTTACCGGCTTGCGAGGGCGCCGCGCCGTTTGTGCAGGCTGATCGCCCTGCGAGTTGTCGTTTGCGGAAGGTGAATCGGGAGCTGCCGATTCAGATCCGCGACCGGGGCCTGGCGATGGACTCGGCGTCGCGCTGCCGACGCCTTTATCTTCATCACTCTCCGGCAGTAATGGACTGGCTTCAGTTTTTTTCAACACCGCAACGTACAAACCGAAGTTTTCGTCGTGGTCATAAGACGTCATGTCGAGCCATTGCGAACCGAGGCCGAAATCTGTTGAAGCGAGAAACCAGAGATACTTTCCACTCGCGTCCCAGGCCGGCGAGACGGCGTCTGCGAGTCCATCGGTAACTTGCTTTGTCTCGCCGGTTTCGACGTTGCTGATAAAGATTGCGTGATACATGGATCGCAGGCGGCTGGCATAAGCCACCCACTTTGAATCAGGACTCCAAACGGGATCGAGCGTGCGGTTTGGCACCATCCACGGATCATTACCGACAACCTTTCGCCTGACCGGTGGCTACATCGAGCACCCAAACTTTCAGGTTTGTATCGCTGAACAGCAGCTTCTTCGAATCGGGCGACCACGACGCGGTGTAGTAATGCGTTGGATGATTGAGCACAATTTCCCGCGGCGGCGTCAGGCCGTCCTGAGCTTCAATGTAGAGGCGATACTCGCCTGACTTGTCGCTGAAGTAGGAAATGAATTTTCCATCTGGAGACCAGGCTGGATCGCGTTCAGCGGAACTGCTCGAGTTGGTCAGGTTGCGTATGTCACCCTTCTCGGCTGGAATGGTGAAGATCTCGCCGCGTGCTTCTACAAGCACTCGTTTGCCGGTAGGTGAAAGCGACATATTGGTCATGCGCACGGTGACGTCTTTCCAGTTTGGCATCATCCAGGGAAAGTCTCCGGCGGCAGTTATGTTGACGATATGTTCTTTGCCGATCTTCGGATCCAATTCGTGCACATAACCAGCCTGCTCGAATACTAAGGTACCGGCCCCCGAATCGATCGTCTTGACGTCGAAGTCGGTGAACTTGGTGAGTTGCGTGAGTTTTTTTGTTTTGGTTTGGTATTCCCAAACGTTGGCAACGCCGTCGCGATCAGAAATGAAATAGACCGCGTCGTCGATCCAAACCGGGTCGACGTCTTTCGAGTCGGTCCATGGTGGTGAAGTCAACTCGTAACTTTTCAGATCGACGATCCAAACTGGCCGGTTCTGGCCGCCGCGATAGTTGCGGCGCTCCTCGTCCCACGAATTGTTCATACGATAGGCGACGCGGGTGCCGTCCGCAGAGATCTTTCCCTGGTAAGCGCGTGGCAGCGGAAACGGTTCTTCAATGCCGCCAGTGGCGGGCACAGTCCAAAAGCGTGGCGCTCCGGCTGGCGCCCAGGTGCCGCGAGACGATGAGAACAGAACTGACTTGCCATCGGCCGTCCAACCCTGAACCAGATCGCCGCCCGGATGCCAGGTAAGCCGGCGTGGCTCTCCGCCTTCTGCCGGCGCCACGTAGACGTCAAGATTTCCCGCATATTCGCCGCTGAATGCGATCCACTTCCCGTCTGGCGAGAAATGCGGATTCGATGTTTGACCCTGGAAGCTGGTGAGCCGGCGAGCACTGCCGCCGGAGCGCGGTACCGTCCAGATGTTATTGGCGTAAGCAAACGCTATTTGCGTCGTGCTCACAGTCGGCGTGCGCAACAAGCGAGTTTGCGCATTCGCCGTTTGTGCCTGAGTGGATGGTAAGGCGAAGACAAGACCGCCGATTGCGAGAGTCGCAAACAGCTTGAAGCGCTGATAAGTAAGGCTGCAATTAGGAAGAGCAGTAGCGCGGCGGCAGGGCTCCGCCACCAAACTTCGCTTAGGCATGTGGTGGTTCCTCCAGACAGGTCGGATGTTGCGTGACCACTTTTAGCACGAAGCCACGCAACTGAGCCAGTCAAAAACTTGGTGACGACAAATACAGAATTGGGGAATCGCAGCGAGTATTTAAAAGCCTCCGTTCGCTGCGCCTTTGGCGCTGCTAACGCCTCGCTTCTAAGCCGCAGCTTTACGAAACTTTGGATTTCAGCCGAGGCTCTGGAATTGAAAAGACAATCGCGCCGCCCGAGAAAACTTTTCGTTGGATTTACC
Organism: Blastocatellia bacterium; assembly: GCA_963809065.1. Lineage (GTDB taxonomy): Bacteria > Acidobacteriota > Blastocatellia > Pyrinomonadales > Pyrinomonadaceae > PSRF01. The sequence goes on from CAWEIN010000023.1 coordinate 24,307, forward strand.
GAAACTAATTGTGATACGCAGCGTAGTAATCGAGCATGGCGCGATCCTGAATGGTTCCCACAATCAACTTTCAAAGTTTCGTATTCCAACAAGCTCTATGGAGAAAGCTAATGACTAACTCGCAAAAATCTCTCGTGGCTTGCGCTCTGTTGTCGGCCATCAGCCTGACGGCCGTATTCGGCCAGAAGAGTCGTGGCTACGATGTCTCGAGCATGGACAAGAATACTTCGGCCTGTACAGACTTCTATCAATACGCCAATGGCACGTGGCTCAAGAACACTGAAATCCCTGCTGCCTACCCCTCATGGGGCGCTTTCAACGTGCTAGCCGAAAACAATCGCAAAGCGCTGCACGAAATTTTGGAAGAGGCCGCGAAAAAGACCAACGCCGTCAAGGGGAGCAACGAACAGAAGATTGGCGACTACTACGCCAGCTGTCTCGACGAGACCAAACGTGAAGCCGAAGGCATGAAGCCGCTGGTACCTGAACTTGCGCGCATCGAAAAGATTCAGGACGTGAAAGGCGTGCAGGCGCAAATTGCTTACATGCATCGGCACGGTATCCCGACTCTTTTTAGCTTTGGTTCCCTGCCCGACTTAAAAAACAGTTCAATGGTTTTGGCCTTCGCCGGTCAAGGTGGTCTTAGTCTTCCCAACCGCGATTACTACACCAAGACTGACGAGTCGTCGGTGAAGTTGCGCGAAGCTTTTGTTAAGCATGTGACGAACATGTTTCAGTTGGTGGGAGATTCGCCTGAGCAGGCGGCGAAGAACGCGCAGTCTGTGCTTGCGTTTCAAACCCGGCTCGCTCAAAACTCACGCACACCGGTCGAACTTCGCGATCCCACCACGCAATACCACCTGATGAACCCGGCACAGTTGAAGGAACTGACACCCGCCTTCTCCTGGGAAGAGTACCGAAAGGGTGCCGGCGCGCCGACCACGGGCGATATCAACGTGGCGCATCCGGAATTTTTCACCGCCGTCAACAAAATGGTGACTGAAGTGCCGGTCGCAGATTGGAAGACCTATCTGCGTTGGCAGCTGATTACCGCGGCCGCGCCGAGTTTGTCATCCAAATTTGAGATCGAAAACTTCAACTTCTTTGGCAAGACCCTTGAAGGCCGAAAAGAACAGTTGCCGCGCTGGCGCCGCTGCGTCTCAGCCACTGATGCCAGCCTCGGCGAGGCGTTGGGCCAGGTCTACGTTGCCCGTACCTTCACGCCTGAGTCGAAGGCCCGCATGCAGGCGATGGTCAACAACCTAATCGCCGCCTTCCGCGAGCGGTTGCAAAAGCTCGACTGGATGAGCGACGACACGCGCAAGCAGGCCATCGCGAAGCTCAATGCTTTTGGCCAGAAGATTGGTTACCCGGACAAGTGGATCGACTACTCAGCTCTTACCGTTTCGCGTGATTCTTATCTGGCGAACGTTTTGCGCTCCAGTGAGTTTGATCAAATGCGCGACTTCAACAAGATCAATAAGCCAGTTGACCGGAAGGAATGGGGTATGACTCCGCCCACCGTCAACGCCGGTTACAACTCGCTCAACAACGATATCTCGTTTCCGGCGGGGATCCTCCAGGCGCCGTTCTTCAACCCTGAAGCCGACGATGCGATCAACTACGGAGCGATCGGCGCAGTCATCGGCCATGAAATCACACATGGCTACGACGACTCAGGGGCGAACTTTGACGCGTTGGGCAATCTGAAGAACTGGTGGACCGAGAACGACAAGAAGAATTTCGACGCTCGCGCTGACTGTGTGATCAATCAGTTCAGCGAGTTCGAGGCCGAGCCTGGTTTGCATCTGCAGGGCAAGCTGGTCTCAGGCGAATCGATTGCCGACCTGGGCGGACTTTACGTCGCGTACGACGCATTTTTGAAGTCGCTCGAAGGCAAGCCGCGTCCGGCTGATATCGATGGCTTCAGCCCGGAGCAACGGTTCTTCCTTGGTTGGGCACAAGCCTGGGCTGAGAAGGAAACGCCCGAGACCGCACGGCTCCAGGCACAGTCTGACCCGCATCCACTCTCGCGCTTCCGCGTCAACGGGCCGCTCTCAAACATGCCGAAGTTTGCCGAAGCGTTCCAGTGCAAGACGGGCGATGCGATGGTGCGTGAGGAAGCGAAGCGTTGCCAGATTTGGTAACAGATGGCTGGCAGAGTCGGTCTTCGGTGAGCGGAAACTGCGGCTCTGCCGCCCAACCGTGCGGAAAGGCTCTGCCTTTCCGGTCGGTCTCCAGAATCCTGAGGCTACGCCTCAGGGGGAGGCACAGCCTCCTGACGTTCTAGAGGACTCGACGGAAAGCCATAGGCTTTCCGCACTGTGCTGCGGCAAAGCCGCGGATTTTTGGATTGGTTTCCCGCAGAAAATCACTTGAGGATCAATGCATGAACATTAAGTCTCTTATCGCCTGCGCTTTGCTGTTGTCGCTGGCTGTCGCAACGATTTTCGGGCAGTCTTCTCCTAGTTTCGATCTCGCCAATATCGACAAGAACACTCAAGCCTGCACCGACTTTTATCAGTATGCGGTGGGCGGCTGGCTGGCACGCAATCCCATTCCTGCCGCGTTTCCCACCTGGGGTGTCGACAGCGCGCTGGAGGATCAGAACCGCGAGATCCTGCGCCAGATTCTCGAAGCGGCCGTGCAAAACCCGAAAGCTGCGAAGGGAAGCAGCGAACAAAAGGTCGGTGACTTCTATGCCAGTTGCATGGACGAAGCGAAGATCGAGGCTGATGGCATCGCGCCGCTTGCCGCTGAATTTTCCCGCATCGACAAGATCAAGGATCAGCACTCGTTGCAGGAAGAGATCGCACACCTTCACGTTACCGGTGTCAATGCATTGTTTCTAGTCGGATCCGCGCAGGACGCCAAAAACAGCGCCGAGGTAATTGTTCAGATTTGGCAGGGCGGACTGGGACTCCCTGAAGGTGAGTACTATTTCAAAACCGATGATAAGTCGAAAGAAATTCGCGAGGCTTACGTCAAACACGTTACCAAAATGTTTGAGTTGCTGGGTGACGATCCGGCGAAAGCGGCTGGCGAAGCTCAGACTGTCATGAACTTTGAAATGAAGTTGGCCGAGGCTTGGATGCCGCGCGTTGAACGGCGCGATCCGCAAAAAGTTTACAACCGCAAGAGCCTCGCTCAACTAAATGCGCTGGCGCCAAATTTCGATTGGGCAAGTTATCTAAAGAACGTCGGCATCAGTCGTCGCACGGATGCGACCGTCGGTCAACCGAAATATGTTGAGCGGATCAATCAGCAAATGACCGGCATGCCGCTGTCCGACTGGCAAACGTATCTGCGCTGGCGCTTAATAAATGCCCGGGCTGCGAATCTTTCTCAAAAGCTCGTGGCCGAGGATTTCGATTTCAAGGGCGGGTCTTAACCGGCGCGACTGAACTTCTTCCTCGTTGGAAGCGTTGTGTCGCGGCCGCTGATAACGAGATGGGCGAAGCGCTCGGCGAGGTTTACGTGAAGAAGGCCTTTCCACCGGAAGCAAAACGTCGCGCACTGGAAATGGTCGCTAACCTGGTGGCGGCGTTACGCAGCGACATCTCGACGCTCAGTTGGATGAGCGACCCGACGCGCAAGCAGGCCATCACCAAACTGGAGGCATTTATCCGGAAGATCGGTTATCCCGATAAGTGGCGTGACTACTCTGCGCTCGCAATCGATCGTGGTCCTTATGCCAGCAACGTGATCCGTGCCGATAGTTTTGAAACGCAGCGAGACCTGCGCAAGATTGGACAATCAGTCGACAAAACCGAATGGGGCATGACGCCGCCCACTGTGAACGCTTACTACAACCCGGCGATCAACGAGATCGTTTTTCCCGCGGGTATCATGCAACCGCCTTTCTTCTCGGTTGCCTACGACGACGCAATCAACTACGGAGCGATGGGTTCTGTAATCGGCCACGAGATGACGCACGGCTTCGACGACCAGGGACGGCAGTATGATGCTGCCGGCAATCTTTCAAACTGGTGGACCGACGCCGACATGGCGAAGTTTAAGGAACGCGCCGAGTGTATCGTCAAACAGTTTGATGGTTTCGAAGTCGAGCAGGGTTTGTTTCAAAACGGAAAACTTGTGCAGGGTGAGTCTATCGCAGACCTGGGTGGGTTAGTCGTAGCGTATGCGGCTTTTCAGAAGTCGATGGAAGGAAAGCCGCGTCCGGCAAATATCGACGGGTTCACACCCGAGCAACGCTTCTTCCTGGGCTATGCATTTTCGTGGGCGACGAACGTGCGGCCTGAGTTTGCGCGTTTGATGGTTGCTACTAATCCGCACCCGCTGCCGAAGTTTCGCGTTAACGGGCCGCTCGCAAACTTTCCGGCCTTTGCGGAAGCGTTTCAGTGCAAAGCCGGCGACGGGATGGTGCGTGAAGAAGCGAAGCGTTGCCAGATCTGGTGACACGCGATCGTTTTTGTCGGACTGCGGGCATCCCGCCCGCCTCAAGCAGCAAGTTCGCTCAAGGTACAATTGATTCTGAAATTTAACTAAGTGGTATTCAACGTAAGCGGGCGGGACGCCCGCGGTCCCAGACAAGCACTTGTGAGGTTTTCGAATTGCCAGCCGCGGATAAAAACGGATAATAAGGATCCGACAAAGCTCCGATTGATGGCGACCCGGCTCGAGTTACCTTAACCCTGCGATTATTCACGAGGAGACACCATGAACACCCTAAAACGCTTCTACATTTCTTTCTTTGCCGTGCTGCTTGTTCTTTCGGGAGCATTGATCGCGTCGGCACAAATTCGGACGCCACGGCCGAGTGCGAAGGCTAGCGTGATGCAAACTATCGGTGTGACCGATGTGACCATCACCTACAGCCGGCCAGGTGTGAAGGGCAGAACAATTTGGGGCGACCCGTTGCCTGAGCAGGCCGCAACCAAAGGCGAGGCTACGCTTGATGATCAAAACGTGCGTCCCAAAGGCGCACCCATCGTGCCCTGGGGTCATGCCTGGCGCACCGGCGCCAATGAAGCCACCCAATTCGTAGTAACCGACGACGTGTTTATCAATGGACAGAAGCTGCCCGCGGGGAGTTACAGCCTGCACACAATTCCTACGAAAGATGAGTTCACCGTTATCTTCAACAGCGTCGCGAACCAATGGGGCAGCTTTAGTTACGATTCCTCCAAGGACACTTTACGCGTGAAGGTGAAGCCGGAGTGGAGCGAGCATAGCAAGGAGTGGTTGGAGTACTGGATTGATCCGGTGAGCGACAATTCAGCGCAGGTCAACATTCGTTGGGAGAAGGTCAGGGTTCCTTTCACCGTCGAAGTGAAAGACGTGCAGGGGCTGACGATGCAAAAGGCACGCGCCGCGGTGGCCGCCGCCAAGGCGGACGACTTCGTGACGCCTCTACAGGCTGCAAACTACGCTCTGCAGAACAAGCTGAGTGTCGAAGAAGCGATAGGTTGGCTGGACCATTCAATCAAGGTCAAGGAGACGATCGGCAACCTGGGCCTTAGGGCTCGCGTTCTCGCCGAGCAGGGCAAGACCGCCGAGGCTATCGCCGCCGGCGAAAGGGCGATCCAGGTCGGCAAGGAAGCCAAGGCCAACCCGCAACAGATCGCCAACATGGAAAAACTGGTCGCGGAATGGAAAGCCAAGAAGGCGTAGTTCCCGAGGTAGCAAATACTTCATCAACGAGGGTACTCCAGGTGAAGATACCCAGCGGAGCAGCCGTATCGAGACTTCAGTGAGCAATTGAACCTTGGAGGATGGTTAGACAAAATCAGAACTGGGAGCGTAGCGACCAGCCAAAGAATTTACTTTAAAAGGTTGCGTTGGAACCGCTTTTTTGTCAGTGGCGCTCGTGGCTAGTCGCTATCGCTCCCAGTTCTGATTTTGCGTAGGCCACGTTGAATTTTTGTGGCATGTTAATCCCGTTTCCTGCTCCCCTTCTAGCTTCAAGCCCTTGCCCGCGCGAGGGCTTTTGCCTTCCCGAAGCACTGTCAGAAATGTTATTCTTTTCGGCATATCCCCGCTTCCTTTGGACCCAACTGCTTGTCCTTTGAGGTGAAAATATGAAAGCTCCAGCATCTCTTTTTGCGCGTTCGCTCGCGGTTCTTTTGATGACACTCTTTGCCGTTTCACCCGCCTGGGCAACTTGCGGCGGCGGTGGCGGTGGCGGTGGCGGTGGCATGTCCGGTGGCAGCAGCAGTGGCGGCTCGGCAGCGGAAACTTATCCGGTGCCATGGAAGGTTCACGACGCTAAAACTCCACCGGCGAAGGGACTCGTTCTCTACTGGTTCCCTGCTTCCAAGGAAGAGATACAGAAGTCGAGCTTGCGCATGTCGCGCACACTTTCTCTGTATGCCTCGCAGTGCATCTCGATGGAGCTGGCCGATACGCGCGTGCAGAACGCCGATAAACTCGTGGGCGATTCCAAGTTGCCGGTGGCTGTTGTTGCAACGCCTGACGGTACGCCGGTCACCAAAGTTGAGAACAAAGACGGCAAGCTTAGAGTCGAAGCAGTGGAAAAGGTACTGGTAACGGAAGTGAAGGGTCGCGAGAGCGCCCTCGACCAGCAATTGAAAGACGCCAGGGCAAAAGCCGCGGCCGGAGAAAAAGAAGAGGCCATTAAGCTCTTTCAGGCGGTAGCCGAACAGAAGTGCATGTTTCCGGGTAAGGCGAAAAGCGCAGCGAAGGAACTAAAGAAGCTGGGTGTTAACGAGGTTGCTGCCCTGGCTGACGGCCCTGAGTTTGCAGTTCCGGTTTTTGACGCACGCAAGAGTGCTCAGATCGAACGGACCATGCAACTCGGGCTCATCGCTGAAAACGCCGCGAGGTATCTTGTCGCTGAGAAACTTTACCAGCGCGCCCGCTCGATGGATCCAGCCGATCCGACACCACTGCGTTACCTCGGCGAGCTTTATCGCCACCACATCGGTGACTGGGACACAGCGAAAACTACCTTCAATGCGATCCTCAACATGCCGGCCGATCCGCTCTCGCGCGCTGTCGCGCTGCACGGACTCGGCAAAATAACCATCCATGAAGGCGAATTCAAAAAGGGTCTTCATTTGATGGAGCAGTCCGTCGACGAATACCCGCTCGCGCTTGCTTATCGGAATCTCGCCGTCTATTGGAATTCCGAAGGCGATCTGAAGCAGGGCAATGCTTACACGCAGAAGGCGCTGGCACTCGATCCTAAGGACCCTTACAACATTGTGTTTGCAGCTGTCTTCATGGCTGCTTCGGGTCAGAAGGACGAAGCGTTGAAAATTGCGCGTGCGAATGTGAATCTGCTGCCGGCTTCCTACAACCTGGCGGCAATCTACGCGCAGAATGGTCAGCGCGAAAAGGCGTTGGCATTTCTGAAGCGCCACTTCTATCAATACGAGCGTTACCACGCCGTGCGCTCAAAGGAAATGATGGAAGCGCGTGTCGATGCCGTGTTTGATTCGCTGCGCAAGGATTCAGACTTCATTGCACTCACGCGCCACGCCGACGGGCGACTGATGATGCCGATGCAGGGCCAGCCTGCAACACAGGCAAGTCCGAATCGGTAACGCCAAAGTCAGAGGCGAAAACCAGGAGACGGGCTGCGGAGCCCGTCTCTTTTTATTAGTCCGCAAAGCGGACGGATGATAGTAGCCCACCGATTCATCGGTGGGATCGAATCGTTATTCATCAATCAGTCCGGGAAGCGGACGGCTGAATGATAACGTTTGGATCGTCCACTATTTTCAGCCGTCCGCTTTGCAGACTGATAAATCTACTCTGTGTGACCTGCCTGATCATTCTCGATGCATGGTTCTCAGTCTGGTGTAGAATCACAGGCCCGCTTCGAATCAAAATGCCAGGAGAGCCAGGATCTGCAGCGCTTCTGGCCGTTCCGAACCTTGGCAAGTAAGTAAAGCGGCTTCGCGTCATGCCTATCTACTTTTTCTGCAAACTCGTTTTGGGCCTCTTCCTTTTTCTGTTAGTAGCTTCCTCGCCGGCTCACCCTAAGCCAGCGATAAACACTTCGTCACAACAGATCGCGCGCGACTCGCGTTATCCAACGCATTGGTGGACGCCAGTTTCAAAAGAAGGAGCGCCCACCTGGGAAATCCTGCCGCAGGAAGCCGGCCCAGGCGAAGTAATTTTGTCGAAACGCAATGAGCTTGGCCTGCTCTCAAACTTTGCCGCCACTCCATTCACGTTCAAAGGTAAGCGGTATGCCAGTCTCGAAGGCTTTTGGCAGATGATGAAATACCCCGAAGGGCCGAACGACCCGCGCGCAAAACGTCGCGAGCTCAAATGGAAGTACACGCGAGAACAAGTGGCACAACTGACAGGCTTCGAGGCGAAAAATGCGGGCACTCTTGCCGAGGAGAACATGAAGCAGCTGGGCATTTCCTGGGTTACGTTTGCAGGAAAAAGAATTGAGTACCGTTTTGGGAGGCCGGGAGAGCATTACCGTTTAATCGTCGCTGCTACGCGAGCGAAGGTCGGGCAGAACCCTGAAGTACGGAAAGTGTTGCTGGCTACGGGCGACTTGATTCTAAAACCGGATCACCATCAAGGTCCCAACCCGCCCGCGGCCTGGCGTTACTACGAAATACTTACGCTAATTCGCAGCGAGCTGCAAAAACACCGGTAGGCTTGAAGGATGGCCGGGACGCGGCAAAACTTTACATATCCGGGCTTCGAATGTAAGGTTCGCGGACAAGCTTTACTGAGTTACAAATGGGCGTCGCCAAACTAACAGATCAGAACACGGTAGTTCCGGCCGAGAGCAAGTACGCACGCGTTGAGCGCGAGCGGCGTTACCTTTTGCAGGATCTTCCTGAAGGACTAACTCGCGCTAGTCCGCACCTGCAGATAACCGACAACTACATTATCGGCACCCGGCTGCGGCTCAGGAAAGTACGCGAGCCGCAAACGAACAAATGGACCGTCAAGTTGACGCAGAAGTTTGCCCCCGACAGCAAAGATTTCTCGCGAACGATCATCACCAACATTTATCTCAACGCGTTGGAGGTGGAAATGCTTGCAGTCTCCGATGCAAACGAGATTCGCAAGAATCGATATCCGTTTGAATTCGAGGGGCGGCACTTTTCGATAGATATGTTTCTGGGTGACTTGTTCGGCCTGGTTCTGGCCGAAGTTAGCTTTGAAACTGACGAAGAACTTAAGAACTTTCCGCAGCCGCCGTTTGCGATCGCCGAGGTGACCAATCACGAGCTATTCACCGGCGGCAAACTTTGCCAGGTAGCCTTCGCCGACATTCGTGAGGCGATCAGGCGCAATGGATTGAGCGAGCCGACGCGTACAGAATCCGCAGGGTCGGAGTAACCCGCAGGTCGCGCAGAGTAGTCAAGTGCCAACCAGAATCATAAGGCTAACAAAACTGATAATAGCGGTCGCCTTGATTTCGTTTTTCGGGGCCACGGCTTGCCGGAGAAGTTCAGCTCCTAAGGAAGGGACCGCGGCAGGGCCGGCGGATGGCAGTCAACGGCAGCATCCGGAAGGTGGCATTGCGGCAGTCGAAGAAACGCGGTTCTTCAAAGGCTCAATTGGGAACGCGCTAGATTTACAAATGAAACTCGTGCGTGAAGGAGAGCAGTTAAGCGGCAACTATTTTTATCAGAAGGTTGGAACAAAGATCGACTTGCACGGGAACGTCGATAAAGACGGCAACGTTACGCTCGAAGAATTTGATCCGTCCGGCAGGCAGACCGGAGTATTCAAGGGCGTCTGGAAACAGCAGGGTGACGGTTCCGTTGAGATTAAGGGAGACTGGACGAAGCCTAACAACGAAAAGAAGACATCGTTTTCGCTGCTTCAGGAGCCGATTGAGTTCAGTAACGGCGTCGAGATTGTCGCGAAGCAGATCCGGGAGAAAAACAAGAAACTAAAGTACGAGGTTTCCGCGGCTTATCCGCAATTGACCGGCACCACGGATCCCAACTACGAGAAGTTTAATCAAACCGTTCGTAATCTAATCAGCCGGAAGGTCAGCGAATTTAAGAAGGAGATGACGCCTTCAGCTGAGGACGAACTCGCTCCGGAGGACAATCCAGTCATCGATGAGTCCCTGGGTAGCGACATCACTGTCAATTACGAATTGGCGTTGGCCAAAGACGATCTGATCGCCATTCAGTTTACCGTTAGCAGTTATTCAGCCGGGGCGGCCCATCCGAATTCCTACACAGAGGTGGTGAACTTCGATTTGAAAAATGGCAAGCTGCTCAAACTTGCTGATCTTTTTTTGCCGGGATCGAAATACCTGCAGACTCTCTCGAACTTTTGCATTCAGGAACTCACCAAACAAGCAAAAGCGCAGGGAGACTATGCCGCGATGGATGAGGACTGGATCAAAAGAGGCGCCGGAGCGGAATTGACGAACTACGATAACTGGACTATCACCAAGAAGGGATTAGGAATCACGTTTGATCCTTATCAGGTAGCCGCCTACGCTGCCGGCCCGCAGAATGTTCTAGTGCCGTATTCGGCAGTGAAAGAGATCATCAAGCCTGATGGGGTCTTGGGACAGTTCGCGAATTAGCCGGAGTAGGGCAGCATTCCTGCCTGTCCGCGGCGGGAAACGAGGTCAGCCCCACCACGTGGTAGCGGGTGAGGTTCGATTTGCTTTGATCTTCAGTTGAAGAACTCCGCTACCACGACCCACCCGCTACCGCGTGGTGGTACCGACCTCATCTCAGGCTTCGGCGACGTCCGCGTCTGAATACTTCGCGCGGAGCCGCGCGAAATAAATCGCCAGCAGCAAGGCCACCAGCATGATTGCTGAGCCTGTCCAGAAAGTTACAAACAAGGAGTGATCGCTCATGAAGTGTTCTCCGCCGTCTGCTCCTCGGTAGGCAATGGCGCTGTGAATCAATACTGCCGCCAGGGCCGGGCCCACTGCCCTCGCCAGGCTCGCCACCGACTGGGTCACGCCCAGAACGCTTCCCTGTTCACTCGGACCCACACTCTTCGAGGCCAGACTCGTTAACGAAGGAGCAGAAAGAGAGTTTCCAATGGAAAACAGGCCTCCCCCGATCAGGAGTGCAGCTAGTCCACCTGCTGCCGGCCCTACGAAGGGAATAGCAAAAAGACTTCCGGCAAACAGGGAGGCGCCAATAATCACCAGCGGGAGTTCGCCGAAGCGCTTCACCAATTTCCCGATCAGTCCGCCCTGGACTATGACCGCGAGTATGCCTACATAAGCGAATAGGTAGCCGGTGTGCGTCGCGTCGTAGCCGAAACGAAACATCATGTAGAGCGAAAACGAAGTAGTCATAATCGAGAAAGCGACGATGAACAAAAAGTAAATAATGAGCACATAGCCCAGACGAGGATTTCGCAACGATTGGATTAACTGGGCCAGGCCTCGACCTCCGGCGGCGGAGACACGAGCCGGATGATCGGGCGTGACGGTTTCAGGCAGAGTGAAGTAAAGCAACAGCGCGTTTGCGAAACACAAGCCGGCGGCGAAAAGAAAAGGCACGCCAATGCCCCAGTGACTTAGCACGCCGCCGATCGCCGGGCCGAAAACAAATCCCAGTCCGAAGGCCGCGCCAATCAAACCCATTCCCTTCGCTCGATCTTCCTTGGTAGTGATGTCGGCAATGTAAGCCTGCGCGGTGGAGATGTTTCCGCCGGTAATGCCGTCCAAAATCCGTCCCACAAAGAGCATCCAGAGCGTTGTTGCAAAACCAAGTATCAAGAAGCCGCAGCCTGTGCCGATGATCGAGATGAGCAAAACTGGCCGGCGGCCATGCTTGTCCGAGAGCCGTCCCAGGATTGGAGAGAAAATCAACTGCATCACGGAATAGGACGCGAACAGCAGCCCGACAGTGCGAGGGCTGGCATTAAATCGAGAGCCCTCGGCATAGAAAGGCAGGACCGGAATGACGATGCCGAAGCCGACCAGATCGATGAATACTGTCGTGAAGATGACGACGAGTGGCGAGCGTTTCATGAGTCAGTAGAGAAAATTAGTTAATTTAACGAGGGATTGCGCTAGCTCTTGGTCAGAAAGCGATCAACTATTACTTTTCCCGGTTCTTATCTTCTACGGCCGCTTGAAAGATTGCGATCAATCGACGCCATGCCTCCGCCTGCGATCAAGAGGGCCAGCGACATAGCGAACAAGGCCAGCGGATACTCATACCCGCCTTTGGCAATAAAGCCAGCCGGCCAATGAACCGAAACCGCGGTCAGCATAACGCAGGCGAGAAGAAACGCGCCGATGCGAGTGAGCAGTCCAAGAAAAACCAGGATCGCTCCGAGAAGTTCTGAAACAGCCGCCGCACCCCACCAAAGCCAAGCCGGGCGCATAAAGCTAACGGGCGCCGGACCAGAGTTGATGAAACTATTTAGTCCTGGCCCGCCGAAGCTGCCAAAAACTTTCCCGGCCCCGTGAGCAAAAAAGATCGCCGCCAAAGCCAATCTGATTGGAATCGTAACCCAGGATGAAGACGTCGAAATAATTCTTTTAAACATGGCAGAGATCCTTTCACGCGCTGACTCTTCGAATGGTGCCGGAGATATTAGCAGGGGAATAGCGAAACGGGAGAACCGGGGGAGAGGGGTAATCGGGGGAGAGGGGACGGGCGAAGGGGACGAGCAAAGTTTTTGCATTGCCCCTTGCCCTATTCCCCTTTTCCCTCTTCCCCTGTTCTCCGGTGATCAAGATACGTGCGCGAGGAGTCGCGCGGCGATGGCTGGTTTTGGTTGCGCGCCAACTATACGGTCGACCAGCTTCCCGTTCTTGAAGATGAGCATTGTGGGAATACTCTGAATCTGGAACTGCGATGCCGTGAGGGGGTTTTCATCGACATTCAATTTGGCGATGCGATAACGGCCGTTCGACTCGGCGGCGAGCTGTTCCATGATTGGGCCCACTATGCGACACGGTCCGCACCAAGGTGCCCAGGCGTCAAGCAAAACAGGTTTACCACTCGCCTCTAATACGTCCTGCCGGAAACGAGCATCCGTAACTATTAGCGGTTTCGATTCTGTGGCAGAGTCTTCGGCTTTGCTCAGGTCGAGCGGCGTACCACACTTGCCGCATTTGGCGATTTGTTCAACTGCCTGACGGAGATCGACGCGGTTCTTAGTTCCACATTTGCTGCAAGCTAAAACTGGCATTTGTTTATACCCTCTTCAAAGGAAATTATTTCTTAAGAGTTTCGCAAAAGAGTCTCACAACTGCGACACAGATGTCCGCGTCCCTCACGAGAATAGAGTACTGAAGTGCGGAACCGCGGGCGGTAGCGAACGCATGCTAGAGGCAATTAACGCTGGGTCAGTTTTGCCTGCGAAGGACGCGAGTAGCGTCCGCTCGCTACCGCTTGCGGTTCTGCGGCGTAAGTTTTTGCGGTTTAGGCTGGTCGAAGTTCTTCGTAGTAACATGGCTGCCAATGAAACGACAAAACGGTAGACAACGCTTCCTTCACGTCCCTTGTCTGCCTGGCGTAGTGTTGGTGATTTTAGCGGCTACATGTTTGACTGCAGCTCAAAATCAGCAGCCGAACACAGCGCCGGAAATCGCCTTCACGGTTTCTCTTCCCAGGCCGCACACGCACATGCTCGACGTCGAGTTGCGAATTAAACATGGTTCGGGCCAACCAGTCCCAAGTGAAGAAGTGCTCGTGCTGCCGGTGTGGACGCCCGGCTCATACCTGATTCGCGAATTTGAACGCCACGTACAGGACTTTGAAGCCAACGACGCCGGAGGCCGGGCGCTCAATTGGGCGAAACTGAACAAGAACTCGTGGCGGATCATAACCAATGGTGCGCCTGAGTGGCGGGCGCGTTATCGCGTTTACTGTAACGAACTGTCAGTGCGGACCAGCGAGGTTAATTCGGATCACGCCTTTTGGAACAACGCCACTTTGCTGATGTATCCCGAAGGGCTTCTGCACGCACCTTCGACGTTGCACATCCTCGCGCCGCAGCCCTGGCAGGTCGCAACCGGACTGCCCGCAGTGCCCGGTGCAAAGAATACATTTCGCGCTGAAAATTTTGACATTCTCTACGACTCTCCGGTTGAAGTAAGCAACTTCAAAACGCTTTCATTTGAAGTCAAGGGGGTGCCGCATCGGATCGTAATCGACGGCGAGGGAAACTACGATCCCGAAAAGATGCGCGCGGACGTGAAGAAAATTGTCGAGACAGAAGTGGAGCTAATGGGTGGCGAGATTCCTTATCACGATTACACCTTCATTCTTCATTTGCGCTCGAATACGGGCGGCGGACTGGAACATCTGAACTCAACTGCGCTCGGCTATCCGCGCTTTGGCTTCGGACCTGAACCCAAAGAAGGCAGTGGCGTGAATTCGGCCGGCCCGAATGCGCAGATGACGCGAACCTATCGAGGTTTTCTCTCTTTAGTAGCGCATGAGTTTTTTCACCTCTGGAACGTGAAACGAATACGTCCGGACGCACTTGGACCTTTCGACTACACGAAGGAGAACTACACCAAATCGCTGTGGGTTGCGGAAGGCGTCACTGACTATTATGCGCGCCTCGTTTTGTGCCGGGCGGGTTTCGTTTCCGCCAAAGATTTTTTGAAAGAGAACGCCAAGTCTTTTCAAGCGCTGCAGAACACGCCAGGTCGACTGGTGATGAGCGCCGAAGATGCGAGCTTTGATACCTGGATCAAGTATTACCGCCAGGACGAGAATTCGGTTAACTCGCAAGTAGATTATTACGACAAAGGTGCGATTCTGGGTTTTCTACTGGACCTGGAAATTCGCACGGAAAGTAAGGGAACAAAGTCTCTCGATGACGTAATGCGTTACCTGTATGCGGAGTTTTTCAAACGCGGTCGCAACTATACACCGGCAGATTTTCAGAAAGCTTGCGAGCTGATGGCTGGCTCGAGTTTGGAACAGTTTTTCATGAGGTACGTGCGAGGTCGTGAAGAGCTCGATTATGATGCGGCGTTGGCGGTGGCTGGATTGCGTTTAGACAAGACACTAACGGCCGATGGATCGATGGCCGTTGACAGGGCGTATCTGGGCGCCGAGTTGGTGCAGGAAGGCGAACGGCTGCTGGTTAAGCGAGTCTATGCAGGGTCGCCAGCCTATGAACAGGGGCTGAATGCAGGGGATCAGGTGGTGGCTTTCAATAACATGCGCGCGAACAAAGATTTCCTTGACGCACGGATTGCTGAGAAACGGGCCGGCGACTTAGTAAGCCTAACAATCTTTCGTTCCGATGATCTGAGCGTGTTGCTTATCAAGCTCGGTGCACAATCGGACGCAAGCTACCGCATCATTCCCACGGCTAAGCCGACCGGTGAACAGAAGCGGATCTATCGGTCGTGGCTGGGATCGCCGTTTACAGAGTGAATCGAATCTAATTGGCCGAAACGATGATCAGTTATGGTGCCGCTATTACGCCGTTATTACCTGGGTTGCAAACAACGTACAATAAAATTCAGAACTCTGAGAGGATAGAACTGGCTGCGTATGCCCGAAACCTATCAGTACATCAAATTCATATTCGAGGATCGCGCCGCCCGCATAACGTTTGCGCGGCCGCCGCTTAACATCTTAAACATCGCAATGATGCGAGAGGTCAACGAGGCCCTCGGTCAGTGTGCCCAGCAGCGAGAATTAGCGGCGATCGTTTTTGATGCTGCGGTGGATTGCAATGCGTTTAGCGCCGGAGTCGCGGTCGAGGAGCATGTCGAAGAGACGATCTTTCAAATGCTGGATTCTTTCCATGGGATTTTCCGAAACCTGGAACAAATTGCCCGCCCAACTATAGCCGTAGTTGATGGAGCGGCGCTCGGCGGCGGCTGCGAACTGGTTGCAGCCTGCGATATTGTCATCGCCAGCGAGCGTGCTCGCTTTGGGCAACCGGAAATCAAGCTGGGAGTATTTCCGCCGGTGGCTGCAGTCTTGTTGCCGCGAGTCATCGGCGAAAAGAGGGCGCGCGAGTTGATCCTGACAGGCGAACTGATTGAGGCGCCGGAAGCGGCGCGGCTCGGCCTGGTGAATTACCTGTTACCGCGCAGCGAGCTTGAGCAAAAGGTCGCTGACCTGCTCTCGCGCTTTCGCAACCTTTCTTCAGCCGCCCTGGCGTTTACAAAAGAAGCCATGGATCTTGGTCGCGGGTGTTCGCTGGATTCGGCGTTGAAGGAAGTGGAAGATTTATATTTGAATGAACTAATGAAAACCCATGACGCGTCAGAAGGCATCAAAGCTTTCGCCGATAAACGTAAGCCCGAGTGGCGGCATCGATGACAAGAATCAATCGTAAGGACTCGAAAGAAGCGAACTGGTGACAGTGGCGAGAACAATTTCGAAAATGTTAGCGAGTACCGGCAGAGCACGAGGGCACCGGGCAGGACCAGCGCGCCCCAGGCTCTCGCACTCATCGTCGACCATGGCGATTACGTTTGTGACGATTTTGATTCTCATCGCCGTCAGTACAGCTGATTTTGGCGTAGTTGCTCAAAAGCGTCAGAGGCGACCCCAGCCAGTCCCCCAAGACGATGTTTCACTCACGAGCCATTCGCGCGAGTCTTTGTCCCCGGAAGCGCGCGAAATGGTAGACCTCGCCAGTGCTATGGTTTGCAGGGAACGGATTAATGATCCGAAAGGCAGCGTACCTATCGACGACATGCAGGGACGGCCTTCGTTACCGGTGCGCAGTCCGGAAGCCATCGCCGGAGCTCAGCACGCGCAACGACTTTTACCAACTGCTAAAAGTCTGGTGATAGTTTCCCTCAAAAAACTGGTGAAGGATTACGGCTTCGGCAACCCGAAGACGTATGATGCCAGACTGCGACGTGCGATCGCTCATGTGGAAGCTGTCCGGAATATTCGTCCCGATGTGGATTCCCGCGACAATGCGTCAGTGTTTCTGAGAAACCCGCATACTATCGTCTTCGGCACGATATTCCTTGCCGGACTTCCGTCTGACGAAGGAATAATCAGCGTCCTGGCCCACGAGTTGGTGCACATAGCCGATGGATCCGAAGACAGCCTGGGCCTGCTTTTCAGAGGGGTAGGCAATCGCGCTTCGAATCTTACCGGACTGCAGATTCACGACCAAAGAGCTGAAGAGTTGACCTGCGATCTGGTGGGAACTTTAGCTGCTCGTTCCTATGTCGCCAGCACACCAAGTTACGATGCCTTGCCGAGAAGAATCTCACGTTCCCTGGAACACAATTGTGTTGACCAGGATGAGGGCGATGACGATCACCTGTCGCCACGAAACACGATCCGCGCGCTATTGGCCCTGGATCCGGTTCTCGCTCGACAACTCGTCTATGGACGTTAGGAGTTGCGTTGACATAGATGTTGACGCGTTTCTATTATCGCTCGCACGAGTTGGCAACCACGAGGCATGATTGACTTGACCGAAACCCGCTCGATGAAATCGTTTCCCAGGTGGACGAGTTGGCGCAAAGACATTGCAGCTGCTGCAGCGACTCATTTCCTTAAACGCAAAGACAAGAAAACGCTCACATTAATCGTCACAGTTTTGTTTGTAGTTATTTCGACCGGCGCTTCATGCACCGCAATAACACAACGCCGTGACGTACGCCCGCTGGTGTTGCGTGATGTGCCCGCACAAAACCTCGCCTACCGATTTGAGCCTGATGTGGCCCCGCCACCGGATCTCAAAGCTGATGATGCTGACGATAAGATTGAAGCAGTTCAACTTGATTTCAACACCAGCCGGCAGAATGACGCACTGGTGAGGACCGTGCGATCACCTGACGGGCACCGTGCCCTCGTTCTGTATGGAGCGCCTGATGAGCCCAGTCAGGAGTTTCACATTGATCTCTACTCATCCGACGGCAAATTTTTGCGAAACTTAACACCGCCCGATCTCGCCTGTGTCTTTCCGGAAACAGTGTCGTGGTCACCTGATGGAAATTTCATCACTTTCATTGGGCACCGGGCCGTGAAACCTACTCCGTCGCCAACTCCGCCGGGCGTGAGTGTGCCTGAAGCGCCGGAAGTCGGGGAAGCTACGCCATTGCCTTCGGTTGCGCCGGCCTTTGCACCGGTAGCACTTTTCAGTACCGAGCAGATCTATATCTGCAATCGCGATGGTTATGATCTGAAGCCACTGACTTCGCGCGAGGGTCTGATCTACTTCTACGCTTCATGGGCGCCTGACAATCATGGGTTGGTGGCGATGGCGTGCAAGGAGAATGAGTGGGACGCACGCGAGCGAGAATTCAGGCTGCCGGTGGGACGACCGCGCTTGCTTACGCCTGACGGAAAGGAACGGCTGCTTGATGACGAGCTGACTGAGGCATTGCCCGTTTGGTGCCCTGACTCATCGAAAGTCGCCACCGCCTTCATCGCTAACGTGATGATCTACGACGCCGCTACAACTAAACCGACGCAGGCGCGAATCAGATTGGAGGATGCGTTAATTGCCGCTTCGCGAGTTTATGAGGAAAGGAATCAAGGTGGCAAAAAGAACGAGAATTCCGCCCTTGATCCATCTGCCATACCTGCTTCTTACAATCCGATTATTCGGCTGGAGTGGACCAGTCCGGAAAAGCTCTTCTTTGAAACTGCGTACGTCAAACTCCTGCGCGATGGGCCAATCACTACTTTTCAACGCTGGCATCTCTTGCAATTGAGTCCGCAGGCGACTGTGCTGAAATAACAGCAAGGCACCTTACTCCCGAGCCCTAAGTTCAGTTTACCCACCTTGAATCAAACGTTTTGATAATCTGAGGCGGCCTTTTGCAGTCGCCGTGCATCTAGGAGACGCAGCCAGTATTAATCTATAATCATTGCAATCCCGTTTTTCTAAAGCAATGTCAGTCTCACATAACCGCAATAGCAGTACGAAGGAGTCTAAACACATGAGAAAAGCAGCGGCGGCGACTCTCTCAATATCACTGTTGCTGGGAATGGCCCAAGCGCAAAATCCGCAGCAATCCCAAAAGCCCAAAGAGGCGATGGTACCAGACGATGTTGTGCGAATTACGACCTCGCTCGTTCAAACGGATGTGGTTGTGACGGACAAGAACGATCAAGTTATTCCCGATTTGAAACTCGAAGATTTCAAAGTTTACGAGAATGGCAAACGGCAGGATTTGGAGTTCATGGGATTCGTGAGCGCAGACTCAGTGCCGCGTACCGAAGGCACGATCAATGTGGCAGGACAGTCTGTCGAACCGGACGTGGCGCGCAATCTCTCGCCGCGCGATCTGCGTCGCGTCTTTGCTTTCGTCATTGACGACTTGACCATTCCTTATGAAGACGTGGTCAACGTCCGCAAACTACTTAACGATTTCGTCAACGATAAGATGCGCGAGGGCGATCTGGTCGCGATTATTCGCGTGACGGGCGGTAAGGGGTTGTTGCAGCAGTTTACTTCGGACAAACAGTTGCTGCGCCGAGCCGTGGGCGAGATCACGCCAACGATGAACGCCTACTCAGCCTTCCATAATCTCGACCCGGTTGCCGGGATCAACACCCAGCAGTCCCAGGGGCCCAGTGATAGCAGCGCGCCCCTTGGCGTACCGGCCTCTTCCAGAGACGCAGACGTGGATAGTTCGGCCGAGGGCGTCACCAGAGGGCTGCGATCGCTGTTTGCGCTGTCGACCGCGGGCGACGTGATGAATGGCATGAAATCGCTACCTGGGCGAAAGAGTCTCGTGCTGGTCTCAGGTGGGTTGCCCTTGATTGAAGCGTCGCAGAATCAGGTCAAAATCAACGGCGTACCCACGAACATTGCAGAAACCCGCAGCATGTACACGAACGTCTCCTATATGCTCCGACAACTGACCGACCGCGCCAGCCGCGCCGGTGTGGTCATCAACACGCTGAACATTCGTTCGCAAGGTGGCGTGAAGGGCGTATCCGGCTTTACCGATCCGGGGAACGAGGGGCGCAGCGGCCTACTGCCGAATGCTGGTGGTGACGAAACCTTCGGGCGCGCGGCTGACTTGACGCAGTTCGATAATCAGGCGCTCGATTCTTTGAGCGGAAATCTCGGCCTCCAGGCGCTCGCAAACGCCACCGGCGGCGTCTCTGTAACCAATACAAACAACTTCAGCGGCGGTCTCGACCGGATACTGGCCCGCAGCAGTTATTACCTCCTCGCCTATCGCCCGACTGAACCGTTCAACGGCAAGTTCCATAAACTGGAGATCAAGATTGGTCGTCCCGGCGCGAAGGTTTATTCCCGCAGCGGCTTCGTGGCAACTGCCGACAAGGCCGAGCCGCCGCTCAACAAGGAGCAGGCCATTATCAAGGCTGCGATGTCGCCCTTAGCTCGGCGCGATGTTGATCTCAATGGCACGCTCCAGTATCGCTACCTGCCAACCAACGAAGCCGACATTGACATAAATCTGCAAGTTGCTGTTAACGGCTTGAGCTTTAAGCAGGGAGGGGACGGCAAATATCAGACGACCTTTGACGTGGTTGGCTTCCTTATCAATGATCAAGGCAAGACGCAGAGTGGGTTCAGCGAGACAGTCAACATCAGTCTGTCGCCGGCAGAGTACACGCGCGCGCAGGCAAGCGGCATCGGCTACATCGGGCACGTCAATCTAGCGCCCGGCAGCTATCAAGTGCGCGCCATTGTGCGCGACACGGAGACGGGGCGGCTCGGCGCCATGTCGAAGTACATCGAAGTGCCTGACATCAGCAAGAAGCGCTTGACCGTGAGCAGCCTCTTTCTCTACGCAGTGGATGTGGCACAGGGAAACAAAGCGAAACCCGAACCGCTCACGGCCTTGCGTCAACTCCCGCGCACGCACGACTTGCGCTATGCCGCGATCATCTACAATCCGAAAGTAAGCGACGGTAAGTCGCAATTACTCGCCCGCGTGATTATCAGCCGGGGCGACAAGGTGCTCTTGCAAGAAAAGGATCAACCTGTGAACGGTACGGTGCAGAGCGGACAGATCGCCAAGATCGGCCAGTTTGGCCTTAAAGGTCAATCCGGGCATTACATGCTGACGTTGGTGGTTACAGACCCGCTGGCGAACGAGAAAGAGCGCACTGTCGTTCGCAGTCTCGATTTCACTCTCGTGGATTGACGAGAGGCACACGCTACGCGGCGACAAAAGGCGGGGCGCAAGAAGGTACCCTCTGCGCCCCGCTTTCGTCTGTCTTGCCATGCTCACTGGCAAGGACCGCTTGCGGTATTGACCTGCTGGATGCGAGCATTTGACGGCGGCCAAAAAAAAGGCAGAGCCATTGCTGACTCTGCCATAAAAGCATTTCCAGTTAAAGCTTAGAAAATGATGCGTAAGCCGACCTGAACTATGCGGCGTGCAAGTGTAATGTCATCCTTTTCGGCGAAAGACGAGCCTTCGACTGCGGCGTCCTCTATGAAGAAGTCCGGTAGGTAACCGGCCCCGTTGTTAGTCCCGTTGACTCCGTAACCGGGGTTCGGATGATTCAACACGTTGAAAGCCTCGCCGCGGAGCTGAACGGTCAGGCGCTCGAACACCTTGATGTTCTTGAAGAGACCCATGTTCAACTGGTTGAGCCTCGGGCCGCGCAGCGAGTTGCGAGCGGCGTTCCCAAACGGCGTGTTGAAGATCTTCGCCGAGCCAGGTCCGTTGAAGATAAAGCGCACGTCGCTGGGCGTTACGCCCACGGGATTGCCGGTTCTATTCAGTTCGTTCAGGGAGAGGAAGCCGTTCACGTTGGTGACATGATCTATGTACCCCGCGCGGAAGGCGTCCAGTTGGCTGATGCCGATAAGCCGCGGGTCGGCGTTCGGGTTACCGACAAACGGACGATCGCCGGCAGTGATATAGGACTGGGCAGCTCCGAAAACGCTGCCGTTGAAGAACTGTCCTGGCGTGAAGGGCACGCCGCTCGTCAGCACGTAAACGCCGTTGAGCTGCCAGCCGCCAAGAAGTTTACCAACCACACCGCGTTGCTCCTTAAAGAAAGGCGCGTCGTAAATGAAGTTCGCGCTGAAGGCGTGCGGGCGGTCGAGAATCGACAGAGCGCGCTCGCACGAGGTGATGCAGAACGGGTTCTGCGCGTTTGAGGAGGCGATGTCGAAGGCGAAGATTTCAGACGAGTTGTCAATCGTCTTGCTCCACGTGTAAGCCGCCCCCAGGGATAGGGAGTTGCTAAGGAACCGACCGTTGAAACGCGACTGCATCGAGTGGTAAATCGACTGGGCAGAGTTTTCGCGAACGGTGATAGTACTCTGCCGCAGGATGCGTCCGTCGCAGAGGGCTTCGTTAGGGAAAGTAGCCGGGTCGTTCGTGCAGGTCAGCGGCGTGATGCCAGCCGGAATCAAATTCGCGAAGCTGGGATATGTCACAGTCGCTGTTGGGCAGTCACCGTTCTCGTCCGGAGCCGCGGTACAGATTGTTTGGTTAGGAACGCCCTTGACCAGAGTACGGACAAAGGGGTTGCCGTTGCGGTTTTGGAAGAGGCCTACGCCGTGCGTGCCGACGTAGCGCACTTCGGCTACGCTGTTCCTGCCAAACTGGTGCTGAACGCCCAAAGACCACTGTTCGGAGTACGGCGCACGGAAGTCCGGGGCGACTACTGTCTGTGCCAGGAAGAGCGGGTTAAGCTTGCCAAGCGGCAAAACTCCCGATGCGATCGAGCTACTTCTAATCACGTCACCCGTCAGCGCACCGTTGGGAATCGGCACCGGCGAGTTGCTGGCCGGTAGCAGGTTGGAAGGCAGGGCGAACGCTGCCGAGAACGGCGCGGAGCCCTGGACGTTCAGCAGAATGTTGTAGAACGCCGGGTCATAGGCGATGGAGAAGCCGCCACGGATGACGGTAGCGTCCTCGCCCAGGAAACTCTTCCAAAAATGCGGCGACCAGGCAAAGCCGACGCGCGGCGCAAAGTTGTTCTTGTCCTTCGGAATCGCTGGTGTAGTACGGACGCTAAGAGGCAGCGCCGGGTCGTAGAACCTTTTAGCCGCATCGCTCTCGCGCACAATCGACTGCTCATTCAAGACGTTGATTGGCTGACCCGTATATTCGTAGCGCACGCCGAGGTTTAGAGTCAGGTTCGGACGAATCTTGAAGTCGTCCTGGATGAAATAGTACTGGTCGTCCTCGGTAAAGGTCAGCGTCGGATCACCGACGGTCAGCGCGAAGCCCGAAGGGGCGTTGTTAAGCAAACGGGCCACGGAGTTGAAGCTGTACGCGCCGTTGAAGTTTGGCAGGAACGGCGTAACCGTGCTCAGGTGCTTGAATTCACCTCCAAGGATGAGCGAGTGGTTGCCGCGCACCCAGTTAATGTTATCGGCGAATTGATAGACCTTGCCGACGCGACCCTGCGGAAGGTTGGTCGCCGGCCCGATGGTCTGTAAAGCGCGCGAGCCGGTAACCACCGGGAAGATGATGTTGGTCACGGCATTACCGATCTCAAGCACGTCGGGGGTGCAGCCCGGGTCGCTCACGCCGCAGCCGCCGCCGAAGACCACGCCGATCTTCTGGTACGTGGCGCGGGCTTCGCTGACTATAGAGTTCGAGAACTGGTGCGTCCAGTTGGCGCCGGCGTTCTTGCTGCTCGCGATTACGTCGCCGGAAAAGCCGTTGGTCTGCACTAAATTGTTGAGGAAGTTCTGACTCTGTTTCAGATAACGGACGGTAACGTTATCCTTCTGCGTCACCTTGAAGTCGAAGCGGGTACTGTAGTCCGTCTCGTTAAATGGTATAGGCTCAGTGAATTCCGGCTGCGCCGCTAGGAAAGTTTGTCCTCCCAACGTGATTGTAGAGAATGGGTTTGCAATATCAGTGCGCGGGTGCGCATCCGGACGAATGGCGAAAATTCCCTGCGTGGTAAGGGCTCTGATCGCCCCATTGCCTGGGAAGGCCGCCAGCAGGCGCGGGAATTCCGATGGCAGAATTCCGAGCGAGCCTGAACGCAGCGTGAGGCTATTGGGGTTGCGGATGCCCTGATACGAAATGAAGAAGAAGAAGCGGTCTTTGCCATTGACTATCGACCTGCCGCCCTCGCCAAAGCGCGGTAGATAAAGCGGCCCGCCAACCGTGCCTCCGAATACGTTGTACAGGCTCGGAAGCGGCTCTTCCTGTCCGCTGCGCTTCTCGATGTTGTTTAAGCTGTTCAGGTTCTTGTTGTCCTGGTGAAACCAGAAGGCGCTGCCGTGGAACTCGTTCGTACCGCCCTTGGTCACGATATTGACGACCGCGCCCTGGTTGCGACCGTATTGCGCCGAGAAGTTGTTGGTGATGATCTGGAATTCCTGAACCTGATCCTGATTATCGACGAACATCGCGGGTCCGGAGACACTCAGGTCATTGTTGTCTGAACCATCGATCTGAAAGTTATTCGAGCGTCCCCGGTTGCCGTTAACCGACAGTCCAGTGCCGTTCGTGTTCGTGCCGCCGCTATTATTGGCGATGACACCAGGAGCGAGGAGCGCCAGCGTATCAAGACCGCCGCCCGCGCCGTTAGAGGGCAAGTCCGCAATCCTGCGAGTGTCGATCGTCGTCGAAATCTGTGACTGATCGCGTTGGACAACCTCTTCGGTGTTGGCCATGACGGTCACGGTTTCTGTCACGTTGCCCGCCTCGAGCACTATGGCGAGGGGGTTGACGATGCCCAGCTTGACCACCACGCCAGTGCTGACGGCGCGCTTGAAGTTCGGCGCTTCGACGGTCACTGTGTAATCGCCGGGCTGCAGGGCCGAAGCGTCAAAAGTGCCATCAGCAGTCGTCGTACTGGTAACCACGCTGCCGGTGGCCTGATTCTTTACCGTCACCGTTGCTCCGGATACTACTCCGCCGTTGGAATCGGTGACTGTGCCCCTCAGCGTGCCTGTGGTGGCCTGGGCCATCACAGCAACGGCTGAGAGAGCCAGAACGGACGCCAAGGCAAGCGTTCGAGTAAACATTATTAAGGCTTTCGCCTTTGGAGAACTTCTCATTTTCCTTATTTCCCTCCTAAGATGGGCATTACGTTTTAATAACTAAGCTGGCATCCAATTCTGTTTGCCCGCCATTCCTTGTAACTCGTCAATGCAACCTGCTGATCAATTGTTGAACCTGCGCGGCATCTGGAGCATTTGGTAATTCGCGCAGATAAGACTCAAAGGATTTTAGAGCCATCTCGCGCTCTCCCTCTTTCATATAAACCTTGCCGAGATGGAGTAGAGCGACGGCGTAAGTATTTCCACCGAGGTCATACGCAGCGTTCAACTCTTTCACCGCTCTCGTCGTGTCGTTGAGCTCTATTGAAGCCATTCCCGCAAAAAGATGGGCGGCCGGTGCTGAGGGCTCAATCGATAACGCTCTATTCAGAGCGGTTAGTGCTTCTGACAACTTCTTCTGCTGCAACAGAACAATGCCCAAATTCAACTGGGGGTTGAATGCTCCAGGATCGATCTTAATAGCAGTGCGCAATTCATTTGCAGCTTCGTCAAGTTGTCCCTTTTCCAACAACTGAGCGCCGAGGTCGTTATGAGCTGCGAGATAATCCGGATAAATGGCGAGAGCGCGTTTAAGCGCTGCGATCGCCTCAATAGCATTGCCTTCAGCGGTGAAATGACTGGCTTTTTGAAACTCCTTTTTGGCCGCCGACGGAACTTTCTGATCGAGCATTCCGACCGAGATCGTTCTTTCATCTCCTACTCGAGTTGCGCTCTGTTTCTCCCTCAGATAAAGCGTGACCAGAGTAGGTCCTCCGCCGCGCAGAACCTGAACTGCTTCCCTGGTTATCTCAAACCGGCGCTCGCGGTCCGCATCGACCTCAAGCGTGTACTGGGCCGGCGCGATATTGCCTAACTCAAAACGCCCCTGCTGGTCCGTATAAACCATCGCAACATCGCCGCGCAGTGCTTTAAGAGTAACTTTCACTGCTTCCGAGACAGGTGAACCATCAGGCATTACAACGTTGCCCCGAATGGTGCCTGGCCGATCCAGAGAAGCCGCCCCGGTTGAACTAGCGCGGGGAAGGGTTTGGGAATAAATGTATCCCGTAAGCATTAGAGGCAGTACAAGAGTGGCTATTGCTCTACAACGCATCTGGTCGACCGAAGCTAAAGGCGGATCGTTCTGGTTACCAGTTTGCCCTGTCCGACGCCGCAAATTACGGATCTTTCAGGTCCCTGAAGACTCGTCGAGTGTCAACTGTTTTGGGGGCGGCACAAAACTATCGAGATGTTTTTTTTGGCTCATTACGCGCTTGGGAAAAGCTTTACGAGCGAGGATTAGGGGGCAAGAATCGTGCCGCCTGGGTTTTAATACCGAAACGTTCTAAATAAGCCGTTTTAGCAGGGTGATGGCCTGCTATTGCTGGGCGTATCTCTATAAATTTGGATTCTTATACGAATACCTAGATTGCTTTGAGGGTACCTGTGAGCTGCGGCGCTAGGATCGTTATGTCAATCCTGGCAGCGTAACTGAGCGATTTTTTCACCGCCTCAAACTCAAAATAGTAGTTCCTTCTCCCGAACAAAATTCAATTGGATCCCTTTGCTCGTTGTCAGACCTTATGGTCTCCCCACTGCCAACTGGAGAATAATCAAAACACAGCTACCAGCATCCTGTGCAAAAACCATTGAGCTTGACGCACAAACTATCAAAAGTGCGATAAGCGTATTCGTTTCCAACTCTTCATGTAGGTTCTCCCAGACGGCGAAGGCTTAAGGAAAAAAAAACGGAGGGCCCTCATTCGAGGAGCCCTCTGACCACACCTCAGGCCGTTGCTCTGAAATACTCCTAGTGATTCAGCATTGCACTATATCTAATGAATGTAGCTATCTTAATCAGGAGAGATCACGGGCCGCTCGGAACGTTGCCAATATGTCCCGTCCTCATACTCGATTCGATCTATTATGACGCGCTCAGAATAGTGATCGCGCGAGTATTTAGCAGATTCTGCGGTTATCACGCTGACGGCTGGGGTGCTGCTGTAGGCAACCAGGCCGGCTGTTCGGCCAGCGCGGATTTTGCTGTTCTCAAAAAACGTATGAGTTCCAACCTGGACGCCGTTCTCATCAAATACCGCATATTCCCAAATCAGAGCTTTGATGGCTTTCGCTCCGGTATTCGTTATCTTTGCCTTATAAAGATAACTGACCAACGGACCGGGCGACGCCTTTCGATTAGCCGACATAACTTCGCGAGTCGGCAACGGGAGGGGATTCTGCCCCCCCTGTACCCGAACGTTGTTAGCCCGGGCAATTATTTTTTGCTCGCGTTTCAGATTGACCTGCTCCTGATTGGGTTGCATCGGATCATCATACAAAGCAGGCACAAAGACATCCTTCTGCCAACTAATCTTAGAAACCAGCAAGTCGGGAGCGTCGCTCGGCGGGAGAGCAGTTTGAGCAATCGCGCTGCCAGTGAATAGAAGCCCCAAAAATAACGAAGAGCAAAGCCTCATGACGTCTCCTGAGCAAAAAACTATTTTGGAGGGCATTGTTACACTTCAGAAGGTAACAGGCAAATATTTCCTGGTAAACGCTCGCGGGCGATAACCGCCGGCTTTGCCCGGCAGAGACGAAGGGTCTGGGCGACACCTAAATCAACACCAGGGCGCTCTCGAAAGCGTCGACTTCAACCAGGAGAACACGCTGAACCAACCTGTCTTGCCTTGCTGAATCGTTCTATGCCATAAGGTGCGCGATTCCACTGAGTTTAAAGTTAAGGAGTTTGAGAAGTGAAGATAACGAACTTCCAAATTTTGAGCAGAGCGTGTGGTCTAACCTGCCTGGCAATCCTGTTAATGACTCCGCCGTTTCAATCGTTAGCAGGTGAAAAGTTAAAGCCCGAAGAAATAGTGGCCAGACACCTGGAATCGATCGCCACGGCCGAAGCGCGCGCCTCAACGCACACCATAATTGCCGCCGGTACAGTTGTCGCTACCTTCGCCTCGCCCAACCCCGGCAAGTTTGAGGGGCAGGTGGTCATGGCATCAGAGGGAATGAAGAACCTGCTGGGGATGGAATTTGGATCAGCCAACTATTCAGGAGAAAACATTTCCTTTGACGGCGAAGAGGTGTCAGTCGGATATGCCCGCGCCGGTGTGCGCTCAAATCTGGGTGATCTGGTGACCACGTACAAGGCATTAGTAAAAAATGGACTCGTTGGCGGCACCCTCTCGCAGTCATGGCCGCTCTACGATTTGAAGGCCACGAAGCACAAGCTGGAATACAAAGGAACCAAAAAGATTGAGGGCAAAACGCTTCACGAACTCAGGTTTACTCCCGGTGGAGGATCAGACATGGACATCACTCTTTTCTTTGATTCAGAAACGTTTCAACACGTGCGCAGCGAATATATCCATACGGTGCTGCCGCAGTTAGGAAGGAGTGTAGATGCCTCTGCATCGCTCCGGCCGTCGCGTTACAAGATGATTGAAGAGTATTCCGATTTCAGAAGAGAAGGCGATTTGACGCTGCCACATAAATACAAGATCAGTTTGGAGCTGGACACGAGAATTCCTTTTCGCGGTAACTGGGACATCACGCTCGATCGCTTTGGATTTAACAAAACCATTCCGCCGACAATGTTCAATATAGGCGCCAAGCCATAGTTGATAGAGAGTACCAAAGGACAAGGGCGTTGCCTCTCTTTGAGAGACAACGCCCGAGTTGTTTAAGCGGCCTGAAAATCAGGCTGCCGGTTTAGAAGTCGAAACGCGCGCCAAACTGCACGATGCGCGGATCGAAGGTTCCGGTGAGTCGACCGAAGCTGGTGCTGTTAACGTTGAAGACATCGCTGTTTTCGCCGCTGCTCACAGCATTTCCGCCACTCGGCAGGAAGAAGTTGGCGCGGTTCAGAACGTTGAACACCTCCATGCGGAGTTGCAAGTTTCGCGTTTCACCCAACTTGATGTTGCGGAATAAGCCAGCATTCCAGTTGGCATACAGCGGACCGTTAATGAAGTTAATGGGAAGTGTACCGGTCGATCCCGGCTCATTGCGGAAGAACACCTGGCCACTAAATGGGGCAGTGCCGACCGGGCTGGCGCCACGAATCGAAGTGATCGTAAACCCGGCGGGCAGCGGCTGCGTCAGGTCAACGACCTGCGAAATCGCGCCGTTGCTCGCTGTTGCCTGAAGCACGCTGGGATTGACATAGAAAACTCCATTCGGCGTCTTAAAAATGCCGAAGAGTTTTTTCAGTTCCGTCGGCGACATGTTCGACGAAGCTGGCTGAATTAAAGAACGAGCGTCGCGGTTCAGTGTGCCACGCGGGTCTCTGATTGAGACTGGCGCACCACTGCTGATGTTGACGATGGAAGTAAGTTGGAAGCCGCCAAATATTTTGCTGGCTACCCCACCGTCACTTAACCACCGGTGGCCGCGACCGAAAGGAAGTTCGAGGTTCAAGTTAGCGTTAACCGTATGTGTACGGTCAAAGTCAGGCCGCGCATAGCTCTTGCGCGGATTGGCGATGTCCAGTAACGGGTCTACGTTGTTCTGAAGTTCCTGCGTTGTGTCAGCCAGAATTTTCTGGAACGTGTAGTTCACAGCAAACGAGAAACCGCCCGACAGCCGCCGGCGAAGCTCTGTTTGCAGCGCGTTGTAGTTATACTGCCCACCATTTCCAAGCAGGTTGGCAACGCCAGTGCTGGGATTCGCCAGGAACGGTACGGTGCCGGTCAAGCCGAGACCGATGTAGTTGAACGCCATTTGACCGGGGGTGCCATTTTGAATAAATGCCAGGGTGCCCGTGTTGGTGAGACCACCGTTGGTGCCGCTTTGGACACCAAGATTTGGAAACACTGTCAAAGGCTGGCTGCCTGGAATTGAGGCGTTAAAGCGAGCGTCGGTGCAACCTAAAAGCGGATTGCTTGCGCCAATAAATGTACCCTGCGCGATGCAGTTACTCCGCGCCCGGAGAAAATCGGCGAGGAAACCGTTATCGCGGATGTTAACCTGGTTATAGTCAATCGACCTCACGATCTGATTGCTACGCGAGCCCACGTAACGTACTTCAAATGCCATTTGCCAACCGATTTCACGTTGGAGGCCGAGATTGAATTCATGGGCCAACGGCACTTGAAGATTCGGATCGACGGCAAAGACAGTTCCGAAACGGCCGAACGCTGCCGTGTTGTTGACAGTGTAAGCAAAGGGGGTAGTTGGCACACTCGGGGTCGCAAAATTACCCGGCACTGGATTAAAGGATGCCGCATCCGGCCGCGGCGTCAGCACCGAACGCAGGTTTATCGAACTGCCATTAAGAGCATTGACGGTTTGCGATCCAAGGCCCGTATGGTTCAGCAAGGCGTTGTCAGGAGCGCGTTCATATTCATCACTGTTGTAGCTGATGCGATAACCGCCGCGAATAACCGTCTTGCCTTCACCGGGAAAGATCCCGCCAAGCAGGCTGTTCTTCCAGTTTGGTGACCAGGCAAAGCTAAAGGTCGGTCCAAAATTGTTTTTATCCGATTTGAAGAAGGCGCCGTTATCGCTTCCTGCATTACCCCCGACAATTTGATAAACCCCGCTGGATCAAGCGCCGCCTGTATTGGATCCTGCCCGCTGGCGATGCGCGCTTCGAGATAGACCTTGTCTACATTGCGAAGCGGAGTGAACAAGTCATAGCGCAATCCAAGGTTCAGCGTCAGCTGTGGCGAAACGCGCCATTGATCCTGACCGTAAGCCGACCAGTTCTCGTAGCGAAGATCGCGTCTCGCTGGGGCACGCAGCTGGAAGCCCTGGCTGATGTCGACGAGATTCGCCTGCACAGTTGCCGAGCCGATGATACCCGCCAGCAGGTAGCGGAGGTTGTTGGCCCGCCCGAGATCCGTGGCGTTGATGCCACCGGTGAACAGGCCAGTCGTTAAACCAGGTGTATTCGGGTTGGCCGTTGTCGCGAAAATGTAATTCGGGGTAGTGGCGGCGAAATTCAAAGCGACGGTTTTATAGGTCTGGAGTGAACCACCAAAGCGGAATGAATGGTTGCCTCTGGTGTAGTTTGCGTTGTCTTCAAATTTCCAGTAGTCAGTGTTTCGACCTTGACTGCGGAAGGTGCCTTCGGGGTTCGTAATAATGCTGGCCAGAGCAGTTTGCGACTGTCCCTGGCCCGTGCTGAACACGAAATCCGTGGGGACACCCCCTTCGTTGAAAAACGGCTCACTGCGCTGGTAACCGCCGCGAATTTCGTTAGCGAAGTTTGATGACGGCGTCATGTTAAAGGCGAGCGCGTAAAAGTTGGTGCCAGCTCCCTGAAAAACATAGGGAACGGTATTGAAACCAAACGCCAAATCGGTGCGCGGGTTATCTTCTACGTTGCGCTTGACGATGAAGTTAAGGGAGTTCCGGTCATTAAACTGGACGTCAACACGGCCGGCTTCCTGGTCACGCGTGGTAAGCGCACCAACGTTAAAGTTGCAGACCTGAGTAAAGTTAATGCCGTTACGGAGACCGTTGCACGCGTCAGGCAGACGGCTAAGTACCCGCGACGCAATCAAAGGATCAACCGACGTCCCACCGCCGGCATTGGCGAACACCGTAGCATTGGCTCCGGCCAGGTTCAGGCCGGCACCGGTGAGCACATTAATCGTACGCTGGGTGCCCCCGGAATCGGTGTAGGTGAAGGTGCCGTTACGCGCCGCCGGCAACAGGGTAGTTGCCGAACCGGCAGCCTGCGCGGCCTGCCTAAACAATTCCATGTTGAAGAAGAAGAAGGCCTTTCCCCTTAGAATCGAATGGCCTGATTCGCCGAAGTGTGGCAGAACTAAGGGCCCGCTTATGGTGCCGCCAAATTGGTTGCGGTTTAAGAATGGCCTGGGGACATTGTCCCGATTTCTAAGGAAGGTGTTAGCAGCAAACTTGGAGTTACGATTGAACTCGTAAAGCGCGCCATGGAAGTCCTGACCGCCGCGCGGAGTAACGAGTTGAACGACTTGAGAACCGCCGAATTCAGCACCGGCGTTTTGCAGTATCGCGGTGAACTCGCCAGTATCATCGACCGTGGGCCGATCCTGTACGAAACCGCCGGTGCGGATGAAATTGTCCTGTACGTTCAGACCATCGCGCGTGAAGTTCGTTGATGAGCTGCGCTGCCCGTTGATCGAGGCGCTGGTCGGGTTGACGCCAGGCAGCAGGTTGAGAAGCGCCAGGGGATTGCGGCCGTTGATAGGCAGCTCTTTTACCTGCCTCGTGCTAATGGTGTTGCTCAACTCTCCATTAGAAGAGTTGACTATATCGGCGCCCGCTACCACCGTAACATTTTCTTGTACACCACCAACAGTCAACGACACGTTGAGAGTGTTATCGCGGTTGCTGTCAACCTTTAAGTTGGTGGCGGTAAAAGTGCTATAACCCGTCGCAGTTACAGTTACGGTGTAGATACCGACGTCAAGTTGCGAGACAGTAAAGTTGCCGTCTGAGCTGGCGGTAACGGTCACTTCTCGTCCTGTCTGACTATCTTTGACTGTGACAGTAGCACCCGGGACAACTGCCCCACCGGGATCAGAGATGGTGCCAATTAGTCTGCCCGTACTGCCTTGCGAGAAGGCTGCAGGGGCCAAAACAAACAGCGCGAGCACCACTGTCAAAATAAACCTGAAATTCTTCATGGTAGGCTCCTTGGAAGTCTAAGTTTCAACTGGCTTTCGGCAGACGCTACCTTATGGGTGGGCTGCCAAAAAACTCACTAGATGTTCTTTTGATCACTGCGCTTGGAAAAAGCACCTTGAGTAGTGAAACGAAGGGCAATAATCATGCCGCCTAGGCTTCGAAATTGAAACTCGGTATATAAGGCGTTTTACGAAGGAATGGGCTGAAATTCCCGGCCGATGTTGATAAATTTGGATTCTTATACGAATAACTAAATCTACCGCACCGAGAATTATGAGACCGCTGCTCCAATTCCGGATCAACAATCTCGAGCCGTGGTCTTCGGTGACTGCCATGCCTTTACAACCTCAAACTCAAAGTGCAGTTCCTTACCGCGGCAGATATTCGAGAGATAAAACTCCCAGAACTTTCTGGTGAAACGGAGAGCGGGCCAGCGTTGGTCAAGATTGGTCATCCACTCCAACCCCAGCAGGCGCCAGAGATTTGCCAGGCTGACATAAGTGCGTACCGGGCGAAGCTCCACGGTTGTATAAAACGGAAATGGAGTTTGATCGGGGATGAAGCAGTTGAAGGAGTAGCTATTGAAATGGTTTCGGTGCGTTGGATCGGTAGGCCAGTCAGGATTCGAATAATGTGGCGTTACAATTTTTATCGCCCCCGCTGGTTTGGATATTCGATGAAGCTCGCTCACAAATGACATGACATCCGGAACGTGCTCAATCACATGGCGGCAAATGATAAGGTCAAACTCATTATCGGGAAACGGATAAGGCAGAACGCCCAGATCGTGAATGACGTCCGCACTAGTCCTTGGATTTGAGTCGATGCCGATCGCACCGGGGTACTTGTTCTGGCCGCAGCCGACGTCGAGAATCTTTGGCGAGAGCGGATGCGGCCTGCGACGAATCTTTTGCAAGTTGTCCGGGAGCGATTCTTGATGGCATGGATTGCCGAAATTAGTTTTGCTGAAAAAGAAACTGAGCGAATGACTTCAGGTCGAAAGGATGCACTGGCAATCCAAGCTTGTTCGTTAGATCCTGGAGTGTCATACCGTCAAGCATGACGTCTTCGTCACTCTTAAGTGTGCTTTTGGGGATGATAACAAAGTTACCGTTTATGTGTTCCCGAGCCGAAAGCAGATCGCTGCCCGTCAGCAGACCAGCTACTGAAACATCGCCGCCGAAATAGCTATTTTCAACCCCCACTACCGTCAGCTCGGTACCAAAACGAACATTCAAACTCTCAATGAGCGACTTGAGTATGGGAGCGAAGAGCGTTGCCGGTCAGGATCGTGCCGTGCACCTGAGGGATCTGCGCCGATGATTGTCGCTTAAGTTTTTTTACCAGCGCAGCGAACTGATTGTTGAACGAACGAACCATCCCGATACCATCTTCAATCTGTGGATAGTCGCCGTAATGTGAACGCCCCGGCACAGCGCGTCCGGCGCGCAAGTAGATTTCGTCGCCCAGGAACACGAACGTTGTTCCGAGTTTTTTGCGGAACTCAGATTGAATAAGCGCAACTTCAGCGATCACCTGGCGGCAGAAGTCGGGAGTTACCGCGGTCAGCCGCGCGTCGGTGTTGTAACGCGTCAGGCCAAGCGGAACAATAGCCACGCTGCTGATGCGCGGATACTCGGCAGCGAGGTCGGCAATCGTCCGCCGAAGAATCTGACCGTCGTTGATGTTTGGACAAAGCACCACCTGAGCATGAATATCAATGCCCGCATCCAGAAGACGCTTGAGCTTCGGCGCAATGTCGGCACGCTCCTTATCGATTCCCAGGAGGTAGGCACGCACGTCAAGGTCGGTGGCATGAACGGAGACGTATTGAGGAGAGAGTCGCTGCTCGACGATCCGACGCATCTCGTCTTCGCTGATAGAAGTGAGGGTGGTGTAATTCCCGTAAAGAAATGAGAGCCGGATGTCTTCGTCTTTTATGAAGAGTGACGGCCGGGCATCAGCGGGATTACCGTTACAAAAACAAAAAATGCATTCGTTGGCACATTGACGTGGAACAATCTGCTCGAAGCTGAGCCCGAAATCCTCGCCTTCGCCGCGTTCAATTTGCAGTTCCCAGTCTTCGCCGCTGCTCTTGCGGACCTCCAGAACAAGTTCAGTTTCGCCGGCCGTTTGAAAGCGAAAGTCGAGGTAATCGCGTACCGGACGCCCATTTACTTTGATAATCCTGTCGCCGGACTCGAGTTCCAACTCAAATCCAAGGCTCTCCGGCGAGACTTCGGCAATTTCAACGCCGCGACGGCGAATACTGGTAACTGCCGGAGCCACTGCGAATTCGTACATGTAAGAATAATGTCCGACAAAGGCTGGTTTGTCGAGCAGGCTCAGCTCGCCCAACCACTCTTGCCAAACGAATTAAGGCTACTCGGCAACGTAGCTTGGCGAATCAAAATCCGTCAATTTTGTTGACAATCATCGCGCTCTTTGTTAGTTATGCAGGGCATTTTAAATCCATCCAATATTTTTGGTTTTTCCGGCTTTCTCCAACCTTGATCTCTGAGTTGAGATGTAATGAATAACAAACTAAAGCCAGCACTTCTCGGCGGCCTGGTCGTGGGCTTCCTGTCAGCCATCCATTCGCTCATTCCGTTCATCGGCTTCTGCTGCTGTATTTGGAGCATCATCGGTGGTGTACTTGCAGCCTTCCTTTACATAAAAGGATCAAGCGTGCCCGTGAAGCTTGGGGATGGTGCGATTGTTGGCGCTTTGGCGGGGGTTGTGGGCGGGATAATCTACGTCGTAATCTACCTGCCATTTTCGTTGTTGTATGGCATGGCCGTGGTGCAGGAACAAATGAACCGGAGCGGCATACAGATACCGTTTTCCGGTACGATCCTGGTCATCATTGGAAGTCATTGTCGGAGCCATAGCTCTGGTAGTGCTGTCCACTTTGGGGGGAGTCATCGGCACGGCAATTTTCGAGAAGCGTAAAGGTGATGGAATCGTACCCCCACCACCACAGAATTTTGGCTGAACCCGGCCGGTCCCGGTTCCGCCACCTGAAAAATCAGTTGAACTGAACGCGACTAACGTTCGAAAATCTCAGTGTGATCCCAAGGAAAAACTAATGTCTCAACAATGGAGTTCTCCGTCCGCATCAGCTGCGACTTCGGACGTTCCAAACTATTTAATACCGGCGATTCTGTCCACGATTTTCTGTTGTCTGCCTTTGGGGGTGGTGTCGATCATCTTCGCGACGCAGGTAAACAGCAAAGTACAAACCGGCGATACTGCAGGAGCGATGGAGGCCTCCAGGAAAGCCAAGATGTTTATGTTCATCGCGGTGGGCCTTGGAGTCCTGACCTGGGTTTGCGTCGTTGTTATGTGGATCTTTGTTTTTGGAATGGCGGCGATTGGGAGCAACATGTAAGCACTCTCGGCGCTGCCATCCGAGTTTGTTGAAGACCTGGCGATTTCGAATCACTTTCGGAGCATGAGTTAATGAGCAGATACTGTACAAAATGCGGCGCTATAAACGATGACACTGCGCAATTCTGCACCACCTGTCAGGCCTCTTTGAGTCCTGTTAGTGGTGGTTATCAGCCAATGCAGTCGGTAAACCAGGGAACGCCCGGAGCAATGACTGACTGGCAGGCCATGGGAGCTGACAAAAAAATCCTGGCAGGAATACTGGGCATTGTGGTTGGCGGTTTTGGTGTCCACAAGTTCGTACTTGGTTACACCACGGAAGGAATTATTCAGATCGTCATAACCTTTCTGACCTGCGGTGCCGGAGGAATCGTCGGTATCGTGGAAGGAATCATTTATCTCACCAAGTCTGATGAAGAATTCGTGAGGACGTACATACAAAACAAGAAGGGCTGGTTCTAGCGAGAGGCCGTCTTAACTTTTTTTCGAGGCGGACGCACGCACCAGCTTCTTCATTGTCACGATTCGGCCCGCAGCTACCGCATTCCCTAACAGTCATTGCCGTGTTAGTTTAGCCATCTCATGAGGTTCGATGAGATCGTGAATAAACGTCTGACTGCCCTGCTGATTTGGTTGTCGATAGCGATCGGGGCAACCTACCTCTTCATTTTCGAACCCGGTAAAACAGGGTTCTTTCCTGCTTGTCCCTTTCGCACGCTTACGGGCTTTACTTGTCCCGGTTGCGGCAGCACCCGTGGCCTTCATCGGTTGCTTCACGGCGATATCGTGTCGGCCCTGGAATTTAATCCGCTGATGGTCTTGTCGCTTCCGTTTCTCCTCTATGCCCTGGTCCGTTACACGGCCGAAGCCGTGAGCGGCCGGCCTCTTCAACGGCATAACCTGGACGCCAAATACATCTGGATGCTCTTCGGCGTGATCATGTCGTTTTGGATTTTCCGCAATACTCGTTTCTATCCCTTTCCCATTTGAAACCAGCAGGCGGCAGGCGCCGCCTCAAGACGCCGGAGGTTCATGATCAACATGCGTTTCTTTTTCGCCTTACTCCTGACTGTTGCAGTCACTCCAGCTTTACATTCGCAGCAAAACAAATCTGAGCGTCAGAATTTCGTCAAGCCGCCGCGCCCGGTTCACACCTTCTCGATCGTGGCGCGCGACCCTGCGACTGGCGAGCTCGGAGTTGCCGTTCAATCACACTGGTTTTCAGTTGGCTCAATTGTGCCCTGGGCTGAGGCAGGCGTAGGTGCTGTGGCCACACAGTCTTTCGTTGATCCCAGTTACGGCAAGCTTGGTCTGGATCTAATGCGCACGGGCAAGAGCGGGCCCGAAGCACTGCGCTCGCTTGCTGGCAGGCGACGATGGCCGCGAGGTGCGGCAAGTGGCAATGATTGACGCGCAAGGACGGGTTGATGCCTGGACTGGCAAGAACGATATCTCGGCGGCTGGACACTTCGTCGGCAAAAACTTTTCAGTACAGGCAAACCTGATGGCCAACGACAAAGTATGGCCGGCGATGGCCCAGGCGTTTGAAAACACAAAAGGGGATTTGGCGGATCGAATGCTGGCGGCGCTGGACGCTGCGCAGGCTGTCGGTGGCGATATTCGCGGCCGGCAATCCGCGGCGCTCATCGTGGTGACTGGAAAGCCCACTAGGCCAGGCCTGGAAGGATCGGCTTTTTGATTTGCGTGTTGACGATAGTTCTGAGCCGTTGCAGGAGTTGCGCCGGTTAGTAACTCTACAGCGCGCTTACAATCACATGAATGCCGGTGATCTTGCGGTCGAGCACAAGGACAATGAAGGCGCTTTGCGCGAATACGGGGCGGCGGAAAAACTAGTCCCTGATAACGCTGAAATGATCTACTGGCATGCAGTCGCGCTGGTGAACATGGGACGGGTAGACGAGTCGCTGCCGCTATTTCGGAAAGTGTTCGCGATGGACAAGAACTGGGCAACGCTGACGCCGCGACTGCCCAAGTCAGGATTGCTGCCGAATGATCCGAAAGTGATCGAACGGATCCTCGCTGCAGCTGGCCAACAATAAGCGCGAGTTACCGGTCAGTTTGTTGTTCCATAAGGCCTTACCAGTCGAGGTCCGCCTGGACGCTTCCAAACTGAACCAGTACCTAAGCGCGAGCGTGGGTTTGGCTATGACGCGCTTATTCTTCACGCTCCAAACTCTCGCAACAGATCACCAGCGTTTCAATCGCCACCTCAGAACTCTTCGCATTTAAGCGAGGCCCTTCATATTTTTGAGGGAAGGCTTCACGAAACACCCAACGTGCGACCTGGACCCTCGAGTCGTCCAAAAGTATCACTACTCCGTTTTTGCGGACGGTTTGTCCATTCAAAACATCGTGATGCCAGTTGTAGAGATCCATAGACTTGGTAACGCCGCGTTTAAGAGTGATGTTGCCGAACTTCGCAGGCCCCGGCAATTTTCGCACGCGAAAGTCACCGCCTTCGCGATACTCAATTATCTCAACCTCCGAGCTCAGTCCCGTACATTCGGAAAAGCCCGCTGAAACTACACCTTCAATCTCAACCAGGAAATTGCAATTCTTATAAGGGTCGTTTCTTCCTGCAGCTGGCATTTCACACCTCCTGTTAACTAATTGACCAAGTCAGCTTGCCATTTAATCGCATTGTTTTTCGCAAGCGGGCTCAACAAAAACCAAATCACGGTAGATCTCAAGATCATGCTTAATCGAGATCTCATAGCGGCGTTTTTCGAGGTCCTGATAAGTGATTAGCGCCGATATCTTCGTCGGCTGTTTCCTTTTGAAATAAGAACTGCTGGTATCAAGTAGCGACACGATCTCTCTTTGCGGACCAAGAAACTCGATGTTCCTAAAAAGCGCCAGGGCTGAAATCTCTCTCGTACCACCCAGCCCCAGGATCTTTTTATCAAACTTCACCGAAACGCCGAGCGCCGGCCGGTTGCCGATGTTATTGACTGCGATATAGAGCAGCCCGCGGTCGAATAAGAACTCTACAATGACCTCGGGCCGGCCGGCCGAAGCCTCTGTAGTTGACGTTGCCTGCGAATCGCTTTTGGCTTTTTGAGGTTTTCGTTGAACCATGAGCTTTGTTAGCGAGAGCCTGCGCCTCAATGAGTAGGGTCAAGCGCGCCAAGCATATAAGCTGTTAGCGTTTTTGTGAAGCCGAAGCTCCCAACTCAGACATCTGCCTGACTAATGGCGACGATGATCGGGGTTCTGCCGGCGTTCTGGTATCCTGATCAGCTTTCAATGAGCCTAGAGAATTCAAACTTGAAGGAACGCGTGCGCGCTTTTTGGCAAGCCAATCCCTGCGGGGTGAAGTTTGCTGACGCCGCGCCAGGCACGCGCCATTTCTACGAACTGGTCGAAGCCCATCGCTACACAAAAGAGTGGCACATTCCCGCGGCCGCTGATTTTGCCGGCGCGCGCGGCTTGAAGGTCCTGGAAATTGGTTGTGGACTCGGAACCGATGGCGCGCAGTTTGCCGAAGCGGGTGCTGACTACACCGGCGTCGATCTTACCGAAGCCGCAGTTGAACTTGCGCGCAGGCGTTTTGAGTTGTTCGATCTACCAGGGACATTTAAAACTGCGGACGCCGAAAACCTGTCTTTCGCGGACGAGAGTTTTGATCTGGTTTACTCGCACGGCGTTTTGCATCACACTCCGGAAACCGGAAAAGCGATACAGGAAATCCATCGCGTGCTGCGTCCGGGCGGACGCGCTGTAGTTATGCTCTACCATCGCGGTTCGTATAACTATCGCGTCAACATTTCCCTCTTGCGACGAGCTGGGGCGCAACTGTTAAAGTGGGAAACCGGAATCAAGTTGGTTAACAGAATCACGGGAGAACCGTTGGAGTCGTTGCGCGAACATGCCAGGCTTCTAAAAACGGAGAGGAAATCATATTTGAAGCCCGACGAGTTCCTGAGCCAGAACACTGACGGTGCTGGCAATCCGCTGGCGCGAGTTTATTCCAGAAAGGAAGCGCGCGAGCTATTTAATAAATTTTCGGAAGTGACTTTGAAGACTTATTTTCTGAACAAACGCTGGCTGCCGGTGATTGGCAACGTCTTGCCACGGTCTTTGGAATCGCGACTCGCATCGCGCTGGGGTTGGCATCTTTGGATCTATGCAACGAAATAGATCCACGAAACCACACGAAGATATTTAGTTCAACATCTAGAAAACTGACGGCACTGCGAGAATGAAAAATATTTTAGTAACAGGCGGAGCAGGTTTCATCGGTTCGCATCTTGTCGATCGATTACTCTCTGAAGGGCGATGGAAAGTTTCTGTGATCGATGATCTGAACGACTTTTACGATCCCGCCATCAAGCTCGCGAACGCGAGCAAACATGAGAAGAATTCCAACTATCAGTTATTTAAAACAGACATTCGTGATCAGGCGGCGCTCAAAAATTTTTTCGCCAGCAAACGGCTTCGATTGCATTGTTCACCTGGCAGCGCGGGCGGGCGTGCGACCGTCACTCGTTCAACCCCTGCTCTATGCCGAGACGAACATTAACGGCACGATGAACCTTTTGGAACTGGCGCGCGAGCAAGGCATCAAGCAATTTGTTTTCGGCTCGTCATCGTCGGTGTATGGCCTCAATGCCAAAGTTCCTTTTGGTGAAGACGATCCGATTCGTCAACCAATCTCTCCTTACGCGGCCACCAAGGCCGCGGGCGAACTGATCTGTCACACCTACACACATCTTTACGGCATACGCTCAGTCTGTTTGCGATTCTTTACTGTCTATGGACCGCGCCAGCGCCCCGATCTCGCGATTCACAAATTTGCAAGGTTGATTAGCGAGGACAAACCTATCCCGGTTTTTGGAGACGGTACAACGCGCCGCGATTACACGTTTATCGACGACATCATCGCAGGCGTGCGCGGCGCGATTGATTACGATAAAACTGACTACGAAGTGATTAACCTCGGTGAATCGCGAACGGTAGAATTACGCGAACTGATTTCGTTGCTTGAGAAAGAGCTGGGCAAGACGGCGCAGATTGATCGTGCAGCCGTTGCAGCCCGGCGACGTGCCGCAGACTTTCGCGGACATCGCCAAAGCTCGCCGGCTGCTTGGTTACAATCCGCAGACACAAATCGAGGAGGGCATCCATACGTTCGTGCGCTGGTTTCGAGAGAATAAAGGCTGAATATGAATGTAGTTCGATTTAGCGGCGGCAAACGCGCCTTCCTAACCCTGAGATTCTGTCAGTAGTTTTCTGAACCCGCCTTGCAGGGCTTTCATTGGCAAACCAAGAGGCAATCTCGACCAGCTCGGGGTTGGGAAGGTGGCTTGACCCGCTACAATGCTAGAGCCTCGCTGATAGGTCTTCATGGCAACTACCGCAAACACAGTAAATGAGCCTCTGCCGCGCGAGATGCAGCAACACACCTATGCGATCATGCGCCGGGTGGAGGAGAGCCATTGGTGGTTTTTTGGGCGGCGGGAAATCATCAGGAGTTTCCTCGTTCGTCTTTTTCGGGACTTAAACACGACTGGGAAAGAGGAAGGGGCACCCCTCAAAATTCTTGACGTAGGTTGTGGCACCGGAGCGAATCTCGAAATGTTGTCGGAGTTTGGTGCGGCCGAAGGCGTAGATGTCTCACCGGAGGCGCTTTCATTCTGCCAGGAGCGTGGCTTAGAGAAGGTGAAACTAGGTGCGGTGGAGGCTTTACCTTACGACGACAATTCATTTGATCTCGCCACCGGTCTTGATGTGGTGGAACACCTTGATGACGATCTGGCGGGCTTGAGAGAGATGCGACGCGTGTTGCGTCCGGGAGGGACGGACGCTCTTGTTTGTGCCGGCGTTCATGTTTTTGTGGGGAGTCCAGGACGATATTAGTAATCACAGGCGCCGTTACACGCTCAAACAGTTGCAAGACGTGGTCAGGAAAGCTGGTTTCGAAGTTGAGCGTGCGACTTACGTGAACATCAGTTTCTTTACACCGATATTTCTCGGTAGACTCTTGATGCGCGCGACCGGCTTGCGACCGGAGTCGGAAAATAATATTACGATTGGCTTTCTGAATGGCGTGCTGGGAAAACTTCTGGCGGCTGAGCGCGCCCCGTTGCGTTATATGAATTTTCCGTTCGGTGTTTCAATCATCTGCGTGGCTCGCAGGATTGAGCGCTAATTGTCTGGACTCCGTGCGTCCTCTGTGTTCTGTGTCTCAGTGGTAAATCTCTTGTTGGCGATTATTCACCACAGAGGCATAGAGAACACGAAGGCAACACAGAGAAAATTGTAGATGTCTAAAATGAAAACCTACGAAGAAGAAACTTTGCTCACGAATGAACCGACTAAGGTGGGTGGCGACCCGCTGGAGGTGTCAGTGTTTCTTCCCGTCTACAATGAAGAGCCCAATTTGCGACCGCTCCACGCGAAGCTGGATGGCGCTTTGCGGGTCCTCGGACGATCATCGGAGATCATCTATGTAGATGACGGTTCGACGGATGGTAGTTTGAAAGTTTTGCGCGAACTTGCCCGACAGGACGATCGCGTTCGCGTGGTGGCGCTGCGCCGTAACTACGGTCAGACTGCGGCGATGGCTGCGGGAATAGATGCAGCCTCCGGCCAAGTACTGATTCCGATGGACGCCGATATGCAAAACGATCCGGCAGACATTGCGCGCCTATTGGACAAACTGAATGAAGGATATGACGTGGTTTCCGGCTGGCGTAAGAACCGCCAGGACAAACTGATCACGCGCAAGGTTCCCTCGATGCTGGCGAATCGTTTGATTTCCTGGATTGGGGGCGTGCCTTTGCATGACTACGGTTGCTCATTGAAAGCGTACCGGCGCGAGTCGATCGAGGATGTCAAACTCTACGGCGAGATGCATCGTTTCATACCCATTTACGCATCCTGGGCCGGCGCGCGCGTGGCCGAAATTCCGGTCGAGCATCATGCGCGGACAATGGGCAAGTCCAAATACGGATTGTCGCGGACCGTAAAAGTCGTTTTCGATTTGATCACGATAAAGTTTATGGCTTCGTATCAGACTAAACCGCTTTACCTTTTTGGCTGGGCGGGTTTGCTGACCTTTGCCGTCTCAATATTGTCCGCGCTTTTGGCGTTTCTGATGAAGTTTCTCAGTTGGCCGCATCATGCCGATTTTGTGCAAACACCTTTGCCAATCATCGCCCTGGTAACGTTGGTCCTGGGGGTGCAACTTTTTTTAATGGGCCTGCTGGCCGAAATGACGGTGCGGACTTATCACGAGTCGCAATCGAAAGCGATCTACGCGGTACGCGAAAGAATCGGATTCGAAGGCCAATAGTAATGAGTAATGAGTAATGAGTGAGAAGATCATGATTCCCGCGCAGAATGTTTGGCTTGGTGTTTACTCATCACTCATTACTCATCACTTTAATTTCCTATGTGTGGAATAACCGGTTGGGCCAATCTTGACTCCCGCACGCCGCCGGCTGAAGGCGCGAAGGAACTTCTGCACTCGATGTGCGAGCGCATGGTTCATCGTGGGCCGGACTCCGAGGGCTTGTTGGTTGTTAATGGGGCTGCGCTGGGAATGCGACGCCTCGCAATCATCGATTTGGTTACCGGTGAACAGCCCGTCTACAACGAAGACAAGAGTGTAGCTGCAATCCTCAACGGCGAAATCTACAACTACCGCGAGATTCGAGCAGACCTCGAAAAGCGCGGACACTCTTTTAGAAGCCAATCAGATACGGAAGTACTGCCGCATCTCTACGAAGAATATGGCGACGACATGGTCCAGCATCTCAACGGGATGTTTGCGTTTGCCTTGTGGGACTCAAAGCAGCGCCGGCTGTTGCTTGCTCGTGATCGCTTAGGTGAGAAGCCGCTTTACTGGGGCGTTTTCGACAACACGTTGCTTTTTGCTTCTGAGCCGAAGGTGCTGTTGGCGCATCCGGCCGTGAAGACCTCGCTGAATCTTCAGGCGCTGCGCCAGTACCTTTCATTCGATTACGTGCCCGCTCCGCTCACGATCTACCAGGGCATCAACAAGTTGCCGGCGGCCCATACCCTAACCCTCGCGAATGGCCGGATTGAAACGCGTCCTTACTGGTGCCTGAGTTACAAAACCAGGCGGCCCGCGCCAACCGAAGCTGAAGCTGCGGAACATTTACGGGAATTACTGGCTGACTCAGTTCGGATGCGTCTGGTTTCGGATGTGCCGTTAGGAGTCTTGCTCTCTGGTGGTGTTGATTCATCAACAGTCGCAGCGTTGGCGGTCGAGGCTTCGTCTGAAGCCGTCAAGACATTTTCAATTTCCTTTGCGGAGTCCTCGTTCGATGAATCGTCTTATGCGAGGGCGGTGGCCAAGTTTCTCGGCACAGACCACCACGAGGAACGGCTCAGCGCGAATCTCGCCGCAAACCTGGTTGGTGAGATTGGTTCCTGGATGGATGAGCCCTTTAGCGATCCATCGCTCGTGCCTACTTATTTGTTATCTCGGTTTACGCGCAAGCACGTGACGGTGGCCCTGGGCGGCGACGGCGGGCGACGAACTTTTCGCCGGCTACCCGATGTATCGCGGGCATCGTTGGGCGGAAAATTACTTGAAGGTCCCACACGTATTCCGCGCGGCCTTCGAGCCCCTGATAGGGTTGCTTCCGGTAAAAACCAAGAATCTTTCGTTTGACTACAAGGCAACTCGGTTCATCAGCGGC
Organism: Blastocatellia bacterium; assembly: GCA_963809065.1. GTDB lineage: Bacteria > Acidobacteriota > Blastocatellia > Pyrinomonadales > Pyrinomonadaceae > PSRF01. The sequence continues at coordinate 68,832 of CAWEIN010000023.1, forward strand.
ACGAAATACGATCGAGTTGCGCGTCATCACATTTGGTTTGGTTCCTTTAATCCGGCCGAGCAGGAAATGCTTTTGACGCCGAAAGTGCTGGGCGCCACGGACGGCGATATATATCGGGAACCGCGCATGATGCTCGATGAATGTGACTCGACTGATGTGGTAGAGCAAATGCAGAGTCTTGATACGCGGCTCTACCTCGCGGAAGACATTCTTACTAAAGTTGATCGGGCCAGCATGGCAGTGTCGCTGGAAGTGCGCGCGCCTTTTCTTGATCCGCGAGTGGCCGAGTATGCAGCTTCGTTACCGCCAAACTACAAACTGAGAGGTCGAAAGACAAAATATATTTTGAAACGCGCTATCGAGGATTCGCTGCCTTCTTTTGTGACTCGCCGAGGCAAGAAGGGTTTTGGAGTGCCGGTGGCCGAGTGGCTAAAAGAAAAGTTGCGACCGCTCGCCCGCGACCTTTTGTCTCCAGACCGGGTGCGCCGGGCCGGTGTTTTCAATCCCGAATATGTAACTAAGTTACAGGATGAACACGAGCGCGGTGTGGCAAACCATCGAAAACTTCTTTGGACCTTGCTCATGTTCGAGTTGTGGCACGAGAGCTTTGTAGAAACGCCCAGGAGAATCGAGACCTCGGTAAGCAAGTAGGCGGTAAAAAGTGAGCAGAAGAAAGGCGATTAGGTATTTCGGAAGTCCCGTTAGGGACGGAATGTTTATAGCCTCTCGATTCATGACTCATTCTTCTTAGCTCCGTAGGAGCGACATGTCGCTCCTACGGAGCTTTAGTCTTTGGGTGCTGACGTTTGCTATAAACATCCGGCTCCTACGGAGCTGAGCAATGCCCGGACAGACGGGAGTTTGCGCGAGATGTCTGATGCTTATGGCCGTGTTAATCGATCCAATGGATGATTCAATTCTTGAGCAGGCATTCAACGATCTCCACGCATGGTGTCGCGCCCACGACTTCGCCGGTTACGATCCATTCGATGCATTAAACAGTCGGGTTTTCCAGTTAACTCCCTTTCATCGTTCGCGAACAGCGCGTTTATTTTGGACCCAGGCTATCAAACGCTTTCCCTTAAACTTACGCCCGCTCGCGCTTGTCCCACCACAGAAGAATTCCAAAGGACTCGCTCTGTTCGCGCTGGCCACGCTCTCAAATTATCGACGCGTGAAAACAATTGAGGCGGAAACTGATGCCCGCGCTTTGCTCGAGGAGTTATGGTGCGCGCGAATCCAGGGCTATAAAGGCGCCGCCTGGGGTTACAACTTCTCGTGGCAAAGCCGCAACTTCTTTGCGCCGCACGGCACGCCGATGGTCGTTCCCACGGCCTTCGCAGCGCGGGCGCTCGTTGAAGCACACCAGGCATTGGGTGACAATAGTTTTCTACAAATGGCTCGCAGCAGTTGCGACTTCCTTCTCAGCGATCTTAAACGAACGATTGATACCAAGGACGAGGTTTGTTTCAGTTACTCTCCGTTCGACAGCACACAGATTTTCAACGCCAGTTTGCTGGCCGCCGAAACATTGGCTAGCGTCGGGGCATTGACGGGAGAAACTACTTTTTGTGATCTGGCTCTTCGGGCTGCCCGTTATGTTGTTCGCAGACAGGGCGAAGACGGCTCCTGGGCGTATGGCGCGGAGCCGGGACAGCATTGGATAGACAACTTCCATTCGGCCTACGTGCTCTTATCGCTCGGAAGAATTGCGAAATCCTGCATTGGTGCTAAGGCTGAACTCGATGAAGCGTTGCGCCATGGGTTTACGTTCTGGCGTGAGCGGTTCTTTCTTGCGGACGGGTGGCCGAAATACTACCATGACAGCCTTTATCCAGCGGATGCGCACGCGGCGGCGACGGCAATCATCACACTCCTGGAATTTCGCGAATTGGATAGCGGCGCGCTGCCGCTAGCCAAAAAGATTGCCGCCTGGACGATTCGCAACCTGCGCGACGCCCGCGGATTTTTTTATTACCAACGCCGGCGATTTTATACCGTTCACACGCCTTACATGCGTTGGACAGAAGGCTGGATGCTCTACGCGTTAGCCCGTTTGCTGGAAGAAGAGAAAACGTAAATGCCGATTAGTGCTGATGTTTCGTTAGGTAGGAACGTAAAGATCTTCCAGCCTGCGCTGGTGAACCTTTATGGTTGTTCAATCGAAGCAGAGACGAAGATCGGAGCGTTTGTCGAGATACAAAAAAACGCCTCTGTAGGTGCCCGCTGCAAAATTTCTTCTCACACGTTCATATGCGAGGGCGTGACTATTGAAGATGAAGTTTTTGTCGGCCATGGAGTGATGTTTACCAACGACCCCTATCCGCGCGCTGTTAACGACGACGGCAGTTTGCAAACGGAAGCCGACTGGGCTGTGATCGCAACCCGCGTAAAACGGCGGGCGTCAATTGGAAGTAACGCAACGATTATGGCGGGAGTCACGATTGGCGAGTCGGCGCTGGTGGGAGCCGGCGCTGTGGTGACGCGGGATGTTGCTGACTATGCGATTGTCGCAGGAGTGCCGGCACGCGCGATTGGTGATGTGCGGGAAAAAACGCCAGTGGCAGGTGATCAGTGATCGCTGGCCAGTGATAGGACAATTAATGAACGTTGGACTCACCACTGACCACTGACCACTGGTCACTGATAACAATGATTAGAGTTGGAGTTATCGGTTACGGATACTGGGGACCAAACCTCGTGCGCAACTTTATGGAAGCGCCGGGCTCAACCGTGGTTACGGTGTGCGACCTGCGCGTCGAAAGGTTGGGAACGCTAAAAACTCGCTATCCGACAATTAAGACAGTAAACAACTGCTGCGAATTGCTGGCGGATCCGACGATCGACGCAGTTGTCGTTGCCACACCAGTGTCATCGCATTTTGAGCTGGGAATGGCTGCGCTCAAAGCTAATAAACATGTGCTGATCGAAAAACCCCTCGCCGCCAACTCGGAGCAGGCTACTCAGTTGATTGAAGAGGCGCAGGCACGCAAAAGAGTATTGATGGTAGATCATACCTTCGTCTACACCGGCGCAGTAAGAAAGATTCGTGAACTCATCACCCAAAACGCCCTCGGAGAGATTTACTACTACGATGCGGTGCGAATTAATCTGGGTCTCTTTCAACACGACGTGAATGTGATTTGGGATCTGGCGATTCACGATCTTTCGATAATGGATTATGTCCTGCCGACGAAAGCTACGGCCGTCTCAGCTACAGGCATCAGCCATATTCCTGGTCAACCTGAAAACGTCGCTTACATCACACTCTTCTTTGCGAATCCTCAGATTGCGCACGTCCACGTCAATTGGCTGACGCCCGTCAAAGTCAGGCACACGCTCATTGGCGGCAGCGAGAAAATGATCCTCTACGACGATCTCGAACCGAGTGAGAAGGTAAAAATCTATGATAAAGGAGTAACGCTTTCGCAAAGTCCGGAGGCAGTTTACGAGATGCTCGTCAGTTACCGTTCGGGCGACATGTGGGCGCCGCGATTGGACGCGACCGAAGCATTGCAAACAGAAGCGCAGCACTTCATTGATTGCATCGAAAACAATAAACAACCTGAGACGGACGGTCAGGCTGGGCTGAGACTTGTAAAAATTGTAGAGGCGGCGGAAAAATCACTGCTGGCTCGCGGGCAACTTGTCGAGATCGAGTAGTATTATCTAATTGAAGTTCGCACTTATATCCCATGATTCCTTTAGTAGATCTTAAAGCACAATACGAAACCATAAAGGGCGAGATTGATGGCGCGATTGCAGAAGTGTTGGCGAGTTGCCAATTCGTGCTCGGTCCAAAGGTCGAAGCTTTTGAAGCGGACTTCGCTGCTTACTGCCACTCGCGCTTCGCGTTTGGAGTTAACTCCGGAACCAGTGCTTTGCATCTGGCGCTACTGGCGGCAGGGGTCGGTCCAGGCGATGAGGTGATTACGGTCAGTTACACTTTCGTCGCGACCGTCGCGGCAATTCTGTACACCGGGGCCACGCCGGTTTTGGTCGATATCGATCCGCTTACCTGCAACATCGATCCGGCGAAGATTGAAGCAGCGATTACCCCAAAAACAAAAGTGGTCATGCCCGTACATCTTTACGGAACTTGTGCGGACATGGATGCGATCCTCGACATCGCGCGCCGTCACGATCTGCTTGTGATAGAAGATGCCGCCCAGGCTGTAGGGGCGGAATACAAAGGACAACGCGCCGGAAGCATTGGCGACCTGGCCTGCTTTAGTTTTTATCCCGGGAAAAATCTCGGCGCCTACGGTGAAGGCGGCGCTGTGGTTACGAGCAACGAAAAGTATGTAGAGATCCTTAAGCAACTTCGCGATCATGGACAAAGCTCCAAATATTTGCACGAGCGGGTTGGTTACAATTTTCGTCTGGAAGCAATTCAGGGAGCGGTGTTGGGTGTAAAACTAAAACACCTGGACGACTGGACCAGCGCTCGTCGGCGCCACGCAAAAACATACTCAGAACAACTGGCCGATTCAGGCTTGCGTTTACTGGAGGAGCCACCGGCTTGCAAGTCTGTCTATCACATCTTTCCCTTATTTGCCGCGCAGCGCGATGAGCTCCGCGAACATCTTCATGCCAACGGAATAAGCAGCGGCATTCACTATCCGATTCCTGTCCATATGCAGCGCGGCTTCAGCAACCTCGGATACAACGAAGGCGATTTGCCGCAGACCGAGGGCGTTTGCCATGAGGTGTTGTCACTGCCTATGTATCCCGAGCTGTCGGACGAAACCGTGATTCAGATCGCGGATTCCGTGCGACAGTTTTGCCGCCAGGCTATGGCGGTCCACCCGTAGACGCGTTTTCCTTGTCCTCTACTCGGCTCAATGCGAATCTGGATCGATCTGGCCAACTCACCGCACGTGCCGTTCTTTCGGTCGCTCGCAGACGAGTTTATTCGACGTAATCACCAGGTAGTAGTTACCGCTCGAGACTTTGCGGAGACGGTCAAACTTGCCCAAGCCGCCGGTCTCGAGATCGAAGTTATTGGTGGACATGGCGGGGGCAAGCTCGCGGGCAAAGCGGGAAACCTGGTGCAGCGTGCGTTGGCCCTCGGGCGTTGGGCGCGTGGACGAAACCTCGACCTTGCAGTTAGCCACAATTCATACTCTCAAATTCTGGCGGCTCGCGCGTTGTCGTTGCGGACTATCACGCTGATGGATTATGAACATCAGCCCGCAAACCATCTTGCGTTCCGCCTGGCTTCGCGCATCATTGTTCCGGATGCGTTTCCTGAGGTTGCGCTAATGCGTTTTGGCGCTTCTGCGTCGAAAGTGAAGCGATATGCAGGGCTCAAGGAAGACGTTTACCTCGCTGATTTTCAGTGCGATCCCGAATTCCCAAAACTGCTCGGCAAATTGGGAATCGACCAGAGCAACGTGTTGGTGACCATGCGTCCTCCCGCTAGCGAAGCGCTTTACCATCGTTTTGAAAATGTATTTTTCGACGAACTGCTCGACCGGCTCTTAGCTACTCCGAACGTAAAGGTAGTGTTGTTGTCGCGCAGCGATTTGCAACGGGAAAGCTATAAGGCACGCGCGGTTTCTGAATCTGATCATACCTGACGTCCCGCTTGACGGAGGTAATTTGATTGCGCACAGCGATTTGGTAGTGAGCGCCGGCGGCACGATGAATCGAGAAGCTGCAGCACTTGGCATTCCGGCGGCATCGATCTATTTAGGTGAGTGGGCCGCGATAGATGAGCAGTTGGTGAAGGAGGGGCGTCTGCGCAGGATCGCCACGCGGGAGGCAATTCACGATCTTCTCCTAAGAAAAAAGGGAGCAACGAATGCGCGCCGCGAGGTTCATGTCTCCACCGAAGTCGCGGATTTGATACTCGAGAGGTGAACTTTGCTATCCTATGCCTTTCAGCAAAAAGGGTTGGGTCGATTGACGCGTTTGGAAAATCAGTGAGAGTTGAGCGAATAAAAAACCCATTAGTCGAAGCAAGCATCGTGCGAGCTCCTTCACGCGCGCCTCATTGGGCCATCCCTACCATCAAGTTAGCTTTGTTTATCTCTGACAGTTTGATAGCGACGGGTTCATTTGTGGCAGCCTATTACTTTCGTGAAGGCGGGACGATGCTGCAACGCACATCGGAGGGAGGTTTTGCCTGGAGCGCAAGTTTTGCTCCTTACGGCGCGCTGTTGTTTCTGGTAATCCTGATACGCGTGCTCGCGCTGCGTTACTACGATCTCTACCGGCTGCGGGGGGAATTTTCTTTCTTCGAGGATGGCATTCGCGTATTCAAGTCAACAGCCATCGCATCCTTACTTATCGTTGCTGCTGCCTTCTTATATCGCGGCGGTTTTAACTTCCGCGCGTTCTCGTATGCCCGCAGCGTGTTTGTGCTCGATTTTCTTATCGCATTGGCGAGTTTCTATTCGCTAAGACTAATAGTCCGCAGCGCGCAGACTTTTTTCAGAATACGTGGCATCAACTTGATTCCAACCCTGGTGGTGGGCCGCGGTCCTGAAGCAACTTTCTGTATCAAGGAGATGCGCCAACGACCATCGCTCGGATATCGAGTGATCGGCGCCGTTGACATTGGCGGAGCCGGCCCGACCGGTGAATACGAAGGGGTGCCCGTTGTGAGCAATCTTGCGGGACTGCCTGAAGCTATTCGCGAATCGGGCGCCAACGAAGTAATCATCGCCGACTCTCAGGTTGACGCAGACGCGTTGTTTGACGTGATGATGCGTTGTGGCCGCCGTCGTGGAATTGAGTTTCGTATTGCGCCCAGTCTCTTCAATTGTCTACCTAGTAAGACTGAGGTAGACCAAATTGGCGCTCTGCCAATGATCAGGTTGTTTCGCGAGCCGCTTTCTGACTTCGCGCGTGGCACCAAGCGCATCTCAGACATTCTAATCGCGGCGATTACACTCGCTCTGCTTTCTCCCTTTTGGTTCTTGATTGCGTTGCTGATCAAGTTTGACTCGAAGGGTCCGGTCTTTTACGCACAGGAGCGCGTGGGCATGGACGGTCGAATTTTTGTTGTCTACAAATTCCGCACAATGCGCATGGATGCCGACAGCGAGATTCATCGCGAGTACCAGCGAAAGTTTATCGCCGGCCATGCGGAAGCGAATGTTGGTGACGCTCACAAGCCTGCGTATAAATTGCGCGACGATCCGCGCATTACTCGGGTGGGACGCATGCTTCGTCGTCTGAGTCTTGATGAAATTCCGCAACTGTTTAATGTATTGCGTGGCGACATGAGTATCGTCGGTCCCCGCCCTCCAATCCCATATGAAGTTGAGGCATACGAACTGCGACACCGGAAGCGACTCGACATGAAGCCTGGGCTAACCGGATTGTGGCAAGTGTCAGGAAGGAATCGCCTGCCGTTCGAAGAGATGGTGAAGCTTGACTTATTTTATATAGAAAACTGGTCGCTGCTGTTTGACCTTAAAATCATCCTGCGAACGGTATTGGTAATGATGCGAGGCGATGGGTACTGAACTCTGACCAAGTGTCTTGAACCGATTCGCCGGCTAAAGTCACCCGCGTGGCGGCCCGAATTAAGGTATGACTAATCCCAGGTGAAATCGGAATCTCAGACTAAGAGCCAGGCGGCTAAAGTGGTTGATGCGACCATCGTCACCTTTCTTTTTGTGTTTGCGGCCGCGGCTCCAAACTCAATTGCGGTCACTCAGGGCGCCTGGCTAATAGGACTGGCTCTGTGGCTCGCGCGGTTTGCGTTCAAGCCCCGGCCTAAGTTTTATCGAACACCGATTGATTATCTTATCCTCGGCTTTTTTGCTCTAACCGTTATCTCGTCCTTCCTATCTTATGAGCCCATGGTGTCCATCGGAAAACTACGCGCAGCAAGTCTATTCACGATCATTTACTTGTTTGTCGAAAACGTAGCTTCGTTGCGACTCGCGCGCTTGCTTGTCTTTACTCTGATCGCGGCATGTATGGTCAACGTCTTTTATACAGTTGGTGAACGTCTGCTAGGCCGGGCGGTAAGAGTTGATGGAGTCTCCGAGAATAGTCCTCTTTATAGGGCGGGCATTCGCAACGGCGACACTCTGCTTGAGGTTGACGGGCAGCAGTTGCAGGACCCACAACAACTAATCAATGAGCTCTTGAAAAATGACAAGAAGCCAGCTGCCGTTCTCACTTACCGTCATGAATTACAACCAGTTTTCAGCATTCCAAGAGGCACCCTTTTGCCAGGCAGCAATGGGCTACAACAACTCGGCATCGAAAGTTGGTCAAGAGGTCGCGATTGGAGGGCGACAGGTTTCTACGGCCAGTTTGTAACTTATGCAGAAGCCCTCCAGTTGATCATTGCGCTGACGCTTGGAATCTTTGTCAGTTTGCCAGTAAAGCGAAGCTGGGTGGGTGCATTGTTCCTTATTGCGCTCGGCGGACTTGGCAGCGCATTGCTGTTAACTGTAACTCGTGCGTCTTGGCTCGGTTGCTTAGTTTCCAGTCTCATTGTTTTGCTGCTCGGAGTTGGAAGACGCGCCATGATCTTAATCGGAGTCCTGGCGATCCCGCTCATACTCGCAGGCCTGTTAGTTCTGCAGCAGAAGCGCAACGTTGCCTTTATCGATCAAACGGACCAATCAACAACCTGGCGCGAAACGGTCTGGCGCGAAGGAGTAAATTTGCTGGTCAGTCGGCCTCGCCATCTGATCCTTGGCGTTGGGATGGACTCAATAAAATGGCACTGGCGAGAGTGGGGCATGTTTGATAACGGGCGGATACCATGGGGACACATGCACTCCAATCTGTTACAAATCGCGCTGGAACGCGGCGTTCCCGCATTAATCGTCTGGTTGGCATTCCTGTATGTCTACGCTAGGACGCTTTGGCGCTCACTGCGAAAGAACGGGAAACTTGGATGGATAGAACGCGGTATTTTATTAGGAGCGTTGGGTGGAGTAGCCGGGTTCTTTACTTCCGGACTGGTGCATTACAACTGGGGTGACTCGGAAGTAGTAATGGTCTTCTACATGATAATGGCATTGGCCCTGGCAGTTCATCGAAATTCCCGACTCGCCACAACCTTACACCCCAACGACTAAGCAGGAACCTGATCCAAAACCTAAACATCATTCGGCTGCTGGAAAAGTTGAGTTGGGGTGAACCCAACTCAACTTAGGCCACTAGATGATTGGCACTTCTAAGGGTCGAGCCGTGAAGAGAAGTGAAACGATGTTCTGACGATTGGCCAGACTGAGCGATGTCCGAGTGGTCTTCAAGTATTGGCTTTCAACTTGAGTAGGGTGAAACCAAAACCACACATTTCAAGCTAAGCGGATGAGCAGTGTAACTAGTCCGAAGGATGGATGTAACCACTTAGAACATTTGACCGACTGACAGAAGGAATCAAGGCCTCTGGGCTGCATCGTGCCGAATTTTTGGGGTGGATCTCCATATTGCTCTATACCTTCCTGTAAACGTGGGTCAGTTGGTTTACTGACCTCACAGTATTGGCATGTAGCTTGCCAACCATCATCTCGCGAGCGCTTACTTAGCGTCTTTCTCGCCAATTTGAACGATCTTTGTCTAGGAGAGCAGCCAGGTTGACTGCAATCGTTCACAAAGAAGCCGGCAGCGGCGGTTAGCCGATTATTGCTGTTACCAGCGTTACACAGATATCCGTGATCGAGATTGTGGTGATGTTACCGTCGCGAGTGGTGATGTTGCCGTCGCGAGTGGTGATGTTACCGGCCAACGCGGCTGGGGACAGAGCCAAGGTCAAGAGCGAAGCACAAAGGATTGATTTGAAGCGTTTCATTTGAATTCTCCTGGTTTCGAGCAGTTACTGGTGGATGGTGCGCTAGTTGGGGGTTGCCACTTAGGATGTCAAACTCTCGTTCCAGCGGACCAGTTATCAACTTGTTCGGGCTTGTCTATCTCAAAGCTCGTGCCACTCGTTGTTGCCATTGAAGCGAGGCGCTTAAATCATTGAACTATAAAGGGTTAAGGAGTTGCTGCGCGGCCGGGAAAGTGAAAATTCGGATGGCCCAAGGATTGAATACTTGGTATACAGGGAAAGCGACTGGTGGCTTAAAAACGCAGTTAACTCCTACCATTTACGGCGTTGGAGGAAACAAACCGGCCCTTGTTACGGTGGTATGCATATGTATACTAGGTACCCAGTTGCCCGATCCTGACCCGGACACCTTGCAAACAAGAAGACAGGAGTCTCGATTCACATTTTTGCTTTGAGTCCCAGGAGAGTCCCAAAGCAGGCAACCAGCATTAAGAAGACAAAGCGGAGCGCATTGAAATGTTAACCCTCCGTACCTGTTACGAGCAGAGAAACTAGAATGCGACTAATAGAAGCGAAGTCGAGCCAGCGAAAATACGCGCCGCTAACGCTAAGCGAGCAGGTTCTGGAAGGCTGCGCGGTCGCTCGTAAGAAGCTCGAACTCGGGGATTACGACGCTGGATGTGCTGCTCTGCGACCCTGGTGGAACCTCGCGGAATGGCCCCAGCACAATACCTTGAGCATTGAGGCGGCAGCCGAATTGCTCCTTACAGCAGGGACATTGAGCGGATGGATTGCCAGCACGCGACAAGTTCCAGGGGACCAAAAATGGGCCCAGGCTCTATTGAATGGGGCGATTGCGTTATTCGAGCAAGTTGAAGAAGGAACACGCGCAGCTGAAGGCCGGATTGAGCTGGCAGGTTGTTATTATCGAGAAGGACTTTTCGATCTCTCTCGCGCTACTCTACGATCCGCACTTCAATCTTTATCTGAAGACGAACGCGAACTCAAGGTTGTTGCGTTAATTCGGCTGGCTTCTGTTGAGCGGCACGCCGCCCGCTTGCAAGACGCACTGAATGTCTTAAATGAAACTGTCGGTATCGCAGCCACGGCAGGCGCATGGATCCAAGGCCGCCTTCACTCCGAGTTTGCGACTACGTTGAAAGAGCTCGGCGTAGCCGAGAATCGAAACCAATATTTTGATAGAGCGCTGGGACACTACCAGGAAGCGCTTTTGCAATTTGAAAAGATCGGCAACCTCCGTTTTGTCGCCGCCGTCGAAAACAATCATGGCTATCTGCTACTAACCTTGCGCAGACTTGACGAGGCGCGGATTCATCTTCAACGAGCGCGCGAACTCTTCAACAACTTAGGCGACAGTGTTGGCTGCGCCCAAGTTGATGAAACTCTGGCGCAGCTCTATCTCGCTTCACAGCAGCACGGACTTGCTGAACGTTCGGTGAGATTGGCAGTTAATACCTTGGAAACGACCGGTGAGAACGCGTTGCTTGCAGAAGCACTAACTACGCAGGGCTTGGTGCTCTGCCGGCTGGGCAGGCGACACGAAGCTAAACCTGCTCTCGAACGCGCAAGGCGTGTCGCGGAGAGATGCGGAGATTATGAAGGGGCGGGCAAGTCCTTGTTAATACTGATCGAGGAAATGTCCGACCATCTTGGTAATGATGAACGTCGCGAAATCGGCTCGCAAGCCAGTCAACTACTGTCGACTTCACAACTAGCGACTACCCGAGAACGCCTGCAAAACTGTCTGGAGCGTATTGCCGCTGCCCATGCTGAGCATGAAAAACAACGTGAGTTTGCAACTCACGCCGAGAAGATGGCCGCGCTAGGCGAACTATCTTTTGGCGTAGCTCACAACGTCAACAACACCCTGACCGGAATTCTAGGTCGAGCGCAGCTATTACTACGCACCAACGACTCTGAAAAAATTAACGCCGGCATTGAGATGATTGTAAAAAGCGCGGAAGATGGGGCTCACATCATACGGCGCATCCAGGACTTCGCCCGCAGACAGCCGAGCCGCAAGTTTGAGTCTGTCTCTGTGGCTGGCCTAATGAAAGACGTCTGCGAAATGAGCCGGCCGCGTTGGGAGTCACGTGTCGATGGTCCACAGATTCGGTTGGCATTGGTTGCCGACTGCACGGCCTCGGTATTGGGAGATGCGGTAGAACTCCGCGAAGTGCTCGTTAATATAATTTACAACGCAATCGATGCGATGCCCTCAGGCGGTGAGATTCGCCTGAGTACTCAAGAATCCAACAGACGAGTTTTTCTTACAATCTCTGACAACGGTACAGGAATGACTCCGGATGTTAAGTCACGTTTGTTTGACCCTTTCTTTACAACAAAGGGCAAGAGTGGCACCGGTATGGGCATGGCGGTGAGCTTTGGCATCATTCGCAGGCACAACGGTTCTATTGACGTGGAAAGCGAACCGGGCCGGGGGGCCACCTTCCGTATCTCGCTACCGGTGGCCGAAGGGACCGGCACAGTTGCAGAAGCTACCTCCGCACGATTGGATATTTCTCCGAGTGAAGACAAGATTCGGGTGTTGGTAGTCGATGATGAGACCGCGGTTAGAGAAGTACTCCGCGAAGCGTTGGAAGCGGAAGGTTGCGAGGTGATCATTGCCGAGAGTGGCGAGATGGCCTTGAAGCTCTATGATGCGAGCGCCGGCAAAGTGGACGTTGTTTTCACTGATATTGGTATGCCTGAAATGAGTGGATGGGAGTTGGCCAGCGAAATCCGCAAGCGATCCGAAACGATACCCCTGGCAATTGTCAGTGGTTGGGCTGACGCGATCAGTTGCGACGCCCGCCAGGCAATTAAGGCTGATTGGGTGGTCTCGAAGCCATTTGATATTGCGATAATTGCCAGTATTGCGAATGAGGTAGCGGCGCGACGAAATAGTGCGTCGAGCTCAAGTTCTGAGTTGGTTAGTAGGGATGTTCGTTCAGTGCTGGGAATTTCCTAAGCTCACGCGCTCGCGCTGAGTTGATAACGTTCCAGCTTGAGATAGAGTCCACGCCTGGTGAGTCCGAGTTCGCGAGCAGCGCGGGAAATGTTTCCGCCATGCTTTCGCAAGGCATCAGCAATCATACGCCGTTCAACATCTGCTAATGCGTCAGCCAGAGTTACGTTTTGCAATGAGCTGACAGGCATTGAAGCCAGGGTTGATGCGGGTGAGCTAGGCGTGGCCGGCGCGGATGTTCGTTTAAGTTCGGGAGACAGGTGGTCAGGGGTTATCACAGTTCCGTCTTCAGCGCGCGCGACTACTCGTTGAATTTCGTTGCATAGTTGGCGAACGTTACCAGGCCAGTCGCTTACCATCAACAAATCAACCGCCGGTGGAGTGATCTGAATGTCACGGCGTCCAAACTTTGCCGAATAGTGGTTAATGTAGTAATTAACAATAGTCGGAATCTCCGAGCGCCGCTCACGCAACGGAGGCACCCGCAAACGGATTACGTTGAGACGATAGTAAAGATCTTCCCTAAACTTGCCCTGGGCCACCATTTCTTCCAAATCAGTGTTTGTGGCCGCAATGATTCGTACATCAACTTTCAAGGGGCGCTGCTCCCCAAGCGGCTGGATCTCACCTTCCTGTAGAAAGCGCAAAAGCTTTGGTTGTAAATCAATCGGCAGATCCCCAATTTCGTCCAGGAAGAGGGTCCCGCCGGCCGCCGTACGAATAACGCCCGCCGAATCTGTGACTGCTCCGGTAAAGGCACCCCGACGATAACCAAACAGATAGCCTTCCGAAAGCTCTTTGGGTACCGCGGTGCAGTTGAACGGAACGAATACCTTCGAACGACGACTGGATAAGGCATGTATGGCGCGAGCGACCAATTCCTTGCCCGTCCCGGACTCGCCGGTGACAAGAACAGTTACATCCGAAGAGCGAATCTTGTGAACTTCTTCGACAAGTTTAGTCATCGCCGGGCTGGAATGGATGAACCCGGGCATCAGGCTGGTTCCGGTAAGTTCAGCTGGTTGCTGAATTCGCGAACCTTTCTGAGAGCCGGCCCTCAGGGCACAAACATCCATACCCAGTTCAGCGACTCGCATTAGTGGTTCAAGCGAGAGTCCGCCGGGAAGATTCGCGCGGCTGCTCGGTGCTATATAAAGCGTCGCGGGCAACGCGTGTGATGATCGCAATTGAAGAATAGTCGCATCTTTCTTCCTCGCGTACGCGGCTTGCGAATCTTCATCAGTCAATTCATCCATTTGTTCTGCAATCTGAGCGCTTTCAGCTGGTGTACAACCGTGGGCGATGACTACCCGCCGGCGATTGTGTTCGCCTGGTTCGGTGATAACCACAGCCTTGGCGTTTGTCTCCTGCCGCATGATGGCAGCCAGTTCACGCAACAACAGTTCGCGAGACGTTACGGCCTCGGCCAGCCGCATGGTGAGGAGTTGAGGCAGCGCAGACTGTTCTTCATTTCTTTCAGGGGCAGTACGATCGAGATTGGCGAGTGCCGCTTCGGCTCGTTTCTGTTCGAGTCTTGCTCCCAGCTCGCGAAAGGCGTTGACGGCCCGGGAAAGGTGTTCCATAGCTCGCCCGGGCTGGCTGGAAGCATAGGCTCGTCCCAGTTCGCTATGAGCGCGTGCAGCTCGATAACGATCGCCGAGCATGTCGAAAATTGAGACGCTGCTGCCGAAGTGTTGGGCAGCTGAGGAGAAGTCTGACTGCACTGCGGCCAGCATGCCCAGGAGTCTCTGTGTTTCTCCGGCAAATCCGAGGTCAGTAGTCGATTCCGTTGTTTCCTCGGTAACCTTCTCCAACTGCGCCGAGCATTTTTCAGTATCGCCGTTTTGCAGGTGCGCCTCCGCCAAAATCAAGCGCGATTCACAGATAGCCTGTCGATCACCAATGGCCAAAGCGATCGCGAGGGCTTCTTCTCCTTTGCCACGTGCCTTGGCGTGATCTTCCATGGCCACGTAGCAGCGAGCCAGCGTTCTGAGAGCCTGACCTGCATACCACTTATTGCCATCCTCTGTAGCAAGCCCGACGGCGCGCTCGAGGTAGTCCTTTGCCTCATCCAACTCGCCGCGCAACATTAGTAACTCGCCGAGCGAATCCAGAATCATCGGCACTTTTTCAGCACGCTCGTCTGCGTCCGTTGCCAGCGAAAGCGCCCGTTCCAGGGCTTCCTGAGCCCGCCCCCACTGGCCCATCAAAATCAGATTAATGCCGAGATTGTTGTAGCCATTTGCAGCGTTACCTTTGTGGTCGGTGCGCTCATAGTAGGAGATCGCTTTCTCAAGATAGCGAACCCCCTCCTGAGGACGTTTGAGAAACCAACAGGCGCCCGCCATGTTGGAATAGATTTTTCCCAGAGTATAACTGGCTGGATGCTCGCCGATAAGCTTGAGTGCCTGTTGTAAATTCTCGAGACATGCTTCATAGGCACCTTCCTGCAAATCAGCCAGCGCGATTCCAAAATACGCCTCGGCCAAGCCGCGCCATTCCCCCGTTTGCCGAAAATGCTCCAACGCTCGCTGCGCGTAGTCGCGAGCGATCGGGTATTCAGTGATGCTGCGATAAACGCGGGCAAGGGCGGCATAGATTGGGCCGTTACTCTGTTCAGTGTCGGTTCCAGAAAACTCGCGCAGCGTCCCTTTGAGAATGGAGATAGCTTTGGGGTGGTCTCCGTTATAGTTATACGCAAGACCAATTTGGACCTTTAACAATTGAACAGCCTGCTGATCGATCTTGGCTCGCGATTCAGGAGACTCATACATAGCTACAGCCGCAAGCGAGTCACGATAGTTACCTTGCATCTCAAGCGCGGTGGACAGAGCACAACGTGCGAGAGCGAGAATTGAGGGATTATTTTTGGCCGCTGCGATCAAGAGTGCGATACGAGACTTTGCTTCCGCTGACAGGCCCTGGTCCAAAAGCGATCGAACCTCGTCCAACTCCGTGAGCAAGTTTTGCTGTGAAGGACGAACGCGGGAGTTCAGACGCACACGCGCGTCTGCGAGATCGACCACACCCTTACCGCTTGAGGATTCGTTCAGCGGCGGGCCACCAGCCTTGGAGCCTGCGTTCTTAGTCATGTAGTCCTTTAGAAACGTTCAATTACGCTCGGTTTTCATTCACACTTCGATTTGTAGCAAGCGGTAGGTTGGGTGCACGCCTCTCCCACGAAGCCGCGCAGGATATTAAGCAACAAACGGCTAGAATTTAACACATGCAACCAAGGGCGTCCACAAACGTTTCTTTTAGTTTGACTTAGCAAAAACCAATATTAAGTCGCCTGCTGGGCGCTGGCCGGTCAGGTCTGAGGTCTTGTTTACGATCTCATTGTGAATGACCCTCGTGGTCAGTGGAAACCCAGACTTCGTTCTTAACAATCACCACCCGGAAGTGGTTGCCTTGACACTCTTTTACGCTGGCCGCTATCATCCTCGTTTCCGCCGCTGGCAGGAAATTCGGCTGAGTGATCTATGTTTGAGTCCTTATCTGACAAGCTAAAACGGACTCTGAAGAATCTGCGCGGCGAAGGCGTGCTGACGAAAGAGCACGTTGATGCGGCCTTGCGCGAGATTCGCCTCGCCCTTCTTGAAGCCGACGTCAACTATAAGGTCGCAAAAGACTTCATAGCCTCTGTCAAGGAAAAGGCCGAGGGACAGCAGGTCTGGCAGGAGCTCAAACCTTCGGAGCAGGTCGTCAAGATAGTTTTTGACGAACTAGTGGATATGCTGGGAGGCCAATCCTCCCGGCTGGTGTTCACGAGGCAGATCCCGAACGTTGTCATGATCGTGGGCCTGCAAGGCTCCGGTAAAACGACTTCGACCGGGAAAATCGCCCGCTGGCTGGCGGCGAATCAGGATCGCAAGCCACTGTTGCTCTCGGTAGACGTTTACCGGCCGGCGGCTCGCGAGCAGCTTAAGGTAATAGCCAGGGCAACTGGCCAACAGATCTTTGAACAGACCGAAACGAACGATCCGCTGACGCTAGTTCGTGCAGCTGTCAAGCACGCGCAACAGACGGGATTTGACACGTTGCTTATTGATACTGCCGGCCGCTTGCACATCGACGAAGAGTTGATGACAGAGCTCGTCAATATCAAAAACGAAACGCACCCGGTCGAAATTCTTTTTGTAGCAGACGCGATGACTGGTCAAGACGCCGTCCGCTCGGCGGAGGAGTTTCACAGGCGGGTCGGAATTACCGGCGTGGTGCTTACTAAGATGGACGGCGATGCGCGTGGCGGCGCTGCTCTTTCCATCAAACAGGTAATAGGCCAACCGGTCAAATTCGTCGGAGTGGGCGAGAAATACGATGCGCTCGAACCTTTCTACCCTGATCGTGTTGCCCAACGCATTCTGGGAATGGGCGATGTGTTGTCGCTCATCGAAGAGGTTCAGTCGAAGGTTGATCAGTCTGAAGCCGAAGAACAGCTTAAGAAGCTTCAGAAAAATGAGTTCACGCTGGATGACTTTCGTTCGCAGCTTCGCCAGGTTAAGAAGCTCGGTTCTTTCTCAAAAATCATGAAGCTCCTTCCTGATCAACTTCTGGGCGGTATCGGCATGCCGCAAATGGATGAGGAACAGTCGAAGTTGATGGAGAAAGAGATGAAGCGCACCGAGTCAATTATTGATTCGATGACCCGGGAGGAGCGAACGGACCATCGCATCCTGAATGCCAACCGCCGACGCCGCATCGCGCGTGGATCCGGCACGAACGTGGCCGAGGTGAACAAGCTGATCAAGCAGTACACCGAGATGCGGCAAATGATGCGTCAGCTCACGAGTTCGGGGATGTTTGGGGGTAGCGGCTTGAAGGGCAAGATGATGCGGAAAATGGCCGGTATGCCGGATATGGCCGGCTTTGCTGGAATGGGCGGCGAGGGAGATGAAATAGCGTCGTTTCCATCGTTGGGTGCGGCGCCGGCTGGCCCATCCAGGAAAAAATTGAAGAAGAAGCGTAAGAAGAAAAGACGGTAAGAGCAATACTAGTTGTTGTCGCTCGAATTAGTTAGAAAGTTGGTTTT
This sequence comes from Blastocatellia bacterium, assembly GCA_963809065.1. Lineage (GTDB taxonomy): Bacteria > Acidobacteriota > Blastocatellia > Pyrinomonadales > Pyrinomonadaceae > PSRF01. Next base: position 86,604 of record CAWEIN010000023.1, read on the forward strand.
GAACAATTGGAGGTAAGGATTTGTTAGCAATCAAACTGATGCGCACGGGCGCGAAAAAAAGACCTTCATATCGAATTATAGTGAAGGAAAAGCAATCAAAGCGCGATGGTGCCTACCTCGAAAACCTCGGTACCTACAATCCGACACGCGAACCGGCAGAAATCAAGTTGGATATGGACCGCGTTCGTTATTGGATGGAAAAAGGCGCGCAGCCGACCGAGACCGTTGGTCAACTGATCAAGGCCAGTGGTAAAGAGCAGGCCGCGGTTCAGCCCGAAGCTTAAGAACAGAAACGTCGCTCACTATGAGAGAAGCTGTCGAGATGGTTGTTAAGTCTTTGGTCGACGACGTTGATTCAGTGGACGTGCGCGAAGTGGAGCAGCAGGGCGGCACCCTTATTGAAGTGCGTGTTGCCCCCAGCGACATGGGAAAGCTGATCGGGCGGCAGGGACGCACCATACGCGCCCTGCGCTCGCTAGCTTACGCCGTGAGCCTGAAGAAAAAGCATCGCTTCATGCTTGAAATTGTGGAATGAATTCGCCGAGCGAGGAAACCCGAGACGATCTGATTATTGTTGCTCGCGCAGTCAGAACAAGAGGCTTGAAGGGCGAGTTAATCGCTGACGTTTTGACGGATTTTCCGGAACGCTTCGAGCAGGTTTCCCAGCTGACAGGAGTCAGCACCAGCGGAGAGCGCAAGAATTTTGAACTCGAGAACCACTGGTTTCAGAACGATCGAATGGTGCTCAAGTTCGCCGGTTACGACAGCATTGAATCGGCCACGGCATTGGTGGGCTATGAATTCGGTTTGCCCTTAACAGAACGCGTCGAACTTGCGAAAGACGAGTTCTATGATTGGGAGCTCGAGGGTTGTCTGGTTGAAAGCGCTTTAGGATTACTTATCGGTAAGGTTCGCGAAGTAATGAGAACCGGTGGCGTTGAATTGCTGGTGGTCGAGAATGAAGAGCGAGGTGAAATCTTTGTTCCGCTGGTCGCGTCGATTGTCACAGAGATCGACGTCTCGGAAAAGAAGATCTTAATCGATCCGCCGGAAGGTCTGTTGGACTTGTAGTTATCTTTGAAATTTGTACTGTGCTGCGCTGCGACATCATTACCATCTTCCCGGAGTTTTTTCGCGAGACCTTCGACTACGGGATTATTCGCAGGGCTCGAGCGGCTGGATTGGTTGAGACGGAAGCTCATGATTTGCGCCGCTGGACCGCGGACAAGCATCACGTCGTAGATGACCGGCCGTTTGGCGGCGGCGAGGGCATGGTGCTCAAACCCGAACCGATATTCGCTGCCGTGCGGGAGCTAACAGGCTGCAGCAGTCGCCAGGACTTTTCGTCGCAAACTCGAGTGGTATTGCTGTCGCCGCAGGGTCGAGTGTTTACGCAAGAGGTTGCGCAGGATCTTTCACAGAACGCGTCCCAGCTAGTTCTCATCTGCGGACGCTACGAAGGCGTTGACGAGCGCGTTGGTGAAGCACTGGCGACTGACGAAATCTCGATTGGAGATTATGTCTTGTCCGGGGGCGAGCCGGCGGCGGTGGTGGTAATCGATGCGGTAGTGCGGTTGCTGCCAGGAGCGCTGGGTAACGAAACTTCGACGACAAACGAGTCTTTCTCCGAACGGCGTCTCGGTCATCCGCAGTACACGCGCCCGACCGAATTTTCCGGAATGAGCGTCCCGGAGGTTTTATTGACAGGTAACCATGGCGAGATCGCACGCTGGCGCCGCGAAGCAGCGCAACGGAAAACGGCGCGGAATCGTCCCGATCTTTTGAAGTGATGTTGATGGCTGCCGCTGTCGAAGGCCGGCACCGACGATTTTCGGACTTTCAGATTCTTATTGGAGTAATGAAATGAATCGACTAGATAGCATTGAAGAAACCCAACTGCGTAAGGGGATTCCCGATTTTCAATCAGGAGATACGGTACGCGTGCACGTTCGCATTAAGGAATCTGAGACGAAGGAACGTCTGCAGGCATTTGAAGGAGTGGTGATTGCTCGAAAGCACGGCGGAGCGAGAGAGACTATCACTGTTCGCAAGACCAGCTTTGGTGTCGGTGTCGAGCGTATCTTTCCCCTTCACGCAACCATCGTCGACCACATTGACGTAGTGAAGCGGGGTCGAGTGCGCCGCGCCAAGCTTTATTACCTGCGTGGCTTGCGTGGTAAAGCAGCGCGCATTCGTGAGCGCGATACGCGTGTTCGCCAGACTGATTCAACCGCGGCAGCAGCAGCCAAGAAATAGCTCGTTACGCAGATCCAGGAGCGTAGGCGCTTGCGAATAGCAATTGACGCCCACTCGGTTGGGACTGGACTTGGCGGCAACGAAAGCTACGCGACGAATCTCATTGAAGCGCTCGCCGAGATCGATCAGACAAATCGTTATACGTTATATGTTACGAAGCGCGAAGGTGTGGAGCGCTTCAGCAACAGGTGGCCAAATTTTTCTGTCCGGTCGACCTTGCCACACACGCCGCTAATTCGCATCCCACTAACTCTTAGTGCTGAACTGAGACGAAACCCGGTTGATGTCCTCCACGTTCAGTTTACGGCTCCACCCTTTTCACCTTGTCCTGTCGTAGTTAGTATTCACGATCTTTCCTTTGAGCACCTGCCCCACACCTTCAAATGGCGTAGTCGAAAGCAGCTCCGAATCACCGTTCGCCGCACGGCGCGTCAGGCTGCGCAAGTGATCGCGCTTTCGGAACATGCCCGGGAAGACATCGTCAAAACATATCGGGTGAGCCCCGACAAAATAAGCGTCATTCCCTTGTCCGCTGGCGATCAGTTCCGGCCCATCAGTGATGAAGGAGAACTGCAACGCGTTCGACAAACTTATGGGATAGAAGGGGCGTACATGCTGTCGGTTGGCGCCATTCAACCGCGCAAGAATCTGGGTCGTCTCGTCGCTGCTTACTCTCGCTTGCGCGACGCGAAACCGGAGGGTAAGCTTCCTAAACTTGTGCTCGCAGGGAAATGTGCCTGGCTGTATGATGAAACGTTGCGGGCAATTAAAGAGTTGCAACTGAGCGACTCGATAATCCTGACCGGGTACGTACCAGAGAGCGACTTACCAGCACTGTATTCAGGGGCGCTGTGTTTTATTTACCCCTCATATTTTGAAGGGTTTGGCTTACCACCACTGGAGGCAATGCAATGCGGCGTGCCTGTTATCGTGGGAGATCGAACCAGCTTGCCGGAAGTAGTCGGAGATGCAGGGGTACTGGTAGATCCGTTTGATGTGAATGCCCTGGCAGCGGCAATTGAAAAAGTTGTAAGTGAGCCAGCGTTACGGGCCAAGCTAAGCGTTCAGGGCCTGGCGCGTGCGAAACTCTTCGATTGGCGAAAGACCGCTCGTCAGACGCTTGCGGTTTACCGAAAGGCTGCCGGTGTTTTATAGCCGGGTTGATAGGTTAAGATTAGTGCTGCTAGGCACTTAACGACTGATTTCAGTTCTTTATGCGCATCGCTATTCTCGGAACTCGGGGCATTCCGGCCAGTTATGGCGGATTCGAGACCTTCGCTGAACATCTATCAACCAGGCTTGTGGCCCGCGGGCATGAGGTTACGGTGTATGGCCGAGCACACTACATTTCGCCACGCCAGCTGGAGTATCACGGTGTCCGTCTGAAAGTTCTTCCTACCATCCGGCACAAATACTTCGATACGGTTATCCACTGCTTTCTTTCGGCCATCCACGCCGTGTCGGCGCGGTTTGACGCTGCCTTGATTTGTAACGCGGCCAACGCTCCCTTTGCTCCTATCCTCAGGCTTACCGGAACGCCGATCGCACTCAATGTCGACGGGCTTGAACATAAACGGAAGAAGTGGGGTTGGTTGGGACGACGTTACTACTTAGCGGCAGAGCGTCTGGCGACTATGCTTCCGAACGTAATGGTCACGGATGCACAAGTTATTCAAGATTATTACATGGCGCGTTATAACGCTCCGTCGAAGATGATCGCATACGGCTCGGAAGTCGAACGACGTCCGGATCGCGCGGCGGTTCGTCGTTGGCGGGCCGAACCGAATCGCTACGTTCTGTATGTCTCCCGGCTGGAGCCTGAAAACAACGCTCACCTGGTCATAGAGGCTTTCAAAAGAGTGCGCACTGCCTACCGTCTCTTAATCGTAGGCGATGCTCCCTACGCGCATGACTACATTACCGATCTGAAAGAGCGCGCGCGTGGCGACAAGCGCATAGTTTTTACCGGTTTCGTCTTTGGACAGGATTACCGCGCGCTCCAGCAAAACGCTTATTGTTACGTGCATGCGACAGAAGTGGGAGGCACGCATCCTGCCCTTTTGGAAGCAATGGGCTACGGCAACTGTGTGTTAACGCTGGCGACTCCGGAAAACATCGAGGCGGTGGGGGACGCTGGAATACCTTATGAGAATGAGTTTGATTTGGCGGAAAAACTGCAGCGAGTCTTGCGGGACGGCTCTCTGGTCCAGAGTTATCGTAATCGGGCTCAAGTTAGAGTGCAGCGATACTATGATTGGGATCGAGTTGTCGACCAGTATGAAAGACTTTTTGCAGAGATCAGCGGAAAGTCCGCCGAGATCCAGCCTGCTGTTTCCACGGTCCAGCCGTTGCCGCAAAACGAAAAGGTTCTCGCCGGAGAGTAGCTCCAACCCAACAGGTAAAAAGAGAGGTGCCCCGCCAATCGCTTAGGATTGACGGGGCAAATGCTTTCCGGCAGGTTCGGGTCAAATTCAGGGGTACAAAGAACTGAGAATCGTCACTGGGGACCGATCCCGTGGAAACAAGAGGGTGCGATCAGCGGGTGGATAAAGCCTCGCGGCGACCTAATAAAAATGCCGCGTCCCTAATCGAAGAAGGCACATGTCAAATTGAATAACGCGTTCGTGTGCGAAATTACACGAACTAACCGCAATGTGTCAAGCACAACTTTACAAGATTCTTGTGACATTCGGCTTCGCCAGCAAGATCCGTTGTGCGCGCCACGTTTTCCGAAGGCTTTATTCACCGGAGCGCGCGTCGGAGAGGCGTTGGGCCTGGCGGCGAGTAGCTTCGGGCACATTTCGATTCTGCGTGAGGTTCTTAAGATCCTTTGTACGGATGCGCGGAAGCGTGCTAAGCACGGTAGGAACCGGGGTGCGGGGGTTGCGAACCAGATTGTGAATTACTGGATAAGATCGGGCCCAGCTGCGATTGAGCCCAATTAGGCGCAGCACTTCGTCGGCCACAGTTCTCATCGCGGCAATGTTTTCCACTTCCTGATCGGTGACTCGCGGATTGTGAATCACTGCCGTGGCCACCATTCTATTGGAGTCGCGAATCAGGATACTCCTGGCTTCGCGGTCACCCTTCATGGCCAGCTTCATACGGTCTTTAACATTCATAAACATTAGGCTCCGCATTAGAGAAACACGTTCGGGTGGGAGCTCCCCTACTTCATGTCGTTCAGATTCGAGCGCCCGCTTAAAGTTGGCAGCCCGTTCCTCCTGAGTCTCCGCTGGCAGCTCTTCGTAACGTTCCGTGGGCAGCCAGGAGTCATCCAGGTCATCATCCAGGACCTCAATGTGTTGGGCGATTAACCAGGCATCGTCGACACTTAAGCCTTCGGTCAGATCGGCGTTCTCAAAAAACTCCGCTGCCGCGCTCTTGCCCCGGCTTCTGAGTTCCTGCGCAATCTGCTGGGCGCCTCTCTCCTTCTCAAAGAACTCCTGCCTGGTTTCGCGGGCGCGTCGCTCGGCTTCTCCCGAGCGGTCGGAATTCGCCAAAATCGCCTCGATAATCTTCGGAAAACGAACCAGTCGCTGCTGATTAGTTGCAATTAGATCAAGCAGCGAGCTATTGGAAGTAGTCGAAGCCAACCCAGCGATCGCCTCATCCGGAGTTCGACTATTGAGAACTATCGCTTCATTAATCTCACGATTGTCTTTGGAAACCCCAGCCAGATAATCAAGCACCCCGGGAGAGGTTTCGCTGCTTCTGGCGGCGGCCAACAAATCGTCCACAGCCTGGGAAGCAAGAGTCTCTTTGGCAGCCTCCGCAATTTCAGCATCCTCTACGTCCTGAAGCACAACCAGCACTTCAAGCAGATCCGCATGCGGCAACGGCAGGAAGCCACTGGCGGCCGCCAGCCGAGCTTGATGAGGGGCCGTGCCGGCGATGATCGCCTGGACGGCCGGATTTGTTGACGTAGTGCTACTCATTGAAAAGAATTCCGATACTCAGCGGACAAGAACTAAGCTCAGGGAGTTTATGCGATCTTAGCAACAGAGTCTCGCATTAACGGAAACCAAAGTGATACTCAAGCTGCATATAAGTCGAAACAGATCGACCGTCCTTAGTTTGCCGGCACGAACTTGATGCGCCGGGCGGCGATGATCGATTGTTCCGTCAAGCCAGCCGGCAGTCCACGGACAACCAATAAATGTTTCACCACACCGTCCGCAGTAAAGACGCATCGCAAAACAACTGTGCCGGAAACTGCCTGAGCGCGCGCTTCGTTGGTGTATTGAGGTTCGGGCTTGGAAAGGACGCGCGCCTTTGTAGTGACGTCTTTTCCGGAAAACACAGGGGGGCCTGCACCAGGCTTTCGTGAGCTCACAAAGAACCGCAAACTCTCCAGCTGTTCAGTCCAGGTATTTTTGTTCTCGCTATTCGTATTCAGTTCCAGATACTTCGCCAGGGCTTCAGCTGCCGCGCGATTGCGAACCATGCGATCGTCTGCTGAGTCTTCTTTCTCCCCAACTAGAGCATCGCCAAGGAAGCTCACCAGCGCCTGGCTCTTTAGCAGGTAGGCCGCAGCCACGTTGGGCTGAAGCTTAATGGCTGCCTCGGCATTTTTTAGCGCTTCCTCTCTAGCTCCAGCGCGTAGACGGGTAACTCCGAGGACGTAGTAAGCATCACCAATCGTCGAGTCGATCTCCAGTGCCGCGCTGGCTTCGCCCGCGGCCCCGTCCATCTTGTTTCTAAGCATTAGTGCGTAAGCAAGTCCGGTGTGTGCTGCTGCAAACTTCGGGCGCAGCTTCACTGCCGTTTCAAAAGCTTTCGAAGCATCCTTCAGACCTTTGGGATCGGCAATGAGCGCCAGTCCGTAGTAATACCAGGCATCAGCGTCAGTCTTGTCTTTAGTGATTGCCTGCTTTAGTACGTCAGCTGCTTCGCTGAAGTTTTTTTGATGATAGAGTTCGATGCCGCGAACGCGCAGTGTCAAAGTATTCGCTGGCTCTGTCTGGGCAAAGGCAGAAATTGGGCAGGCGCTGGCAACGCAAAGAACTACGCCAGGGAGAAACCCGAGGACCGCGAAGCGTTGATGAGAAATACGCATCTGGCAAAACTCGGAAGTGGTCAGCCTTCAAAAAGACATTCCGTGACACTTCTTATACTTCTTGCCTGAGCCGCAGGGGCATGGTTCGTTGCGTCCAACTTTCGGCTGGTCGCGAACTACTGTCTTAACTTTTCCGGCTTCTTCTCCAGCGGGCGCGGCGCCCTGATTTGGGCCGGTGAAGGTCATCGGCGTTGGGCGGCGTGGTATACGGCGGCGTTGTAGAGCCTCGGGCGGTTCTTCCGCAACAATCTGCAGATTGAAGAGCGAGCGAATCGTGCTCGTGTCAATGCGATCGAGCATCTCCTGAAACAGGTCGAAGCTCTGCTTCTTGTATTCAACCAGCGGATCCTTTTGGCCGTAGCCGACCAATCCGATGCCCTGCTTCAGGTGGTCCAGCGAAAGCAGGTGGTCCTTCCACTGCGCATCGATGATGTTCAGCATGATGATGCGCTCGTAGGTGCGCATCGCTTCCGGTCCAATTTGCTTTTCCTTTTCGGCGTATTTGATCTTCAGCTTTTCCCAGGTCTCATCCACGACTTCCTGCGAACTGAAATTCGGAATATCCAGTCCTTCAGCGTCCGCGTCGAAATCGTAAATAGTCTTGATTTGAATCTTGTAGTTTTCGACGTCCCAATCGTCAGGGGCAACGTCCGGATTCAAGTACTGCTTGGTCAAATCGGAAAGGAGATCGTAGGCGACTCCGGCCTGTGGCGGATCGCCCATAAGGTATTCGCGTTGGTCCGGCACTTCCATCAACTGCCGGCGCAAGCCGTAGATCGTCGCGCGCTGCTTGTTCATAACATCGTCATACTCGAGCAGGTGTTTGCGCGATTCGAAGTTTCGTCCTTCAACTGACTTCTGTGCCGACTCAATGCGTTTGGAAACCATCTTGGATTCGATGGCGACGCCCTTTTCCATTCCCAGCCGTTGCATCAGCGCCTTGACTTTGTCGCCGGCGAAGATGCGCATCAGGTCGTCTTCGAGCGAAAGGAAAAAGCGCGACGAGCCAGGATCGCCCTGTCGTCCGGCGCGTCCACGGAGCTGATTGTCGATACGCCGGGATTCGTGCCGCTCGGTGCCTAAAATATGTAAGCCACCGATGCCTACCACCTCTTTATGTTCGTCTTCGACGATGCGCTTCGCGCGCGCGAAGGCTTCCGCCCACTGTCCCTCGGTCGCCTCATCGGGGTCGATTTCCTGTTTCTTCAGGAATTCACGGGCCATGAAATCCGGGTTGCCGCCCAACAAAATGTCCGTGCCGCGTCCGGCCATGTTGGTAGCGATCGTGACCGCGCCCTTGCGTCCCGCTTGCGCAATGATCTCCGCTTCACGCTCGTGATACTTCGCGTTCAAAACGTTGTGGGGAACTGCTTCACGTTGCAAGCGGCTGGCGATCAGTTCCGAGTTTTCCACTGATACGGTACCCACCAGCGCCGGTTGGCCACGCTCGTGGCAATCCTTGATCTCTTCGATCACTGCGTCCCACTTCTCTGGCAGGGTGCGATAGATCACGTCAGAAAAGTCGCTGCGCACCATGGGCATGTGCGTCGGAATAACAATCACGTCCAGTTTGTAGGTCGTTTGAAACTCCGCTGCCTCAGTTTCGGCTGTACCTGTCATCCCGGAAAGTTTTTCGTACAAACGGAAATAGTTTTGCAGCGTGATAGTCGCAAGGGTCTGATTCTCTTTTTCAATCTTGACGCCTTCCTTGGCTTCCACGGCCTGGTGCAGTCCGTCAGACCAGCGACGACCTTTCATCAAGCGGCCGGTGAAGTCGTCAACGATTATTACCTCGCCATCCTGCACCACGTATTGATGGTCGAGCTTGTAAAGCGTGTGGGCTTTTAGCGCCTGCTCTACGCAGTGAAGCAACTCCATGTTTGATGGATCGTAAAGATTGCCAACACCCAAAAGTTTTTCCGCCTTATCAACGCCGTCTTCAGTCAACACGGCGGTGTGCTGTCTTTCGTCAACCACGTATTCGCCGGTCTTTTTGCCTTCGACCTCTTCGCCTTTCTTCAACTGCGGAATGATCGCGTCGGCTTTGTAGTACTTGTCGGTAGCTTCATCAGAGGGCCCGGAGATGATCAATGGCGTGCGCGCTTCATCGATCAGAATCGAATCAACTTCGTCCACAATTGCGAAGTAGTGACCACGCTGAACGCAGGTAGCGAGATCAAACTTCATGTTGTCGCGCAGATAGTCGAAGCCGAATTCGTTATTGGTACCGTAAGTGATGTCGGCTGCGTAAGCTGCCTGGCGCTCGAAGTCGTCCATGTCGTTTTGAATACAACCGACTTCGAGACCGAGGAAACGATGGATTTGACCCATCCATTCCGCATCGCGCGAGGCGAGATAGTCGTTAACTGTGATGACGTGCACGCCACCGCGTCCAGTGAGAGCGTTAAGGTAAGCAGGCAGCGTGGCGACGAGCGTTTTGCCCTCGCCCGTTCGCATCTCAGCAATCTTGCCTTGATGTAAAACGATGCCGCCGATCAACTGGACGTCGAAGTGACGCATTCCGGTAGTGCGCACACTCGCTTCTCTAACGATCGCGAAGGCTTCCGGAAGAATTTCGTCGAGCGCTTCCCGTTCGCGACGCTTGCGCTCGTCCATGTCAGTTATGCCGGCGACAGCTTGTTGCAACTGTTCCTTAAACTCTGCTGTGCGCGCGCGCAGTTGTTCGTCAGAAAGCTCCTTTATCGCCGGCTCGAGTTCATTGATTTGTTCAACAATCGGCTGGATTGATTTGAGGTAACGCTGGTTGCTGCTTCCGAATACTTTAGTTAGTAATTGATCGAAACCCATCTTCTTTTCTTAAACCAGAGGGCGGCAAAACCGCGCCTTTTTCTTCAGTTTTTATAGTCTGTTGATTTTAGTTGAGCGTGAAGAAGGTATCAAGCGAGGGCCTTCATTGCCGCTTGGCGAGTTTAGCTGGGCTTTTCAGCGAGTTGCCTCTTTATCAGATCAACGACAGCCTGGCGGGGCATCGTAAAATTGAAGACGATCTTTTTGCCGACCGGCTCGGCGCTGGTGTTTCTAAGAAGTGCCTCTTCATCTTTACCCGCGCGCGATTGGGCGCCGATTGATAGCGCCAGTTGAAACCCTTTCGCCAACACGCGCGCGCTCTCCTCAGACGAAGCTTCCGATTCTACTGTCGCCAACACTTCATTCTCGCCCTGCTTAATAGTGAACACGACTTTCGAACCAGGGTTATCTTTGTCGACCGGTTTCAGGTAAACAAGAAAACCGCTGTCGTTCAACGCCGCCACCATGTGACCAAACAAATCGACCAGGTTGGCATCACCAGCCTTCTTCGTAAACTTGGCGTCTTTCAGTTTGCCGTCCTTATCAAGTTCCGCTTCGATTATGATCTCGAAGGGCTGATTCAGATCGAGCTTACCTTGCTTCCTCAAGTCGTTGGCATAATTGGCGAAGTCTTTCATCGCCTTTTTATTGATCTCGTTCTCTTTTGGGATATCGAGATTGTTTTTTTCGACTGTCTTCTCCAGTTCCGCTTGCGCCTGGTCCGCAGTCATGGCCGGACTCTGAGCCGGACTCGGGCTAGCCTGCGCGATCGCCTGCGACGGAGAAGCGGCTGCGTTCGGAGCCGGAGATGGCGATGCATTCGACACTGGACTGGGAGAAGGAGAAGCGACAAGCTCTGGCATGACCGCCGGAGGCGGAGCCTGGCTGACAAAGGCTGGCGCCGGAGCGGGCGGAGGTTCAACAGGCATTTGTCCTTCAGGCGCGAAATAGCCGTCAGGGTAACGAAACTTGTTGCTGGCGAGTTCTACCAATTGGACGTCATCACCGATTTGTGTTTTCTCATAGTCTTTATCTACAAACCTGGTTCCGGAAATTAAGCTTGCCAGATTGAAGGCGCTTCTAAGGCCCGGGACATAAAGGACACAAGCGGCCAGGCTGATATGCATCACGAGCGAGCCCGCCAGCAACTTGGAAACGATCGGCCAGCGCGGCTGTTTACCGACCTCAAAATTTGCGAATAGTTCCGCCATGCCTATTAAAACGCCCTTATGAAAGGTAATGTTCCCTACCTTAGACGCGCAGCAACGGCCTTGCGTTGTGATCTCTGCTGTCTTTCTCTACGTTAGCACTTCGCGGGCAGGGTGCCCAAAGCTAGAATGAACTATGCGCCGTTCTCGTGACAGAGTTGTCAACAAGAAGCGTCGATCTGGTAACAAAAACAGAACACGCGATCTTGAACAGTCATCGAAATCTTTCTCACGCGTCCCTGTGAAAGAGGTCGAGCCCAGGCGTGCTCAATCTGCCGAGGTGAAAAGGCTTTTAGCGGGGATTGGCACGCCGCCGCGCACGGAGCCATTCAAACCGGATCCGTTTCAACTGGAAGCGCTCGCTGCGGTGGAGTTTGAAGATGTGCTGGTAACAGCTCCAACGGGGAGCGGCAAGACCTGGATCGCGCGGGAAGAGATTCGACGTTTGCTGGAAGCAGGACGCCGCGCATGGTACACGACGCCTTTGAAAGCGCTTACAAATTCCAAGTACCAGGAGTTTGCTGAAGAGTTTGGCGCCGACCGCGTAGGGATACTTACCGGCGATCGCAAGGACAACACCGATGCCCAGCTGATAGTCGGCACCACTGAAATCTATCGCAATCAACTTTTCGATTCCCTGCGAGGCGGCAGCGACGTCGACGCCGATCTGGTAGTGCTCGATGAAGCCCACTACCTCGGCGACGAAGATCGGGGTCACGTCTGGGAGGAAGCGATTATCCTGACTCCGCCACGCATCCGGTTGCTGCTGTTATCGGCAACTGTAGGAAATGCAGATGAGTTTGCGGCGTGGATCGCGGAGGTACGCGGCGTTCGCTGCGGGGTGATCACGCGTCCCGGCGCCCGGCCAGTGCCGTTAAGAGCGGCGATGCTGCTGCCGGACAAGCGACTAATACCGTTGGTTAACGAGAGTGGGAAACTGAATCCGGAGATTGCTCGGTTGCTGGAAGAAACCGCCAAGCCGCCAAGATCGCCAAGATCACGCCCAAGAAGATGGTAAGAGAAGTCTAGTTGACTGGTTCAGATCTTCCTTTGCGCTCCTGGCGTCTTGGCGGTTAGTTAAACCATGAAACTTCGTATGCCGGAAATGCCGCCTGCTACGCTTCTGGGCGCACTCGGCTCTTACAACTTGTTACCCGCGATCGTCTTCATGCCAACGCGCCGGCGCTGCGATCAGGCCGCATCGGAAACTGCTCTAATGCGTCGGAAGGAGCCAGTTGAACGCAGCGAGGCGAGGCGAGACTTCATGCGCATCTGCGTTGAGCAGCATCCGGAGATCCGCGGGCATCGTCATTGGGAAACGATCATTCGCGGCGGGGTCGCTTCGCACCACGCCGGTCATATTCCTGCCTGGAAGATGGTCATTGAAAAATTAATGAGTGCCGGCTTGCTCGATGCAATCTTCGCTACTGCTACAGTTGCCGCTGGTGTTGATTTTCCAGCGCGCACGGTTGTCTTAACGGTTGCGGATGCGCGTACAGGCAGCGGCTGGCGGCAGTTGAATGCTTCGGAGCTGCAACAGATGACAGGCCGTGCGGGCCGGCGTGGACGCGACAATGTGGGATTTGTTATTGCAGCTCCAGGCTTGCACCAGGATCCACAAAGAATCGCGGAACTGCTAAGGGCCCGGCCCGATCCGCTGATCAGCCAGTTTCGCGCCACCTACACAACTTTGCTGAACCTGCTCGATGCGTTTGGCAACTTCGCGCAAGTTCGCGAAATAGCGGAAAGAAGTTTTGCACATCGCGAGGCTGCTCTGCAGATTGCGCAACTTGAAAAAAGCCAAACTGAAAGCAGGCAGCAGATCGAGTTGAAAATTAAAGCAGCCGGCTGCGATTTGCCGATATCCACCGTGGCGGGTTTTGAAAGACTGGTGAGCGCGCGGGCGCGCCTGCATGAGTCGCAGCCGCAAACCCGAGCCGAAGTTTTGCACGGTTGGCTGGATGAAGTAGTGCAGCCTGGTCGTATCGTCGGGATTGGTCGTAGCGGCCGCCGGCTGGTCCTGATTACCGAAAAGCGCGAAGGGAATGTCCGTGGAATTCGTGAAGATGGACGTAGCGCCAGCTTTGCCCTCGAACGCATCGGTCGAGTCTATGCGCCAGTCTATCGACAGCGGGATGAGTTCATCGACGAAGCGTTTGCCGACGTGCGCGAGCGTGGCCGGGAGTTGGTGATTCCTGAACCACGCTTACGTGATGTGCAGGGTCAGGAGATGGAAGCGGTTAATGTTCTGGATGATCAGATCGACGCAATTCTGCCTACAACACTCGATGCCGAGGAAAAGGTGCGATGTACACAAGTACTTTGGGCGGCGTTAGTCGATGCCGAAGACCTTGAACGAGCGACGCGTCGAATAGCGCGGCTGCGTGAAGAGGTTTGGGAACCATTTCACCAAAGGGCGCGCGTGCTCGCCACCTTTGGCTATCTCGATTTCGACGCGGAGAAGATCACGGACCGCGGTCGCTGGCTGGCTGATCTGCACGTCGATCGTCCACTACTGGTTGGCGAAGCGCTCGAGAACGGTCTTTTCAACTCGCTCGACTTTCAGAGAATCAGCGGCGTTGTCGCCGCGCTTACCGCGGACGAAGAACGCGACTATGGCCAGCTTGAACTGGAGGACGGCCTGGTAAACGCGCTGGCAAAGTTTGAGGAGATTGGGTTCAAGGTTTCATCGGAAGAGTGGAAACTGGGAATAGAACCTGCGCCTGAACTGAACTTCTCGGCAGCTGCTGCCGCTGCTGCCTGGGCCACAGGAACGCCGTGGACGAAGTTGGTTCGCGAGACCGGCGCCGAAGAAGGCGATCTGTTTCGCATGCTTTCGCGCACCGGAGAAGCGCTGCTGCAAATTGCGGGGTTACGAAAGACGCACGCCGATGCGGCGCGTACGGCTGCTGTTGCTGCCGATGCGATGCTGCGAGAACCAGTCAGGTAGGATTTGGAGTGCGGTGACCTGTCTACCGCTTTGTTCGGTGGCGGCTTGATGCCACCTTCGTGAACTGCTCCAACTTCGCAGGGTCGCGACAGGTCGCGACCGAGGAAAGCGCTGACAAGTCAGCGCACTCCAAAAAATGCCGACCGTATCCTTTCAATCTTCTCCGCTCAATCCCGGCGTTAGTCCGGTAGAGATCTATTACCGCGAAGAAGGCGAAGGCGTGCCTTTGATACTGCTTCATGGCGGTTGGGGTTATGGTCTTAATCCTTTCAATCGCCAGCAGGAAAAATTGCGGGATGAATTCAGAGTGATTTGTCCTGACCGTTGCGGCTACGGAGGCTCGACCCGACTTAGCAACGGCTTCTCTACCGACTTCCATTACCGTGCAGCCGCGGAGACTGTGAGTTTTCTGGATGCGCTCGGCATTGAAGGCGCATTCTTTTGGGGACACAGTGACGGTGCTGTCATTGCCGCAATCATCGGCTTCACGACGCCAATGCGCGTCCGCGGTCTTATTCTTGAAGCGTTCCACTATTACCGAGTGAAGCCGAGCTCAAGGAACTTTTTCGAAACGCTTGCGAGCCAGCCCGAAGCGTTGGGCGCGGAACTTTGCGGGCGATTTGCGCTTGAGTTTGGTGATAAGAATTGGCGTGAGTTGATCACCAGTCATGCGAAGGTTTGGTCTGACATTGCTTTCGAAAGTTCCCGACCCGATGATGATCTGTATGGTGGCCGATTGAATGAAGTGCGCGCGCCGGCGTTGTTTATTCATGGACTTCTCGACCCGCGCACCGAACCTGGGGAGTTAGAAGCAGTCAGCGCGCAACTGCCGCATGCTGAGATGCATATACTCGAAACCGCCGGTCACAGCCCCCACAGTGAGGCGGCCTCTGCCGAACTGGCGACGGCATTCGCGAGGGAGTTTCTACTGAAGCATTCGTAAGCGTGTTGGCTGGCGATTTCTGAATCGCCGCCCCCGGAAGTTATTGTTGATCGTGGAGGATTGACTGCATGGCGCTGATTACAGCTAATGAACTGAAACGCAAACTACTGATTACGGTTGACGGTCAACCGTATGTGGTGCTCGAAGTTTTCTTTGCCTCGCCGACGGCCCGCGGTGCTGCGACGATGGTGCGAACCCGCCTGCGCCAACTTTTAACCGGTGCCGTGCTGGAAAAGAGTTTCCGATCCAGCGAGAAGTTTGCCGAGCCGGACATCGAGCTGTCGCCTGCGTCATTTCTCTATAGCGACGCTCACGGCTTCCATTTCATGGATGAGAAAAGTTACGAGCAGTTTACTTTTGACGAAGAAACGATTGATGCCGATCGTGGTTATCTTAAGGAAGGCGTGTCGCTACAGGTCTTGAAATACAACGGCGCGCCGGTGTCGCTGCAACTGCCGCAATACGTCGAGCTCGCCGTTACCTCAACCGAACTTGGCCTGCGTGGTGACACTGCCGCCGGCGGCGCAACCAAAGTAGCAACCTTGGAGACAGGGATCTCTGTGCGCGTGCCGCTGTTTATCAAGGAAGGCGAGCTGGTCCGTGTGAATACGCAGACTGGCGAAGTCGCCGGCCGCGCGTGATTCAGTTTTTCTCTGTGCATCCTCTGTGTGTTCTGTGCCTCGGTGGGTGAGTTTTTTACCAAGTAAGTTCACCACAGAAACACACAGATCACCGAGGACATAGAGAAGAGGATGCTTGCGAATATCCTTCAAGTTGAACGATCTCCTGTACCCCTTCGCAACAAAATTTTGCCTTGTTTGAGTACGTCACATCGACGGTCTAGGCAACAAAAACGTAGCAACGATCACAACAAAAACATCGTCTTAGTTACGGTCGCGAATTTCAAGGCGTTTAGTTCTTTGAAGTCGGTTGGCCATGCGCAGCGATAAAAAGCCAGGGACAAAAATGCGGACGACATCCCCCGCGTTCCCAGGTTAAGAACAAGGTTTGGTGGTCTCTGGACCATCGCTCACATGGAGAATTAGAAATGAAGTTTCCCCGTTTCCCTCGAACTACGCCACATGTTCGTTCTGCGAAATCTATCCCGTTCTTTATCATCTCGCTCTTCGTATTTTTCAACTTTACCGACCTTGGATTCAGCCGGGTAATGGCGCCGGTAGTTAGCGCCGCGGAAGTAGAGGCCATTCCCGCAGATATCCCTTTGTCCGGCGATTGTGATCTTGATTGGATCATCTATCGTGCCGGGCAGAAAGCCGGCGTTGACCCGCGCTTCATTCACGCAGTCATCAACCAGGAATCAAAATACAATACGAAAGCGGTGTCGCCAGTAGGCGCTCAGGGCCTGATGCAGATGATGCCGGCGACGGCAGAACGTTTTGGTCTCAAAGATCCGTTTGATCCGGCCGCGAACGTTGAAGCCGGAACAAAATATCTCAAGTGGCTTTTGAAGAGGTTTGACGGCGACGTTTCACTCGCGCTCGCCGGCTACAACGCCGGTGAGGGAGCGGTAGACAAGTACAAAGGCGTGCCGCCATACAGCGAGACTCAGAACTACGTCAAAAAGATCGTTTCCAAATACGGTAAAACTTATCATCCTGTGCTCTCACCGGATGACGCTAAGGTTGCGTTTCATCTGGACGCCGTAGAGAGTGGCAGTGTTGCGGTGGAAACAAACGTCGCGGTCGATAGCACATTTTCAGCGGGACTCTAGTCGAGGTTATCAGCAACGATTTAGCCGCGGCAACACGCGCATCCGCACAAACATGACTTCGAAACACAAAATCAGAACTGGGAGCGCTAGCGACCAGTCATCTGTCAAAAACTTCAATTTCAAAAAGCTCCGTTTCCTGTAGATTTTGATCAAGTTGACTCTTCGGCTGGTCGCTAGCGCTCCCAGTTCTGATTTTGTGTGGCGACCGTTGGACGATTCAGACCCGCGTGTCTCCGCGTTCATCCGCGCTAATTAGTTCTTCCTCTTCCGCCGAGCGCCTTTACTCACCTAAGGCTGTCCTCGTAACATAACCACCACACGCCAGTGGCTTTCAAAACTAAATTCGGGTTGGGGTTGAATATGAATTCAGCACTTCGTATTTCTCCGCGAGTATTCCTTGTCTTACCGCTCATAGTAGTCGCACTGCTCATTCTTCCGTTCACTGTTCGTTTCGCGGCTGCGCAAAAACGATCCGGCGTTGAAAAATCGGCCAGGTCACCTGCAGGGGCCGAGACGCCGGGCAAGAGCGCCGCGCCGGCGGCAGCCGAGAATGACTATTCAAAGAAAATCAAAGAGTACACCACCGAAAAGTTTTTCCTGACGGAGCTGGTGGATCACCTGCCAATGTCTGACACGGTACCCTCGCCGGACAAAGTGCTTGGTTATATAGTCGGCACGCCCAACAAGCTCACCTATTCGAAAGATCTCTATCGCTACTATCGTGAGCTGGCGCGAACCAGCAAACGCGTGCGGTTGTTTACAGCGCCGGAAAAATCGGAAGAAGGGAAGGAACAAATCCTCGTAGCTGTGGGTGATGAGGCGACACTGGCGAAGCTCGATCGTTACAAAGACATAACGGCGAAGCTGGCCGACCCGCGCAGGATTTCGGAGACGGAAGCGCAAAGCCTGATTGGCGAGGGCAAAGTCTTCTACTGGGCCTCAGGCTCGATCCACTCGCCGGAGACGGGCTCGCCGGAGATGTTGATGGAGTTGGCTTACCGGCTGGCAGTTGAAGAGAGTCCTTTCATTCAGGCCATCCGCAAGAATGTAATCGTTCTGATCACGCCGGTGTTGGAAGTCGATGGGCGCGACATGATGGTCGACACTTACAACTACCGCAAAGCGAATCCCGGCAAAAATGCGCCGGGCCTGGTCTTCTGGGGCAAGTATGTCGCGCACGATAACAATCGCGATGGTTTAGGAATGGCGCTGGCATTGACGCGCAACCAGATGAAAACTTTTCTTGAATACCATCCGGCGATCCTTCACGACCTCCATGAGTCGGTCCCGTTTCTTTACACCTCGACAGGTACTGGTCCCTACAACGCCTGGCTCGATCCGATCACGATCGATGAGTGGCAGTTGCTCGCGTATCACGAGATTGAAGAGATGACAAAGCGCGGCGTGCCCGGCGTTTGGACGCATGGGTTCTATGATGGCTGGGCGCCTAACTACATGTTCTATGTCGCCAACGGGCACAACGCCATCGGACGTTTCTACGAGACTTTTGGTAATGGCGGCGCCGACACGATCGATCGGACGGTACGCGCGGAGTCGCAGCGTGACTGGTTCCGGCCCAACCCTCCGATGGCCCGCGTGAAGTGGTCGCTGCGCAACAACGTCAACCTGCAGCAATCGGCAATACTGCTGGCGATGAACTTTGTCGCGAACAACAAGGACCGTTTCCTGCAAAATTTTTATCTGAAGAGCAAGCGTTCGGTGGCGAAGGCTACCAATGAAGGGCCGGCGGCGTACGTCATTCCGGCGAACCAGTCGCGCCCGGTTGAAGTTGCCGAGACGGTTAATCTGCTGCGCCTGATGGGCGTGGAAGTGCGGCAGGCAGACAAAGAGATAGCAATCAAGGATCAAAAGTTTGCCGCCGGTTCGTATGTCGTGCGGATGGATCAGCCGTATTCACGTATGGCAGACATGCTGCTCGATACGCAGTATTACAACGTCAACGATCCGCGGCCTTACGACGATACCGGCTGGACCATGGGCCCACTGCGAAATATCAAAACCTTCCGCATCACGGACTCGGCGCATATTGAAACAGCCGATGAGCCTGCTTACCGCCGACGCGCGTGTGCGTGGCAGCATCAACGGCTCAGGCGCGGCCGCGTACATAATCAATCACAATACTGACAATACGCTGGCGACGCTTCGTTACAGACTCAAAGATGTGAAGATGAATGCGGCTGAAGCGCCGTTCAAGATTGGGGACAAGCAGTTCAATGCCGGCTCGTTTGTAATTAAAGCTGATGGCAATCCTGCTGATGTGCGTCAGCAGTTAAATGCAGCCGCCGGTGAATTGGGGTTGACCGCATTTGCCGTCGACAATTTGCCGGAAGTCAAGATGCACACTCTCGGCGTGCCGCGGATTGCAATACTTCACTCCTGGACAAACACGCAGAACGATGGCTGGTATCGCATCGAGTTTGATCGACTGCAGATTCCCTATACATATATTTCCGATCAGGTGGTCAGAAACACGGCGAATCTGCGCGACAAGTTTGACGTGATCATCTTTCCGCCGCTCAACGGAACTGCCCAGGCCATCGTCAATGGCATTCCCATGCGCGGCGATCCGATTCCGTGGAAACAGTCTGACGTAACTCCAAACATGGGACTGTCGCCGGATCAATCAGATGATATTCGCGGCGGCATGGGATTGGCTGGTGTCTTGAACCTGCAAAAGTTTGTTCAGGACGGCGGACTCTTTGTGGTAGTAGCGAACACTGCTCGATTGCCGATCGATTTTGGCCTCACTAGTGGCGTCAGCATTCAGGAGCCGCGCCAACTGCAGGCGCGCGGTTCGATTTACAACGCGAAGTTTAGCGATCGCAACAGTCCCATCGCCTATGGCTACGAGGAAACCTTACCCATCTACTTCAATCAGGCGCCGCTGTTTCAAGTGGCCGCCTTAACTTTCGGTGGTGGAGATGGTACGCCGGGAGGGCGACCGTCCGGTCGAGGTTCGCTAACCGATCCGGACATCGTGCAGGGAATGCCGCAGCCTTCGCCGGCGGTTTCGCCCTCGCCGGCGAATCGCGGCGAGGAGCAACTCACTGAAGAACAACGACTGCAGCTCGGCGCTTTCTATGTGCCGCCGGCGCAAAGGCCACGCGTGGTCTTGCGCTTTGCTTCCGACGAGAAAAATTTGCTGGTGAGCGGCATGCTGGCTGGAGGCTCCGAACTGGCAAACGCGCCGGCAGTAATTGATGTGCCAGTTGGCCGGGGCCACGTCGTGATGTTCGCAACTAATCCGATGTGGCGACATCAAACGCAGGGGAGCTTCTTCCTGCTGTTCAACGCCGCTTTGAATTTTGATTCGCTCAATACCGAGCGAGCTACACAACCAGCCAAGTGATATAACGCTGAAAGCGTTCGCCAATTCCAGCCCAGGGTTTGCTTTGAAACCCTGGGTTCAAACATAACCGAGGAAGATCCTTCGCAACCCTGAAGGGGTTGCGCTTTCGAGAAGTGGTTTGCGATTAACTCGCAGGGTTTCAAAGCAAACCCTGGGCTGGAATTCGCCAACGCTTTCAGCGTTATTCATTTCCGATAAGCCTTCTCACTGGTTATCAATTCAACTTTTTCTGCTAGCCGCGCTGAAGCGCCAGCATCGCAGTAAATGCAACTTCGCTATTTGATCTCGTCCAATCGTGTTTTTGCTTCCACGATGTGTGCTTTCAGTCTATCCAGTTCATCAAGGGTCAGCGGTGCGGTGACTCGCTCACAAATGCCGCTTGTCAGGGTGGCTGCGATGCCGCTTCGGCTTTGGCGGAAGACAATAATCTCAAGGTCACCCAGAGTTCGATAGCGGGCCTCGAAGCCGGCAAGCTTGGTTACCGATTCGTTTGCGCGCCCGATCGCAGTCAAACCCTGCAGTAATCGATCAATCTCGTCGTAGTCAACAAACGATCTATTCTCACGAGGATTCTCACCTGTCTCCCTTAGAGCAATAACCAGCCCGATAGCCCGTGTTGCAGTGGCGGTGTCTTTCAGCTCAACCGCATCAACGCGAACTTCGACGTCACGGGCCATGAAAGTGGCGATCTGGCTGAAGCCCTTGAGTAGCACTCTTTCATACTGCCATTCGATGGCCTCGAGTTTCGTTCGTGGTTCCAACGGTTCGCACGCGAGCGGCCGACGAAACTGCGGTCCTGGTCTTTGTGCGAAAGCAGCGCCACAGCAGACGACCAGCAGCAGAACAAGAACAGTCAGGCGAACTAGAGACATAACTAACTCCTTTAGCGGTGCTTGTGACTTCTGGATATTACACTTGAGTCCTGCAAGGATCGAAACTTTGCGGCAGCCTTGCAAGTGCTTTAACGCTTCGATGGAACAACAGATTCATTTTTGTGCGACCGGAGGACTGCCTCCGCTTCTCATATGCCACGATGGGGAGGGACCTAACACCCCGACTTTAAAAGCCTTTCCATCAAAATACTAATCTCAACTCAGATCATCTCGGGGCAAAAAAGCGGGCTTGCCCCGGCCCGGTTATTAATACTTACGGAACGGCTAGCGCCGTGCGGTCGTATTTGACTAATGCTAAGATACTCAAGCCGCAGGAATTCACCGCGGTTATAGGCACTGGGAGGAATTAATCATGCAGGAAACAGCGGGATCCGAGTCGCAATACGACTGTGGAAGCAACATTGTTAACGAGCTGTCCGATGCGCTTCGTTATATCGGCGACGTGTCGTACGCGATACTGCCGAAGGAGTTAGCGCATAACCTGGGCGACCTGAAGAAATCGTTTCTGACCACCATTCGGTCTTTAATTGACAAAGATATTGAGTGGGTTGAGGCGCGGGTAGCCGGCGGCGATCGGGTTCGCGAAGAGTGGCAGCAAAGGTGTAATGACAAATCGGAAGGCGCGCCTGAACCGATGGTTTGATTTGTAACGAAGCTGTTAGCTTGCGTGCTTGATAAGGGCGTAATCTAACAGATTGCGTTACGTAATATATGGAAGTCCTATTAGCTGAAGAATTCGGATTCTGTTTTGGCGTCGAACGCGCCGTCGAAATGGTTGAAGATGCGCTGGACGAAGGCGTGCGTCCTATTCGCTCGCTGGGACCGTTGATTCACAACGCCCAGGAGATGGAGCGATTAGGCGAGTTGGGGGTTTCGACGATTGACGAGCCAAGCGAGGCCGATGCCGACACGATCGCGGTAATTCGTGCCCATGGCGTGACGCCGCAGGTTCAACTTGACCTTGAAGGTCGGGCCGCAAAAGTTATTGACGCGACCTGTCCCTTCGTTACCAGAGTGCAACATCTGGCCGAACGTGCTGCCAAGGACGGTCGAGATGTTGTTGTAGCCGGTAATCCGGATCATCCCGAGATGATCGGTGTAGTCGGATATGCGCCGGAGAATACTTATGTCGTACGCGACGCCGGCGAGGTTGCTGCGCTTCCGCAACTGCGATCTCCGCTGGTGGTTTCTCAAACTACAATCAAGCTGCAAACTTTTCTCGAAGTAGCAGAAGCGGTGCGGGCGAAATCGGACGCTGAACCACAGGTAGTTAACACGATTTGTTCGGCTACTCGTGATCGCCAGGATGCAGCGCGGGGTCTGGCGGGGCAAGTGGATGTTTTCTATGTGATCGGCGGCCGCCACTCCTCAAACAGCGTCAAGCTGCTGGCGGTTTGTCAGGAACAATGCGCGAAGAGCTATTTGATCGAGACCCCGGCAGAGATTAATCCGGCCGACGTGGGGAACGCGAAGCGCGTGGGCGTAACTGCCGGGGCGTCGACGCCGAATTGGTTGATTGATCAAGTTGTGAAGAAACTGCACGAGATTGGAACTGCGAACAACTAACCGCCAAGGCGCCAAGAGCGCCAACAAAGTAGATCTACTACCGCTCACCCGCTTCAGATTTCCGCTTACACTTCGAGGACAATAACGCTTTGGGCCTGGATCTCGGCTCAAAGGAGGCGGCTCTATGGATCCGAAGAATAGCCTCATCGGTAATCTTCTCGCTCCCAAACGACAAGAACCGGATGCGGAGCTCAATCAGTTGGCGCGGTTAGTTATCGGGGCTGCAATTGAGGTGCATAGGCACTAGGTCCGGGTCTCCTGGAGGAAGTTTATGAGGAGGCCCTTTGTATGGAGTTCGACCTTAGAAAAATACCGTTCTTGCGCCAGGAACGAGTAGGCATAACCTTACAAAGGACGAGCTGTGGGGAAAGATAGCTAGATCTACTAGTTGGCGGACGCCTTATTGTCGAGCTGAATCGGTTGAGAGGCTTGCTCCGTTCACTCCGCCCAAATAATTTCCTATCTGAGAATGACAAGTCGAATGCTTGGCCTATTGACGTGCCTGTTTTGAGGGAAGGAGTAAAGCGAGTCGTCTTATCTTAATAATTTTGGCGCTCTTGGCGTCTTGGCGGTTACTTATGTTTTAAAAATCCTCGTTCGACGCATCAACCTGCGCCAGTGCATTCACAATCTGTCTTGCTTCTTCCGAGCCATAATCCACCGCCTGGCGTCGTAGAGCGTCGCGCGCTATATCCGAGTCGACCGGATCACCCAACAACGCAATCAGCGAAGATGTGGGAAACTGCGCCAGGCTCTCGTTAGCAAGGGCCCTGACGACCACATCCTGTGAGCGCGCCAATTCGCAAATCTCACTGGGCGCGAAACCTGTCAACGCATCAGCCAGAGTATCGATTCTCGCGTAGTCGCGCCGGTTGTCAGCCCGGCGTACGAGCTGAGCGAAGACTTCGGCTGAGCGCGTCTTTTCCTGCAACACCGCGGCGCAGGTATCGGCCATATGGCGAAGTTGTACTTCTTTTTCTGCTTCGAGCGAAGCGTCGGTTTCGAGGGCACGTTCGTCAAGAGCGGCCAACAGGCGGCTTAATTCATTGTCAGCGCGTGCATCGTAGGGAGCACTAGCGGTATTTGCTTTGCGCGCTGCCGGCGAACCGCTTGGCGTTTGCAGGGCCCGTTCAACCATGCCGCGTGTTGTTGGCCGGAGTTCCGACCAAACGCTGGCGAGCCGTCCGCCAAAATCTTCAATCGTTAATGACAAGTCTCCAAACTCTCCTAAAGCGGCCTCGCGAGGCCAAAACTAAAACGGCGTACTATAAGCGATACGAGCGGGAAAAAACAGTAGGCAGTCGGTGGGAGCAAGTAGCGGGCTAGCAATAATAGAAATACAAACTGAGCTAATACTCCCCGACAAAGAGAAACGCCTTTGTTTCCTGCAGCCTGCCGTCTGCTCCCGCCTCCTGCCTACTGCCCCTTGCCGTTATGGTCTTTGATTTCCGAGATTGAGGGGAAGGGTATTTTTACTATCTCACCGTTTGCGCATTCCATCTTTACGCTGGGAGTGGTGAGGGCCTGCGTAGTCTTCATGCTGCGAACGACGCCCCGCACACGCTGTCCATCCACCGTTACAATCTCAACATTATCCTTACCGTACAACGGTTGTAGAGCAGCCAGGGCCTTGGTAACTTCCACTTTATGCCTCCAACGTTCAAAGCCTTACTGGCCATGAACTCAACTAATCTTGAAGTGATATTGCACCCAACGAGGACGGATGTCTAACGTCGGTGCAGGGTTAAGCCTAATGAACGATCAAGCCCGATAGTTTTAACGCGGCACGCGCCATGCCAACAAGTAAGAAGTCGCCTGGGGCTGTAGTTCCAGCCGTTTCTTCCCGAATCGCCTTGCGAATGCGGGTTCGCTCACTTTTGAAGATCAGCATAGATGCAACCGGAACGCTCCGTCCGGCGTATAGAAATCTGCTATTCTTTTGGCAACAGCGTACCGAAAGTCTAATCGACCTTAACGAGCCTGAGAAGTGAAATGTCTATGAATCCCGAAATGGAAGCCGGCGTCTCGAACTGTGGAAACTGTCGATCGCCAATGCCCGCAGGGTTACGATTTTGTCGTAATTGCGGGTTTCGGCTTGGGGAAGGCTCAGCTGAGTACACCGAGACAGTTCGCTTTCAGAATGTGCCGCCCGGAACCCTGCCCCGTAACAACGCTCCAAATTCCGGCCCTTATGGTTTTGCGGGCGGGCCGCTTTCAGTCCCGCAACACGGTGGAATTGGCAAGCGCCGCCGTCGCATTAGCGGTACCTCCTGGATGTTCATCGGTTTGCTTATTTTCTTCATGTTCGCAGCTGGACTTACAGCTGTCGTCAAGCAAATACCGCGAATGCCTCGAGGTGGTCGTGGCGGTGTGGTGACTGTTGCGGCACCGAAATCCTATGCAGGAGTTGATGATTTTGAAATGGCTGAGGGGGGTATTGGCGTCACCTTCGGCAGCGCCGAAACACCAGACGGGCCTGCGGAAAAAGCGGGCCTCGTTGGCGGCGACATTATTACCACAGTGGATGGTCAAGCCGTACATTCAGACGATGAGATGACAGAGATTATGCGCCGCACGCCAATTGGGAAAACGGTCGACATTGTCTACATTCGAGATGGCGAGACTAAGAATACAAAGCTCACGACGATTTCGAGAGAAGAACTGAATCGGCTGAACGAGGTTTTTGAGAATAGACCCGAGGGTCTAGGGCAGTTTGGCTACAATGATAACGACCCCGTGCGGGTTGATATTCCTGGTAGGAAAATATTCGGCGTGCAGTTGGGCCGAATCCTGGCGAACCGGCCGGCGGATATAGCAGGCATTAAAGAGGGTGACATTGTGATCAAGTTCGGCGATGTCCCCATTCGCACCCCACGAGAATTCCGCGCGCGCGTCAAGCGGGCAATACCATACTCAACTGTGGATCTGACGATAATCCGCAACGGCGAGCAAATGAAGATTCCGGTCAAGTTGGGGAAGGCATAAACAAGCTGCCTGAGTGCTGAGTTATGGGTGATGAGCGGGCAGGCTGGTTTTGACTCAGTACTCATCACTCAGTACTCATAACTCTTCCCCACGTATTCCCGTAGCCTCGCTTCCATCTCACGTCGCACTTCTTCCCGTTGCTCTTCCGTCTCATCTACCTCAAACGTCTCAAACAAGGCAAAAGGATTCTCTGCCAGCAGTCTTAATTCCCAGGCTTCACGCTGTTCATGCGAAGGCCGCGAAAACCACAGCCCGTCGACCTGCGCCTCTTTCACTCGCTTGTCGTCCCACGAAAAAGAATCAGATGCAGGCTGAGCGGATAGCTCGGCGCGGGTTTCGGGGCGCAGGAGCACACGCTGCAATTCCCAACCATGTTGCTGGTAGGTGTTCACAATTTCTTTGATTAAGATCGCGATAGTCCATGGTTTGAAGGGAAGCGCCGCGTGCAGTATACCGTCAACTGATGCCAGGACTGACCGGTCCGCCCCAGCGCCGGTGCCGGAGGCTTTGTTGACCGTGGCGAGTTTCGATTACTATGATCCCTTCAGTCACCCCAGTTTTTTGATGGGTTATTGTAGAAGATGGCGGTGAAAGCTTGTTTAGAAGTGGCCGCGGTGTTGAGTTTTTGATCGCCCTGGTGATCTTTCTCTTGCTCACGACTTCTCCGGTGCTGTCGCGTGGCAAACTTTATTCGACAACCGGTGCGACCACAGGAAAATTTCCCGGCGAGATGATTAAACCAACTGAAGCAAACAATGGCGACTCGCCGACTTTGTTTTATGAGGTCCTGCGCAAGTCGCTTAAAAAACGAAAAACGAGTATCGAGAACATTTGTCCTTCAGCCGACCCCGTGTCGCGCCGCGTGCTTGAAGACTACGGCGCGATTTTTGTGGCGAAGGACGTGATGCCGCCGCCAGTTTGTGTTTTCACCAGCGAAGAAGAGGTCACGAGGTTTCAGGAACGCGCCGGTTATACCTCTGAAATGTTTGGCTTCGATGAAGTAGTGTTGCAGCCTGAAGCGATGAAACAGTTGCTGAAGGCACGCGCGGATGCACAAAAGGAAGACCTCGACATCACACCTCGCGACGGCGCCGAAGCTGGCCGACGGAGTTTCGAAGACAGCTTGCACTTGTGGCACACCCGTTTCCAACCGGCCCTCGACTACTGGCTCGCTCAGGGCAGATTAACCGAAGCACAAGTGGCCAACTTGAAGAGTCTGCCGTTGCGCAGTCAGATTGCCGAGGTGCTGGAACTTGAAAAGAGCGGCATATACTTCAGCAAAGATCTATCCAAATCGATCCTCTACTCGATTGCAGCACCCGGCACATCCCAACACATCGCCATGCTCGCTTTTGATGTAAATGAATTTGACAATCCGCGCGTGCGCGAAATTCTTGCCAAACACGGCTGGTTTCAAACCGTGCTCAGCGACTTGCCACACTTCACCTATCTCGGTCTGAAAGAAAAAGACTTACCCAAACACGGACTTAAGCAAGTTGAAGTCGATGGCCAGGTTTTCTGGATTCCTAACGTTGCTTCCGACAACACTCCCAATGCCACCGGTCAGCCACGCTAAACATGAAGCGAGCAAAATTCGATGACGCCGCGCGCGCGGCACTCACCGACTGCGTAAAAAAGATCGAGAGCACGACTGATGCGGAATTGGTTCTGGTGGTGCGTGCCCGCTCTGGGTCCTACCGGCACGCGGATTACCTCTTCGGCGCGCTGCTCGCTTTTGCCGGTCTCTTGTTTCTTCTTTTCTCGCCTTTCGATTTCCACCAATACTGGGTCGCTATCGACGTCGCTCTCCTGTTTGTAATCGGTTTCCTGATTACCTCGCGCAGCAACTCGCTGCGCCGGCTACTGACGACTAAAAAGTTTCGCAGCACTGCGGTTCGAACCGGCGCCGCGGCGATGTTTTATGAAGCCGGCATCGCCAACACCAATGCCGAGATGGGAGTGCTTATTTATTTGTCGATACTCGAGCGACGTCTGGAGTTGATTGCGGACCGTGGCATCTTGAAAGGAGTAAACGCGCTTGAGTGGAATCAGCAAATGTTTGAACTGCATGAGGCAGGCCGCAAGGCGGATGCGCAGGCGTTGCAGGAAGGCCTGGAGAACCTCGGGGCTTTACTTTCAAAACATCTGCCGGCAACCGGCGAAAACCTGAATGAACTTCCCGATGCTCCGCGTTTCGAACTGAAATGAAACTCACGCGACTTCGCAACCGGATCGTTAATCCCACTTCGTGTTCCCCTCCCCATAAGTGGGGAGGGGATAGGGGTGGGGTAGGCGAGCCGCCAGCTACCTCTCCCCTAACCCCTGTCCGCTTACGGAGAGGGGAACCATTAGCGACCCGGCAAGTTGCGGCACCGATGTTCATTTTGATGGCCGGCGCGGCGGCCGCTTGGCTTCTCTTGTATCCGTTGGAAGCCTTCGCACGCGTCGGCGGTGGCGGATCCTACAGTGGCGGTGGTCATGGCGGCAGTAGCGGCGGCGGTGGTGATGGCGGCGCAATCATAGGCATCGTTAGACTGCTCGTCTGGCTCACGGTCGAGTATCCGGCGGTTGGTGTTCCTGTGGACATTGTGGTGGTAGTCTTCGTCGTCTATCGCTTTGCAAAACGAGCCACCAAGGGCTCGGAGTCGTTCTCATCGTCCTCAGTAACCACTTCAACAGCGGCAATGGCGTTTCCGTTGGGACTTGAAATCCCAGGCACACGGCCTGAAACGCTCTTTCGACAATTTGCGCAGCTGCGGAAGTTTGATCCGAATTTCTCGGAGATTGTTTTCACTGACTTCTGTTACGCGCTTTACGGAAAAGCGCATGACGCCCGCGGCCATGGCCCGAATGCGCTCGACCAGTTTTCACCTTATCTCAGCGAGTCGGCACGCAAGTCGTTACTGCAGCGTAACCCTGAAGGTTTGAAAGAAGTGAAGGGAGTCATTATCGGCGGCATGCGTATCGCCGATATGCGCGGACTCGAAACTCCAACTGTAAGCATCACGCTTTTCTTTGAAACTAACTACACCGAGGTGGTGAGCACAAAGGGCCGGACCGCGGAAATGAGTTATTACGTTCGGGAGCGCTGGCACCTCGAACGCAAACGTGACGTGTTGTCTCCGCCTCCAGCCCAGGCGACAGCGTTGCATTGCCCGAAATGTGGCGCGCCTCTACAGAAAGACACCGTCGGCGCTTGCTCTTTTTGTGGCACCAAGGTCGAGAGTGGTGAGTTTCAGTGGTACGTGTGCGGCATCGCGTTACTGAGCACTGAAGCGAAAGGTCCACTACTTACTTCGGACGTACCGGAGGAAGGCACCGACTTGCCAAGCGTCGTCCAACCCGGGTTCAGGGACATTCGTATTGAATTTGAAAAAAACAATCCCACCTTCTCCTGGGGCGAGTTTCAGGCGCGCGCGCGGTTGATATTTGACGAGCTGCAGACCGCCTGGTCAACACTTAACTGGGAGCGCGCGCGACCTCATGAAACTGACAACCTGTTTCAGATGCATCAATATTGGATCGATGCCTACAAGCGACAACACCTCCGCAACGCCCTCGATCAGAGTCGGATTACCGCCTTGCAACCGGTGAAGATTCAGGAAGACGCCTTTTACAATTCGATCACACTGCGTATCGCTGCTCAGGGCTACGACTACACTGTTGACGAGCGCGGCAACGTCGTGAGCGGCTCAAAATCGAAGCTGCGGTCGTGGAGCGAGTATTGGACGTTTATTCGCAGCCGAAAGGCTAAGCCAATGCCCGCTAGTGCCAATCTGAATTGTCCCAATTGTGGCGCTCCGCTCAAGGTAAACAATGCCGGCGTCTGTGAATTCTGCGGTGGCAAAATCACTTCGGGAGAGTTTGATTGGGTGTTGTCGCGCATTGAGCAGGATGAGTCTTATGCCGGCTGACCGGGATACCGTCCTGGGGATGGTTAACTACGCCCTCACCATTGGCCCTTGAATTTTGGGCTTTCGGGTCCTGGCAAGCGCAACTTAACCTTAACTTCCGCCGTTCATTTTTTCGTAGCTCGGCCTTCGTTTGTCAATTTGGCTTCGGCACGCTAACCTCATTGAGTGCCCTAAAAGGCTTAACGACGAGCCAAAATGAAATCAATCAGCTGGTTGACATCTTACCCTCAGAAACTGACATCGAATGTGCTTGCGGCAAAACCCGGAGCGGCTTTCGATTTAGTCAAATAAGGTCGATTTATTTTCCATGGAGTCTTCAGTGAAACGTAGTTTACTTCTGATCTTTTTAGTTTGGTCTTTGCTTGTGAACCCGGCAGTTACACCGGGTCAGAAGCGGACACCTCAAACAGCATCGCCGCGATCGACTGCGGTGGCGCCCGCTCCTGCAAAGTCAGTCCCGCTCGCTGAGGCTGTACCCTTTGTCAATAAAACGTTGAGCAATGGGCTGGAGATTGTGGTACTTGAAGATCACTCCGTGCCGCTTGTCACTGTGGAACTCGCAGTGCGCAACGGATCGTTCACGGAGCCGCCGGAGCTCAACGGCTTATCGCATCTATACGAGCACATGTTCTTCAAGGCGAATCGCGCCACTTCGAACAGAGAAGACTATCTGCAGACCATCGATCAGCTCGGCATTTTATACAATGGCCAGACGCAGGAAGAGATAGTCAATTACTACTTCACCACCACGACGCCGAATCTACCGGTAGCCATGCACTTCATGCGCGACGCTGTTCGCTATCCACTCTTCGATGAGCGCCAGTTTGAACAGGAGCGTCAGGTGGTCATCGGCGAACTCGATCGCCACGAGTCAAACCCATTCGGCTTTCTGAGTTCAGAGATGAATAACCGGCTGTTCTACAAGTATCCCAGCCGCAAAGATCCTGGTGGCAACAAAGAAACGGTAGCTTCTGCGACGACTGAAAAAATGCGCCTTATTCAGGGCCGCTATTACGTGCCGAACAACTCGGCCATCATAGTTACCGGCGATATCAGCGCGCCTGCTGCATTCCTGATGGTTGAAGAGCTTTTCGGTGACTGGCCACGCCGGCCGGTAGATCCTTTCAAGGAGTTTCCGTTGGTTGAACACCCGCCGTTGCCGAAGAGCGAAGGCGCGATCATCAAACAGCCCGTACAAAATGTGATCATCGAACTTGGCTGGCAAGGTCCATCCATCGGCAAGGACGACGCAGCCACCTACGCCGCAGATGTTTTTTCATTTATTCTGCGGCAGCCTAACTCGCGCTTCCAGCGGGCGTTGGTAGACACGGGCCTCGCGACCAACGTTGGCTTCGGCTACTACACTCAGCGAAACGTGGGCCCGATCAATCTGATCGCGCAAACAACGCCCGATAAAGCAAAGGCAGTGACGGTTGCAATCTACAATGAGATCGCCCACTTCAACGATCCCGACTACTTTACCGATGAGCAGCTGGAGAGCGCGAAAGCGTTGCTGGAAGCCGATGATCTTTATTCGCGTGAGAAGCTTGATGACTATACGCACACGATTGGCTTCTGGTGGGCCTCGACGGGACTCGACTACTACCGTGGTTATCTCGGGCGCCTGCGCGCCACCTCGCGGGCCGACATCAGCCGCTACCTGACCGGCTACATTCTCGGTAAACCGCACGTCGGTTTAGCACTCATGAACGACGACTCAGCAAAAACTTCCGGTTTGACAGCGGACGATCTGATTGGCAATGAAAAACAGAATGCAAAATCCACTACCGGCAACTGACAACAAAACTTTGACGCGCATTCTTCTGAGCATTAAGCAGTTTGGACCACGGGCCTGGGCTCTGTGTCTCTCAATCCTGCTCGTGGCGTTCTCTGCGTTGCCGATCCCGGCGCAGACGAAGGGCTCGACTGAGCATGCAGCGGCAACTTCAGTTCGTGTTGCGCGGCCCGTCAACGCGTTGGCTGACACTGCGAAGCTCGTCACTGAGTTTGAAGTCAATGGTCTTAAGGTGCTCGTTAAGCGCCGCGAGAACAGCCAGACCGCGGTTGTCGGACTCTTTTTTCGCGGAGGTGCCACTAACATCAATGAAAAGAATGCCGGCATTGAAGCTCTAATGCTCGATCTTTCTTCCGAGGCAAGTGCAAACTTTCCACGCGATCGAATGCGCAGCGAGTCTTCGCGCATGGGCACCGGAATCAGCTACGGCGTCAACTACGATTATTCAGTACTGACAATGGCCACGACTCGACGAAACTTCGATCGTTCGTGGCAAATGTTTACCGACGTGGCACTGCATCCCAGCTTTGCGCCGGACGATTTCGAGCGCGTTAAGAACCGCCTGATAGTTTCGCGAAACGACGATCAAGACACCCCCGACTCTTATCTGCAGCAACTTCAGTCGCGCTCAATCTATGCGGGTCATCCCTATCTGAACAGTCCGGAAGGCACCGCCGAGTCAATCAAACGACTGACGCTGGAGGATGTGAAGAGCTAT
Organism: Blastocatellia bacterium; assembly: GCA_963809065.1. Taxonomy (GTDB): domain Bacteria; phylum Acidobacteriota; class Blastocatellia; order Pyrinomonadales; family Pyrinomonadaceae; genus PSRF01. The sequence goes on from CAWEIN010000023.1 coordinate 118,801, forward strand.
CACCAGCAATTGATGCAAACTTCGCGACTCCTGCTGGTTGTAGTGGGCGATGTGGATCCGCAGCAGATCAGGGAGCGCGTTGCGGCGTCGCTGGGTAAACTTCCGCGCGGGAATTATCAGGCCTCGCCGCCGCCGGCGCTGGCGTTTGATGGTCCCACCGTGGACATCACCACCCGCGATTTACCGACCAACTACGTGATGGGAACTTATGTGGCGCCCTCAATGACGGCGCCGGACATCTATGCAATGCGAGTGGCCTCGTCCATCCTGCAAACGCGGGTCTTCACGGAAGTGCGCGTGCAGCGAAATCTTTCTTACGCTCCTGATGCCTTTCTGGGCAGCCAACGAGCAAACGTGGGCGGCATTTACGTGAGCGCCGTCGATGCCAATCAGGCGGTGGGCGTCATGCTCAATGAAATGGCGCGCCTGCAGCACGAGCCGCTGGACCCCAATGAAATAAAGGGCACGGTGCAACAGTATCTCACCAGGCACTACATAGGTCAGCAGACCAACGCGGCCCAGGCCGGCGAGCTGGCGCAGTATGAACTGATCGGGGGCGGCTGGCGCAACTCGACAGATTACATCGAGCGCCTTCGTGCCGTGACTCCCGCCGACGTGCAACGCGTGGCGCAGAAATATATGCGCAATCTTCGCTTCGTGGTGCTGGGTAATCCAAAGAGTATCGATACTCGAATCTTTACCGGTGCAGCCGCGGGAGCCGTGGGCGGTAGCCAGTAGGCAGTAGACAGTAGACGGTAGGGATTAGGCAGAATGCGAAGGCAGTAGGCAGCAAGTAAAAAGCAGAAAGGGCAATACGAGTAATGAACTTCGTAGTGCCCTTTTCGTTAGCCTACTGCCTACTGCCTACTGCCTACTGCCTACTGCCTACTGCCTACTCCTCTGCCTATCCCTGCCTACTGTGTTTCGCTCACAAACTTCTCATACAGCTTCAAGTCGAGTTGGCGCAGAATCTTCGCTTCGCTGGAGGCCATCTCTTCATCGCCGCTTTCAGAGTAGGCGACCGCGAGATTGTAGTGCGCATCCGCACTGTCAGGGCTTAGCGCAGCCGCGCGTTTGTAAGAAGCGATGGCCTCACTCATTTTGCCGGCGTAGTAATACGCGTCTCCCAGCTTGTTATGAATTTCTTCAGAGTTGGGTCTGAGTTCGAGTGCGTGCTGGTAAGCACGGATAGCTTCCGCGCTTCTTCCCTGCTTAACTTTGCAATAACCCACCTGCACCCAGGCATCTGCTCGCCGAGGATTTCTGTAAGCCGCAGTCTCGAAGTAGCCGATGGCGTTGTCGTAGTTACCCAGCCAGAGAGAATCCAGGCCATTCCTATAGGACGATTCTGCAACATCACCCGGTTTTTCTTTGGCCGAAATGCGTGCGATAGGACGCAACTCGCCCGGCTGCAACTGTGAGACACGCGCCGCGCTGATCGCGAGATTGATGTTTTGTCCATTCGTTACCTTTACCGTAACGACACCGACGACTTCGCCCTTCATGTTAAAAACCGGACTGCCACTGTTGCCATGTGAAATCGGAGCCGTGATCTGGATGATCTTGCCGACGTTCGGAACTTCGCGCACGGCGGAGACGATACCGTCAGTGACTGACCCTTCCAGTTTGAGAGGATTGCCGATCACTACGATCTGTTCACCTTCATCCGGCAGCACGCGAGCCAGTTCGCTGGTGCGCGGCCGATCCGGCGGCATGTCCACGCTGAGCAACGCGAGGTCTCCTTCTTCGTCGGTGGCAAGCAAGCCGGCCACCGGAAAGACTTTGCCTTTTCCGTCCAGCGTCTTCACCTCAGTTCGCTGGGCTCCGCGAATGACATGCAGGTTGGTAACAACTTGCCCAGGACGCACGAAGAAACCGCTGCCGGTCATCAGCGCCTCGCCCTGCGCGTCGTAAGTTGCAATTGCAACCACGGATGGCTTAACGCGTCTGACAAGATCGGGCAGGCTCTCTTGCGGGAATACTTGTTTGGAAGCGAGTAAACTTACGGTTAAAAGCAGCAGCTGGGGGAAGATGCGTTTGTACATATTAATTTGTAACCGCAACTAGCTATCTGACAGAAGGGGAAACGAAGCGCTTCGTTCCGGGTTGAACTAGTCGAACGTCGGGTGATCGACCCTGGGGAACTGAGCCGGGCTACCCCGGCAAGGCGGCATAGTAACCCAGGAAAGGTCGGGAGGGATAGAAAATTCTTGCAGATGGCAGGCAGCGCTGCGCTCTCACCGGCATTAAAAAGGCCGCCAATCTGGCGGCCTCTGATAAAGAAACACGCGGTTAAGCGGGCTACGGAGTTAATTGAATTATGCCCAAACGGGGGCCTGCGGGAGCAACAATGGTCTTTAACGCCCCAAAGTCTTCCATGGTTACAAGCAATCCAAAGTCGGGCAGATCGGTATTGGCTTTGATTTCAGCCTCGTTTCTTCCCTTGAAATTAGCTATCTGTCCCAGCTTGAAAAACTGATTATCAGGAGAGACCGCCCAAAGGATGTATGTCTGTCCGGTGGGTGCTTCCTTCAGTTCGTGGAAGCGCATCTTGATTTGCGTTTCCTCTCCATTCTTGTGCGGCTCAATGAAAACATTAGCGCGCGCACCAGACATGACGCCGGTGAAGTCAATTTTCAGTTTTGTGTCATCACCCTTTTTGTAAGCCGGAATGTTCAACATCGGCACGGCGCTAATAGTTGACGGAGTAGTGCCTGGCGTTGTCGTCGCGCTTACCGTTTCCCCAACTGGCGACGTCGTGAACGGAATCACTGCGAAGCCTTCAGGCACAGCACTACGGAAATAAATCTTGGCATTCGGATCGTAGGCCGTCAGACTTGCCTCGGGAGCTGCGATCAGCATGAACTTACTAAGCGGCGTGGTGCCAGTGAATTTTCCGGTTCCATTAGTTATCACCACTGGTCCCAGCAATGTAACCGCTCCCGTGTCGTCAACTGCATAGACATTGATCGCGGAGACGTCCGCAGGGACATCCGTCACATCCAGAACCACTCTGGTGCCGCTGTCATCGCGCAGAATCGTCCCGACCGGCTTTCGAATTGGTTAGCGAGACTGGAGTAAAGGTGAGCGGTACTTCTTTGCCTACTGGATACTCGATTATAGTGTAGCTGCCGTCAGGGTTTTGAACTGTTTTGGTAACTGTGGTTGGAGTTTGTGTGACTGTCGTTATTGTGTTTGTGCTGCTGCTGACGGCTGATGAAATAATCAGCAATGCCGCCGCCAGAATTGGAATGCGTTTACTCATTTATTTTGGCTTTGCTCCTTCTTTCTCTTAATCGCGATTAACCTGTGCGGGGGAATTAACTTGTGCGCGGTGGGGGATATGACGAGGTGTTTCCGTAAGTAGTCGCAAGCACTATGCCGGGCCTGAGGAGGACAAACAGCCTGCATAACCAGATCGAGTACGATTCTGTCGGCGATTTCGTGAGGAAAAGAGTGCAGGGCGCAATGCACAACGATACACAGGTGTGCCAACTTTGTGTCTGGCCCAACACTAGTGAGAAATGAAAAGGGCCCACTTAGGGCCCTTTATGCTTGTGCCTTTTAGAATTAGCTGTCTGGCTACGGCACTATTTGGATTACGCCAAGTCGCGGACCCGCCGGTACTATCACTGTCTTCACCGCGGCGAGGTCTTCCATGGTCACGAGCAATCCGAAATCATCCAACGTGGTCGTGGCCTGGATCTCAGCCTCATTTTTTCCCTTGGTGTTCACGATCTGTCCCAGCTTGGTAAACTGATTGTCAGGAGAGACCGCCCAAAGGATGTATGTCTGTCCGGTGGGTGCTTCCTTCAGTTCATGGAAGCGCATTGTGACTTCCGTTTCTTTACCATTCTTGTGCGGCTCAATGAAAACATTGGCGCGCGCACCGCTCATGGCGCCGGTAAAGTCTATTTTTAGTTTTGTGTCATCCCCCTTTTTGTACGCCGGAATATTCAGCATCGGCACAGTTTAAGTGCTAGCCGGGGTGGTTCCCGGAGTCGAAGTCGCGGCAACTGTTTCGCCAGTCGGTGACATGGAATGTGGAATCACCGCGAAGCCTTGCGGCACGGCGCTACGGAAAAAGACTTTCGTGTTGGGATCGTAGGTGGCCAGACTTTCGTCCGGCGCTGCGATCAACATGAACTTGCTCAGCGGCGTAGTGCCGCTGAATTTTCCCGTTCCATTGGCGACCACCACTGGTCCAAGTGATGTTACCGCTCCCGTATCGTCCACGGCGTAGAGATTGATTGCGCTGACATCCGCGGGCACGCCGGTCAAGTTCAACGAAATCCTGGTGCCATTGTCATCACGCAGTATAGTGGCGACACCTTTTGAATTCGTTAACGTGACCGGATTCAAGGTGAGCTGAACTTCCTTGCCCACCGGATACTCAATAACGGTGTAAGTGCCATCCGGGTTTTGAACTGTCTTGGTTACTGTCGTCGGAGTTTGTGTGACTACTGTAGTTGTAGTTGGGGTTTGTGGGACTGTGACTGGTGTTTGGACTGGTGTTTGCGCAGCTACGACTATGGCTGATAAGAGAATCAGCAGCGCCGCCGCTAGAATCGGAATTCGTTTACTCATGAGTCTTGCTTGCTCCTTTCCTGCTTCTAATCGCGATTAAATTGCGCTCAGGGGAAATAGGGCTTAGTCAATCAGGTAACCGCAAGCATCATGCCAGCATGCAGATAGGGAAACGCCAGGCAGCTGTCACGAACAATAGCGGGATATTCGCTCTCTTAGGTTGGGAATTTCTTGCGAGGGATTGGGATTTTCTTGTGAGAGATTGTCAGCCACGACACACAACAATACACCTGTGTATGCCATCTTTTCGCGGTTATTTAGTAACTTTTTAGCTCAGCGATGGCCTTCGCAACGTCTGCAACCTGAGGCAGAATGATGTCTTCAAGTTGCGGAGCGTAGGCGACGAAGGTATCAGTGGCGGCAACGCGGCGCACGGGCGCATCCAGGAATTCAAAAAGCTCATCGGCAATGCGGGCAGCGATCTCAGCGCCGTAGCCGAAAGACAACGAATCTTCGTGAGCCACGATTACTTTCCCGGTTTTTTGTACTGTCGCAGTTATCGCGTTCCAGTCGTAAGGCTGCAGGCTCCGCAGATCAATAACCTCCACACTGATCCCTTGCTGTTCCGCCTGTTTGGCTGCGACCAATGAACGCTGCACCAGCGCGCCGTAAGTGATGATCGAGAGATCATTTCCTTCGCGAACAGTCTTTGCTTTGCCAAATGGAATCATGAAGTCGTCGGGAGGATACTGCGATTTGTTGTAGGCCTGACGGTAGAGATGCTTGTGCTCAAGAAACAGTACCGGGTCGTCGCAACGAATCGCGGTACGCAACAAACCGTTGGCGTCGAGCGCGTTGGAAGGATAGATAACTCGCAGCCCCGGAATCTGCGTGAAGGTTGAGACGCCCGATTGGGAGTGGTAGACCGCACCGCCCTTTAGGTAGCCGCCTACCGGCACCCGGATCACGACCGGCGCTTTCCAGTCGCCTCCCGAACGCCAGCGCAGTACTGCCAGCTCGTTACGAATTTGGTGCATCGCCGGCCAGATGTAATCGAAGAATTGAATCTCAACCACCGGCTTCAGTCCGCGCGTCGCCATGCCGATGGCGCGGCCGACAATGTTAGCTTCCGCAAGCGGGGAATTGAAGACGCGCGCACTACCAAACTTCCGCTGTAGATTCGCCGTGACTTTGAAAACGCCACCCTTGCCTTTAACCTGGCCGAGAGACGCTTCGCGCGAACAATCCGCCACGTCTTCACCAAACACGATGATTCGCGCATCGCGGGCCATCTCGGTGTGCAGGCAACGATTAATCAGATCCACCATTGTCCCCGCATTGCCTGAGAGCTCCGCGCCTGCCTCAGTATCAAACTCTTTCGCAGTAGGATCGACGTCCGGTGAATAGACGTAGAGCTTCACCGTTTCCGGTTCAGGCTGCGGACTGGCAAGCGCCTGGTCGGCCGCTTCGTTTACCAGCACGTCGACTTCGTCTTTGATTTTCTGCAGTCCGTCGGGATCAACCACCTTTTCACCGAGCAGGACTGTGCTGAAGCGCTTGAGCGGATCGCGTTCAGCGTCTGCAGTGCGCTCCGCTTCACAGCGATAGAGCTTCTCGTCGTCTGAAAGAGAATGCGAGTAGGGACGAATTACCTTAGCGTGTACGAAGGACGGTCCTTTGCCTTCGCGGCAATACTGGACTGCGCGTTTCATCACCGCCAGCGACTCGAGGGCGTTGGTGCCGTCGCAACGCTGCAGATAGAGATTAGGAAAGTTTTTAACGAGCCGCGAAACGTCACCGCCCGCGGTTTGCACCTCAACCGGAACGCTGATCGCATAGCCGTTGTCTTCCAGCAGGAAAAGCACCGGCAGTTTCAAATTGCAGGCGCTGTTGAGCGCCTCCCAGAATTCTCCCTCGCTGGAAGTGCCGTCGCCCAGCGAAACGTAAACGACTTCGTCCTTGCGAAAGTTTGAGGCGCGTTTGCGCAGCTCTTTAATCAGCTTAAAGCGATAGCCGGCTTCCGCGCACCCGACTGCCTGCAGCAGTTGCGTTCCCGTCGGCGACGACTGGGAAACGATATTTAGTTTGGTGTGACCCCAATGCGAGGGCATTTGACGGCCGTGTGAGTTGGGATCATTTGCGGCGCCCACTGCGGAAAGCAATTGTTCGAGGGGCGTCATGCCGAGCTGGAGACAGAGCGCGCGATCGCGATAGTAGGGATAAAACCAATCGTAACCGGGTTTCAAAGCCATGCCGGCCGCGACCAGGATTGCTTCATGGCCGGCGCCGCTGATCTGAAAGAAAATCTTGTTCTGATTCTTGAGTTGGATTTCCTTGTCGTCGAGCCGGCGCGAGAGATACATCGTGCGATACATCTGTAGCAATTGCTCACGAGACAGGCGAGGCTGCTCACGTCGATCGCGACGTTCGCGCTTATCGCGTTGCCGTCGCTCAGGCGCGGCTGCTGGTTTCGACACAGTCGGAGGTGGCGGCTGAGGCTTAGGCAGCGAGGCGGGTTCGATTTTTGTTATGGGCGCAGGTCGAAATGTCTTTAGCTGCGGCTTCTTCTCCTCAACCAGCTCCGGTTTCTTCTCTTCAACCGTGGCCGGAGCAGCAGCCGGAGCCGAAGCTTCGGAAACTTTCACTTTGCCCTTTGGCACTAGTTTTAGAACCTTGGTATCGCTCATGGTGTTGTCGGGCAGGCATTCGTGCCTGACTTGTTCAAGACTCTTCCAGCGCCAACCGGTATTCTTCAGCCATTGACGGATGACCGTGCGTGTTTGCGGCCTCAATTCCGCGCCGGTAAGTCTCTTTGGCCTTATCCGGTTGCGCTGCCGTCGCGTAGGCGCGCGCAAGCATGCCAAACGCGTTTCCTTCATCGTCGGAGATAGCCAGGTAACGCTCCAGTGCTTCTATCATCTCCGCGGTTTGTCCAACCTTCTCATATTCTTTCGCCAAGCCAAACAGAATGCTGCTGTTGATTGGATCGTTCACCAGCATTTGCTTGAAGATGTCGATGCGAGAAGCAGTCATTTTAGTACCTGGCAAACAGCAAACAGCAGACAGCAAACAGCAGGAGTTTTAGGATTTACAGTTTCCGCAATGGTAACTAAAAGTCAACTTCGATACAGACTTCCGGCTGTCTGCTGTTTACTGTTTGCTGTTTGCTATTTCCCAATAAGCAACTTGGCAATCGTCTGCAACTGCATGTTTGACGTTCCTTCGTAGATCGCGCCAATCTTCGAGTCGCGCCAGAATTTCTCCACCGGATAATCTTTCACGTAGCCGTAGCCGCCATAGAGTTCAATGGCCAGCGAGCTAATTCGTTCCGCAGCGCGCGAAGAGAAAAGCTTTGCCATCGCGGCTTCTTTCACAAAGTTCACGCCGGCATCTTTCATACGCGCCGCGTTATAGACGAGCAAACGCGCGGCCTCGAGCTCCGTCGCCATATCGGCTATCTGAAACTGCACGCCCTGATACTGGTTGATCGATTTGCCAAACTGCTGACGCTCGCCCGTGTAAGCGATCGCGGCGTCGAGAGCGCCGCGGGCAATCCCAATCATTTGGGCGCCGATGCCAATGCGGCCTTCGTTTAAAGTCTCAATCGAAGTTTTGTAACCTTTGCCAACTTCGCCCAGGACATTCTCTTTGGGGACTTTACAATCGACTAAAATCAACTCGGTTGTGGACGACGCGCGAATGCCCAGCTTGTTTTCTTTCTTGCCGACCGAAAATCCTTCGAAACCTTTTTCAATGATGAAGGCGGTTATCCCGCGATAGCCGGCCTCGGGATTTGCGTTTGCGAAAAGCACAAAAATCTCGGCTTCGTTTCCGTTTGTGATCCAGAGCTTTTGCCCATTGAGCAAATAATGATCGTCTTTCTCGACCGCGCGCGTTTGCATCGCAAACGCGTCTGAACCCGAACCCGCTTCGCTCAGGGCATAGGCGCCAACCTTCGCGCTCGCCAATTGCGGCAGGTACTTTGTTTTCTGTTCCTGATTTCCCCAGTGTATCAAAGCGTTGTTGACGAGTGTGTTTTGCACGTCAACAAGAACGCCGACCGATGCGTCGACGCGCGAGAGCTCCTCAACAGCCAGGATTGCGGTGAAGAACGACGAGCCGGCGCCACCAAACTCTTCAGGTGTTTCAATGCCCATCAGACCGAGATCGAAACACTGCTTGATGAGCGCCGGATCGAGTTTGCCCTTTTCGTCCATCTCCTCGACACGCGGACGCAGTTCGCCTTCGGCAAACTCGCGTACGCTGGCGCGAAACATTTGCTCATCTTCGGAGAGAGTGGTTAACGGGCGGCCGGCAAGTTCTTCAATTGCTGTCTGAGATTGACTCATCCTTCACCTGATTCATTGTGTCTGGATTGAACGCAAGCATCATAATCAAGGCAAAAGTAAAAACGCAAAGCGAGGCGAACTAAAGACAGGAGCAGAAGGTAGGCGGCAGAAGCAGGTGGCGGAAGGCGATACGCAGAAGGTGGTAGGCGGGAAGCAGTAGTCAGAAGCCAGTAAGCGTTGACACAAAGCAACGGCAGGTTAGTTTACTGTCTATTACCCGTGCCCATTCCTACTGCCTATTGCAACTTAAGGAGCGCCAAAGCGGGCGCGGTATTCGCTTGAAACCAGAAATGACTTGACCATCTCAGCGCGACGGAAGTCGCCGCCAAACTCTTCGAGCTTGTTCAGCCAGAAGTAGTAACCGTCCAGACTGTCGTCTGGTGCGTCGTCCGGATTGCGCTGCATGTAGCCAAAGTATTGCATCAACACAAAGGCCGGGTTCAGTTCACGTTGTGTGAAGGTCTGACTTTCCGCCACCATCCGCAAAACGCGCGCGCGTGCGCCCAAGTCTTCGCTCGTCGCGGTGCCGGCAAACTCCGCTACCGCCGCCGACACACCGCTTATGTCAAGCGGCGCACCAGCTTTTGCATTCAGCTGATTAACGAAGTCGATGGGTGTTAGTTCATGCGGATACTCCAGGCTGAATTGTAGGCGCTTGACGAATTCTTCGGTGAAGGCCTTCCGATTTCCGTCAAGCAACTCCCGCCAGCCGGGAGCGTTGACTACTACTCCTTCTCCGATCATCCGTGTGTCCAGCAGAAATTCATTGAGGTGTCGCGGCGGTTGTCCAAACGACGCCCGGTAGAGACGGTAAACCAAATAGCCCGTCTCCTGGAATTCGATTGAAAGGAAGAACGCTCCGGAAACGTCAATACGGCGATCGGCAACACAGACTGCGTTCGTGCCGCAGCTTGTGATCTGGTTGGTCCAGAAGGCAAGTCCCTCGGCGTCGGCCGGGCGGTTGAGGAAATCGCGGTATTGCTGACGAACAAAAAACTGGGCGGCGTCGATCGGGTTAGCTGCCCCCGCATCGCTATCGTTGTCTGCTATTGTCATCGTTGCCGTGCTGTTGCTCAGGTTGGCACCGATGGGCTGCAGCAATTCAAGCGTTAGGCTTTCGCCTTCCTCGATGTAGGAATCATCATTAATGAAAATGTTAAAGCTCTTGTTTGTTTCACCGGCCGCAAACCTGAGTCTCCCGATGATCGGGATGACATCAGTGCGTTGTTGTGCCGAACCATCGGTGGCTGAATAGACAAACTCCGCAGCGCCCGATGTATCTCCGGTCCGTTTCACGTTTACCGCTACCGTTCCGGCGCCTTCCGAAACGTTATAGCTGGAGGCGCTAAACTCAGGGATACTTTGCAGGGTGGCTTGGAAGTCGGCTTCCTGATTACCGGAGAGGTTATTGAAAGTCCTCCCGGTGAGTGAGAACAGATAGTTTGTCTTGCCAGGAGTTATAGTGTAGTTGCCCTCTGCCAGCACGTTGAAAGAATATTTGCCATTTCCATCCGTTGTTCTGATACGCGATTGCGACCCGCTCAACATAACAGTTGCTCCGCTCAGAGCCTGACCATTAGCCTTTAACTGACCGCTGAGGGTGTAGGTGACCAGAGCTCCGGTAAAGTTAAGCGTTTGATCCACCTGGAGCGGTCCGATCACCACACTTGCAGGAGCGAAGCCGTAGTTGCTTTTTGTCGGAACGATTGAATAGGTCTCGCCGGCGGCCAGGGCTTGGAAAGCAACCCGGCCAGACGGATCGGTCATGCCGGTTTGCTCGTCCTCGCTCGTCAGCGAAATATTTACATTGTTCATCGCGTTGCCGGCGGCGTCTTTAATGAGGATGGTGATAGCATGACGGTTGCGGGTGGCTGCGAAATCCAAAGTTCGGTTGCCATTCGGTGTTGTTACTGTTCTCTGGGGCGCATCAATCGTGTAGTAGATGCGGTTAGCCGTCACTGTATACACACCGCTGGTTGGAAGTTTGTCGAAGCTGTAGCGGCCATCGGCGCCAGTCTGCGTACTAAATGATTGTGAACCGCTAAGCGTTAGGGTTACATTCGGTAACCCCGCGCCAGTTTCGTCGGCTACTCTTCCGGTGATAGAGAAAGTGGGAACAGGCGCGGTCCCCAGATAAGCATCCAGGGCTGCCCGCTCCGCAGCGAGACACTCTGCTAATTCGCCGCATTGGAGCAACCGGTCTGACCAATAGAAGTGAGCTGCCGCGTCCGGATCACGTCCAAGAATCTGGACGAATTGCTGGCGCACATATTGCACCGGATCTTGTTCCGGCGTTTCAGTAGTGATGATGCGAGTTGCCGGCGACTGCGAGTCAAGATATGTATACAGAGAGTTGATAACGGTGAGCTTTCCGGTAGCCGCATCAGCGCGAATACGATTAGCGCTTTCCACACATTCCAATTGATCGAGGATCGCGTTGCCGACGCTGCGGAGGTCGATGGCGGAATCCGCGTTGTGGCTCCAGCCGTAATGCGAATTCACAATCATTACCCGCTGCAGGCCGGTGAGATAATTTCCGGAAGTTGCGAGGTTGGTGACGTTCATAAACAACCCGGAAACGTAAAACAGATCAATGGGAGCGGACTCTGGCAAGTTGGGAGTGCTCGAAAGTCCAAAGAAACCACCCTCATCCAGGAAGACGTTTTTAATCGTCACCTCGCGCCGCGGCGAGTTGCTATCCGGGGCGGCAGCATTGCCGATGTTCACCCAGGAATACGGCGTGGATAAACCAAGTTTTCCCCACAACTCAGCTCGCTGGCCGTAGTCCGCAAAAACAACGTCAGCGATCGTCACACCTTTCCACTCGATATTTTGGACCACCGGGGAGTTGTATCCGCTGTTACCCGTGCTGCCCAAAAATACGCTTTGCTCGAGCGTGAGGTGGCTTCGCACTGCCAGAACAATTGACCCACCTTGGACCAGGGTGCTTAGTCCATAAAACTCGCAGTGCCGGATGGTCGCTTCCCAGACGTCGTAAAGAGCCAGCGTGACCTCTGCGTCTGTGTTTACGTCTGGCTGGCCAATAAAGGTGATGTCCTTGACCAGGAAACTTTGTAGACCCTTGAGTTGAATGGCCACACCCTGTGTACCGGTGCGCGGGGCAAACTCAGACAGGAGATCAAGGCCCTTGGTCAAAATATCCCCGGGCGAATTTGGTGGGGGAACAGGCGTTAACGATTCCACTCCCAGAATTGTGAGCGAGGCGCCGAGACCGCTGAAATCTTTTTCCACGGGCGTGGCTATGGCGTAGCGACCAGCCGGCACAAACAGCGTTCCACCCCCGGCAGCTGCAATTGCATTGAGCGCATCTTGTAACGCCGGGCCATCGTCTGTTACGCCGTCGCCCACGGCGCCGAAGTCAGTAAAGGTGAAGATATCTTCGGCTCCAACTGAAGGCGTGACCCGCCCTTCTGGCGTCCTGCCAAAAGCGGGTATAAACGCAACGACAACAAAGAGCACCAAATAAATGATGGTTGGAAACTTCATTAGATTCCCGTTTGAGGCTTCGGCCTTTTCGATGAGACCGAGTTGAGGGGCAAAAGGTAACTATGAGGCTGACTGGCAATTCGTTGGGGCTTGAGTTTGGACCGGTTGGCCCAGGGCGTCTATGAGATTACAGGGAACGGTTCCTTATGCCAATCACTTTTTGAAGCCTCGTACCTGCCGCACACGCAGTTAGACGCTTTGAGACGGAAAATAGCCGACTATTGTGCGAAAAGTGGACCAGCAGAGGGCGGGGACTGCCGAAATCATTTGGGCCTGTGATAGGTTACTTTAGTATTTGACCGTCATGCAGAGGGCCTGAACGACTTGGAAAAAGAACCATCGAACCCGCCGGCAACCGCGGATCAGACCGGTGAGGACCAAACAGTTGCCGTGGTTGGCAACACAAACAAGTCCAGAAATCGAAAGCTGGCGCGTTTCGGAATTCTCTTTGCGTTGCTCGGGCTGCTGTTGTTCGCCTATTTTGTAAGGAAGGCCGGCGTTTCTCAGATTTGGTCCGGCATTCAGCGCCTCGGCTTCGGCTTCCTACTGATCCTCGCTATTTCAGCCGTGCGACAAATAGTCCGGTCGCTCGCCTGGACGCGATGTTTTGAGGCTCCCTATCGCCTGCGTTTTCGCGATGCGTTTGCCGCCCGGCTAATGGGCGATGCGCTCGGCAACATTGTTCCACTGGCCAGCGCGGCGGTTAGCGAACCGTCAAAAGCCGCGTTCGTTACCGATCGCGTACCACTAATGGCGAGTTTGGCAGCGCTCGCGCTCGAAAATATCTTCTACAGTCTTTCCGTTGTTCTCATAATTTTTTCAGGTACTACCGCACTGCTGCTCAGCTTCTCGCTGCCAAAGCCACTGCGTTACGCCAGCATCGGCGCTCTGGTTGTCACACTCGTAATCGCACCCCTCGGCTATTTCATCATTCGCAGACGATGGAAGTTCCTGAGTGGTCCGATGTCGTTTCTTAGTGGTCGCGGAATAGCGCAGGGCTGGATGCAGGCGAAAGGAATTCCACGCGGACGAAGCCTTGAAGATCGTATCTATGGTTTTTATTCCAGAAACAGCAACCGGCTGGTTTCAATCTTTCTGCTTGAAGTTTGTTTTCACCTGGCGGGCATTGCCGAGATTTACGTTACGCTGTCATTCATTAGCGAAGTCGTCGCCCCAACTCTGTTGACCGCCTTCATACTCGAATCGGTAAATCGCATAATAAACGTCGCTTTCAAGTTCATACCTTTTCGGCTGGGCGTCGATGAAGCCGGAACCGGCATGCTTGCCAAGGCGCTTGGATTTAGTGCGGCAATCGGCACAACTTTAGCTATTGTGCGCAAAGGGCGAGACCTTTTCTGGACCGCAGTCGGAGTGGCCCTTATGGTGCGGCGAGGATTATCGCTGCGGAACTTGAATAGGGTTGGGGAGGTAGAAGCAGCTGTAACGACCGGGTCGTGACTCAAGGGATTTGCTGGGACCGCGGGCGTCCCGCCCGCAATGAGCGCGCAGCGCGAACAAATCTAATCCAACCTTCAAGCTGCGCCTTTCGGCGCGCCTTGCGGGCGGGACGCCCGCGGTCCCAGCAAATCCCTTGAGTGATCGTGAAGAAACTATTCGTAGGCGAGAGCGCTCACGGCATCGAGGTTTGACGCCCGCCAGGCAGGATATAGCGCCCCAAGAGCTCCGCCCAGAATGCCGATAGCTGCCGCGGTCAGGCCCCAGCTCCAACTGTACTCAAAAAAGAGTCCATACATCTGGTGAATTGCGTAGCCGATAGCAAACGAGAATACAAAGCCGGCGACCAATCCAACCACACTAATCACCAGCGCCTCCGATTCAATGATGAAGACGATATAGCGGCGTGATGCACCCATCGCTTTCAGGATGCCAATCTCGCGAGTGCGCTCGGTGATAGTCGTATACATCGCCAGCATGACGACCACAGCACTAACGATTGCCGCCAGTCCTACCAGTATTCGCAAAAAGACGCCGAGGTAGGGAATAGTTTTCTCGAGAGTCGTGAATATCTCGCGCGTTAGTTGAACTTTGTTACCCGGCAGGACTGTGTTGATTCGATTTGCGACTTCGATTTCTTCATTTGGATTACGAAGTTTGACCAGAATGTAGGTAGCTTTTCCTGGCGACTCCAACGCCTCCTGCATTGCTGCCAGAGTCATTTTCACGCGTGCCCCCGATTCGGGAGAGTAAATCCCCACAATGCGATATGGCTTGTCCCCAAAAAGTTTAATCGAGTCGCCAATTCTAAGTTTGTTATTCCGTGCCTTAACTTCGTCAATAACAACTTCATCGGCTGCCTGCGGCGGCCGGCCCGATTCAATCGTCAGCTCGTTGACCCGCGCGAATGTTTCCCATTCGACACCCTCGATTTGTTCAAACCCAAACCCCCTGCCGCCCTGAAAAACATATCTGATAACCGGCAACGCTTCGGCAACGCCCTCTATTTGTTTCAAGCTTTCCACGTACTTGGTGCTAAGGTTGGCGCTGGAACCCGTCAGCATCATCGCGCCCGGTCGCGTAAAGATAATTTCCGCGCGCAGATTGGAAGCCCGCCGCTGCAAGTCGTTAGACATGCCGCGAGCCAAGCCCGTGAAGAGCATAACCAGGCAAACTCCAAGCGCTACTCCGGCGACGCTAACGAGCGTACGAATGGGTCGCTGGCGAATATTGGAAACGACGAGATTGTCCATGCGGGTCATTACGATAAGGCATTTTGCTGAAAGCTACCAATGGTTCGGGCGTGAGCCGGGAAAAAACCTGTGTTAGTTTGGAACTACGATAGGCGACTTTCGCAAAAGGGATAGGTCCATTGTGGAATCCAACAAGCAGCTCCGGCCCAGCCACTGAAGACGGAGATGAAATAGCTCAACAGGGACCCGGCAATTACAGGCCGGCGCAGAGGTTCGGAAATTTGCAAACCTGGGCCGTAGCCGGCGCGCTGGCAGTGCTTGTTGTAATCGGACTCGGCTTCCGCGTCAGTCGCCTCGGCGCGATCGGATTTGCGGAAGACGAAGTTAACAAGGTTGAAGCGGTGCAGGCTTACAGGCAGGGCGACATCTCCGCCAACGCCGAACATCCGATGCTGATGAAGGCGTTGATGTTCATTTCGATGACGCGCGCCGGACAGGGCAGCGGCGCGGACATGCTGAGCGACGAATTCGCCCTCCGTCTTCCCAATGCCATCTTCGGAGCCTTAACTGTAATTCCGCTGTTTCTTCTGACGGCGGCGTTCTTCGATCGTTGGACTGGATTAGTAGCAGCAGCACTTTGGGCCGTCGGCATAAATGCGATCACCTACAACCGGATTGGCAAAGAAGACACCTTGATGGTCTTCTTCATGCTCTTCGCGTTCTACTTTTATTTGCGGGCCAAACAGACAGACACCAGAAACGTTCGCATCGTCAAACGAAACTACCTGTGGAGCGGGATTTGTTTCGGACTCATGCTGGCATCGAAGTATTTTCCGCACTACTTTGGTCTGAACGCGCTTTATCATCACTACTTCCGTGTGCGTAAACGCGAACCCGGCGAGCCCGCTGGAAAAGCGCCGGGCTATTTCTTTCTCGTTATCCTGGTGGCCTTTGTCATTGCGAACCCTCCGGTTCTACTGCCGCAGGTTTGGACCTACCTCAATTCTTACATGGGAGAAAAGCTGCTGGTTCATACAGGCTATCTTTTCGCCGATCATCTTTATAAGAACAACGTGTCGCGCACGCCGTTCTGGGGCACGCCGATGTATTTCTATCTGGTGTTTATGGCGATAAAAATTCCGTTGCTAGTGCTGTTGTCTTTCATGATTGGATTCATTGTATCGGTCAAAAGACGATTGCATCCGGGCCACGGCTTTGTCCTTTTCATGTTTCTGTTCTGGATAGTTCCATATTCATTCTTCGGGGCGAAATGGTTGCGCTACACACTCTCGCTGATGCCTTTTGTCTACATGCTGGCGGCGGTTGGGGTGGTGGAGTTGATCCGGTTCCTGAATCGGCGCTTAAATGTTTCGCAACGAAACCAGGCGCTGGTAGCGGCGTTGGTGGTTGCGATCTGCCTGGGAGTGCCGGCCTGGATCGCGTATTCCGCCGGGCCGCACTACGCGCTTTACACGAACGCGCTGGCGGCAAACAAGGTCGGTTATTTCTTTCCGCACGATGAGTTTTACGACGACGGGTTGCGTGAGGCGAACAAGTTTGTTTGTGACACTGCGCCGCCGGGCGCCATTATTGCGCACGAGACTCCGGCGACCACTAAGTATTACCTGGAGAAGTTTGGGCGCACTGATCTTAGTTCAAAAGCGATATCGGCTCCGGACTTCGACGTCACAAGAATTTCAAGCCCGGCTTATTTCATCGTGCAACGCGGCCGAACCTACTTTGAAAACCAGGACAAGCTGGCGTTCATTCGTACGAACTACAAAAAAATTCATGAGCTCCAGGTTAATGGCATGATAGCGGCCGAGGTGTTTGTGAACGAACCGAGATAGTTGAATTAGATAAGTTCAAGCGGTTTGCTGGGACCGCGGGCGTCCCCGCCCGCAAATGAGCGCGAAGCGCGAAAAGAGGGTGCTACATAACAACTTCTTTTTGGAAACGTTTGCGGGCGGGGACGCCCGCGGTCCCAGCAATCGCTCGAGTGGCGCTGGTGTCCTATTTTGTTCGAGGCAATTTGTAGAAGTAACTAATTCTAGTTTGAATCATGACAGTCATTAAACAATCTTTCATCGCGCCTTTGCTTATTATTGCATCGCTCCTGCTCGGGAGCTTTCCGGTTTCGGCTCGCGTTCCGGCTCAGGTTTCCAGGCGCGTTCACATCGTCGTGCTCGGTACTACGGATCAACACGGCAACCTCTTTCCGATCGATTACTACACAGACAAGGCTGACAATCGCGGGTTGGCAAAAATCGCAAGCCTGATCAGGCAGGTGCGCAGCGAAAACAAAAACGTGCTCCTGATCGATTCGGGCGATACGATCCAAGGGACGCCGCTCGAGTACTACCACAACAAGAAAAACAATACGCCGCCTGATCCGATGATGCTGGGGATGAATGCGCTCGGCTACGACGCCATGGCCGTCGGCAATCATGAATACAACTTTGGGTTGCAGGTGCTCGAAAAAGCTCGCAGCGAAGCGAAGTTTCACTGGCTGTCGGCCAACACTTACGACAAAGGAACGAATCAAACTCACTACACGCCATACATCATCAAAGAGCTTGCAGGCGTTCGCATCGCGGTCCTTGGCCTTACCACGCCCGGAATTCCCAACTGGGAAAACGCTCCAAACTATGCCGGACTAGAGTTTCGCGAACCGTTAAGCGAAGCGAGCAAATGGGTTCCGATTCTGCACCGGAAAGAGCGTGCTGACGTGGTAGTGATTGCAATGCACATGGGCCTTGAGCAGGATTTGCGTACTGGCGAAATCAATCCCGGACAAGTCGCGAATGAAAATCGAGCAATCGCGATTGCGAAGCAGGTGCCGGGTGTCGATCTGATCTTCATGGGCCATACCCATCGCGACGTGCCGTCAGTTGTCATCAACGGAGTCCAACTAATTCAGGCAAACTATTGGGGACGCCATCTCGCGCGCGTGGATCTCTATTTAGAAAAGGGCGGAGCAGGTTGGCGGGTGTTCGCGCGCGCGGCCCGTACTATTCCCGTCGACGATCGAGTGGTGCCTGATCCTGAAATCTTAAAACTGGGCGAGCCTTACGATCGCGAAACGCAGGCGTGGCTGTCACGCGCTATAGGGGAGTCCAGCGCCGAGTTAACCGCTACCGAAGCACGCTTTGGTGATACGGCCATTCTGGATTTGATACAGCGAGTGCAACTCGAAGCCGGTAACGCGGACGTATCGATGGCTGCGGTCTTCAACCCGGATGCGCGCATTGCCCGGGGACCGGTGACGGTTCGCGATATCGCCGGGCTCTACGTTTATGAAAACACCCTGGTAGTGCTGGAAGTAACAGGCCAGCAATTGAAAGAAGCACTGGAGCATTCGGCAAAGTACTTTCGCGCCTATGAACCTGGAAAAACGCCGGCGGAACTCGTCGATGAGAAGATTCCGGCCTATAACTTCGATATCGCTGAGGGCGTCACGTACACGCTCAATATTTCAAAGCCCTTCGGCGAGCGAATTGAAAATCTGCAATTCCAGGGGAAACCACTGGCGCCGGCTCAAAAGGTCCGGCTGGCAACAAACAACTATCGCGTGAATGGCGGCGGCGGGTACACGATGTATAAGGGCGCGCCGGTAGTCTATCGATCGAGCGTGGAGATTCGCGAGTTGATTATTGACTGGGTTGAGCGTCACAGAACAATCCCGACTGAGCCTTCGAACAACTGGAAGATCGTGCCGTAGTACTGTTAAGAGGTTCTGCGTCCAACTTGCAGAGAACAGGAACTGCGATGGCAGATGATGCTCTTGTCAAACTGATTGTGGAAGCGGGGGTGGATGCCTGGAATCGTTCGCGCGTGAGTCATCCCAATTACCCGCAGTGCGATATCTATGAAGAGGCCCTGTGGGGCGCCGACCTATCAGGCGCGAACCTTTCAGATCTTTATCTTGATTCGGCACTATTTCTCGGGGCGGATTTGAGGAACGCAAACCTGCGCGGAGCAAACCTCTCCCGGGCCTGGCTTCATCAGGCTGATCTGAGTGGCGCTGATTGTGAGGGAGCACAACTGAACGAGAGCATTCTGGCCGACACAAAGCTCTGTTATGCAAATCTTCACGGTGCGAGTCTTCGTGGCGCGAGGATCGAAGGTGACAAGCGTTTCAGTTATCCCTCACGCATCGTTGTAGGTGCGGATCTGACCGGCGCCCGGCTGACTGAAGCAAACTTAACGGGGGCGCAGATTTCGAACTCATCTCTGGCGGGTGCAAACCTCACTGGCGCGAACGTGGCAGATTGCACGATGGTAGACGTGGAAGTCTATGGTGCTTCGATTTGGGGTCTTAAAGGCAACCCTGCGCGTCAGACTGGCATTAACCGCGAACGGCCTTCAGTTCGATGATCTCCGCGTTGCGGTTTTCGCTGACCTCTTGCTGACCGGTCATCTCAATCTTGGAAGCATCATAGAAATCGGAGCAAAAACGAACGTCCTATTATTGGGCCGATTCGGTGAGGATCGTAAACAGATTTTGGATGCGCTTCACGAAAAGCTAACTTCTTTGAAATTCTCTCCGATTGTCTTCGATTTCGCGACGCCCCAAAACCGTGACATTACCGAGACGGTGACCGTTCTCGCAGGCATAAGCTTGTTTGTCATTGCAGATCTCACCAGTCCCCGGTCCGTTCCTCTTGAACTCCAGGCAACCGTACCGAATTTCATGATTCCGTTTGCCCCAATCATTCGGAAGGGTGAAGAGCCGTTTGCTATGTTCAGAGACCTTCTTGGCAAATACGATTGGGTCCTGGATCCGTTAGAGTATGATCAACTAGATAAACTACTGTTAGCTTTGGAGCCAGCCATCATTGCTCCCGCATTAAAAAAGCGTGAAGAGTTGCGTCAGAGGAAAGTAGACGTCCGGCCCACCCGAAGCATTGATGATTACCTTTAATTGCCAGAAAACCAAAACGGCAACCCGGGGGCGTTGGGTTGCCGTTTTGGTTTCTAACATCGGTAGGAGAGCTTGGGTGCTCTCCAGCCGTGCGCGGGGAGGACACTGTTTAGCGAAGTATTGCTACTACTTCGACAATTTCGTAGAGGTCGTTGGTTGCATGAGCGTTCTCTTTGGCGGAAGCGAGCATCAGCTCACTTGCAAGCGCGCGTTCTTCCTGAGACTTCGTCAGTTGCCTACCGGCGTTGTCGACGCCATTCCAAACTTCCGCGAGAAAGTAGCGCTGGCCGTAGCGGTGAAACACCAGACGCGCCTTCGGCTTTTCTTTAATTGGCCGCGTCGCCTCGCTCAGTCGAAGTGCCGAGATCTTTCCGTCGCTACTTTGGATCAGCAATCCGTTACCTGTGCTGATGATTGACCGCACTGAGTAATCTCCGGCTGGCAGCGTTTTGTAGCCCACACTAAATTCGAACGGAACGTTTGCCACAACTCTGTTGGCGGTCGATTGGCCATTCGCTGAGACGACAGCCAGTGTGACTGCAAGCGTCACGACCAACACCAACATCGTGAACCCTTTCAAGAATTCCCTTTTCATCTCTTCTCCTTTTGCCTTTCGGCACTGGTCGAATCCGGTCGACCGCACTTAGCGGTAAGCAAAGACATCCGAATGGATTACCTTCTTCCGCAGCAGCTCAATCATTTTTCAAACAACTAATCTTGAGAGCTGACTCGGTTCAAAGCTATTCTCGTGCCGCGATTTACCGAACCACGATCCGTTAGTCCCAGCTGCTGTATTGCGGGGTAACATCGAAGTGCGGACTGAAAAATTGCCGCCGGTAAGAAGCGAGCTGGCGCTGATTTCCTATCCATTGGGATAGACTCAATATCTTTTTAGATAGCGACGGGCGACAGTGTCTCCCAAACGGCCTCGCGGGTTGCCCGCTGGTCGGAGGTACGCGTACACTTGGGCGCTCCAACACTAACGAGCCTACTCCACTCGGATGAATCCGCGACTGACAGCCATATCTGGAAGACTCAAGGGCAACGTCTTTACCTTTGAAGACCTGCCTGTCGTCATCGGCCGCGAGACCTCGGCTACGCTATGCGTCGCCGATGCCTCAGTCTCAAGGCGCCATTCCCAAATCGAAAGAGAAGCTGAACACTTCGTAATCGAAGACCTTGAAAGCCTCAACGGTACATTCGTCAACGACGTGCCGGTGAAACGGCGAAAACTTCAACACGGCGACCGCGTTCGCATCGGCGATTCACAGTTCATTTTTCTGACCCATGAGGCGGACATGAATTCGTCGAGCGAGGTTCGCTTTGAAGAAGGTCAGGTTATCACCGGCTCTACTTTGCAGTTCCGGTTTAACGATGCGCTTTACGTGATGGCCCGCGACTTGAGCGCGCTGATGAAAATCAGCACCACCATCAACGCTATTCGCGGCCTGGAAAAACTGCAGAAGACGCTGCTCGATCTGCTCTTCGAAGTCGTGCCGGCCGAGCGTGGCGTAGTCCTGCTGACCGACCACGGCGCTGAGGGCGAGGAGCCGGTGTTTGGTTCCGTTTTTGGCCTTGACCGGGAGCGCGGCCAGGATGCGTCGATTAAGGTCAGCAGCAAGGTGACCAGGTGGGTACTAGAGCACCGCGAGTCAATCCTGATCACAAACCAGGCGGAGGCCGACAACTTCGGGTCGTCGGACAGTTTGGTGGCAGATCAGCCCGCGTCGGTGATGTGCGTGCCGCTTATCATGCTGGATCGTTCTTTGGGAGTCATTTATCTGGACACGACAGAACTCGACACGCCGTTCGACCAGGATCATTTGCAGCTCGTATCCGCCATCTCGGCTATCACCGCGGTCGCTATCGAAAACGCCCGTCACTTCGAATGGCTGGTAAGTGAAAACCAGCGGCTGATCGCCGACTTCAATATCGAGCACAATCTGGTGGGCGAGAGTCCGCCCATTCGCGAAGTGTTGCAATTCATTTCCAAGGTGGCGCCCACGGATTCCACCGTTTTGCTCTCCGGTGAGAGTGGCACCGGCAAAGAGCTGGCGGCGCGTGCGATTCATCTCAACAGCAAGCGAGCAGACAAAACTTTCATGGCCGTTAATTGCGCGGCGCTGGCTGAGTCGCTACTGGAGAGCGAACTGTTTGGACACGAGAAGGGATCCTTCACCGGCGCCTTAACGCAAAAGAAAGGGCGACTGGAAATAGCCGACGGCGGCACAGTCTTTCTTGATGAAATCGGCGAACTTTCGCCTGCGCTCCAGGTGAAGCTGTTGCGCGTCCTGCAAGAGCGCGAGTTTGAACGCGTCGGCGGCACGCGACCCGTCAAGGTCGACATCCGCCTGATAACGGCGACCAACAAGAACCTGGAGGAAAGCATCGCCAATGGAAGTTTTCGGCAAGATCTTTATTACCGTCTAAACGTAGTTAACCTGGAAATGCCGCCGCTGCGGGAACGGCCCGAAGACATTCCACTGCTGGCAAATTATTTCGCCGCGAAGTATGCCGAGCGCTGCAACCGGCGGATTATCGGAATCGCGGCGGAGGCGCAGGCGCGTTTGGCTAGTTACTATTGGCCGGGCAACGTGCGCGAACTGGAAAACGCAATCGAGCGCGCGGTGGTGTTGGGAGCCACCGATCGGATCTTGTTGGAAGACTTGCCGGAATCTATTTTGGAATCAGAGCCGCCTGCGACTGCGCCGGGCACGAAATATCATGAGGCCGTGGCTGAGACCAAGCGGCAGATTATTCGCAGTGCGATGCAGCAGGCGAAGGGTAGTTACACTGAAGCGGCAAAACTTCTGGGCGTTCATCCAAACTATCTGCACCGTCTGGTGCGCAACCTGAACCTGAAAGAACAACTGAAGAAATAGTCATCCAAGCTCATCTGGAAATAGCTCGACTCGCCGTGGTCCGACACAAAAAATCTTGCATCAAGTCTAGATTTAATCAAGGTTTAAGTGTATAAGACTTCTACCACGTTCACCCTGGAGAGGGCGCTGCCGACATTGAGCCGGCGGCGTCCTTTCCGTTTTAGGTCGAACTGACTAACGTTCACACTTGAGAGCGACGAGCTCCGATCGGCCGAGCGTGATCCATCTCACTGGCTCTCAAGCTTCTTCACAAATCCCTTTTGCACGAGATGATCCAGAATCAAACCCGCATTGATCTCAGGGCCCATCGAGATAGTTTTAAGTATGATTTCAGGATGCTTTGGCGGCTCATAAGGATCGTCTATCCCGGTAAAGCTCATTATTTCTCCGCGTCTGGCCCTGGCATACATGCCTTTCGCGTCGCGCTGCTCACAAATATCGAGCGGCGTGTCGACGAAGACTTCGACAAACTGGTCGGGTCCTAACGTTTTTCTAATTTCATTGCGGGTCGCGCGGTAGGGGCTAACTGCAGCGCAAATAGCTACACCGCCATGACGAACAATCTCCGCGGCCACGAATCCTATTCGCCGAACATTCGTGTCGCGATCCTCTTTCGAAAACCCGAGACCCTGCGAAAGATGCGTGCGCACCACGTCGCCATCCAGCAGGGTGACGCGGCGGCCATGTTCCGACAACATCACCGTCAGTATTTCTGCGATCGTTGATTTACCCGAACAGCTCAAGCCAGTAAACCAGATGCAAACGCCTTGTCGATCGAGGGAAGGATAAGTTTCAGCAGAGAATGTCGCTGACCTCCGGTCGTGAGAACCAGGACGGCAGCTTTGCGCCTTTGGCGTAGGTTTCACGCAGCTCGGTTCCTGAAAGAGAGACCGTGCTCTCGCCGGGTGGGACACTGGATGTTTCCAGATACTGATCCCGTGTTGGAACATATACCAGTTCTTGAAACGATACTGCGCCGACGCCCGTCTCTTCGCTAAATTGCTCCACCAGTCTTTGAGCAGCGTAAGGTTCGTAAAAAGGTTTGCCCGAAGAATCGAGGCCGGGACTCGCGTGGTCGCGGCCAACAATCAAAAAGTTTGCGCCATAGTTTCGACGAATCTGTGCATGCCAGAGTGCTTCGCGAGGGCCGGCCATTCGCATCGCCAACGGAAGCAGCGCGAGCTGAACGCTGCCCGGTTCATAGTAGCGTTCAGCAAGGACCTTGTAACTCCGTACACGTGTGTAGTGATCGACGTCCCCGGGCTTCGTTAGTCCGACCGCGGGGTGAAGAAGTAATACTCCGTCCTTTTCCGCGGTTGCGCGTTTAGTCATCTCCTCATGAGCCCGGTGCAAAGGATTGCGCGTTTGAAAGGCAACCACATTGCGATGACCCAGCTTTTCCAGACGAGCGCGGGTTTGAGAAGGAGTAAGGCGCAATTCAACGAAATCGTAATGTCGTGGCAAACGGAAAACACGCATGGGACCTGATAGATTGAGCTTTCCCCAGTTGTTCATTTCCGCGACCAGGGGATGACGCGAGTCTCTGGTGCCGAAAACGTTGTCAGCCGTTTCGTCCAAATTCCATTCATAAATTTCTTCGACGGTCAGCACGGCGAGACGTTCATTTTGCGAGTTGCATAAGGCGATATCTTTTCCCGCACGAATTTCGAAGTCGGATCGCGCGGGTAGAGTAATGGGAATGGGAAAGATGTAGCCGCTGGTCAAACGCATCTCGGACAGTACCGACTGGTGATCGGCGTGGCCCATAAACCTGTCGAGTGGTGAGAAGGCGCCCACGGCAAGCAATTCCAAATCACAGAGCGAGCGTTCAGATAGTTGCAAGGATGGCAGCGAATTCGCGTAGAGAGCTAATGTCTTTCTTTCTTCCTCCGGACACATCAAATTAATCAAGTCACCGCCGTAGGGAGGCAACAGCAAAGGCTCTTTCGTTTTCGTAGTCATCTTTACTCGACAATGTCGATTTTCGGTTTATAGAGAAGCTCTATTGGTTTCCGCAAGATTGAGATTATGTAATCGCGGGTTGTTCCTGGCGAGCCGCTTCCAGGTTTTCGAAAATGGGGTAGAGCCATTTATCGGCGGCGGCACGTATTCCTTCGGTGGCCTTGTCTCTTTTCCTCTGGCTATCATCTTGAAAAGAAGCTGAGCGATTCTTAGCATCACGCTTCGCCGCCGCGCGCATCCTGGCAATTTCATCATCTGAGCAAGGCAAATTAAAGAATTTCAGCAGCGTCTCAGGAACAACGTCGGGAAGTTGTCGATAGTTAACAAGACGGCCGCCGACACGACAATATTCAAGTGCCGCTGTGCAGATGCTTGCCAGAACTTTGGCGCAGTAATCTTCGGGCGGGAGAGAAAAAGCGGTTTGCAAATCCATGCCGAACAGGTTCGGGGTCAACACACCGGGAATCATGTGAGCGCCGCGATTCTTCATGTGCGAAACCAGCACCTCAACCGGATCACGATAGAGAAAAATCCAGGGCACTTCCGGAAATGCTCGGCCAATCAGAGGCAAGTCCAAAGTATTCCAGGCATCAAACTTTATAAAGAAATGCCTCTCTGCGCCCAGCCGGCGCTGACCCAGTGCGCTCACCATCCAGCGCAGCCAGGCGATTCGTTGTTCGTCGGTAGTTTCCGTGGCGGCGAACTGCGCCCGCAAGGTGGAATCGATCGGGCGCGCTTCCGAAATCACAACGTTTGTCGGAATCGCCGTCAGCATCTGCGACGCCAAAGTCGAACCACATCGAGACATGTGGAAGATAAATCCCGTCGGCTTTAATCCGGGCCGGATCTGATGCCATTCCTCAAGAACTTCGATCGGGGTTTGCTGCCGGAATAATAGGTTGAATGGCCGGGCCATGCATTTTCCAATGGTTTGTTCAAAGAACGCGGCCTCGAAACTCTGCCTGCCGAGGTAACACCAATCCACTATTGGTTTCCCCTCCCGCCAATATAAGCGTGCCGGCACCCAGCCCTCGAGTTGTGTCACGTTGGTTAGTCTATCCATCTCTCGAACCAGGCTTGCTGTTCCGCGCGCAAGGCGTTGTCTGCATCAGCCGCGGTAAAACGATACCCAAGCTCCCGCCCCAAGCCCACTAGCAGTCTGATAAAACTCTCCCGGTCGTCCGTCTGGCGCAGCCGTTGTTGCAGCTTCAAATCGTTTAAGACTTTCTGACGGAATAGCTGCAACTGTTCGGATGAAGAGGAGTCGTTGTCATTCTGGTTAGATTCACTTTCGATAGATTCGTCGGGCGGAAGCAAGTTGCGGAGCCATTCGTTGAGTTCGCAATCGATGACTAGATGAATCCTATCAGTCGCGCCGCGATTTTCAACCCAATGAGGCAGACTTAAATCAAGATACCAACACTCCCCCGGTTTCAAATCAAGGCGGTGTGCATCAAGGAAGAACTGTACCTCCGGATTTGTAGTAATCGGGATGTGCAAGCGCAATTGACCCTCTTTAAAGCCGAGATCGTAATCGCGATGCTCCTTGATCTGCGAACCTGCTGCAAGCTTCAAGAATCTGACTGACTGCAGCGTACATTGAAATTGGGTCAAAAGCTCGCGCACATACTGACAGCGCTGCAGGATCGGCGGTATCCGTAAACGAAATTTCCGGTGCAGCTCGGGAATACAGTTGACGGGAGTCGCCGCTATTGGAGCGCAGTGCTACTCCAGACCATTCTCCTGCAAAGTAATCCTGGTTGAAGTGTGCTACCCATTCATCCGGAGCGATCCGATCGAGATCCGAGCGCAGCGCTTCAGGATCGAAATTGAAAGGTAGTTTGAAACTACTGATCATTCTTCGGTGACACTCGATTGCAATATTGTGATTACTGATGTGAGAATCTTTGACCGTCCCGGCATTGAATCTCTTTCTTATTGTACAAGGAGACTAATACTTTATGGAGGGTCCTGTCACTCTTCGCTCTTCAACGCCCGACGATCAGGATTTTCTGTTGGCCGTTTACTCCAGCACGCGCGCCGAAGAGTTGAGCTGATCGGGTTGGGATGACAATCAGAAGCGGGCTTTCCTTGAGATGCAGTTCCGCGCCCAGAGCCAGCAATATAGCTTGTGTTATCCTCAGGTAGACTGCAGCATTATTCTTCTCGACGATCTTTCTGTTGGACGTTTCCTGGTTGATAGAAGTGGACCGGATATCATGTTAGTCGATATCGCATTGTTGCCGGGATACCGCAACCAAAGTATTGGAACTACATTGATTCAATCGCTCTTGAACGAAGCCACCGGAGCTCAAAAAAATGTCGCGCTGCATGTCTTGCGCGGGAGCGCTGCGGCTCGATTGTATGAACGGTTGGGATTTACTACTGTTGCTGAAGACTCAGTTTATCTCGAAATGAGAAGAACCCCCGGCGAAAACCAGTCGAATTGAGTCGCCGTTGGTCCTGACCAAGCAAATTGCTACGACCTTACCTGTTTGAATGACTCTCTACAAACTTAGCCCTTACGCGCACATTTTAGAGAGCCGTTTGCTTCCCGGCACTATTCAGTACGGAATCTTTCATCAAATGACTGGATATGTGATCGAGCCTCGCGAAAGCGTCAGGGCTTTGCTGCTCGCCACGCGAATGGGAACCAATGTCTCATTAGAGGAACATGACCTGGAGCAGTTGGGGGACGATGGTGTGCAGTTGAAAGAGTTAATAGAACAAAGATTTCTGATTCCTGCCGGCGCGGATCCGTTCGACTCCTTCGAATCGCTGCTGGAGCAATTTGCCGTGCGGCCGTTGCAGAACCCGGCGCTCGCCTATCGCGATAACAGCCGGAGAAATAAAGCTGGTCCACACCTCGATGGCTCAGCGGATCTATTCGCCTAGGCGAAACGAGTTGCCGCCAGTTATTGAAGAGACAATGCCGGCCGATGCGGCGAACGTCTTTCTAAAAGCGGATGGTACCAAAACACTAGGAGACATTTTCGCGAGTGCGGGAATAGCCAATGCTTTGGAGAACAACACGACCCGGGAGACAATCGAGTACCTCACCAGCCCTAAACGCCAACTGATTAAACTGACATCACACGCGGAACATTTGAGCGATCCCTCCAAACCTTGCAATAGAGTGCCGCGCAATTTCTATCATGCGGCGAAATGGGGTCAGGTCCGCGACGACGGCGGGACTCCATCGATAGTGGATTTCCACGTCGCATGGGATTGAAGATGCTGCGTGGGAGTTTGATTTGATCGAGTCAACGGTAAACCACGCGCTTCGCTTTCCCAGCGAGGCGTTGGGAGGTCTTAATTATGGCGCGCGGTTTTGCGTTTCTACCTTGAATTCCGCAGTGCTGCCATTGTTGGGAGATGGCGATCAACTTGAAGTGCTGGAAGTTGGGGGCGGCACGGGCAGCTTCGCTCGATCATTTATTGATCAGGCGCGGAGCTTGAAAATGCCAGCCGGAAGTCGGTCGAGATCAACTATCAAATCATGGACTTGTCCCCGTCTCTGATTCAGAGTCAGCAGCAAAAGCTCACTGGCATGGTTCCGGCCGTGACGCACTATCAACAGGACGCTACCAGTTTCAGTCTTCCCGAGCGGAAATTTCACCTAATCATTGCAAACGAAGTAATAGCCGACTTTCCCGTTGCCTGGGTGAGACGTACGCGCGACGAGGATGACGACTCAACGCAGCGTTGGGAAGGCGAGGGTGCCCGCGATCTTGAAAGATATAATCTTCCGGAATTGGCAAACGCAGAGGCGTTTCTGATAAATACGGGTGTCTTTCGTTTCATCGAGCGAGCGTGGCAACACTTAACTCCTGGCGGAGTCGTGATCATGTCTGAGTATGGGAGTGTTGACACTTTTCCTATTCAAAGTTATCACCTGAACCACGAAGAGTTTTCAATTCATTTCGGGCACGTACAAACGTGCGCCCGCAAGGTAGGCTTTGAGTGCCAGCTGATGTCGCTAAAAGACTTCTTGCAACTGGATGATCAGGTACGAATGCTGGACGGACAAGAGGAACAGATTCTTTGTCTGAATCACGTCTTCCAAAAGCACGGCGCTTCACTTCCGTATGCGTTGATATCGCAGAGTGAGTTTCAGAAATCGTTCCAGGAACTCGTAGATCAGATTAACCTCACGGGCTTTTCGTTTTCGCCATTAGTAAATGGGTTTCATTATGGGCCCAGGATCAACGACTTCATGTTTGCAATCCTGACTAAGCCAAAGTAATTCGTTCTGCTGATAATCAATTTTGCTTGAGTTAGGAAAAGGAGGAACCTATGGCCGCTTCGCTTCAGCATGAGGACTTTGCCTCGCAGTTAAATATTAACTTTCGCGTTCAGGTCGACGATGCCAACACGGTAGACCTGGTTTTAGCGGAAGTATCGGAACTCAAAACATCCCTCGCCAGGAGCAATTCTCAATTGTTTTTCGTGGACCGCTCGAGGTGTTTCTGGGGCAGGGCATGCGCCAATTCCAGCACGACGAAATGGGCGACTTCCCTCTCTTTCTCGTTCCGATCAAACAGGATGACAATGGCTTCTATTACGAATCGGTTTTCAATCGATTAAGGAAATGAACGAACAAAACCAAACTTCGAACGCGCTTCCAGCTGTTACGTTGCGCCCCGTGGTCGCTGCGGATGAGCCGCTGTTGTTGGAAATTTATGCGAGCACCAGAGCGGAAGAGATGGCGATAGTGCCATGGACCATGGAACAGCAAGAGCAGTTTGTGAGGATGCAATTCGCCGCACAACAGGAGCATTATAAGAAACTACAACCTGATGCCAATCACGACATCATAATGTTGAACGGTCGTCCCGTAGGACGACTATATGTCGCGCGAACGAAAGAGAACATTGAAATCATGGACATTACCCTGCTGCCGCAGGAGCGGAATTGTGGAATTGGCAGTAGCTTAATCAAGGCCTTGATGAATGAAGCAGCGACCGGGAGACCGCTGAGAATTTATGTTGAGAATTTCAATCCCTCTCTTCGTCTTTTTGAGCGACTGGGGTTTAAAGCCGTAGCAGAAGAGGGTTTTCACTTGCTGATGGAGTGGGGTCCCAAACAGTCCAACGCCTCGCTTTGATTAGAGAGTTCAGGGTAGGTATAAAATTGCGTGCGCACCGGTAAGAAGGCCGCGCTGCATTTCCAAAAATTTTTGTGTGGATGACCCGGATTGCTTGTTATGGATGGAGATGATTAATGATCGCTTCGTACAAGAGTGCGTTCTTGTCCGTCGTCCTCATTGGCACCAACAAAAATGAAAAGGTACCGAGCCGAGCGTGTTCGATCAAGTAGGTGTCCTGCTTCATGATCGGTGTCCGGCTCCCCTTGAATAGTAGGGAAAAGCTCTCTTTTCCGTTGCCAAATTCCCCTGTTCGACGCAGATCTTCAACCGCCACTAATTTCACCTTGCATATTCCACTTGGATCATTGACAAAGAAATCTGTATTTAGCTCCGCTGATGAACGCCGCCTTTGACAGGCCTAAGCCCCCGGATGGAGCCAGCTGTCCTTTTGCAAGGGCTTTTTCAGCCAGGCCCATGGGAACTGCAGCGACAAGCGCAACCAGAGAACCTTTCTTCAAGAAATCTCGACGGGAAGTTGACATGGAACATACTCCTAAAATGGAAGGTTCAAATAGCGTAGGAAGTGGTTTTCAAAGGCGGGCAGTCTATTGCTTCTTTTTCAAACTTGCAACAAAAAAATAATCAAGACAAAAAATCTCTTGTATTCAGGTTCGGGTTCAATATATAGTCCGCGTCGCACTTTACTTCAGCTGTGTTGGTGGCTTGTTTAATCCTCGCGCAAGGCAGCACAAAGAGCGACGACTTCACCAGTACGCCTGATTAGTTTTCAACTTCATTTCAGCAGCATCGGCAGTTCCGCGAGAAGACGTAATACGCACGCGGGATCAGAGTCGTTCTAGGGCCGCAAGCCAATCCGTGCAGCTGTCTTTGCCAGGCTACGAATGGTTCCTTATGAAGAAGGAGTAGATCATGTCACAGCCTTTTATTGGCGAAATTAGAATGTTCGGCGGAAACTTTCCGCCGGCGGGATGGGCGTTTATGTAATGGACAGCCAATTCCTATTTCCGAGAACGAAGCTCTGTTTCAATTGATTGGTACTACTTACGGTGGTGATGGCCAGGAGACCTTCAACCTGCCTAACCTGCAAAGCCGGGTTCCCATTCACCAGGGCCAGGGTCCGGGGACCTCGAGCTACTCTCTTGGAGAGAGTGGCGGCGTCGAAAGTGTAACTTTAACCACAAATCAAATACCCATTCATACTCATGCGGCGCTATGTAGCGCAGTGGGGGGTAACAGCTCAAATCCGGCCGGAGGTGCCTGGGCCGTTTCCGACACGACCCAATACGCGAATGCTGCGCCTGATACTCAGATGGGTAACCCGCCGATTCCCGCCGGATCCGCTGGGGGTTCTCAGCCGCACGATAACATGATCCCTTTTCTTTGCATCAGCTACATCATTTCTCTGTTTGGGATCTTTCCGTCGCCAAACTGAGGGATCGTTAAAAGCATTCCTCACTTGAAACGATGAGTCGAAACTAATGATGAGTCGGAACTAATAAGGAGCGACGATATGGGCACACCATGGCTTTCTGAAATCAGAATCTTTACCTTTAACTTCGCGCCTAAGGGTTGGGCGGCATGCAATGGGCAGCTTTTGCCAATCAATCAGAATCAGGCGTTGTTCTCTTTACTCGGGACGATGTATGGAGGCAATGGGCAGACCACGTTTGCACTGCCTGATCTTCGTGGCCGTGTTCCGTTTCATGTGGGCGGTGGCTTTACCCAGGGACAGGCTGGAGGCGAGGAGGTTCACACGCTCACTACGTCTGAAATGCCTACGCACACTCACCCCCTCACCGGCAACAACGCCGTGGTCGGGGCTAACGCTAACGCTACAGTCGGGACGCCAGCCGGTAATTATTGGGCCAATAGCGGAAAAACTGTTTTCGCAACCGGACAGGGGAACACTCCAATGTCGCCGGCGACCACTACGAATGTCGGAGGTAGCCAGCCGCATGAAAACCGCTCGCCTTTCCTGGTGCTCAATTACTGTATTTGCCTTTCAGGCGCTTTCCCTTCGAGAAACTAAGGAGAAGAAGAAATGGCTAGTCCCTTTGTGGCGGAAATTAGAATCTGGGCCTGCAACTTTGCGCCGACCGGCTGGGCCCAGTGTGACGGACAACTGTTACCCTTAAGTCAGAACACAGCGCTCTTTTCATTGCTGGGGACAACCTACGGTGGCGACGGCAAGTCCACCTTCGCGCTACCCGATCTGCAGGGAATGGCAGCAGATGCATTCGGGTCAGGGTCAGGGGTTGAGCGACCGTTTTCTGGGAGAGAGCGGGGGCGAGACAAGCGTAACGTTGCTGAACACGGAAATGCCTCTGCACGCGCACACCAGCGGAAGGTGTCTAAACTCGGGCGGTGGTTCAACAACTCCCGTAGGCAATATTTGGGCTGTATCGCCGGCTGGTCGAGGATCCTTGAACCTTTATGCTACGCCGGCGACAGGTGCTGTGAATCCGAATGCACTGGCGATCACCGGAGGCGGCCTACCACACAATAATTTGCAGCCTTACTTGACGCTTAACTTTTGCATTGCCTTACAAGGCGTTTTTCCGCCGCGTAACTAAAAATCGAGGTTGCAGCGGGCTTATCGGATATGGCACGGGGCCAGAAACGCTTTTGTGTTTCTGGTCAGCGTTGGCGAGCAGTCGACATTCAGGACTTCACGTTCCTCGAATAAATTCGCCCCGCGACTAAAACTTCAATGGTCTTTCCTGAACGTTTAGTTCCTGATTTGGGCAACCTCGGATATTCATATCGCATACGTTGAGGAGGTCGCTAATGCTCGATTCTCAGACTCGAAGAGCTAACTCTCGAACCGCGCGCAAAACCCACAGGGTTTTGTCGATCGTCGCACTCTTCGCCGTAAGTACGGCGACCTTATTCGTAGTTTCTGTGTCGTCTCATTCGAGCCCAGCGAACCGTTCGCGGGAAGAGGGACTGCGTACGAATCACCGAGTTAGCATGCGACCATCTAGCGGTAGTTTGCACTCCAGCCCGATAGCAGCGCCTCTAGTTGCTAGTATTACGGTCGATAGGACGGACGACAATTTCTCGGCTTCGGCCTGCACCGCTGCGGCCAACGATTGCAGTCTGAGAGGCGCAGTTGCTTTTGCGAACCTCAATCCCGCCACCACCATTAACGTTCCCGCGGGAACGTATCAACTAAACATTAGTGGCAGCGGCGAAGGCTTTAATGGTGACGATTCAATTGGTGATCTGGATATCACCGCGACCAATACAGCCATCGTTGGTGCTGGCGCCGCTACTACAATCATTCAACAGACGCAGCCAAACGATCGCGCAATCGAAGTGAATCCAT
This sequence comes from Blastocatellia bacterium, assembly GCA_963809065.1. GTDB lineage: Bacteria > Acidobacteriota > Blastocatellia > Pyrinomonadales > Pyrinomonadaceae > PSRF01. Next base: position 152,038 of record CAWEIN010000023.1, read on the forward strand.
TTCTTGACGCTGGTTTTGTAACTAGTATTTCCGGCATCACCGTTTCTGGCGGACATGAGACGACCGGGGTCGGAGGCGGCGGGATTATCGCGGGTTCCATTGATAACGTTTTGACGGTGACCAATTCTGAAATCTCCGGTAATTCAGCGACCGGCGCAGGCACTTTTGGTGGTGGCGGAATTTCTTTTACCGGCGGCAGTCTGAACCTGAACGGCACTACAGTCAGTGGTAACTCGACGAGCGGCAGTGGTGGCGGCGTAGGGTATTCGGCAGGGGACCCGTTTGCGAGAACACCGTCAGCCGGCGTGTTGACTGTAACCAACTCGACGTTTAGCAATAATAGCGCGAGTGGCGGTGGTGGTGGTGCACTTGACCTGTTCGACTTCAATCTCGGCCTCGGCACCTACAGCGTTTCGAGTTCTTCATTCCAGAGCAACAGCGCTACTACTGGAAACGGCGGTGCGATTTTGGTTGAAAGTGGCGGGCCGCTCGCAGTTATCACCAGTTCATTCACAGGTGGTACTGCTACGGTCGCTGGGGGCGCTATTTACTCCGGTGGCACGGCAGCAAACGTCCAGTACTCCCGATTGGTGGGAAACACCGCTGCGAGTGGGAGCGACATCTTCAGCACTTCAGGCACGCTCACCGCAAATGACGACTGGTGGGGCATCAATACTGGACCAGCTCCGGGACGTTTTTCCAGCCCTTCGGGTGATATCACGCCGCTGACATATTTGCAGCTTCAAGCGAGCGCGATTCCCAATGTGATTTGCGTGGGTGATACGTCTACTATCACCGCAGACATCAAAAAGAGAAGCGCCGGTCCGGATTTGACTGTTGAGCTAAATGGTCTACCGGCATTCCCCGCGACATTTATTAACACTCCGCTGGCGGTCGGTAGCCTTTCCGGGGTGAGCGCGAATTTCGTAGACGGCCAGGCGTCAGCGACATTCACGGGCGCCGCTTCAGGAACGGCCTTTATTGACGTCACGGGCGACAATCAAACAGTTACTGCTACGGTTACTGTGGGGGCGGCCACCACTACCACTGATCCGGCAGATGCTGCGGTTTGTCAGGGTGCAACCGCAAACTTCTCAACCACGGCGTCTGGCACCGGTCCCTTCGATTACGCCTGGACACTAGACGGCTCGCCCTTCAATGGCGACAGCGCGAGCATCAACGTGCCGACCGGCTCGCTCAGCGTTGGCAATCACACTGTGTCAGTAACAACGACCGGCAGTTGTGGCAGCGCTTCACAGAGCGCGACGTTGACGGTGCAAGCGCCTACAGCCACAACTGATCCTGCAGACCAGACAGTTTGTAAGGGCGCGACCGCTAACTTCTCAACCACGGCATCCGGCACCGGTCCATTCCACTACGCCTGGACTTTGGACGGTTTACCGTTCAATGGCGACAGTTCGTCGATAAGCGTGCCGACCGGTTCGCTCAGTTCCGGCAATCACACTGTGGCAGTCACGACGACCGGCAGTTGCGGCAGCGCTTCACAGAGCGCAACGCTGACAGTAGGTTCACCGCCGGTAATCACATTAACTACGACTAACATAAACATGTGGGCCCCGAACCACTCTTACCACACTTTCACCGCGGCAGACTTTGGCGCCACCGCCTCCGGCTGCGACGGTGATCTGACGAGCAGTATCGTGATCGCCAGCGTCAGCAGCGATGAGCCGGAAGACAATCCTCTTGGCGCAGATGGCACCACTTTGAACGATATTGTGATTGCTGCTAACTGTAAGTCGACGCAACTCCGCATTGAGCGCGACGGTGATCTTAACGGGCGCGTTTACACGATTACTTTCAAGGTTACGGATTCGGGGGGGAATACCACAACGGCAACGGCGACGGTGTCTGTGCCTATAAGCCAAGGCGGTGGCTCCGCCGTAAATGGTCCCGGCCCCGGATACACGGTGAACAGCGCGTGTCCGTAATATTTTGCTTCGGGTCGATCTCACTGAGAAAGGTAGCTGACATGAGGACTTCATCGCTTACGTCAAAACGTCTCCCGATCCTTACGATTCTTTTTGGTATATTTGCATGCCTGCCTCTGCTTTCGAATGCGCATGCTGCTGCCACGAGAGTCACAATCGCAAACAACTCCAGTCGCGCAATTAGACATGTTTACGTTTCAGCTGCCAACCAGGATAACTGGGGACCGGATCAGTTAAACGGCTCGATTCCTCCGGGCGGCGGGTCTTTTACTCTCGACAACGTGTCTTGCAGCGGTTCCGGTGTAAAGATCATTGCCGAGGATCAGAACGGCTGCTTTCTCTATCAGGTAGTGGCTTGTAACGATAACGTGACCTGGACTATCACTAACGATACAGCGCCGGACTGTGGCAACTGAATCACAGGTCGATTCGGGTTTTTACAACTTGCGGGGCGCAGAAAGATCTGCGCCCCTATTGTTGTTTTGACCGACTGGTGTCTCTCCCAACAAAGAATTTTCAATCAGAGGTTAATACCGGCGCTGGAGATTTGCTTGACGACGAACGGTTTCCGGGACTGAACACTATTGACCGCGGCACCGAGCCCAACGTAAAGTATGTCGCGAATCGATACCGACGTATTTGCAGGATATTCACACCCGCGAGTCCTCTGACCGCACGATCGCTCGGAAATTAATAACTACCGCTACCCAGAACAGGAGAATCCCTCGATGTACCCCGTTAAGAACCCCGCCCGTGACGCGCGTGACTTAAACTTTTCCTCGACACCTTGGGCAGCGATCAAACTGCTTTTGGTTTGTATTGCTGACGGCTTCCATACCTTTCGCGATGTACGTGCATGTTGATTCCAAGGCGTGCGGCGGCAATCGGTTACGGTACAGGCTGCCGGACAGGGCAAGCAATACTTTAACTTTAGGGACGGGCGTCGGGCTGCGCGTGGATTATCGCGGTGAGCAAAATCTGACGGCAGCGTTGCAATCCGGTCAGGCGCAGCCTCGATCGTTGGCATCAACTGTTCTGGCTGCCGACGCGGTGCCGGACTTGATCACAGGCTATGCCTACAATGGCATGGGAATCGTCACCGTCCAGCACGGCAACCCGGAGGCCTTCGCGCCCAAAGACGACTCAATCTTCTTGCGGATGCAGCAAGGCTACAATCCCGATTCACTGCTGCCGGCTGTCGAGACTTATCTGGTTCCGGAGAGTCCCGACTTTCTCGAGGTCGGCGATTTCAATTACGACAATCGCAAAGACGTTCTGGTGGGCACGCGTGGTGGCGGTCTCTATCTTCTCTCCGGAGACGGCCGCGGCGCGCTTAACGCTCCCGAACAGATCTCGCTGCCTGGAGTGGTGACGAGCTTGGCGACCGGGGAGTTCCGCGTGGCGGACGGCTGGCCTGAGGTGGCCATTGGGGTGAACGGCCCGTCGGGCGCTGCAGTGCTGATCTTCGACGGCCGCCCTGGTTTGACTGGTGAGCCACTGACGGTTCACCTAAGTGCGCCCGCGTCAGCGATGCAGATCGAGCGACTCGACGACGATCCATTTCGGGACATTGCTGTTGCCGAAGGCGATGAGATCGCCATCATTCACGGCTGGAGTCGCAAACAAGAAGTTAATCCGCAAATGCGTATCGAACGCATTAGCTCGGGCTACCACGCCCGAGATCTGGCCGTTGGTTTTTTCCTTTGGAATCGTCAAATTAACTATCAGATAGCCGCGCTTTCGGATGACGGTACCGTCCATATCCTGGACCGAGCCGGATCAGACGCACGACCATTTACCGATCAGGAACTTGCGAAGCGCTCAAAAGGACAGGGAATTAATAAACGCTTTACCGTGGACGCCGAGACAGTGGCGTCCTGGCAACCCGGCGATGCCGTGTCCTGGAACACTGCCCGGGAATATCCGAGTAGCGCATCAGTTTCAGAGACTGTTTTCCAGAAGTCGCACATTTCCTATGGTGAGACGGATGAGATTCTGATTTCAGACGTCGCAGCCGGCAAACTAAACCTTGTGCATCAGAACAACGAGAAAGTTGCGAGTCTGAGCGCGACGAACGACTTAGTTTCTAACAGTGTCGATACTGATGAACCCCCCGCTGCCTTTGTGGCGTTGCCACAAAAGTTGAATGGTTACCGCGATCTGATAGTGGTGAAGGCAGGGAGTGCCTCGCCGACGATAATTCCATTAGCTCCCACTGCAACTCCCACCGTTGATCGCAACGACGATCCGGCTGTAACCGTGGCAGGCAGCGGCGCGGCGGCGTGTACAGGGGGGGCCAATGATTGCAGCCTTCGCGGAGCCGTGCTGGTGGCGAATGCGAACCCGGGAAGCACGATCACGATCCCGGCGGGCACCTTCAACCTTACGATCGCCGGTGATGCTAATGATCGCAATTTCGTTAGCTTCAATCCATTGATCGGAGATCTAAATGTAAATGCGTCCGGCACTACCATCAATGGAGCCGGTTCGGGGAGCACTACTATTCAGCAGACGACCTTTGACCGCGTCCTCGTGGATAATGCAACCGGCGCGGCGGGATTCGTATTCACGATATCGGGCTTGAAAGCGGCTGGCGGCCGGTATACCGAAATCAATCAAAATATAGGCGGCGCCGGGATGTTCCTGGGTGGAAATACCAATACCACAACAGTTACAAATTGCCTGCTTGTTAACAACCTCCTCACACTAAATGGAGGGGGCAGTCTTGGTGGCGGCGCCATCAATATTACTGGAGGTAACACGAACATAACCGGCACCACTTTCGGTGGCGTCGGTGCGACTGATTTCAACCAGAGCGTCACTAGCGGTGGCGGTCTTGCTTACGACGCGTCAGATTTCATCACGAACGGTCTCGTCGGCACTTTGACGCTGACAAACTCGACGTTCATCAACAATACAGCAGTCAACCACGGCGGCGGGCTCACGATGTCAAATAGCAATTTGGCTTCGACGACGGTGAACCTTTCGGGCGGGACTTTCACGGGTAATACGGCGTCAGCGACCTCCGGGGCCCTCGCCCTGCAGACCGGCACGCTCACCGTGGCCTCAACCACCTTCACCAATAACACCGCGGTAACGGAGGGCGGAGCAATCCATGTTGGCGGCGGACCTGGAATGCTGCTCGACGGGTCGAGTGGCGCCGTCACATTTACCGGCAACACAGCGCCATTCGGGAGCAGTGTCTCGAATTCGGGCCCAGTCAATGTATCCGGTACTCAGGTCACCATCGGCGGCTCGGTGGGCGTCGATGGCGGTGGCATCTGGACCAACAATGCCGGGAGCACCCTAAACCCAACCAATATCGACATTCGGGGTGGCACCTTCAATTGCAACAACAGCACGATGAATGTGGCTGGCAATCTTGCGCTTGGCCCATCCGGGAACAACATTATTCCGGGTGCGTTCAATGCCGGCTCCGGCACGGTCAACATTGGCGGTAATTTCACCACTAACAATACTGCCGGAACTTCGTTTAATGGCGGCACCGGCCTGTTCAACTTCAACGGCGCCGGTGCGCAAAGCATCAGTGGTAGTCTTTCCCCCACCTTTAACAATCTGACGGTCAACAAAACTGGCGGCAGCACCTTGACGCTTGGGGTCAACACGCCCATCGCCGGCAACCTGACAGTTACCCAGGGCAGCTTTAATTTAGTCGGATTTCTTGCGAACCGAACCGCGGCGGGTGGAACGCTGACTGTAAGCAATGGCGCCGCGCTGAGGATTGGCGGTACCGGTACACTGCCCTCAAACTTCTCAACCCATTCAATAGGCGCGACCAGCACCATTGAGTACAACGGAACCAATCAAACGGTCGCTACGCTTAATAGCGCCCAGAAGTATGGGAATCTGATTCTTTCCGGCTCGGGCACGAAGACGTTAGCCGGCGCGATTTCCATCGCCACCTCGTTGACGATTAACGGAACAGCAACGCTGGACGCATCTGCCAGCAACTTCAACATCGACAACGCGGGTAACTGGACCAACAACGTGGCGGCCGCCAACTTCAATCCGCGCGCCGCAACGGTAACGTTCAGTTCCGGCGCGCAGACTATCGGCGGCACCGCGACCTCTCAAACGTTTAATAATATCGTGATGAACAATACCTCACTCACGGTAGGAGGCAGCACAACCACCCTTAATATCAACGGCAACCTGACACTCACCGCCGGTATTTTTTCGCCGGGCACGGCCGCCAATATCAATATCGGCGGGAACTGGACGAACAATATTGGGCCCGGCGGGTTCGTGCCGGGAACCGGTACCGTTACCTTTAACAGCACCACAGCCGGTCAAGCGATCAACGGTACTGCTGCCAGTCAGACTTTCAATAATCTTACGGTTAGCAAGACGTGGACAGGCGTTGAGTTTTGGTGGCAGCACTACGCAACTGGATCTCAATGGCAACTTCAACTTGACCGCCGGTACCGTCACAGCGCCCGCGACGATTAATGCAAACGCGAGATTGGACCGTGGCCACCGGCGCGATCTTTACGCCCGGCGCAGGTACGGTCAACTTCAACGGTTCCGGAGCCCGGAATATCAACGGCACCGCTACTCTTCAAGCTTTCAACAATCTGGTAATTAACAAGAGTGGTGGTGGTTCGGTAACCAATAGCGGTAGCGCAACCAGTTATTCGGTCAGCGGCGGAATCACTCTCACGGCGGGAACCTTTGCCCCGGCTGCAGTCACGATCAACCTGGCCGGCAATTGGACTAACAACGGGGGAACCTTGACGCCTGGTACTTCGACAGTGGTCTTCAATAATGGTGCAGCTCCACAGTCAATCACGGGCACCGCCGTTACTCAGACTTTCAACAACATCTCGGTGACTAAGAGTGCTCAGTCGCTGAGCGTTGGCGGCAGCACCACGACGTTGAACCTTAACGGCAACATGAATATTGCTTCCGGCAATTTCAACGTCGGCACGGCGGCAAACGTTAACGTCGGCGGTAACTGGACTCTCGACAATACGGCTACGTTTACCCCAGGTGCTGGCACCAACACCGTTACTTTCAATGGCACCGGTGCGCAGAGTTTGAACGGCACAGCAACCGCCGAGGCTTTCAATAATTTTACGGTTAACAAGACTGCAGGGACCTTGAGCGGTGGCGGCTTGATTGCCACTCTGACCATCAATAAGGACTTTACTATTACCCAGGGCACCTTCGCCCCGGGCGCAACCCTGCTGACGATTAACGAATCGGGCGGTAACTGGACGAACAACGGAACGTTCACGGCCGGAACCGGCACGGTGATCTTCAATGCAAACGGAGTTGCACAGACATTGTCGGGAGCTACTACGTTCAACAACCTGACCATCAATCACACCGGCGCTGGCAATGTCGATGCCAGTGGCAGCACGCTGACCGTAACCGGCTTGCTCCGAATTCAATCCGGCACATTTATCAGTTCGAGTCAGTTTAACAACGTGCAGATCGACAGCGGTCAAACTCTGCAGGGCTCGAACGCGACGACCATGAGTGTCTCAGGCAACTGGACTAACAATGGGGGCACGTTTACACCCAACGGCAACACAGTCAACTTCAATGGCGCCGGGGCCCAAACAATCGGTGGCACGTCTACGACTCAGACATTCAATAACTTCACCGTCAACAAAGGCGGGGGCACTCTGAGCGTTGCGGCCAGCACGACTGCGTTGGATATCAACGGTAACGTGACTTTAACAGCCGGCACTTTTGCGGCGGGCACAGCCACTACCATTAACGTTGGCGGCAACTGGACCAACAATGCGACGTTCACGCCAGGAGCAGGCACTGTTGTTTTTGATGGCGCGAATAACACACAAACGCTAGCGGGGAACACCTCGTTCAATAACCTGACCATCAATCACACCGGCACCGGTAATGTGACGGCTGCAGGCAGCACGCTTGCGGTCAGCGGTTTGATGCGCGTGCAGGGGGGCACGTTCATTAGCGCCAGCACCTTCAACAATGTACAGATCGATAGCGGCACAACGTTGCAAGGTACTAACGCGACAACGATGAACGTCTCCGGAAATTGGACAAACAACGGTGGTACGTTTACAGCCAATGGCAACACGGTGAACTTCAATGGTGGTGCTGCTCAGAGCATCAACGGCACGGCAAACACTCAGACTTTCGACAACCTCACAGTGAATAAGACGGTGGGCATAGCTGTGACTGTGGGCGGTAGCACGACTACGCTGGATATCAACGGTAATGTGATTCTGACCCAGGGCATTTTTTCGGCGGGTACAGCAACCGCGATCACCGTTGCCGGCAACTGGACCAACAACGGCGGAGTGTTTACGCCGGGAACGGGAACGGTGACTTTTGACGGCGGAGGGGGTCAGGCGATAGGTGGCACCACCGCGACCACTTTCAATAACCTTACGAACGCTAATGCAAGCGGGCTCGCCATGAGCTTTGACAACACGGTCAATGGCGTTCTGGCCCTGACAAGCAGTGACATTACCGTGGCTGCCACCAGGACGCTGACGCAGCCACGTCGCAGGCAGCTCCAGCGGCACTTTCGATGTTAACGGACGCGTGCAGCGCAACTGGCTTTGTTACCGGCGGCGGCAGCGCTGAGCTTCGGAAACCCACTCAATACGATCCAGGTAACGGCGGGCGCAGCGCCGGCAAACATCGTGGTCGACTTGACCCGTTCAGTGCCGACGGGCACGCAAGGATTCCCAACCGCGGTACAGCGCTACTACACGATCACGCCGAGCGCGGCCGGTTTCACCGGCACTTTGCGCTTGCACTATCTGGACTCGGAATTGAACGGCAATGTCGAAGGCCCGAATTTCATCTTCAGGCGCTTCACCAGTGGGATCGGCTGGCAACCCGTGCTTCCGACCAGTTCTGACTTCGTGAACAACTGGCTCGAGGCAACGGGTGTCACGCAATTCTCGCCTTGGACTTTCAACTCAACCTTGGCGCCTACGGCCTCCAACGGGGTTATCACTGGCCGCATAGTTGACGATAAGGGCGCGCCCGTGGAAGGCGCGGTAGTGAGACTGCAGGGAACACAAAACCGCAAGTTCATCACCGACGCGAATGGCTTCTATCGCTTCGACAATGTAGAAACCAACGGCTTCTACACGGTCACGCCTGCGCGCGCCAACTACAGCTTCAGTCCGGCTGAGCGTTCGTTCAGTCTGGTGGGACAGACTACCGAAGCAACCTTCAGCGCGACTGCGGCGAGCAGTGGACTGGTCAATCCTTTAGACACGCCCGAGTACTTCGTGCGGCAGCACTACCTTGATTTCCTGAATCGCGAACCGGATGAAGCCGGCTTCAACTTCTGGAGCGATCAGATAATCGGATGTGGCACTGACCAGGGCTGCATCGAGCGGAAACGCGTGAACGTTTCGGCTGCCTACTTCCTCTCGATTGAGTTCCAGCGGACCGGCGGATTGGTTGATGGACTCTACCGCGCCGCCTACGGGGCTCGTCCAGATTTCGCGCACTTCCTGCCAGACACACGGACAGTTGGGAACGGGGTGCGGGTGGGCATCGACGGCTGGGAAGCCTTGCTGGCAAGCAACACGGAAACGTTTGTTAACAGCTTCGTCAATCGAGCGGAGTTCCACGCGGCGTACGACAGTCTGTCGAATGCAGATTATGTCGACACGCTAATTTCGCACACCGGAGTGAGCTTCACCTCGGCTGAACGCGATACATTGGTAAATGGACTGGCTGCGGGCTCAATGACGCGAGCGCAGGCGCTCAGGAGTATTGCGGAGGACGGACGTTTCGTGAGCGCGAAGTTCAACGAAACGTTTGTGATGATGGAATACTTCGGCTACCTGCGACGTGACGCTGACGCCAACGGCTTCGCGTTCTGGCTGAACAAGCTGAATCAGTTCAACGGCAACTTTGAACAGGCGGAAATGGTTAAAGCGTTCATCGTCTCGGGTGAATACCGCGACCGCTTCCCGCGCTAGTGTAGATGCGCTAGTAATTTTGGAGTGCGCTGACCTTACAACCACCCCAGCCGGGCTGCCCGGCTGGGGACCGGTGTCAGCGCTTTGGTCAGGTGCGACCTGTCGCACCTTTGGTCACGTTGCCACTAACGCAGCCTTGCGGCGTCAAGCCGCCGCGGACCAAAGCGGCGACAGGTCGCCGCACTCCAAAAGAGTAGCCGCCTGCTCCTGATTTTAAGTTTCGTCTCTCCTCTTCGAACCTACTGTCTGCGGTGGGAATGTGGTATAAAATGCCCAGTCGCCAATCCCGATAATAATTTGCAATAGTCGTACACCGTCTAGTCGTCTTTTTTACAATTCAGCGCCAATGATGTGTTGTTCCCCACGTTTGAGCCTGGCTCGACGCCTGCTGGCTTTATCCGTTTCCCTGGCAGTAGTCCTCGCGAGCTTTGCATTCGCGATCGCTTCTACCAGCAAACCTCCAACTCGCTCCACTGGATTTAGCACACGCCAGGCGGATTCCCAAAACAGCGAGCTGACACTGACATCGTCAAGCGCAACCGCGACCAGGGCGGGTGTTCTTTTGCGTTGGACTACCAACTCCGTTCCCGACAATCTTGGATTCAACGTCTATCGCTTAAAAGACGGCCTGCGCACCCGCGTCAATAAAGAAATCATTCCTGGCGCATTGTTTGCGCCTGGCACACCCGCGCAAAGGCCTGGGGGTTATTCGTATAGCTGGTTTGATCGTGGCGGCGTGGCGGATTCAACCTATTTCATCGAATCGGTCAATGTTTACGGCGCGGCAAGCATGCACAACGCGATCGTGCCGGTTGGCAGCAAGACTCTTTCCGAGTTTGACCAGGCGCCTCAAGCGGTCAGCGCGGCAGCGAACGAAAGTGCGGACACTTTTGAAAAACGTTATCCGTTCGAGGAGGCGCAGCAGACTAATCTCGCAACCGGTGCCATTGAAACGCAGTGGGAAATAGCGGCGCAGACCGCTTTGAAGATCGCTATCACTAAGGATGGCTGGTATCGAGTAACGCAGCCACAGATGGTCGCTGCCGGTTTCAACCCAGTCGTAGACATCAGGAACCTCCGCCTGTTTGTTGACGGGAATGAAGTTGCGATTAATACCAGTCAGTTCAGCGGTCCGTTTGGTAGCAGTGACTACATCGAGTTTTACGGGCGCGGTCTCGACACGACGACGACCGACAAACAAATCTATTACCTGATCGCGGGAACCACTCCTGGTAAACGCGTCATTGGCGGAATTCAGCTTAACGGCGATCCACCGTCCCCCTGGCCCAAGCTCGACTCCACCGGTTCCGGTGCCTTCGCCGACTCCGGTTAACGATCTGCCCGGGCCAACGACCGCGCCAGGCTCCGCAGGTCCGGGGTTAAGTGAACCGATCTTTTATAGTTGGGCACAAAACGACCTGAGTTATTTGATGAATTCATTGGAGCCGCGTAATGCGCCAGAGAAGCGGGAGGCCAAAGAGCGTCCGGCAGGCAACCCATCGCTTATAAATTCTGACGCCGGCAACGCCCCTCACGATTATTCGACTGATTATGCAAAGCCTGGCGCGGACCCGGTTGCCGATAACTCGCCGGCGGCAAAATCTGAGCGGCAGTCAGCTACAAGCGATCGCGGCCTTAATAGTGCGGGCTCGGTTGCTTTGCCTAATCCTCCCGCGGTGGTTATTCCCGCGCCCAAGCTCTCGCCGTCTTCGCCGCGACCCGCTTTCAAGGCTGCTCGTCAGTTGCGCAAGCGCTCGCGTGCTCGCAAGCGGACTCGTCGCACTCTCAAGCGCCAGCCTAAGCAGGAACACAGCCATGCTCTGCCGGCCGCGGCTGCAGCGCTGCCAAATTATGACTACACAATTCAGGTTAAGGAGCGGTTGGTTTATTTCTCCAACCTGTTGAATGGCGATCAGGAAAACTTCTTCGGACGCGTGATCTCCACCACTCCCGTTACCCAGACATTGGTAGTTTCAAATCCGGACCTGACCGCCGCTGGATCAGCGACGCTTGAATTTGCTCTGCAGGGCGTTTTGAATACACTTACCGGCGCCAGCCATTCAGTCAGCGTGGCATTCAACGGCGTCACGATCGGATCGCTGGACTTCGCGCCCCTGGAACATCCGGTGCGGAACTTCTCGATTCCGATCTCGCAACTTCAAAACGGAAACAACAGCCTGACCTTTACGAAAACATCAACCGGCGAAGTTTGCATTGTCGATTATGTTCGTTTGACCTACCCGCACACCTTTAAGGCTGACAGCAACTCCTTGAAATTTAATCTCCGCGGTACTCAATCAGTGAAGGTCGATGCCTTTGCGTCACCATCAGTCCGACTGATCGATTACACAGATCCTCTGAATGTCAGGATTAGTAAACCGGCGTCCGAGGCGAGTGCGTTGGGATACGCGATCACGGTGCCTGTGAACGAATCTCGCTCCAAGCCGCAGCGCCTGTTGTACGCGTTTCCGCAGGGTCAATTTGATCAACCGGCCGCTCTCTCTTTGAATCAGCCGTCAAGTCTTAATCAGGGAGATCTGACGCCTCCTCTTACCAGTGGCGCTGATTTCCTGATCATCGCGCATAAAAACTTTATTGCGAGCCTGGCGCCGCTGGTCAGTAAGAGACAAAGCGAAGGCAGAATTGTAGCGGTCGTTGACGTTGATGACATTTACGATGAGTTTAGTTATGGGGTGCACGGACCCCAGGCAATAAAGGACTTCCTCTCGCATGCGTTGACTTCGCCAAACTGGGTGACTAAGCCGCTCTACATAATATTTGCCGGCGACGCTTCCTTTGATGCGCGAGATTATCAGCACCTCGGGGATTTCGATTTCGTGCCCACGAAGCTGGTCGATGCGACCTTCAGCGAAACCGTAAGCGATGATTGGATGGCGGATTTCCACGGCGGACCCGGTGACACTCCCGACGGCATCGCGGATATTCCGGTAGGCCGTTTGCCGTTCAGGACTGTGGCGGAGGCTAATCTGGTCGTTTCCAAGATAGTCAATTTCGTGCCGCAGCCACAGCCGCAAAGCGCTATGCTGGTGGCCGATGAAGATGAATTTAATACTTTCGGTTTCGCCGCGACCAACGATGTATTTCAAAGTCTGCTGCCTGCCACTATGAGCGTGCAACGACTTAACCGCGCACCACAGCCGCCGGGAGTTCCATCTCAAACATTGACCAAGGCTGACATTGTTAATGGCTTCAATTCTGGACCCTCGCTGGTAAGTTACTCAGGCCACGGAAATGTAGACGTCTGGACCGGCGCCGCGTTGTTTACTTCTCCCGACGCTCTTGCTCTAACCAATGGAACCAACAAACTTTCGTTCGTGGTGGTGATGGATTGCCTCAACGGTTACTTCCAGGATCCTGTTGTGCTCTCGTTATCTGAAGCGTTGTTGAAAGCGCCTAACGGAGGCGCGGTCGCCGCCTTTGCCTCCTCCGGTTTGACAGTCGCCCAGGGACAGCATCAGATGGGCGAAGAGTTATATGCTCAGCTTTATTCCGGCTCTCCTATGGCGCTCGGTGATGCGATCAAGATCGCCAAAGGCGCGACTTTCGACATCGACGTGAAACGCACCTGGATCTTCTTTGGCGATCCGTCGCTGAAGATTAGGTAGAAAAAGTCTGATTTCCGATCTTTTTTGTTTTTTCCGATCAGCTGGAATTTCCACCTGCTCAAGATGCCGGCTGCACTGTGTTTGTGTATCCGCCGGCGCATCACAATCTAAGACTTAGGAGAGGTCTCAATTTTCATGACACTGAAGAACCGGGTTGTCCCATTTCCAGACAAAAACAAAGCTGGCTATTGACTAGTTCGCCTCTGCGAGATATTGTCATCAACGCTCGTACAGGCCATCGTCTCTAATCAGTGAACACCAGTTTTGTTGCACCAATAATATCTGCTTTTTTAAATGTAACCAGGTAGGTTCCGGATAAGGATTTAGCAGTCCGGAGGCCAAAGGTATCGGCGGAACTAGTTTAAATCATTCCGGGTTAGATTTTTTCGGAACTTACAACGAGTAGTCTTCAGGATTGCAATAAGGAGCTGCACATGGAAAAGATGCCGCAAGCGCGAAGAACCGGACTAATAATTCAGGAAGTCGACGGTGAGATCCTGATCTATGATCAGAACACCAATAAGGCACACTGCCTGAATCAGACCGCCGTAAAGGTATGGAAGTATTGTGACGGCGAGACCACCTTAGCGGAGGCTTGTAAGGCGTTGTCGTGTGATCTGGATACCCCAGTCGATGAGAAACTGGTTTGGTATGCGGTCGATCAGTTCTCCAAAGATAATTTGCTTGAGAAGGGCATAGAACAGCCGGCCTTTATCATTGCCGGCATGAACAGAAGACAGATGGTGCGAACACTGGGATTGGCCGCGGTTATAGCGGTGCCGCTGGTAACTTCGATCGTCGCCCCTACGCCCGCGCAGGCGGCAACTTGTATGCCGCCAGGTCAACCGTGCGGCACCGCTGCGCAGTGCTGTAGCGGAGTTTGCACAGGGGCACCTGCCGGAACTTGCGCCTAGGTATTTGCCGAAAGCTGCCGCATATTACTAAACCGCGACAGCTCTACTCCAGGTGAATGCGCTATTGCTCTCTTGCGAGGTTCAGATTTTGATATTGAACGGACCTTCTTTTAGCTGAGCATGAATTCCACGTTAGTCCAACCAACTGACATTTCAGTAAACGAAATCGACAGGCTCACTGCTGATTTTGTACCCTGACGAGACCCGTAGGCTGAGTAGTAGCTGTCGTGCTTGCTATCTAAATTTTTAGCCGTTACGTGTTACCAGAAATAATCTGGTTGTCTGAAAAGAGTCAGGGTTTTTGTAACTATTGAAGACTCGGAATCCCGTTATCAATAAGTAACCAAGGAGTAAAGCCATGTATTCGGTAGCCCCTCGTATTCCGACTCGCCGCCAAACGTTGCGAAATCGAGTTTTTGTTTTACTGGCAGTTTTGGCGCTAATGGGCGTTACTGCTGCGATCCCCGATCTGCTCCGAAGTGCTACGGCACAAAAGGCTGCAAAGCGCACGACCATTTCTTCGCCGCGTAACCGGAATTCGGGCAAGTATAGAGCGAAGAATACACAGGTCCTTTCGGAATCAAGATTAGCTGATGATGGGTCCATTATTCCCGGCCAAATGATTGCCGAGCCCGTACAGCGGAGTATGAGTGAGATTAAAGCCGATCAGGAAGCTCGCCCCGCCACTAACCGCAGATTAACAAAACCGGAATTTGAATCGCCGCGAAATCCGGATCTCCCGGCCGGACCGGGAACGGTGGCTGCCAACCAATGGCCGTTGCCGGTAAACACCACTCAGTCAACTCAGTCGAGTGATCTAGCTCCACTAGGACCGCAAACTTTAGGTACGCAGTTTGACGGGGCGACCGGTCCCACGGAAACGGGAGCATTTCCCCCGGATACCATGGGCGCCGTCGGACCTACACAGTTCTTTGTCTTTCTCAATGGCAGGATGCGCACCTTTAACAAAACCACCGGAGTCGCTGATGGCGTGGTGAATGTAGATTCCGATGTGTTTTTTGCTTCGGTCATGACACCGCCGGGCGCCGGCGAAGTTTCTTTCACCTCGGATCCACAAGTGCGTTTTGATCGCCTGTCAAATCGCTGGTTCCTCGTCATCATTGATGTGACTTTGAACGCTACGACAGGAGCGGTAACTAAAGCTAACCGCGTTCTAATGGCCGTCAATGATGCGGCAAGCAACGGCACTGTTTCCGGCGCCACGGTTTGGACTTTGTATCAATTCCAGGGCGACGCAACACTCTTTACTGACTATGAGTCGTTGGGAATAGACGCGAGCGCCCTCTATATAGGCGGCGACATGTTTACGCTTGCAGGCGCCTTCAATAGCACCAAGGGATTTGTCATACCTAAAGCTCCTTCCCTTACAGGTTCACCGCTTACTGTTTGGGCCTTTTCCGGTCTGGTAGCAACTCCAACGGGCGCTGGTCCGTTCGCTCCGCGCGGCGTTGATAATTACAATCCCGCCAATACCGGCGTGACCGCCGAAGGGTATTTCATCGGCGTTGACAATGCGACTTTCAACACGCTAATGCTACGGCGCGTAACGAATCCCGGCAGCCTGGGGCCGGCGCCAACGATCAGCGCCAATATTTCGATCGCGCTGCCGCTACCCACCAGTTTCCCCGTTTTGGTTCCCCATCTTGGGAACACCGGCGGTAACGGAGGCAGGCTGGACAGTTTGGACGATCGGCTTTACGCCGCTCACATACGCAACGGCAGGTTATGGACGGCGCACAATATTGGCGTTAACAATACGGGTGTCGCCGGCGCTTCAAACAACCGCAACGCCGGTCGCTGGTACGAGCTTCAGAACGTTATCAGCCCGGGAGTACCAGGTGTTTTGCAGTCGGGCACCTTGTTCGACAACAACGCCATTAACAACGCCAATCAGCGGAATTATTGGATCCCTTCCATTATGGTTTCGGGCCAGGGCCATGCGGCCCTGGGTTGCAGCATCGCGGGCACAAACGAGAGTATTAACGCCTTCACCACGGGTCGTCTTACCGGAGACACGCTGGGAACTTTAAGAGATGGTCCTGGAGGGGCGGCATTGCCAGGTTACACGGCGAGTGCCACCGCTTATAACCCACCCGGCGATCCGGGTGGACCAAGTCGACGCTGGGGCGATTACTCATTCACGTCTCTGGATCCCAAAGACGATATGACCATGTGGACCATTCAGGAGTACTGCAATGGCACAAATACTTACGGCGTGCGAGCAGTAAAACTGATCGCGCCCCCGCCACCGCCTACAAACGTCGCAGCTCCTTTGGGTCTTCAGCTGAATAATCCGTCGACCAACGTCACGGTGACGGGAACAGCACCAGCCGGGCAAGGTTTCTATGATCCCGGGCCCAACCCGGCTGCGCCCCACACTCCCTTCACGCACATCAGCGCCTCGGGACCGGGTATTGTTGTTAACAGTATTACCTTCAACACACCGACCCAGGTGACTATCAATGTCTCAACGGTTGGCTCAACGCCCGGTACCAAAACGATCACCATAACTAACCCCGATGGTCAGACTACAACCGTCCAGGTAATTGTTGGTCCCACCGCGGCGCCGGCTTCAATCAGTGGGCGTGTTACTACACCGGATGGCGCACCATTGGCCGGTGTAACCATGAACCTGAGCGGGGCGCGCACCGCAAAAACGATCACCGACGCCGGTGGCAATTATCAATTTGCCGGCACCGAGGTTGAAAACTTCTATACCGTGACGCCGTCGCTGATGAACTATCACTTCACTCCGGTGGAACGTTCGTTCTCCCTGCTCGGCACCAAAACTGATGCCGTCTTTACGGGCGCGCTTGATGCCGTGATAAGCGGCAACCCGATTGACACGGCTGAGTATTTTGTCAGGCAGCATTACCTCGATTTCCTAAATCGTGAGCCTGACGAAAGCGGGTTCAACTTCTGGAGCGATCAGATCCTGGAGTGTGGTTCCAACGCCAGTTGCCTGGAAGTCAAACGGATTAATGTCTCGGCAGCCTATTTCCTTTCGATTGAATTCCAGGACACTGGCGGGTTCGTTGACGGGCTCTACCGCGCTAGTTACGGCCGTCGTCCAAACTATGCTGAGTTCATTCCTGACACCAGGCTGGTCGGTCGTGATGTGATTGTCGGGCGTGCCGACTGGGCGCAGCAACTGGCTTCGAACAAACAAACGTTTGTCGATGCCTGGGTACAGCGTCCAGAGTTTCAATCCACTTACGGTGCTCTCTCAAACACAGCATACGTAGACAAGTTAATCGCCAACACTGGTGTCAGTTTTACCACCGGCGAGCGCGATGCATTTGTAAGCGGATTAGGCGACGGTTCGATGACGCGGGTAACCGTGCTGCGTCAGATAGCGGAAGACGGGCGATTCGTGAGGGCGAAGTTCAACGAAACCTTCGTCATGATGGAATACTTCGGCTATCTCCGGCGCGATCCCGACGAATCCGGTTTCCGCTTCTGGCTGCAGAAGCTCAACCAGTTCAACGGAAACTTCGCGCAGGCGGAAATGGTCAAGGCATTCATCAACTCAGGTGAGTATCGTCAGCGGTTTGGCCAGTAACGAGTCGGACAGAAATTCCTGTCCGTCCAGTTCGTAAAACTCAAAAGGCGGGGCATCAATCCCCGCCTTTTCCTTTCGCTGAAACTCTCTAAGCCTGTTCAAGCTGTTTACAGTTCAACCTTACGGTGCGTACTTTGTTGATCGGCAAATAAAATTTTGAACTCTAAACTTCGGGCCAGACCGGTTCAGTTTGAGAGCCCTATAAACGCGTGAGCACGACGAAGTCCTCAAAGCGGTGGTTGACCGGACAAAGATTCAACGTGGCCCACGCAAAATCAGAACTGGGAGCGCAGCGACCAGCCAAAAGCCCAACTGACGAACCACTGCAGGCTAAGCCTCTACAACCACGACCTTGTAAAGTGAATTATTTAGCTGGTCGCTAGCGCTCCCAGTTCTGATTTTGTCTGACCATTGCGGAGTGTCCCATTGCTCAGTTGCGTTTTAAGATCCTAACCCTGGCCTCTAACCTTGCTTCACGGTTAACTGCGCCTGACTAGGTTCGTTCTGGCGAGAAACCGCATCCGGGTGCCCGCTGCTCACGATTGGCGGAGGCGGCGGATTCGCCACCAAAACCTCGAGAGCCGCATCAATCACTTCGCTAATCCGCCCTACAAACACTATCTGCAATTCCTTACGCACATCATCCGGTAACTCTTCGATGTCCGCTTCGTTGCGTGCAGGAAGCAAGATGCGCCGAATACCGGCTCGATGAGCCGCCAGGATTTTTTCCTTTAACCCGCCTACCGGAAACACCAGACCTGAAAGGGTAATCTCGCCAGTCATCGCTGTATCGGGACGCACGCGTCGTCCCGTGTAGAGCGATGCCAGGGCAGCGGTTATCGTCACCCCCGCGCTCGGGCCGTCTTTCGGAATGGCCCCGGCGGGCACATGCAGATGAACTCCGTATTCCTTGAACATCTCGGCATTAATGCCAAACTCATTAGCGTGTGACCACAAATAAGATTGTGCCGCCCGCGCGGATTCCTGCATCACTTCGCCCAGTTGACCGGTAATAGTCAGACCGCGGCCACCGGGAAGCAAAGTAGCCTCGATGAAAAGCACCTCGCCACCCATCTCTGTCCAGGCCATGCCCGTGGCCACGCCCGCCGGCAACTCTTTACGCGCCTGCTCAGGATAAAATCTCGGCGCGCCGAGATAGTCGTGGATGTCGTCCGCATCAACGCTAACCGCTTCTGCCTCGGCTTGCGCGATCTTCAGTGCCACTTTGCGCGCCACGCTGCCGATGCTTCTTTCCAACTGACGCACCCCGGCTTCACGCGTATAACGCGTGGCGAGCAACTCGACCGCCGCATCGCTGATGGTAAGTTGACCGGGCTTGAGCCCATTCTCCTCGATCTGTCGCGGCAGCAGATAGCGCTTGGCGATCTGCAATTTCTCCATGTCGCTGTAACCGGCGAGGGCTATTACTTCCATGCGGTCGCGCAGCGGCGGCGGAATTGGTCCCAGCTGATTCGCGGTTGCGATGAAGAACACGCGCGAAAGGTCAAACGGCAGGTCGAGATAGTGGTCTCGAAAGGTGCTGTTCTGTTGTGGGTCAAGAATCTCCAGCAATGCCGAAGAGGGATCGCCGCGATAGTCGTTGCCGAGCTTGTCGATCTCATCGAGCATAAGAACAGGGTTGTTGACTCCGGCTCGTCGAATCGATTGAATCACGCGACCGGGCATGGAGCCGATGTAAGTGCGACGGTGTCCGCGCAATTCGGCTTCGTCGCGCATGCCGCCCAGCGACATGCGTTCAAACTGACGGCCCAAGGCGCGGGCGATTGAGCGACCGAGCGATGTCTTGCCTACTCCCGGTGGACCAACAAAGCAAAGTATCGGACTCTTGGTGTCAGGTCGCAGCTTGATGACTGCTAGAAATTCCAGAATGCGTTCCTTAACGTCGTCCAGTCCATAGTGATCTTCATCGAGAACCTTTCGAGCTTCTTTGAGATCCAGCTTATCTTCAGACGACTTTAACCAGGGCAACTCCAGTACGTATTCCAGATAGGTACGGATGACGTGGTAGTCGGGTGCGGCAGCGGGAAGTTTTTCCAGTCGCTTCAGCTCCCGCTCTGCCTCGGTCCGCACTTCCTCAGGTAAGTTGGCCTTCGCCAGGCGTTCGCGCAAAAGTGCGGCTTCAGCCTGCTCGCCGCCTTCGTCCTCGCCGAGTTCCTTTTGAATGGCCTTCATCTGCTGACGCAGAATGTAGTCGCGTTGAGATTTGTCCATCTCCGACTGCGCTTCGGTCGCAATCTTCGAACGCAGTTGAATAATCTCCAATTCCCGGGCGAGGTAAGCGTGCGCCAGTCGCAGCAGCTCATCAGCCGTATCGGCTTCCAGCATCTTCTGTTCCTGCCCCACCCCCAGATTGAGAATCGACCCGAGAAAATAAGCGAGGCGTACCGGTTCAACTGAACCGAGCATGGCAACTCTGACTTCAGGCGGAACCCCGGGCAGCAGGGCCAGCGCTTCCTGCACCATCGCCTGCACATTGCGTTTCGTCGCTTCGACTTCTTCCGAATCCTTTATCTCGACTTCGGGCAGAATTTCTACCACCGCGCGCAGTTGTGGATCTTCTTGTTTCCATTCGACAACCTTAATACGATCCGTTCCCTGCGCGATGATGTGCATCGTTTCCCCGAGACGCTCCATCCGCTTGATCATGGTGAGCGTGCCTACCTGATAAAGATCCGCGGTTCCGGCATCCTGGTTGGAGCTGGTCACCTCGGCGCGCACGGTGATGCAAGCTAACAACTTTTCTTCCGTTGCCAGGGCAGCCTCTACAGCAGCGACGGAGCGCGGCCTGCCCACCGCAAGCGGCACTACCGTCTCCGGAAAGAGCGTGGTGTTTTGCAACGCCAGCACCGCAATCTCGAAGGGTTGGCCCGGCTTGCGATCTGTTGCCGGCCGATCTTCAACCGGCGCAGGCTGCTCGCCTTTGTCTGTTACCACGTTCGCCTTTTTCCAGTATCTCTGACATCTTAGTCTCTTTGGTTTAGGTGCCCTGATCGACTCATGGATCAGTCGCAGCGCAGGTTGACAATCAAAAAGCCGTCACGATATTCGTGCTCGATCGAGTCGTGCTCTATATCACAGGGAAACTGTATCGTCTTCTCAAACTGGCTATAAGTAATCTCCATCTGTTGATACGAAAACCCATCTTTAACGAACGTGTCGCGCCGGCACCCGCGAATTCTAAGGTTTGAGTCGTAGACCATGATTTCCAGGTCATCGGCACAAATACCCGCCAGGTCGACCTTCACGACCCAGCCGTCGGCGCTGCGATAGACATCGGCCGCAGGATTCCACAAGCGGCCTGAAGGTCTAACTCTCCGGGCGACGGTCAACAACGCAACCTCACGATTCGACTTTGGCATAATTAGTATAGCTACAGGATAAGGGAAATCCGTGTGAGCCTCAAATTGAACAGCGAAGGGGAGAGTGTAATTTCACTGCGCCGTTGAACCCGGGTTCGTTGCTTTAGCGCTGAGCAATCTCAATCTCCGCCACCAACTGCACGCGCGAGGTGATGTCCAGAGTACCCACCTCGATTGGTGTCGGAACTGCTGCTGACATTGTTTTCATTTGCAACTGGTCTGCATAGATTGGGCGCGGCTGCTGCACACCTTCCTCCTGCACTTCTACGATGCGCACCAATCTGCCACCAAGCGCAGCTGCAATCACCTGCGCCTTGCTGAGCGCTTCCCGTGTCGCTTCAGTTAAGGCCTGATCACGTGCCGGTCGATCCTTCCGAAGGGTGAACGAAATTCCTGCGATGTCGTTTGAGCCTGTCTGGGCCGTGGCGTCGATTACCGTGCCGACCCTGGTTAGATCCGACATAGTGACGGTAACGCTGTTGCGAGCTTCGTAGCCGGTAATGGTTGGAGGCTGGCCCTCTTTGTAGACTCTAATAGGTTGCAGGTTGTAGCCGCTTGTTTTTACTTCCGCACCGGCTCCAGCCGCACTTTTCAGGGCCTTCACTACGGCATCACTTCGATTCGCGTTTTCCTGTTGCGCTTCTATGGCGTTGCGTCCCTGAGTAACAACCGAGACGGTCAGGATCGCCGTGTCCGGTTGTGCCTGAACTATCGAGTCGCCGGTCACGGACACTTTGGTTAGACCGATCAACCCGGCCTGACTGGCGCCGGAGCCGCCTTGTGCTAAAGGGCGCACGGTACGCACTTCGAAAGGAGTGCCCTCCATGTAAGTGGTCATGACATCGGGCCTGGTTTCACCGCTTGATTCAACTTCAGCACCTTCAGCAAACCATTTCTCATGTAGAAACTGCTGCAAATTTAGTATTAGATATTTCTGGTCAGCAGCCGCAATGACCCAGCCTCCGGATTCGACTGTCTTTTGCAGCCGGCCCTGAATCGTCACTTCTTTTGCAAGAACGTGCGTTGTAAACAAAGTCAAGAGTGCCAACGCTCCCAGAACAGTTACTAGTTTCCTTTTCATTTGTCTTCCTCTTTCCTCGTTCCCAATCTAACGCGCCGAAGACTAACTTCTCGCGCGCTTCGAGAGAACGTGCCGGACCACGGAGTCTTGCTGACCTGCTTCATTGCATTTTGGTTCTCAAATACCGTTTTGTTACGATTCAGAAGTGCAATCAATCGATACTCACAATCAAGCAGCCGATCTACCAAACGAAACCCGAAATGCTGTGGACGCAGGCCGCGTTGAAGATTTACCTGAGGGAACTTGCAAGACAATTGAACTTTCCGGAGGGCGTGAACTCGCTCTCTACCACGTTAATGGCGAATTTTATGCCAGCGAAAACTTCTGTCCCCACAAAGGCGCGCCGCTGGCCTCGGGCACACTTTGCGACCATGTTATCGAGTGTGAGTGGCATGGCTGGCAGTTTGACGTGCGTACCGGAGAGTGCCTTACCGTGACGGAGAAGATTTCGACGTATGAAGTTGTGGTTCGGGATGGAGTGGTGACGATCCTGGTCTGAGAGTAGAGGAAGACAAATTCTTTTGTTTCATTCCGTTGCATCCTGCTCCCCATCATTCCCAATCGCCTCAACCGGACAACACAGGACTGCTTCTTCACACGCAGCCAGCTCTTCTTCAGTTAGTGGTTGCTTGTAAACAAATGAATAACTATTGGCGTCGGAGCGGCAAAAGTTTTCCGGCGCGGTGTCGCGACACACATCGCAGTCAATGCAGGTCGAATCGACGTAGTAAGCGCCGGGCAGGTTTTCTTTCACTCGATCGTTTCGATCAGGCATAAATGATTTCGAATATTAGATTGCGGATTGCGGATTTGAGTTTTGTGATTCTAAGTAGTTCTAAATGAGGACGATTCAGACGAGACGCTAATCGCAAGTCCGCCATCATCAATCCGCAATCCGCAATGGTCACGGGTGTGTCATCTCTTCCGGTTTTACGTACTTATCAAAATCTTCACCGCTCAGGAAACCCAGGGCGACGGCTGATTCGCGCAGGCTGATACCCTTCTTGTGCGCATTCTTCGCCACCTGTGCCGCTTTGTCGTAGCCGATGTGCGGGTTAAGGGCGGTCACCAGCATCAGCGAATCCTGCAGATGTTCATCAATCTGTTCCCGATTCAGTTCGATTCCGCGAATGCAGTATTCGACAAACCCATGCGCCGCGTCGTGTAGCAACCTGATCGAATGCAGGAAATTATGAATCATCACCGGCTTGAAGACATTCAACTCAAAATTTCCCTGCGAACCCGCGAAGGTAACGGCGGTGTCGTTGGCAAACACCTGCACGCAAACCATCGTCATGGCTTCGCTCTGCGTCGGGTTTACTTTGCCGGGCATAATTGACGACCCGGGCTCATTCTCCGGCAGGATCAATTCTCCCAGCCCGCAACGCGGACCTGAGGCGAGCCAGCGAATGTCGTTTGCCACCTTCATCAGCGACGCGGCGAGCGTCTTTAGCGCGCCGCTCGCGAAAACGATCTCATCGTGAGCCGAAAGCGCGGCAAACTTGTTTGGATGCGACTTGAAGGGCAGACCTGTTAGTTCGGCAATTTTTCTGGCCGCGCGTTCGCCAAACTCCGGATGCGAGTTGAGGCCCGTGCCAACGGCGGTGCCCCCAATCGCGAGTTCGAGCAACCCCGGCAGGGACATTCTCAGGCGATCAATGTCGCGCACTATGAGACTGGCCCAACCAGACATTTCCTGACCCACAGTCAATGGCGTCGCGTCCTGAAGGTGTGTGCGGCCAATTTTAACGACGTCGTTAAACTCTTCAGCCTTCGCCGCAATTGCGTCGTGGATCGTTTGGATCGCCGGCAGGAGTTTGTTCAACTGCTCGGCGCCGGCAATATACATCGCAGTCGGAAACGTGTCGTTTGACGACTGCGACATGTTGACGTCATCGTTCGGATGAATTGGCGACTTGCTGCCCATAACGCCGCCGGCAAGCTCAATGGCGCGATTCGAGATCACCTCGTTTGCGTTCATGTTGGTCTGGGTACCGCTGCCGGTTTGCCAAACTCGCAAAGGAAAATGCTCATCGAGTTTTCCATCGATAACTTCGTCGCACGCTTGTTCAATGAGCTTTAACTTGTCGGCGGGTAGTTTACCGAGGTCGGCATTTACGAGCGCCGCTGCTTTCTTCAGGATGCCGAGGGCGCGAATCATCTCGCGTGGCATCTTGTCGTCGCCGATGTTGAAGTGCAGCAGTGAACGCTCAGTCT
Organism: Blastocatellia bacterium; assembly: GCA_963809065.1. GTDB lineage: Bacteria > Acidobacteriota > Blastocatellia > Pyrinomonadales > Pyrinomonadaceae > PSRF01. Next base: position 176,743 of record CAWEIN010000023.1, read on the forward strand.
GCGCCCCCCAATATTTATCCGCGGGCACTTCGATCGCACCCATCGAATCGGTTTCGGTGCGCAGTTCCTTTTTCATCTCTTGTTGTTTGCTGGCGTCAGGTGACATAGGTGTACCGTCTAGCGTCCTGCCTGTCCTGGTTTGAGTTGGAGTTTACGAGCGCGGTGTTGCGTGCAGTTGTCATGGCCTCGACCATATTAATTCTACCTCACGTCGGCCCGGGCTTAAACCGTCCACGACCCCGGGACGCTGGTTGTTCACCCAGCCGGAAGATCGCTGCCTCAGTCCAGAATTGATTACTTATGATGGTCCTCAGCGCGTCCGGGCGACCAACTGCCTAAATGCTTGCCAAGCCCGACGTTAAGTTATAAAGTCTGCCAGACGCATCACCAAACCCCCGGATGATTCTGAACACAGGCTCAAGCAGACGTAAAATAGGCCCAAAATTGACGATGTCATCCCCCGTCAACAGCCACTCGTTTCCTGATAATCGGCGCAGCGCGCTCTTATTTTGGTTGTTGAGCGCAATCCGGCCGTTCAGCGTCTCGAACGATTCTTTCTTGAACAGGCGGGCTACATCGTCGAGTTTGCAAGCGATGGCGTTTTGGCCCTGGCGCGAGCGCGGGAGTTGTGTCCAAAAATCGTTGTTACTGAAATCCTGGTGCCGCGTCTGGATGGTCTGAGTCTCTGCCGGGCGCTTAAATCGGATCCAAAAACAAGTTCGATCGTGGTCCTGGTCTTCAGTCACCTTCATGCCGAGGACCGGGCTCTGGAAGCGGGTGCCGATGCCTTCGTCGTCAAGCCAATCGACGAGGAGAATCTCATCGACATAGTATCGAAGCTTTTAGCGATTAGAAGAGAAGGCACGGGAGGATAATCTTTGTCGATTGAGCGTCTCAAAACCGGAAACTCCAACCTGGATGAAGTCCTGCACGGCGGCTTCCTCGTTAACACTATCAACGTGATTATGGGGGCTCCAGGTACCGGAAAGACGATACTTGCAGAGCAGCTGGTATTTTCGAACGCGACTGCTGAAACGCCGGCGCTTTATCTGACCACCCTCTCGGAGCCACTCGATAAATTCATTCAGCACGGACAGAGTTATGGATTCTTCGATTCAGCCAAGGTTGGTGAGACGGTTTTCTATGAAGACCTGGGCGCGATGGTCAGAGAGCGCGGCATAGTAGCGTTAGCTGAAATTGTCACTGAGCTGATAACGCAACGGACGCCGCGACTCATTGTCGTCGATTCTTTCAAGGCATTGACCGAGCTCATCGTAACCGCGCAGGAACGTCGAACCATCCTCTTCGATCTAGCCAGCGTTTTGAGTGCTTACCAGTGCACGACATTTTTTATCGGCGAATATTCGGGCGACATGATGACCGAGCTTCCGGAGTTTGCCATCGCCGATTCAATCCTGATGTTGCTGAAGCAATCAACTGGTGTCCGCGAACAAAGATTCCTGAGAGTGGAGAAACTTCGTGGCTCATCTTCGAGTCCCGGGATGCACGCCTTCAACATCTCCGATGAAGGGTTGGTGTTCTTTCCGCGGTTGTTGACTCCTGATATTTCGCCGGTCTATACCAGTAACCCTGAGCGCGTGAATACTGGGATAGCAGGACTTGATGACATGATCGAAAAGGGCTTCTGGGGCGGTAGCACAACCCTGGTAGCGGGCCCTACGGGCTCAGGCAAGACCATCATCGGCCTGCATTTCATTCGTGAAGGCGCCGCTAACAACGAGCCTGGCGTTTATCTTGGATTGCAGGAAAACCCGATCCAGCTATCTCGAGTTATGCGTAATTTTAACTGGGACCCCGACGCATTACTTGAAAGTAAAACTTTTGAACTCATGTATCGTTCGCCGGTTGAAATGCAGTTGGACAGCGTAGCGGTCGAACTTTTCGATCGCGTTCGCGAAGGCCGCGTCAAACGTGTGGTAATTGACGCCATCGGCGATCTGAAAAAAAGCTGTGGTGATCCGCAACGGTTTTCGGATTTCATGTATGCGCTGACGCAGTGGTTTGCCACTAAGAATGTCACTTGCCTGCTGTTGTATGAGTTGCACGATCTTTTTGAGGCCCCGCAGATTAGCGATGAAGAGATTTCGAATATGAGCGACAACATCGTGCTGCTGAATTTCACTCGAGGAACGGAGATGGCGCGCCGGGTTCGGATAATAAAAACTCGCGGCAGCGCCCATGATCATCGCGAACATGCGCTGCAGATCAATGACTCAGGCATTTCCATTGGAGAGATTACCTAGGATAAAGTAATACCTCCACCCCCGGCGTAACCCCCATTTGAATCATGCGACGGATGCGGACCTGCGGCAGTGGCCCAGAGTCTTCCAAGGGTTCCGCTGATGGCAAATTGCCTTAACAAGGTTCTGATCGAGTAGCGCGTATAAATGCCCAGTAAAATCGATACCAGTGTGAAGACTTCCTTTGACCGTCTGGCGGCCATCAACCGCGCCATCACAACCTCGCTAAATTTCAACGAGGCGTTGCGACTGATCGTGGACAATGCGACCGAATTGTTTTCTGCTGACAACACCTTGCTGTTGCTGGCGGAAGCCGACGGTGTGCTGCGCGTGCGCGCAGCTTACGTCGATAACGATATCAATTCGCAGTTTGCCGGACCGATGGAAGAGTCTGTGATTCGTGATCTGGCTCGTCAGCTCAAACTAAGTCCCAAAAAAGAGTTGGTAACGGTACCCATCGTAGCCCAGGGTTCTCTCAATGGGTTTCTGGCCATCGTTCGTGATTCGACGCTCAATGCCGAAGAACAGTGGCAGTTGTCGGCGCTCGCCGATCAAGCGGCTATCGCCCTAAACAATGCGCGGTTGCACGAGTTTCAGACTGGCGAAGCCATTCGCCAGCGCGACGAGTCACTGGCAGCTTTGCGTGAGTCGAGCCGGAAGATCAACAAAATTCTCGAGAGCATTACTGATCTGTATTACCAGCTCGATTCTGAATGGCGCTTTTCTGATATCAACCGGCAAACGGTCACGCGGTTTGGCCGCAGCCGTGAGGAATTAATCGGTAAGGTTATCTGGGAAGTTTTTCCGGTCGCCGTAAATTCGGATCTGTATAACGGCCTATTGAAGTGTCGAAAGACGAAGGCGCCGGTTCACTTTGAGCACGGCTCGCTGATTGTCCCCGGGGCATGGTTTGAGGCACATGCCTATCCGACCGGCGCCGGTGTTTCAGTCTATCTTCGAGAGATTACGGAAAGGAAAAAGTCTGAAGGGGAGATCGCTTTTCAAGCGCGCTTGTTAAGCGCGGTCGAACAGGCGGTGATTGCGACCGATCTCGAGGGCAAAATTGTTTATTGGAATTCTTTTGCGGAACAGCTGTATGGCTGGTCAGCGGCCGAAGTGCTGGGCGCTAACGCGCTGGAAACCATTCCAGCTGAGGTCATGCTCGAACAAGCCGCTGACATCATGTCGCGCCTGCTAGTCGGAAAGAGTTGGTCGGGTGAATTTCTGGTGCGACGGAAAGACGGCACGGTGTTCCCGGCTATGATTACGGACTCGCCTATTTTTGGTGAGGAAGGCGAATTGGTGGGAGTGGTTGGTATATCAGTTGACATCAGCCAACGCAAACAATCGGAAGCAGAACGCGAGGCGCTGCACCAGAGTGAACGAGCTGCGCGCGCGGAGGCGGAAAAGGCCAACCGGTTGAAAGACGAGTTTCTGGCAACTCTTTCCCACGAGTTGCGCAACCCCTTGAACGTGATACTGGGCTACGCGGAAGTTTTGTTGCGCAGCGATGAAGCGCGGACTTCCCAATTTGTGAGACGGTCCGCGGAGGTACTCAAACGCAATGCGCTGGCCCAGTCACGCCTGGTGCGCGACCTGCTGGATCTGTCCCGGCTGCACATCGGTAAACTATCGTTAAACCGCGAAGTAGTCTCGCTGACGAGTCTGATTGAAAACGCTGTGGAGACTGTGAGTGGCGAAGCCGCGCAAAAGGAAATCGAGATCCGAATTGAGGGCGCCGCAGACGTGATCTTCGTGAACGCCGATCCCCTGCGGTTCGAGCAAATCATTTGGAACCTGCTGAATAATGCAGTCAAGTTCACGCCAGTAGGCGGGACGGTAACGATCCGTCTGCACAGCGAAAATGGGCGCGCCAGAATAGTAGTCGAGGACACCGGACCTGGAGTTGAGCCGCAGTTTCTGCCACATGTGTTCGAGATGTTCCGGCAAGCCGATGCGAGTAGCAGCCGGCCTCATGGCGGTATGGGCATTGGCCTGGCCCTCGTGAAGCAGTTGATCGAGTTGCACGGAGGGAGTGTCGCCGCAGCTTCCACCCTGGGCCGGGGAGCAGCGTTTACTATCGACCTTCCGGCGACCGCCCAGAAGGACGACTCCGCGGGATACTCACCGCACGAAGAAGCCGGCATCCTCAGTGATATGCGAATACTGATTGTCGATGATTCAGCCGACACCGTTGAGATGCTGCGGCGGTTGTTTGAAATGGACGGCGCGGTTGTAGCTACAGCAAGCAGCGCCCCGGAGGCGCTTGAGATTGCCGGACAGAAAGACTTTGATGCTGTGCTGTCAGACATCTCGATGCCGGGCATGGACGGGTTTGAATTTGTTCGTCGCTTGCGTCAGCTAAGCAGACAAAAAAATGTACCGGTGCTGGCTATCACGGGATTTGGACGCCCCGCAGATGTGGAGCGGGCTGCGGCAGAAGGCTTCTTTTCGCACGTCACCAAACCGATCGACGTAAACAACCTCGTGCAAATGCTCCGTGAGTTGCCGGTGAAGAATCAGCAAGCTAGTGCCACCACTCAGAACTAGAAATCAACCCACGAATTAAACGAAGAGTCGCGACAAGGGTCAGGTAGCAAACGGTCTAAGGTTCAACCGTCGCCACACAAAATCAGAACTGGGAGCGTTAGCGATCAGCCATGGAGTCATCTGCCCAAACTCTTAATTTTTAAGAACGCAGTTATTCTTCACAGTTGAATCTTCGGCTGGTAGCTAACGCTCCCGGTTCTGATTTTGTGTGGCGCGACGATCGCTTTCTTGTGCAGAACCGTTCTACTGGTTGTATACTGCCAAGCAGAGTTTCGAAAAAGTTCAATCGGTTTCACCACGGTCCTCGCCGTTCCGCCAAAGATTTCCTCCTTCACGCGCTCCCCGACAAGCGAGTCATGAAGAGGCAGTTGCTGAGGAGGCAACACTCATGAACAAGCAATCAAACCATGGCAATAACCGCCGGCAGTTTCTCCAGAACAGTTTGACCGCTGCTGCCGGACTCGGCTTTTTAGGTCTGGAGGTCAAGGCTCTGGCCCTCGCGGCGAGTCTTCCGCCTGAAGACGAGCCAAACACACATAACATGATGATCGTCGGTAGCAAGACCGCCTATCTGTCTCACCTGCCGATGTTCGAGGGACTTAACCCGGACGATAAGACCGAGTTTGCCTCTCCGCACCGTCGCCAGGTAATTCTGGAGGCGACCTTCACGCAGGGAAGCAAAGACCTGACGCCGATTTATCTCGCCGATCGTTCCAGTCATCCTGGCGTAAGGATGTATACCTTGCGGCCGTCAGAGTTTATTCTTGGACGTCTGGATCCAAACGGAATGGCCCTCAAAAAATTCGAAGGCAACGCCGTTTTCCGTGGCCATCTCGAGAGACCTCCACGCCAGCGTATTATTGGCGCGCAAGGTCCGTTTGAAGTCAACGTCAAAAACGTAATTCACTTTCACAAGTTCAATCCCCAAGGCGCCAAGCCGGTGCGTTTGGAATACCTGCTCTTTGGCAAAGGTCCCGAACTGTTCCTGGCCCACTTCATCACTTTGCCGAACGACTTTGACCAGATAGTTTCAGTCAAGGTGCCGGGACATGGACTTACTGACGCACAACTCGCCCAGGGCATGCACGTCATAATTCCCAGCCGAGACAACGACCCGCTGAAGCGGCTGCGAGAAAAGGACAAGGCGCCAGGTGAGTTTCAGCTTCCGAGTGGCACGCCTAAGACGCTGCCGATTGAAGTTGTCAGAGAGTTCTATTTTGAAGAAAGCGAGCTGGACAACAACGGAACGATGGGCTCCACCAAAGAAGAGACCGACTCAGGCTTTCCTAGCGAACCTTTCGTTAAGCGCCCTTGAACCCGGCTCGGCTTTACCGCAGCAGTTTCGTGAACCGCCGTGAGAAAAGGATTCTAAGAGTCGGTCTCAATCGGGTTCTTCGTACTTGTGCGAGTAAGAACAAAAGAGTTCCGAGGGACTAGGTGGTTGAGAGGCCACTAGATTGAAGCTAACCTTTCCGACGTTGGATCCGAGGATTAATCCGCTCTTTCAACTGACGATAATAACAGAGGAATTACTTAAGGGTCGCAGAGCTCAATGATTAGAATGTCTTAGGAATCGCCTTCTATTGGCGCGCCGGAGTCTTTCCAGGCTTTCCAGCCGCCGGCCATTGAGAAGACGTTGGTGTAGCCCATCTGTTGGAGGACATCCGCGGCTAGCGCAGAGCGATAGCCGCCGCCGCAGTAGAGGATTACTTCTGTCGCTTTGTCTGGCACCGTGGCTTCGATGTCGCGTTCGATGATGCCCTTGCCGAGATGAGACGAACCCGCCGCGTGACCTGCTTCCCATTCGTTGTCTTCACGAACGTCTATTAGTCGAACCCCTTTGTCCGACTGCATGCGTTGTTGCGTTTCGTCGACGGTGACTTCGCGGATGCGGCTCTTGGCGCCGTTGACTAGTTTTAAGAATCCTTCAGAGTGTTTCATGTAGTTGTCCTCTCCTTGGAGTGCGAGTAGTCTCTGTGCAACCGCTTTTCCCTGCGGCGCTGTGACGCCGCATTCCGCCACATCGATTTTATTGTTACGAGGGCTGCGACAGGTCGCAGCCGACTAAAGCGGTGACAGGTCACCGCACTCCAAAAACGAAGCCCACCGACCCCAATTGGATGAAATTGCGGCGAATGATTATAATGCCCGTCTTTCAGGAAAGCATGCAAAACGGCAAAAGGGGATGAAGATTGTGAGGGCGCATTTGGTTTCGTGGTTCCTCACTACTCATCACTCAAGACTCATCACTGTCTTCGTAGGAGAGCACATTGGCAGACCAACAAATTGGCGAACAGTTTGACGTAACGATTATTGGCAGCGGACCAGGTGGCTACGTGGCGGCGATACGCGCCGGCCAATTGGGCCTGAAGGTGGCGATGATTGAGAAGGACACGCGCCTCGGAGGTACCTGCACTCTGCGCGGTTGCATCCCGACCAAACAGATGCTGATGTCGGCCCACGTTTACGAACAGATGCAACACGCCGCGGACTTCGGCGTGCAGGCTAGCGGAATTCAATTGGCGTTTGAGGACGTGCAAAAACGCAAAAACAAAGTGGTGCTGAAGAGCACCAAGGGCATCGAGTACCTGATGAAGAAAAATAAGGTGACGGTTTTCAAGGGCACCGGGAAACTCGCGCTGCCTGGAAAAGTGGAAGTCACCGGCGCGGACGGCGCGAAGCAAACTCTCGAAACGAAGAACATTATCATTGCCACCGGTTCAGTCGTACGGCCTATCCCTGGTTTTGAAACTGACGGCGTACACGTCGTTAACAGCGATCACATCCTCGAATTGAAAGACGTGCCAAAATCGCTGATAGTTATGGGCGCCGGCGCGGTCGGTGTCGAGTTCGCATCTGTCTATTCACGCTTCGGCGCCGAGACAACGGTGGTCGAGTTGATGCCGCGGCTCGTGCCTTTGGAAGACGAAGAAGTTTCGAAGGAGCTGGAAAAATCGTTTCGCAAACGCGGCGTCAAGTCGCAGGTTGATACCCGGCTGGAGAAACTCGAGAAGACAGATGCGGGCGTGATTGTCACCGGCAAGACTGCGAAAGGTGAAGCAGTGCGTCTCGAAGCGGAGATGCTGTTGGTGGCCGTTGGCCGTATGCCCTTCACCGATGGACTGGGACTCGAAGGCACCAAGATCAAAGTCGAAAAGGGTTCTATTCAGGTCGACGAATATCAGCAGACTGCTGAAAAGGGCGTCTATGCAATTGGCGACGTGGTGCCCACTCCGCTGCTTGCGCATCTCGCTTCGAAAGAAGGCATCGTTGCCGTAGAGCACCTGGCTGGACAGAAGAACGTGCGGCCGATAAATCTTCGTCTGGTGCCGAACTGCACCTATTGCGATCCCGAGGTTGCATCGGTTGGTTTGACTGAGGCGAAAGCGAAGGAGCAGGGCTACGACGTGAAGATTGGCAAGTTTCCCATGTCAGCCTCCGGCAAGGCGCGGATTCTTGGCGAAGAAGAAGGTTTTGTGAAGATCGTCGGCGAAGGAAAGTATGACGAAATTCTCGGAGTGCACATCATTGGCCCACACGCCACAGAATTGATCGCCGAAGCCTGCGTGGCCATGCAACTTGAATCAACTGCCGAAGAACTTGGCCGCACGATTCATGCGCACCCGACAGTTTCCGAAACGGTCATGGAAGCTGCGGAGGGTGTGCACGGATTGGCGGTGCACATTTAGGATGGACATTGTCTCTCTGGATGATAGATGACTAACGAGCCAAATAAATCCGATCAAAAAACTAAGAAAGGCGGCGATCTGCGGCGCCGCCGTGGCCCGCGCCGGCCGGCGCCTTACGAGATGCGCATCAGCACGAAGTTTGCTCCGCAGAAGCCGAGCGATGGTAAGCCGTTAACCTGCACCTCCGACACCACTTTGAAACCGGAGCAGCTCCTCGAGCTCTATCGTTATCTTAAGTTGACAAGGCTGGTCGAAGAGCGGCTCGTCAATCTCTACCGGCAAACGAAAGTTGTAGGCGGCGTCTTTCGTTCACTGGGTCAGGAAGCAACCGCGGTCGGAAGCGCTTACGCCCTGGAACCGTCGGATTTTGTCACGCCTTTAATTCGCGATCTTGGCGCGGTGCTGGTGAAGGGAATTCGACCGCGGGATATCTTTGCGCAGTATATGGCCAAGGCGTGGGGACCATCAGGGGGCCGCGATCTCAATATTCACTTCGGCGATATGAGCAAGGGCTTTATTGGTCCGATCTCGCATCTGGGCGACATGATTCCGGTAATGACGGGCGTGCTGCTGGGCGCACGCATGCAACAGAAGCCTATCGTCGCGATTGCCTACATAGGTGACGGCGGTATGAGCACCGGCGCTTTTCACGAAGGACTTAATTTTGCCGCTGTCCAGAAGTTGCCGCTCATCGTAGTTGCAGAATACAACCACTACGCCTATTCCACGCCGACGAGTTTGCAAACAGCTGTTAGAGACCTGGCTGAGAAAGCCGCCGGCTACAACATTCCCGCTTCGATTGTTGATGGCAATGACGTAGTGGCTTGTTATGAAGTAACCAGGCGTGCAGCTGACTATGCGCGACAGGGTGGGGGCGCCGTACTAATTGAGGCTAAGACATACCGGCGGAGAGGACACGCGGAACACGACGACCAGCGTTACGTTCCCGCAGGCGAGATCGAATGGTGGGAGAAACACAACGATCCGATCGATCGTTACGAAAAATATCTGCATGAGCGCAAGATTGCGACGCAGGAAAAAATGGACGAAATAACAGCTGATGTCTTGCGCGAGATCGATGAAGATTGCGCCTGGGCTGAATCGTCGCCAATGCCGGAAGCTGACCAGGCCGCTTATGGAGTTTTCGATAACAACATTGTGCCGCCGGCTTTCCGGCCCGAAGTTCTGAAGGATTAGAAAATGCAGTGAAAGGTGAAGGGTGAAAAGTGAAAAGCGCCGGCTCATTCGCCGTCTCGAACTTTTCACTATTCACTTTTCACGTTTCACTAAATAATGGACAGCAGGGAGGAACCGATATGAGTGACGACAAAAAACCGGACTCTGAGAACAAAAAAGATGATCAAGAACCAAGCGAAGCCGAGGGCGGCGATAATGGATCTGCCGACGCGGCAGCGCCTGCTGACGACGACATCATCATTAAGTAATGACAACTGCCACTAAGAAAGAGCACAAATCCGCGCGCCCTGAGCGAGGTGGTCAGGCTACTCTGCTCGAAGCTATTCGCCAGGGCATCTGGGAGGAGATGGAACGCGATCCGACGGTCTTTGTGATTGGCGAAGACGTCGGCGCTTATGGTGGTGCGTTCAAAGTTACGGATGGCCTACTCGATGAGTTTGGCTCCGGCCGCGTGATTGACACGCCGATTTCGGAAGCGGCGATTGTTGGCGCAGCCTGCGGCGCGGGGTTGATGGGGATGAAGGCCGTCGCGGAGTTTCAGTTTATAGATTTCATTTCGGCCGGCTTCGATCTGCTCACCAATTACGCTGCAAAGTGTCGTTATCGCTGGGGTGCAAACATTCCGGCAGTCTTCCGTGGTCCCTGCGGTTCGGGCGTGCGCTCAGGTCCGTTTCACTCAATCAACGCTGAGGCGTTTTTTCTGAATACAGCTGGACTGAAGGTGGTAGAGCCGTCGACAGCTTACGATGCGAAAGGACTTATCAAGGCGGCGATTCGCGATCCCGATCCGGTTTTGTATTTTGAGCACAAAAAGCTTTATCGCCTGCCCCGCCTGCGTGAAGAGTTACCGGCGGACGACTACATCGTAGAGATCGGCAAGGCGCGAACAGCTCGCGAAGGCCGCGATCTTTCGATCATCACGTTCGGCGCCATGGTTTTGACGGCGCTGGATGCCGCGGAAGAACTCGAGAAAGAAGGGCTGGATATCGAAGTCCTCGATTTGCGCACGCTGGCACCGCTCGATAAGCCGGCCATTCTCGCGAGCGTCAAGAAGACGAACAAAGCCATCGTATTGCACGAAGCGTCGCGCACCGGCGGCATAGGCGGTGAGATTGCCGCCACCATTGCGGAAGAAGCTTTTGAATGGTTGGACGCGCCAGTTTTGCGCGTGGCATCGATCGATACACCGGTGCCTTACTCCCCGACCCTGGAAGACTATTATTTGCCTCAGACAAAAGACGTATCGGACGCGGCCAGAAAGTTAGCTGCGTATTGAGAAGTGATTTGAGTTTTGAGATGATCTGAGATTTGAAATTTTGCAGGGAGAGCTGAGATGCCAAAGTTCCTAATCGAACGCGAGATTCCCGGTGCGCGAAATTTATCGGCACAAGAGCTGGTCGGAGTGGCGCAGACGTCATGTAATGTATTACAGAAGCTGGGCCCGCAGATTCAATGGGTGCAGAGCTACGGCACCGCCGACAAAGTGTATTGTGTATATATTTCGCCGAACGAAGAAATGATACGCGAGCATGCAGCCCAGGGCGGCTTCCCCGCGAATCGTATTTCAGAAATCAAGACAGTCATCGATTCCGACCACTGCTGAATAGTGATGCGTATGGCAGGCGGAAGGCCGGGGACGCAGATCTGAAGTTGGCTTGGAGAACATATGAGTACAGAAGTTGTAATGCCGCAGATGGGTGAATCCATCGCCGAGGGAACGATAACGAAGTGGTTGAAGCAGGTAGGCGATCGCGTCGAGCGCGATGAACCGCTGTTTGAGATTTCCACCGACAAAGTTGACGCGGAAATTCCATCGCCTGCGGCGGGAACTTTAACTGAGATCCGTTTCAAAGAAGGCGACACGGTTGAGATAAACACGACGGTCGCAGTGCTTGACGGTGGCGCAGCCGCGCCTGCACCGGCTGAAGTTGCGGCAGAAGAGGCGCCAACAGTCGCAGCGCCCGAAGTTTCGGCGCCGGCAGAACAACCGCCAGCGAAGCCTGCTGATGTTGCGCCACCACAAGCGCAAGTTGAAGCGTCCGCCGCAACGGGCGCTGAAGTTCAACCTGATGAGAAAACAGTGACGGCCGAGACTGAGAAACCTCCTGTTGAAGTGAAGGACGCTGCACCACCACCAGCCGTGAAAAGTTCAGCGACTGAGAATGGCCGCAGCTCCGCGTCGACTGCGGAAGAACTGCGTCGCACTAAGTCGAGTCCACTCGTAAGGCGGATCGCGGAGGAGCACGGAGTCGATATTGCCCGCCTCGAAGGGACTGGCATGAGCGGCCGCGTGACCAAGAATGACATTCTTAGTTTTATTGAGTCAGGCAGTCCCGCAGCTGCCGGGGCGAGCGCTGGTTCGGCCGCCGCGAGACCCGCGGCGGCGCCAGGTTCAGCGACTCAGCAAGCCGCTCCGGCGCCTTTGCTGAAACCGGCGGAAGGCGACCGGGTTGAGCAGATGTCGGTTATGCGCAAGAAGATTGCGGAACACATGGTGCAATCGCGGCGCACTTCAGCGCACGTGACCACTGTCTACGAAATCGACATGACGCGCATCGCCAAACTGCGTGAACAAATGAAAGATTCATTCGCCGAACGAACCGGCACCAAGCTTAGCTACATGCCGTTTATCTTTCAGGCAGTTAATAATGCTTTGCGAAAATTCCCGATCTTCAACGCCCAGGTTAGCGGCGATCAGATTATCTACAAACGCGACATTAATCTCGGCATGGCTGTCGCCCTTGACTGGGGGTTAATCGTGCCGGTGATCAAACGTGCCGACGACCTTTCAATCGCCGGTCTGGCCCGCGCGGCCAACGATCTGGCGGAACGCGCGCGAACCAAACAGTTGAAGCCTGATGAGGTTGGTGGCGGAACGTTTACAATTACAAACCCGGGTGTCTTCGGTGGTCTATTCGGCACTCCAATCATCAATCAGCCACAACTCGCGATTCTCGGCGTAGGCAAAATCGAGAAGCGAACGAAGGTGTTAACCACGCCTGAGGGGGACGACTACATAGCGATTCGCTGGCTGGCCTACTTTGCGCTGAGCTTCGATCATCGTGTGATAGACGGCTCTGACGCTGAACGTTTTCTGGCCTATCTAAAGGAGCAACTGGAAGCCGCAGAGTTTTCCGTCTGAACAAAAATTTTTAACCCTGGTCCAGTTTTTCTGAATCGCGGTGACACGCCTTTGTGTTAGGTTTGTTACCGCGATTTCACGTTTGTAGGGTCGGTTATTGCGATCGAATGGCAATTGGATGAAGAATGCGACGACACCTTGACTTGGAAATGGGCAGCGAGTTAAGAAGGTGCGTTCCTTATAACTCCCAATAAAGAGACGGGCAACAATTCAGCGTAAATGTTCGTCAGACACAACAACGTTCCGAGCTCGCTAGTGTGAGCCCTACATCGAAAAAAGAAGGAGAGAGTTACTTATGGCAATCCCGAAAGCTAAAATGTTTTCCTCGCTCATGCTGGCAGTTTTTCTGTTAGCTTTTTCAGCGTCCGTCGGTTTCGCGCAGGACACTACAGCAACAGCTGGTTCGCGCAGCATCGCCAGCGGCGAGAGAATCAAACTTAAAGGTGTCGTGACCCGACGAGACTCCGACACTTTCACCGTCCGCGACATCAATGGCGTGGACACTGTTGTCCGTCTCGACAACAATACCAGCGTGAAGACCAAAGGTGGTTTTCTGCGCGGTGGTACAAACTATGGCCAAACACAGATTCTGCGTGGCCTGAACCTGGAGGTTGAAGGTCGGGGCAATGGATCTGGTGAACTATTGGCCGACGAAGATCAGATTCAACGATTCAGATCTTCGCGTAGCACGTGCGGTTGAATCTCGCGCCGCTCCGCTCGAGGATCGCGCTTCGACGACGGAAAACAAACTCAGTCAGGTTGAACAGAACGCGCAGCGTCTCTCGGGTCAACTGGATGAGCTCGCCGCGGTAGCCAACACTGCAAAGGGTGGCGCCAGGGCCGCACAGGAAACTGCTGACTCAGCAGTCGCGGGCGTGAATGCGACCAACGATCGCATCTCAGCACTTGACGACTATGTGCCGCAACATGTTCTGGCGGTGAACTTCAAGGTGGGCAGTGCGGTCTTGTCTGCCGACTCAAAGACGAAACTTGACGAAATTGCGACCAAGGCAATGAATGCCAAAGGTTACGTCGTTGAGATTTCGGGCTTTGCCGATGCCACCGGCAGCGTTGCGAGAAATCGCGCGTTGAGCCAGCGTCGCGCTGACAATGTGATTCGTTACCTGGTTGAGAATCATCAGATTCCGCTGCGACGTATTGTGACGCCGTACGGGTTTGGCGAATCCAATCCTGTCGCCGAAAATAATTCGCGCGAAGGCCGGGCACAGAATCGCCGCGTTGAAGTGAAATTGCTGGTCAACAAGGGCCTGATCCAGGAGGCTCCGAAAATGACCACTTCAACTTCAAGCGGCCAATAGCAAGGGGTGGTAAGCTATATTCGAACGCCAGGAATCATGCCGTCGGAAAAGTTGTATGATTAGTAGCTGAGCCAGCAACGGCGGATCTCGCGTGGGGGCAACCCCGCTACGGATGCTAACTCTGGCGGCATGAGGAATGGTTCTATGAATAGCGCACGTGTGGGAAAACAATTGGGGACGGCACTGCTCTTTGCGGTGCTGTCTCTTTTTTGTTGTTTGATATCCGCGGCCGGGCAAAAAGTTATCGATATGCCACCGCCTCCGCCGTTACCAACTCCCAAGCCGACACCTACTCCCGCTCCACCCAAAGACGATGACTTTGAGGTAATCAAAACCAGCTCGAATCTGGTCATGATCCCGGTGTCAGTCACCGATTCGAAAGGCCAGCCGGTCCGCGGTCTTCAAACCGCAGACTTCAGCATTCAAGAGGAGGGCCGGCCGCAGGAGATTGCGCAAATAGGCGATCCGGAAGAGGTGCCGCTTTCCATAGCCCTGCTTATCGATATTAGTGGCAGCACTAACACGCGTTTTGATTTTGAAAAGGCGGCGGCGGCACGTTTTCTCAAACAAGTGTTGAAGCCGTCAGATCGTGCCAGCGTTTTTATTATTGATAGAACTCCAGTGATGGGAAAGGTGAGCGCCAACGCCGAAGATGCGGCGAACGGATTGATGTCACTGCGGCCCGCTGCAGATAAAGGCCCGACGGCGTTTTTCGATACGGTTGTCGAAGCCGCCCAATACCTGGCTGCTAAGGCCCCGCCTCGCGACCGAAAAGTGATCCTGGTGATTTCAGACGGAGTTGACAATTTTAGCGAACGAATCAAGAAAGCGATTGGGACTACATTCCAGGAACAGAATTCTGCCTCGGCGGCGACGAGAGAGAAGATTTACAGCCGCGCCCTCGATGAAGTTTTACGAGATGTTCAACGCGCGGACGCAGTCTTTTATTCCATTAATCCGAGTGGCAACACCATGTATCTGAACGTTATGACTAAGCGAGGTCAGGACGGGTTGCAACAGGTAGCCGAGGCCACTGGGGGAACTGCCTTTGTACCGGATCGCGAAGAAGATCTTGAGAGCGTGTTTACTCAAATTGCTGCCGAACTCCGCGCCCAATATCTTTTGCAATACTATTCAAACTCGCAGGCGGCGGGCGTACAATTTCGTCGCGTGGCAGTTAAGATGCCCGCACGACCTGAACTCCGCATACGCGCTCGCCAGGGTTACTACCCAAAGGCCGAAGTAGAGTGCGCGAGCTAGGTACGCAAGCAAGACGATTTTCCATTTGTCATTTGACATTTGTCATTGGTTCGGGGGCCAGCGAAGTTTCGGCATGGCAAATTGAAATGACGAATGACAAAATGGCCAATGATGAATGGAAAATGACAAATGGAAAATCGTCTTCACTGCTTCACTTTTCACTGTCTCACCGCATAGCAAGCAGCACATCCGTTAAATGATTGACAACGTCGAGCAGCGCTCGGCCGGCCTTATCAAACTGGTTGGCAGCAGCCAGGTCCTCTGCCTTGGCTGCGCCTGCTGCCACTCCCGCAAGCTTTATGTAGTAGCGCTGCAACGCAGGTGTCGCCCGAAAATCGATCTCCAATTTGTCGAGCCCGTCTTTTACGCTTCGAATGCTGGCCCGCACCGTGGCCTTGTTTTGTTTGGCTTGATCAATGATCGCCGCTGACGCTTCATTGCGGCTGGTTGCGTCGTCAACCGTTTCGAGTCCTTTGGCTACTCCGCCCAGCAGATAGATAAACCGAGTCAAGACCTTGATCTGTTCCGCTACGCGAGCTGCGCCGGCTAGCTCAGCTTCGCCGACCTTTGGCGCCGGGGCAGGGCGGGTAGACTTGGCTGAACGTTTACGCGTTTGCGCAAAGCCGGAAACGGGAGAGAGAAAAACCACAATAATCAGTAGACCAATGATTCGTCGCACTTTGATGCTCCTGTCTGATTTTCGTTAGGGAGAATGATTATAACTGTAGCAGTTCCGAGTTACGAGTTTCGAGTTCCTGGTTTCGAGTTAAGACACAGTAACCCCGAGGCGGAAATCGAATACTAATTAGAAACTCGTAACTCGTAACTCTTTTCATTCAGCTGTTAGAATGACGCGACATCTTGCCACGCAGGTTGCATCAGTGAAAGAGAAAAAAAGACTTCGAGTGAAAAAGCTGGGCCGCCTCGAGTATGGGGCGGCGCTTCAGCTACAAAAGGAAACAGAGCTCGCGGTCAGAGATGGCAGGCAGCCCGATACGCTTCTGTTACTTGAACATCCACACACTTTGACGGTGGGCCGGCGTGGCGACAATGCCGGCATCTTGATGTCCCCGGAGCTACTCGCGGCTCGCGGTGTCACTGTCTTTGAAACAAATCGCGGGAGGAAAGATTACCTATCATGGACTTGGGCAGGTTGTGGGTTATCCCATCATCAACCTCAGTCCGGAACGCGAGGATGTGCATCGTTACGTGCGCGAGCTTGAAGAAGTGTTGATTCGAACGCTGGCAGATTTTGAGATTAACGCCTTTCGACTTGAAGGCTTCACTGGCGTGCACACATCGAGGGGTAAGGTGGGGGCCATCGGCGTGCACATCGCTCGTTGGGTAACCACCCACGGTTTCGCGCTGAACGTGAATACGGATCTTAGTTACTTTAACCTGATCATTGCCTGCGACGGTGAACAAGTGACGTCAATGGATGATCTGCTCGGCCACGAAGTTGATATGCGTCAAGTTGAGGATCGACTTGCCGCACGTTTTGCCGAAGTGTTTGAGATGGAAAGCGAATTCGAGGGTCGGGATTCCCGACCAAATGCAACCCAGCCTGCGGAGCAGGCGAAAGCATAAAGCCTGGGGTGGAGCGAAGCGAAACCCAGGGATCACGTTTAGAAAATTTCACAGCCCGCGAAGCCGCCGACAGTCGAACGAGACGATTGAGGTAGTGTAATCAAACCGCTATCGGCCGCTTCGCGGGCTCTCTCAAGGGTTTTGTGTTGACGATCCTGGGGTTTCGCTGCGCTCCGCCCAGGCTTTATGCTATCAGCTGCTCCGCAGGTTTGTTTCTCTGATCACTTGGTGTTCTCGGTGTCTTGGCGGTTAAACTTCAACGATGCTTACAATCGAACTGATCAATGAAGCCGAGGTTCGCATACGCGGCAGCGTTCATCGCACGCCGGTCATCACTTCACGTTCCTTTAATGAGGCGACCGGGAAAGAAGTCTTCTTCAAGTGTGAAAACCTGCAGCGGGCCGGCGCCTTCAAAATCCGCGGGGCGACCAATAAGATCCGTTCGCTAACTGAGGAAGAACGAAGACGTGGGGTGGCGGCGTTCTCATCCGGCAATCACGCGCAGGCCGTAGCTCTGGCTTCTCGTGAGGCGGGCATTCGCGCCGTCATCGCGATGCCTGAAGATGCTCCGAAAGCGAAGGTCGCCGCGACCCAGGCCTATGGTGCTGAAATTGTTTTTTACGATCGTCTAAAGCAGGACCGTGAAGAGGTGGCGATCGAGATTGCTGAACGCGATGGGCGCGTGCTGGTGCCGCCTTACGACGACTATTTGATACTTGCCGGGCAAAGCACTTGTGGCCTGGAGCTGGTTGAAGAAGTTCCCGATCTCGATTGCCTGCTGACGCCCTGCAGCGGTGGCGGATTATTCGCCGGCGTTAGCACAGCTGCTAAGGCGATCAATCCGCGGATTCGCTGCTTTCCTGTGGAACCTGACACCGCCGACGACACACGTCAATCATTTATTAAAGGTGAACGCGTTTCGATTCCGCCACCGCCGACGATAGCTGACGGTTTGCGTGTTCAGTCGCCGGGCACTTTGACGTTTCCGATATTGCAAAAAACTGCTGAAGACGTCTTGACGGTGTCCGATGAGGAGATTATTGAAACGATCAAATTCTTTCTCTTCAGAATGAAGTTACTGGTCGAACCATCTGGCGCCGCTGCCGCTGCCGCCGTTTTCAGCGGCAAACTACCGCGCGATACAAAGCGTGTGGGTGTGGTTGTTTCCGGAGGAAATATCGACGCAGATCTGCTTTCGCAGTTCTTACAGGACCAGGTCGAGAAGCAGGAGGGCGTGTGAGTTTTTTATTTCTGTTGTTTGATGCGCGCGCTGATCCGGCGAGCTCGGTTCCCTGGGGCGCATTGATTCTGCTGCTCGGAATCGTGTTTGTGTTGGCGGTTGCTTTTGTTGCGGCACTGGTGGCGCTGCTGATCCGGCTCAAGCGTCGCAAGGCAAAGGAAGCTGCGGCATCGTCCTAAGACTAATGTGAAGCGTCATCCGAGCAGGCCAAACCAACCCCAGGCGTTAATCACCTCACCAATCCCAAAGGAAGCAAGGTTCGCAACTATGATGGCGGTGAAGTCGCGCCACATAGAAACCTTTCCCAACTCTTCGTTCGTGCCGAACGCTAGCCAAAACAGGGCGCATTCAGCTACAGGCGCGAAAGTTTCTGCTACCACAAGATACAAACCCCGTCTTTCTGGCGCGAACAGGAGGGGCAGGACGAGGGTTACGATTGGATAAGTGCACGCGGTCAACCACACGCCAGCGAGCAGTTTCCGGAGGAGTGGATGGCGACGAGACAAGCCCACACATAAGATCGGCGTCTCAATCAGAATCGTCAGCACGTAACCGAGGGGCAGGAAGCGCCAGAGTTCGTCAGGCGAGTAGGCAGTAAGCAGTAAGCAGTCGGCAGCACGAAATAGGTACATTATTCTTAACTGACCACTGATCACTCTTCTAGAGCATTTTCAACAGGAACGGCGCTTCGGCCAGGACGTGTGCGATCGCCACCGTGAAGTAAACGTCGCGAGTGGTTGCGTAGTCGACTGAAAGGCCAAACCAGAGTATCAAGACACAAAAACACCCCAAGGGCCGAGTGCAGTCGCAACCATTCTGGGAAAGCCACGTGGATGACGCGCGACGGGAATCGTCTTCACACTCCAGATTGCTTCACGTTTGCCCAGCGCCGACTTTTGCGAGTCACCAGTCTTAGCCGGCGGCGCAATCAAGGGCAAAGCGAGCAGCCACACGCCGTAATGCAACATCTCGAGAAACACATGGGTCGTGACCAACGCATGGCTGGAGACGTTTGGCAGTAACTGCGCGCCGGCGTGTTGCGTAATCCTCCAGAAGAGTCCGTTATCGTCGGGGAGGGCGGCCGTTCGCGAGAGTTGCCAAAACATTCCTAACAGCAGCAGCGGCAGCAGACACAAACAGCGGCGATAAGTACCAAGCCAATGGGGACGCGTGCGGGCCAGGTGACGATCCAAAAAACACAATGCCACCAGCGGGTGCAGGTAGACAATGCCGAGACTAAAGAATTCGGGCGCCAGCCAATTAAGCGCACACAAGCCGAACGCACCCGGCAACGCCCATGACCAGTCTCGTCTAAGTTTGTTTTTGCCGCGCAACCAAACGAGCACGCCAATCCATAGCAACAACATGGAGTTCCACGACGCCAACATCGTGGGCCATAACTCATCGGGAAATAGGTTGAAGCCGTAAAGCACCGGCAGCGCGATATAACTCACGGTCAAAAGGGCGATGCCGGAAAAAGCCGTGAGGAAAAAGTTTCGCGACTTGCCGAAGCGCACCGGCAAACGCGTCAGGAAGTAGCGCAACTCAAACCAGTTATGTGGCCCGGCAAAAAGAAAAACGGTAACGACGGAAAACTGTAACGGCAACCAGCTCGCAAACAACGCCGAGAAGCCGGCACACAGAATCAATGTGCCTGCGAAGGCTTTCAAGCTGAGCTGACGAGTAGCGGCGCGCGCTCCGCTATCTGCGCGCCACGCCGCCAAACCGATGTTTGCAGTTCGTTCCACCTGACGTTCCTTGTTTTCTCAGTTTGGCTTGATCGGCACAACTAGTTGCATGCCGGAGGAGCCAATGTCTCCGTCCGCAACAATTTCAATGTCCAGGCCGCCCGACGTTGGCGCACCCTTGCTCAAATTCTGCGGCAGTTTTTTCCAGTAGTAAGAGCCTGGCGGGCCGGCATTAGCGTGAGCTATCAGCGCCGTTGCGCCAATCATAGCCACGCCTAACAACAGTGCCGCCGCGGCCTTTTGCCCACGAGTCTGCATCGAGCGCGCCAGCCAAACGCCCGCAAACGACAGCGATAGAAACATGAACACACCGGCCATGATGGTTCTGGTCGAACTGCGTGTGATGCTTTGCGCAGTCAACTCATTACCGTTACCGAGCGCGGCACGTAGTTCCTGCAGGCTGCTTTGCGAAATCTGAAGTTTTGCCTCCCAGGCTTTGTTATCGGGAACGACTACCAGCCGCGTGTGCAGCACAATTTTGGGTAACTCCGGCGAGGGCGACGCCTTTTCCTTTGGCTTCGCGATGTCGCCGTAGGCAGGTATCGCCAGAGCCAGAAGCAAACAGAGAGCGCCGAGAATAAAAAACTGTTTCATTGGATGCCTCCGAGAGTTTGAGTCAAGTCTTATGCTTGCCAGTCGTAAATTGCCGCGCAGTATAACAGACGATATGATCGGTTTGAACGGCCATAACTGAAGTCAATGTAGCCGAGTATAGTCGTCGCGCCCGGTTAAGTCTGAAATTGGTCCTCCGATGTGATTTCAAATGTCGCAACCGAAGGAGACTCCATGGAACCTGGTATATCGATCCCCATTCTGCCGGCTCGTGACCTTGCTGAGACCCGGGACTTCTACGAGCGGTTAGGCTTTCAAGCTGCTGGCTGGTGGCCCACGACATTCGGAGGTTACGCGATTCTCCGTCGCGGCGACCTCAGCATGCACTTCTTTTCGTTCAAAGAGATCGTACCCGGCCAGAACTACGCGCAGTGCTATTGGCGTGTAAACGACGTCGACGCGCTATACGCAGAGTTTGAGACCGCAGGTCTACCGGGATCCGGGATACCGCGTTTGGACGCCCTTGCAAACAGGCCCTGGGGCATGCGCGAGTTTTCTATCGTTGATCCAAGCGGCAACCTGGTCCGGATCGGCCGGCAGATTGAATCCTCTGCCTTGCTCTTCCTTTGAGCCCGGTGTCTTATCCCGGATCACGATGTTAGAATGTTTGACAGTCGTTAACTTGCATCGAATTGAGAGGCGAATCTTTGTCGCGCGAACTTACAGTAATCAGTAACAATCCGAAGCCACGTCTGCCCAAGCCTGAATGGCTCAAGATTCGGCTGGGCGATCCTGCGAACCAAAATAACGTTCTAAAACTGATCGAAGGGTTGAACCTGCACACGGTCTGCCAGGAGGCACGGTGCCCAAATATTTTCGAATGCTGGTCTGACCGCACCGCAACGTTCATGCTGGGTGGCGATATTTGCACGCGTCATTGCGGGTTTTGCGCCGTTGGCAAGGGAGAGCCCGGCTCACTCGACAGGGAAGAGCCGCGACACGTCGCTGAAGCAGTGCAACAGCTCAATCTGGCCCACACTGTAATCACTTCAGTTAACCGCGACGACTTGCCGGACGGCGGCGCCGCGCATTGGGCTGAAACTGTGCGACAGGTGCGGGCGCTCAATCCTGAATGTCGCATTGAAGTCTTGATCCCCGACTTCAATGGCGACGAAGCTGCGCTGAACACCGTCCTGGATTCTCAGCCCGACGTCCTGAATCACAATACTGAAACGGTCGCCCGCCTTTATCGTCGCGTGCGGCCCGACGCCGGTTACGAGCAATCCCTTACGCTGCTGCGGCGCGCGGCGGCGCGTCGGGACCTTGAAGCGCGTGGTATGAAGACCAAGAGCGGGATTATGGTTGGACTGGGGGAAACGTTTGACGAGGTCGTCGACCTCATGAAGGACCTGCGCTCAGTCTCTTGCGACATCATGACCATCGGCCAGTATCTTCAACCTCATGCGCGGCGGCTGCCGGTGGAGCGTTATGTGACGCCGGAGGAGTTTGATCACTGGCGCGATTTGGGAATGGCGATGGGTTTCAAACACGTCGAATCGAGTCCGCTGACCCGCTCCTCTTATCACGCTCGACAACAGGCCGACGATCCCGTCGTCGAGACAGCTTCCTAGACTTCCATTGCGTCGGAACCTCACCGGCCAGACGTCAAATCCTAAGAGGCTTTGCACAAAAAGTGCCTAGCGTGGCTTCTGGAGCCGAACTTGACACAAAATCAGAACTGGGAGCGAAAGCGACCAGCCGAAGAGTCAACTCATGAAAATGGAACCCAAAACAGGCGCTGCAACTTCCGGAAAGTTGGTGTTCGGCTGGTCGCTATCGCTCCAGTTCTGATTTTGAATTACCAGACAACTCAATTCCACCAACGTAGATTAGACTTGTGTGCAAAGCCAATCCCAAACCCAGAAGGTGCAGAGGTATCCATAATTGAATGCCGGCATCCGCTGGCTACCGTTCGCGGTTCTGCAGTACGCCGCGGCACCGCTTCACTGTGGCTGCCACTCTCAACCACTGAGGCTGCCGCTATTTTTCCTTTCGCTTCGCCCTGATAAAAAATGGGAGCCTTAACTATCGGCCTTCCATGAGACGCACAGACAAACTTCCCAACTTCGTTGCAGCAGCGTTATCGCTTGTCTTTTTGTTTTCAGGTTGTCATCGACAGGTAAGAAAACAAACACGCGCCGGCAATCAGGATTTGCCGCCAGTTATTTTGTGGGCCTGGGAGCGTCCGGAGGATCTGGAGTTTCTTGACTCGCAACGCTTCGGCGTGGCGTTTCTGGCGCAGACGCTGACCCTGACAGCCGATGACGTCATTCTCAATCCTCGTCATCAACCGTTGAAAGTGGCGCCGGCAACCACTGTCATAGCCGTCACTCGCGTCGAGTCACAAAAGAAAACCGGGCAAAAGGCGGGCCTGACATTCGCCCAGCGAGAAAAGCTCGTAACGCTCATCTCGCGGACGCGCGAGCTTCACAACGTCTCGGCAATTCAGGTTGATTTTGATGCTGCTGTTTCTGAACGTGACTTCTACCGCGGCGTCCTCGAGGACCTTCGCCAAAAACTTCCCGCAAATGTCTCACTGTCAGATGACAGCGCTGGCGTCGTTCTGCATCGGCGATCGCTGGTTGGAGGACCTGCCGGTTGATGAAGCGGTGCCGATGATTTTTCGAATGGGCGCAGACGACAAACGGATCAAGAGCTTTCTTGTTGAAGGCAATGATTTCCCTGAACCGCTTTGCCAGGCTAGTTATGGAATTGCGCTTGATGAACCCGTGCCGATGAAATTCGCGGAAACAAGGCGGGTGTATGTTTTTGACGACCACGCCTGGACGGAAAAGGATGTCGCGCTTTTGGACGAGAGGTTGCGCAAATGAATTTCTTCCGGCGCGCTATAGCGTTCCTATTAACGGTTTTGGTTCTCACGGGTTGTTTGCCGGTGGCGAATGCCTGCGGTCCCAGTTCCATTGAACCTGTTTTTGTATTCGACGAATCGCCTGATCCTCCATTTAACGAATTCGCCGGCGGTAAGATCGGGATTGTGAAGCCTCAGTTTGGCCGCAAGACGCTGGTGATTGCTTTTCGTTATCTCAATGACAGGTCG
This sequence comes from Blastocatellia bacterium, assembly GCA_963809065.1. GTDB lineage: Bacteria > Acidobacteriota > Blastocatellia > Pyrinomonadales > Pyrinomonadaceae > PSRF01. The sequence continues at coordinate 200,406 of CAWEIN010000023.1, forward strand.
TTTGGCAGCGAGGAACAAAAAGCGCTGGTTGAAGCTCTACACGGTGAGCCACCTGAGGATGACGGCACTGATGCGGTTAAGACCTGGGTGTCAACGCGAAATGAATTCCTGCAGGAAGGCGAAAAGCTCCAAGAGATTTATACGGAGCGACAATATGGCGGTTATGACTTTTTCCCAAACTGCACCAGGAACGCCTTCGAAGTTGCCACGGAAACTCTTAAAGATCGCATGGGGTCTTATGGCGCCGAGGACCAGGGTGTACGTGCCTGGCTCATGACCCAGGACGCAGTCTTCGCAAACTGTGGCGGCGCGGAAAACAAGCCCGTGGAGTTAGGGCCTGAAAGTCCAAAATGGCTCCGCAAGGACCGTGAATATCAGATCGGTGCAGCTCTTCTTTATTCCTTGGATTTCGACGCCGCGCGCGAGCGCTTTGAAAAAATTGCCCGCGACAGTGAATCTCCCTGGCAGCAAACGGCTGACTATCTGGTGGCGCGAACGCTTGTGCGGCAGGCGAGTTTTGCGAAAGCTGAAGCCGCCAAAAAAGAACTTTCCGAGCGAGCGGAAGGGCACTTGCAGATGTTACTCGCAAAGGGCGGCAAGTTTGCCAACGCTTCGCAACGGCTGCTCGGCCTCGTCAAATACCGGCTGCGACCTGAAGAGAGAGTCAGGGAACTCGCCAAAGTTTTGGAGACCCAGAGTGGTAACGAAAATCTGCGGCAGGATCTGATTGACTATGTCTGGTTGCTGGACAAATTTGAAGCACAAGTTTGGCAAGCGGAAGCAAAACGCAAAGAGAGTGAAAAACCTCCAGAACAAAGCGAGAACCCTGGCGAAGAGACGTACCGTAAGTATTCGAGAGATCGATATGAAGCTATTCAACGCGGCGAAATCATCGATCTCAATCTGGAGCAAAAAAAACCGGACGGCTCGCCAGACTATTCGAACTGGATTCACCTCGACTTTAAATACGATGCCTCTGAGGATGAAATTCTTCAGGCATTTGAACTCGGAATCAGGAGAAAGCTGACGCCTGAAGAAATAGCCCAGCTAAGAGAACGGCACAGCTCAGCGCTGGCCGATCGAAAATGGCGTTTGAGTCCGAATCAGAAATGGAACACTGAAGGCTACGAAGGCTACTATGAGCGCGACGGGAAACTCAATCCCGATCTGTTTCCTGCCTTCCTGCGCGCTGACGAACTCACGGATTGGATCTTCACTCTCGAGAGTGACGATCAGGCGGCCTACGCTCACGCCTTTGCTGAGTGGCGAGCAACGGATTCCAGCGCCTGGTTGGTTGCCGCGCTGACGAAAACGAAACCTGACTCGCGCGGCTTTGGTCAATTGCTGCGTGCCGCGCAGACCGTGAGCCGGGACGCGCCCGCGTATCCCTCAATTGCTTTTCACCTGGTCCGTCTCCAATTAGCTTTGGATCGGAAGACCGAAGCGCGAAAACTGCTCGACGACATAATCTCCTCGCAGTCTGGAATTCTCCCTGTTTCAGCGCAAAACCAGTTTCTCGAGTTGAGAATGCAATTGGCAGTAAGCCTGAGTGAGTTCCTGAGATTTGCACAAAGGCGTCCAGTTACATTTTATTACGAAGGAAGGTTTGCTAGCCTTCCCGATATGCTCGGAATCGAAAAGAGCCCCTGGAGCGACTATTCCGACAATAAAGAGGAATACGAAGAGGGAGTGGACGAACGTTTCCGCCAATTGCTTCCCTGGAGCGACCGCCTCGTATTTGACGAAGATACTGTCGAGATTTTCAATTGGTATTTTCCGCTTACGGCTTTGCAGGAAGCGGCTGGCGACCCGGCGCTGCCAGATTACCTGCGCGGGCGCATGACGCTCGCTGCCTGGACGCGCGCGATCCTGCTCAAAAACGACATGGTTGCGCAGCAAGTGGCGCCCGAAGTTGTTAAGTTGGTGCCGGAGATGGCATCCCTTTTCGAAACTTACCGAGATGCCCGAACCGAAAAAGGACGACGAGACGCAGCGCTCTACATCCTGCTCAAGCAGCCCAGACTGTCGCCGTTTGTTGCCGCGGGCCTGCCTGTCTCGGAGACGTCCGAGGAGCTGGATTACTACTTCGAGAGCTCCTGGTGGTGTCCACCATCTGATACCGAATACAACAACCAGGGCAATGAGATCCCGAAGTTGGTCGCCAAGCCGGGTTTCCTGACGGCGGAGCAGTTGACCGCAGCAGCTCGGGAACGCGCCGCGCTGATCACGATCGGTGACGGCAAAAGCTACCTGGGCAAACGCGTACTCGAATGGGTAAAAGCTTCGCCCACCGATGAGCGCATTCCGGAAGCACTGTTTATTGCTGCGAAAGCCAACGGCCAATACAAATACGGTTGTAACAGTTGGGAATATGATCGCAACACCAGCGAGCAACTTGAAAAGATTTTGCGCGAGAACTATCCGAACAGCGAGTGGACCCTGAAACTGGGTACGCCTCAGGAATAGAAATCACTAGATCCCGACGTCTCACAAATAAATTGAAAGTCCGCTTCGCGGACTTCAAGTCGAGTGCCTACCTGAACCAGTATTCCAGGGCGCCTTTCCTTTTGCCGGGCTATTGGATAGCCTGTGATTCAACGCACAAATAACAGAACTTAGTATCAGCGTCGTCCGTTATATCCCTGCGCAACCGCGTCAAAGAATTCATGAAAGCAGTCAGCTTCAATCAGCATGGTGGGCCAGAGGTGTTGAATTACACCAATGCGCCGGACCCGACTATCAAAGCGAACGAGGTTTTGGTCGAAGTCAAAGCTTGCGCCCTCAACCACCTGGATATTTGGACGCGTGGAGGATTGCCGGGAATCAAGATTCCGCTGCCGCACATACTTGGCAATGATATCGCCGGTGTCGTGCGCGCAGTTGGCGCCCTGGTATCGTGGGTGCGCAGTGGCGATGAAGTGATGCTGCAACCGGGAGTCTCCTGTGGGCATTGTGCCGAGTGTCTGGCAGGCCGAGATAATCTTTGCCGGGAGTACGACATGCTGGGTTATGGCCGCGATGGTGGTTATGCCGAACTGGTTTCTGCTCCGGCCGTGAACGTTATTCCCAAACCCAAAAATCTGAGCTGGGAACAGGCAGCCGCGTTGCCGCTGGTAACCGTGACGGCCTGGCACATGCTGGTAACGCGCGCCGCTGTTAAGCCCGGCGAAGACGTGCTGGTGCATGCAGCCGGAAGTGGTGTCGGCTCGATCGGAATCCAGGTTGCCAAACTTCTCGGCGCGCGCGTAATCGCGACGGCGAGTTCAGATGAAAAACTTGCGAAGGCCAAAGAGCTCGGCGCTGATGAAGTGGTGAACTACAGCCGTGAAGATTGGCCCAGAGAGATTAAACGACTAACCAACAGGACAGGCGTCGACGTAGTATTTGAACACACGGGAGCTGCCACCTGGCCTGGTTCGATCGCCTCGCTGAAGACGAATGGCCGGCTCGTTACGTGTGGCGCCACGAGCGGATTCGCCGCGCAGACTGATCTTCGCCAGGTGTTCTACCGTCACTTGACGATTCTCGGATCATTCATGGGATCCAAGTCAGAACTCCTTGAGGCCATGAAGTTCATTGAGAGCGGCAAGATTCGCGCGGTAGTCGACCAGATATTGCCGTTGGCAGAAGCACAACAAGCACACGAATTAATGGAAAACCGAGCGCAGTTCGGCAAGCTTGTGCTCGTGCCTTGACCGCGGAAGATGGGCATAGGCAAAATTTGCGGGATAAATCGTTGCTAGCAATTGTCTCCCGCCCGAAACGAAATTCCATTACTAAACAAATTAGAAACGCTCTGGAGAATTTTATGAACTCACGTCTAGATCCTTTGCGGGCGACTCTCGCACTCGCGCTGCTCGTCAGCATGTTAGCTTCTTCCCTTAGTACTTTCGCTCAGACAACTGCTGCGGCCCTGCCAAAGGGCATTGAGCGTGTGACTTCCGTGGAGGGCATAAACGAGTACCGGCTGGCCAACGGCTTACGCGTTCTCATGTTTCCCGATCAAAGTAAGCAAACCATAACTGTGAACATGACCTATCTCGTCGGCTCAGCCACCGAAAACTATGGCGAGACGGGCATGGCACACTTGCTTGAGCACCTGGTATTCAAAGGAAGCCCGAAGCATACGAACATTCCGCAGGAGCTAACCTCCCACGGTTCGCGTCCCAACGGCTCAACCTGGTCCGACCGCACCAACTATTTCGAGACCTTCGCCGCCACCGACGAAAACCTCAACTGGGCCCTCGATCTGGAATCCGATCGCATGGTTAATTCCTTCATCGCGAAGAAAGACCTGGACAGCGAGATGACTGTCGTCCGCAACGAGTTTGAACTTGGCGAGAACAGTCCTTTCCTTGTGCTGCTGGAGCGCTCGATGGCTGCGTCTTACATCTGGCATAACTATGGGAAAACTACCATCGGAGCGCGCAGCGATATTGAGAACGTACCGATCGAAAGGCTCAGGGCGTTCTATCGCAACTATTATCAGCCGGATAACGCTGTGTTGCTGGTCGCCGGCAAGTTTGACGAACAGAAAACACTTGGCCTGGTAGACAAATACTTCTCACCAATTCCGCGGCCGACACGTAGCTTGCAAAAAATCTACACCGTCGAACCGACTCAGGATGGCGAGCGCGCGGTGACTTTGCGGCGCACCGGCGACACCCAACTGGTGCAGGCGCTTTACCATGTTCCGGCCGGATCGCATCCCGACTTTGCAGCTATCGACATTATTGCGCAGATACTCGGCGACACTCCTTCCGGTCGTTTGCATAAAGCACTGGTTGAATCGAAGAAGGCGAGTTCAATTTTTGGCTTTGACTTTCAATGGCACGACCCGACACTGGCGGTTTTTGGGGCGGAAGTTCGCCAGGGTGATTCACTCGAAACTGCTCGTGACACGTTGCTTGCAACTATCGAAGGCATCACCGCTACGCCGCCGACCAAAGATGAGGTTGAGCGGGCCCGTTCTCAGTTATTAAAGAACATCGAGCTGGCCCTGAACAATTCGGACCAGATAGGTGTCACGCTAAGCGAGTTTATCGGCGCCGGCGATTGGCGTTTGTATTTCCTGCATCGCGATCGACTGCGTAAAGTCACGCCGGAAGAGGTTACAGCGACGGCGGCGCGTTATTTCAAGCCCTCGAATCGCACCTTGGGAATGTTTATCCCCACAGCCAAACCCGACCGGGCCGAGATTCCAGCGACCCCGGATTTGGCGGCTGCACTTAAAGATTACAAGGGCGATGCAACGGTGGCGGAAGGCGAAGCGTTTGATCCTTCGCCAGCCAATATCGAGGCGCGCACTGCCCGCAGCACAGTCGAGGGTCTAAAGCTGGCGTTGCTTCAGAAGAAAACTCGAGGCGGCAAGGTGGTGGCGCAAATGACTCTGCGCTATGGTGACGAAAAAAGTTTGATGAACCGCGTCACTGCCGCACAACTCGCGGGAGCGATGTTAATGCGTGGTACCGCTAAACATACTCGCCAGCAGATTCAGGACGAACTTGATCGCCTGAAGGCGCGCGCATCAGTATTCGGTGGAGCAACGCAGGCCGTGGTAACAATCGAAACGACTCGCGAGAATTTACCGGCTGTGATGCGATTGGTGGCAGAAATTCTGCGCGAGCCTTCCTTCCCGGCGAGTGAGTTTGAACTGCTCAAGCAGGAACGACTTGCCAACATTGAGCAAAACAAGAGCGAGCCGACACAGGTTGCTTTTACAGCCTTTAGCCGCACGCTTAGCCCTTTTCCCAAGGGAGACGTACGTTACATCACCACCTCTGAAGAGGATGTGGCAGATGTTAATGCGGCAACGCTCGAGCAGTCGAAGCAGTTTTATCAGGACTTCTACGGCGCCTCGAACGGAACGCTCACTGTCATCGGCGATTTTGACAACGCCGAAATCAGCAAACTTGCCGGAGACCTTTTTGGCGACTGGAAGAGTCCCAGGCCTTTCGCGCGTGTACCGAGCGTTTACAAAGACGTTGCGGCTGTTAACCAGTCGTTCCCGACACCTGATAAAGCCAATGCATTTTTCGTTGCCGGCTTCAATCTTAAAATCCGCGACGATAATCCGGACTATCCGGCGCTGCTGCTGGGCAATTACATGCTTGGCGGCGGTTTCCTGAATTCGCGCCTCGCGGCCCGCATCCGGCAGAAGGAAGGCTTGAGCTACGGTGTGGGTTCGGGAATCAACATTAGCGCGCTCGACGAATACGGACGTTTCACTGCCAATGCGATCTACGCACCGCAGAATGTTGAAAAGCTCGAAGCCGCCTTCAAGGAAGAGATCGCACGCATGTTGAAGGATGGCTTTACGGCCGAGGAGGTAGAGGCGGCCAAATCAGGATACCTGCAATCACGCCAGGTCAGCCGCGCCCAGGACAACGAGTTGGCCAGCCGCTTGAACAATTATCTTTTCCTCGGGCGTACGCTGCAGTTTGACGCTGATCTCGACGCCAAACTCCGAGCGCTGACGCCCGAACAGATCGTTGCGGCAATGCGCCGGCACATCGATCCAACAAAGATGACGATCATTAAAGCTGGAGACTTTGGGAAAAAGCCGTAAAGCAGTAGACAGTAAACCAGTCAGACTTTAGACAGCTAGGCAGAACAAGGCGTCCCGTTGTCGTCATGCTAATTCTGTTTGTTTCCTGCCTATCCTACTTCCCCGTGTAGTCTTCCGCGTTGAAGCGTTTCTTCAGCAGCTCCAGATTTCCTTTTGCGAGATCGAAGTTGGTTCCTGCGACTACATACTTTTTACCCGCGATCGCTGGTGACCCAATCAACAACCTGGGGAGCGTTTGTCTTTAAGAAAGCACCGTCGTCTGTGTCGAGCGGCTTGCCGTCCTTCCGGGAGAAAACCCAGACATAGGTGTACTGGCCCTTGCGGACGTAAGCCAGGTCTGCCTCCAAACCGCTCTTCGGTGATGGAGCAGGAGATGGTGCCGTGTTCGAGGATCCCCCGACGTTTGTATTCCCGCTACTGCATGAGTGAGCGAGATCACGACCAGTAGCAACATCATGAACAGGGTTGAAGCACAAATCTTGTGTGGCATGGTGAGTCAGATATTAATCCAAAAGGCGGAGTTAGGAATGTCGGTGTTGGTCAGAGGATATGAACTCAACAATCGTCTGACAAAATCAGAACTGGAGCGCAGCGACCAGCCAAAGGCACAACTGACGAACACGGGTTGCCTGGTCGCTTAAGCCCCGACTTTTGTATTGACCCTTTGGCTGGTCGCTGCGCTCCCAGTTCTGATTTTGGGTAGGTCACGTTGAATTGTTGCTGAAGAGTAGGGGTCTGATTTGTGAAGCGTGAATTCAACAATCAACGAGTAGGAGTCGGAACGGCTTCGGGCGTCGGCCCACCCTCTGCGGGAGTCTCACCGGTGTCCGACTCTTCAGGTTCCGGTTCAACTTTCTGATCGCGAATGTGGAGGATCGTGCAATCATGATCCTCGTAAACTATTTCAAACCAGCCGCTAGCGCTGGCATTCTCGGAAAAATCGTCGTGCGAGTTATCGGTAAAGACGTAACGCGCGCCAAAACGATCGCGGATCAAGGGCCCAGGGTCCTCTTCTTCGCCAAGGGTGATTCGATCGTAGAGTTGTGAGAGCGCCGGGTTCTTGTCGTAAAGATAGGTTGGATCGAGTCCCGAAACGTAGACATGAGCAGGGTCGTAATAAAATAAGCGCGGAAAGTCGTCCCAGTCCGTGTTGAATATTATTTGGCCTGGTTGCAATGTTGGCGCGCATCCATTCTGCCCCGGCGCGGTAATACTCATGCGGTTCACTGTCTGCGATCTCTCCGATGACCCCCTTAATCCGTAGCTCCTTAATGTCAGCAATGTTTAGAAAGAAGATGACCCCCAGAACCAGGGAGATGATTGCGGCTATGGATAGTTTCCACAAATCTCTGCGTTCAGCCTCCTTGAGAGCTGCCGCCGGCTCATGCCGGTCAAGAAATGGTTGCAGTTCATCAAGCATATCGGTTGAGAGTTGAGTCAACGTCGAACGAGCGCCCAGTAACCATGGCTGGAGCGCGAAAGCACAAAAGATCACGGCGAAGGGTGGCCAGTATTCCGCGATTCTTCTCCAGCGCGCCATCATGAGCATGAGCACTGTCGCGAACACCAGCAGAAACAACGAATGATGAGTACGCTTTCGGTCTGACGGATCGAAAGCGAGGTAACCCACGACCATCGCGGTGCAGGCCACCACGGAGTTACCAAAGAATTCCCAGGAATCGTAGGGGTACCATTCCTGGCCGACTTTGGTGGAAAAATCCGAAACTTTTACCTTGACCTTTAAGTGCTCATACAAAAGATGAAAGTTGGTGGGGAAGTAAGGATTGATAACCATTGCAGCCGTTGTGCCCAGCAGAACCCAGACGACTGGTCGCCATTCAAAGCGCCGGTCAGTCCAGCCAATGACTGCCGTCCAAATGAAGACCGCGAGAACCAGCAACACAAACATGTCGTAGGTTTCTGCAAAGATGAAGCTCAATGGAAGCAGCGGCCAGTATTTCCTGGTGAAGAGCAGGTGAATTCCGATGATAAGATAGATGATCGCGAAGGGCGGCGCCTTGGCCATGTTGAGCCGGTAAAGAAACGGTGACGAACAGGCAAGCAAGGCGAGCAGCCAAACGAGTGAGTAACGAATTCGGTGACGCACCAACAGCCAGTAACAGGAAAAGACAGCCAGGCTCGCAAAGATAGTCGCAGAGATTTTGGCGCCCAGCCTGAGATCACCAAACCAGGTAAAAGGCATCTGCAAGAAGTGAAACAGCAGGTGATGATCTACGTAGTGTTTTGGATCGAGGGTAGTAAGCGGAAGCCAGCTAAAGGTGGGCGGGAAGTTATGGCTGCGCAGCGACTCCCAGAGCATGCGGCTCCACTTGATGTGGTAGTAACCGTCGAAGTCTCCGCAGCAAATGGCTGAAGTTGAAAACTGAAGTTGCCAGAATATCAGGCCAATGGCGATCGCAGCCGCGCTTAGTTGAACTGCGCGCAATGCAGATTCGGATTGAAAGATTCCAGAAAGATAGGGAGAGGATTTCATTTACCGCCCAACTGTTTTTGTGACCGGTGCGGTTAATTTCACAGTTGTTCGATAAGTTCGAGAAAGGCGCGCGGATCAATCGGCTTAGTGACATGTTCGGTAAATCCGGAGGTCAACGAGCGATTCCGATCATCGAACATTGAGTAACCGGTTACGGCTACCATCGGCACAGTTTCATAACCCGGCAGCAGCCTGATGGCTTTGGCGAGTTCGTAGCCATTCATTTCAGGCATGCCGATATCAGAAATGACCACATCAAACTGATGGTCGCGCGCCAGAGCAATAGCCTCCTGCGCGCTCGAAGCGGTGGAAACTTCGTAGCCCGCGTGCGTCATCAACACCGCCAGCATTTCGGTCACATCTGCAACGTCATCAACAACCAGGGCCGAGCGATGAGCTTCAGATTCCGCCCGGGACGACTGCGCATCCGGCGACGTGCCCGGGGCTTCCGGCACTTGAGAAGGTAAAAACTGATTTGAGAGTTGCAGGTCGCACAATAGAGCAGGAACGGCAGCCGGGATAAAGTTTGACTCGATCATCGTGACCTTCCGCGGTTGATAATTTTCAAACGGGACGACAGGAAACGGGGGAAAGTAAATGTAGCCGAAAGGGGAATCTGTGTCTAGGAATTACTATTACCGGTCAAGTGATTGGCTGGGACCGCGGGCGTCCCGCCCGCAATGAGCGCGAAGCGCGAAAATGTACTGAGGCTGCGACAGTAGAAAAACCTGTGCGCCTGCGGCGCGTTGCGGGCGGGACGCCCGCGGTCCCAGCCAATCACTTGACCGGTTGTGAGAAGCCACTGTATCCGATTTTGTGTTACGTTTTGCATAATGTACCCAGCCGGAAATCTCTTCATTCCCGCAGAGCATGGCCAGCTTGAGGCGATCCTCAAGGAACCGCGCGGCGGCTCACGCTCGGGAGTCGCGCTGGTGCTTCATCCGCATCCCCTCGGCGGCGGCACGATGCACAACAAGGTGGTGTTCCGCGCGGCGAGCGCACTTAACGACGCGGGTTTGCTTGTGCTGCGAATAAATTTTCGCGGAGTGGGGCAAAGCACCGGTGTCCATGACGAAGGACGAGGTGAACTGGAAGATGTCCGCGCCGGCATCGAGTATCTTGCGACAACTTATCCGCGGGAACCCATCACAGTTTGCGGTTTCTCATTCGGTGCGCGAGTAGGTTTGGAAGTTGGAATGACAGATGATCGGGTTCAGCAGATGATTAGCATTGGCACGCCGGTGGACAAATATGATTTTGCATTCCTTGAGTCGTGTAACAAGCCACTTCTTTTAGTTCACGGAGAGCACGATGAATTCGGCAGTGTCCCACGGCTGCAGGAGTTAGTAACTGCAATACAGCGGCACAACCCATCTGTTGAATTGCATATCATCGAAGGGGCCGGCCATTTCTTTGAAGGGCAGCTTGATGAGTTGAAGCAGGTGATAACAGACTGGATTCGGAAGCGGCTGGAGATTTAGGTGCGATGCGAGTGATTCTCTGCAGATTAATACCTCTCGTTCTGTTGTTTGTATGCACGTCAGTCGGCCTCATGGCGCAAAAGATTACGAAAGAAACCATTGTCTCTGAAGGCAAGAAGCGCACTTACTATCTTTACGTCCCTAAGTCAGTAACCACTTTTGCACCGGTTCCGTTGATTGTGTTGTTACATGGCTCAAATCACGTAGGTCTGTCGCTCGCGGAGAAGTGGAATGATTTAGCGGAAAAAGAAGGTGCCATTCTGGTTGCGCCAAACTCGGTTGAATCCTCTCGCTGGTCCGTTCCAGATGATGGCCCTCAGTTTTTGCATGAGCTGGTAGAGTCGATAAAGGCTAAATATCCAGTTAACCCGAAGAGGGTTTATCTCTTTGGACACTCCGGCGGCGCCATCTTTGCGCTGCTGATGTCCCTCTACGAGTCGGAATATTTTGCCGCGACCGCAATCCATGCTGGAGCCCTTTATGCCTCGGACGCTTCCTTGATCGATCTGGCAAAAAGGAAAACGCCAATTCAGATTCAGGTAGGAACGGTGGATGGCTTTTTTCCCCTGGCGACGGTGAGGGCAACGCGCGATCGGATGAACGCCAGCGGATTCTCAGTGCAACTAGTCGAGATAGCGGGGCATGACCATTGGTACTACGATCTTGCTCCGAAAATTAACCAGGCGGCCTGGGAGTTTCTCAAAGGTTTTGAACTGCCCGCCGAACCGCGTTACGAGGAATACAAGTTTCGGGCGGAAGCGCGGACCTCGAAGGAAGCCACTGAGCAATACAACCTGGGAACGAAACGCCAGCGAGACGGCGACCTGGCGGGGGCGATCGCCGCTTACAGCCGGGCTATCGAATTTGATCGTAACTATGCTGACGCCTACAACAATCGTGGAGTCGCTTACCTGATCCAGAAGAACTACGCAGCAGCGCTGGCTGATCTTACGAAGAGCATTGAGCTTGCGCCTTCCGATGCGGCGTACAACAATCGAGCCGGGATTTACTTTAATCAAGGCAAGACTGAAGAGGCGATCGCTGATTTTACAGCTGCGATAAAAATCAAAGCGTCAGCTGAGGGTTATGCGAATAGAGGCCTCAGCTACCAGCAAACCAATCGCGAGGCGCTGGCGTTGGCGGACTATGAGGAGGCCATTAAGTTAAATCCCAACTTTGGCCGCGCCTATCTTTTGCGCGGACTGGTGAGATTGAAGCGAGGTGAAGCGGAGCCGGCAGATAAAGATTTCGATCGGGGCTTCAAACTCGAGCCAGGCCTTCATAGCGAATTTGATCCAATGATCGAACAACTCCGGCCTGCAAAAAAGCCCTGAACCCCAGGAGTCTAATCGGTTGGCGGCTTCCTTGTAACGTCTTCCTCCGTGCAGGAAGTGACGGAAATGAAGGCTTTGGGCGGGTTCTTGTCGCGCCGTTGAAATTTGATGATAGTGAAGGCAATTACTGCGACAACAGCTACGGCGAAGCCTACAAGTAACTTACGTCCCTGGTCACCGAACTCAAGACTGATTGAATCCTGAAGGAGAGTTATTGCCAGCGAACCAGGAAAATAGAGCGCTAGCGTGAGCATGGCTACCCGACCTTTCCATTTTTTGCGAAGGGAACGCAGCCAGCTTTAACTTAGACACGTCTCTATAGGATTTTGTTCCTGGTGTTACGGTATTCTGCCATATTCTGAATGGCAGCGCTGTCGTCGAGTCTTACTATTTACCTTTACCATTCACCTTCATTAACAGGACACAACCAATGACCTCCTTTCGCGACCCGGCAATTCGAATTACCCTTCTGCCTCGTGACACCAACTCGGCGGGCACAATCTTCGGCGGCGTCATTCTCAGTTACATCGATATGGCCGGCGCTATCGAAGCCCACCGGCATACCGGAATGGATAGATTCGTGACCGTGGCCATGCGCGAGGTTATCTTCCACAAGCCGGTCTTCGTCGGCGACCTGGTTAGCTTTTATGCGGAAACAGTTAACGTAGGAACACTTCGATCACGATTCGCGTGATTGTGGAAACCGAAAGAATTGGATTAAAAGCTGAGCAGGTCCGGGTAACTGAAGCGGAAGTTGTTTATGTAGCGGTCGATGAAAAGAGACAGAAGACCAGGATTACGAAAGAAGTGAAGAGTGAAGAGTGATGAGCGATGAGTGATGAAAAAGCACTAGCACTCAGTACTCAGCACTCATTACTCCGCACTCAGCACTGCTCTTACTAATTCAGCAGCGCCTGCATGCGGTGAAGTCCGGCAGCTGCCTCAGTGAAGCCCGGTTGTTGTTCGAGCGCTTTGCCATAGTGCCTGGCGGCTTCAATATACTTCTTTCGCATTTCGTAAATCCGGCCAAGGTTAAAATGCGGAAATGCGTAAGACTCGTAGCGCGGCGCATAGAGAGCCCGCTTGAACCAGCGCACGCTGCTGTAGTTATCGCCCTTGGCTAAAAGATAACTGCCGATATCGTTGTAAGGGTTGCCGAGCGTTTCGTCGACGCGAATTGCTTCGAGACATTCCTCGATCGCTTCGTCGTAGCGATTCTGAAAACTATAGACCCAGCCGAGAAAAGTGTGCGCTTCGGCGGTGGGATAGGTTTCGATCGAGCGCTTGTAAAGCTCAATCGCTTCTTCGTAGTTCTCCGCCAATTGGGCCTGGTAAGCCTCCTGAAAAAGCTGCTTAGCTTCATACTTCGCAGCCGGCGAAGCGTCATCCTCGTAAGCGTCGTCTTCCATTTTTTCTTTACGGGCAATCACTCTTCGGTTTCTGGTTCTGATCCAAACGCTTGATACGTCCGTCGATTTTTGGAGCAATGACTTTTTTGGCAACAATCGCCGCCTGCAGAACGTCGGAATCAAACTGTGACCGTGCTCGCGGAGTTAGCACGCGCGCCGCTTTTAACATCGCGTACCCGTCGCCGCCATCGATGGCTACATAGTCAGTCGCGGCAAGCGTGTACATTTTGTTCTCGTCGAGCGGCTTACCGTTAATGGACAGATCGACAATCCGTGAGCCGGGCGGCCGTCGCGCGTCAAAAGTGAACCGGATACCGGATACTTGCGGGAAACGGCCGGGCTCAGCATCCTCGGCGCTGCGAGCCACGCCGTGCTCCAACGCCTCGCGCAGGGTTTTGCCGCTCACTTCCACTTTCACCACCTTGTTCTTGAACGGCAGGATCGACAAGATGTCCCTTCTGGCTAAGGGACCAGCCTTGATTATCTCGTCCGCGCGAATGGAACCGCCATTCATCAAGGCAACGTCAGCCCTCGTCGAGGCGCGAAAGGCATCCGCGATCAGGTCACCGACGTTTGTTTCCTGATTTCGTCCCACCGCGCTTCGGGCGTCAAGGTCAAGGCTGGTGCGGCCCACAACGCGTGCCAGTTCTTTGATTAACGCACCGTATTTGCGATTGAGGTTTGCAAATTGTGGATCCTCAGCCGTCTTGTTAGTTACCGGAATGATCTTCCAATCGATGCTCTCGACCGCGCCACTGTTCTTCGAGATGTTCAGATCGATTTGTCCCAACTCGCGTGCGTCGGCGGTCATCTTAAAAATGGGAGCGCCTCCGGAACTTGACTCCAGCAGGGTGTGCTCGTGACCGCCGATGATTACGTCCACGCCCGAACAACGCGCCACTTCCTTGTCTTCACTCATCGAAAGATGCGTCAACGCGATTACTGTCTTTATGCCGCTGGCGTGAATCTCCTTGACCATTTTTCGCGCTGTCTCGCACGGGTTAAGAAAATCGACGTCCGGCCCGGGCCGCGACGTAGTCTTTGTTTCCTCCAGCGTTAGTCCGAAAATCGCTACCTTGACACCGTCAAACTCGCGAACGGCATACGGCGGCGTATCGCCAAATGGTTTGCCGGTTTTTTTGTCAATCACGTTAGCAGCGAGCCACTTGAATTTGGATTCCTGCATTCGTTGGCGCAATACGTCTGGACCAAAGTCGAACTCATGATTACCAAGCGTCGAGTAGTCAAGCTGGGCCAGGTTCCAGGCGTCTATCATCTGCGCACCTTTGTAGGTAATGGATTCGACTGAAGGTGAAATCGTATCTCCGGAAAGCAGGAAAAGTGTATTGGGCGACTCCTTCTGGATCGCTTTCTTTAACGTGAGCAAGCGAGCTAATCCCCCACGAGTGCCCTGATCAACAGGGGCGAATTGGTAGACATCGTTAACCTGCAGCAGCGTAACGCGTACCGTGCAATCTGGCTTTTGTTGCGCCGCCAAAGACAAGACGGCAACGAGGAAAATGATGACCGTTAGCATAGACCGGCGCGATGCGACTCCCGCAATTCTCATTTGATTGTCTCCAGCTATCATCGTGGCAACTCGCTGAATTATACTCGGCTCATCAGGACGAAGTGAAAGCGATGAGTATGGTCTGGATTCGTTTTCCAGAGCAAGTCTCTCTTCTTATGTCGACAGCAGATACAGTTTTTCTAACAGGCTTTCCCGGTTTCATCGCGAGTCGTTTGTTGCACCGGCTTGCCAAAGACAGCGGGCGTTTCCTATTGCTCGTGCAGCCGGCATTCCGAGAGCGCGCACAACAAGAGCTGCTCAGCATTGCACAACAGGCGGGCCGATCAGGTTCTGATTTTAAGCTGTTGTCAGGAGACATAACCGAACCCAATCTCGGACTCTCGCCGGCTGATTTGGAAACCGCGCGTGCAGAGTCAACCATTGTCTTTCATCTGGCGGCAGTCTATGACCTGGCCGTCGCTCGCGATCTGGCATTAATGGTAAACGTCGACGGCACGCGCAATGTTAATGAGTTTGCGCGTTCTCTGCCTGGTCTGCGTCACTATCATTACGTGTCCACCTGCTATGTCGCTGGAAAACGGACCGGTCGGATTCTGGAGAATGAGCTGCAGCATGAAGCGGGCTTTCGCAACTACTACGAAGAAACAAAACACCTGGCGGAACTTGAGGTCGAGGCGCTTAAGTCAGAATTGCCAATCACCATTCATCGACCGGCGGTGGTTTGTGGCGACTCGCAAACGGGGGAGACTGCCAAGTATGACGGCATCTATTATTTGATCTTCTATTTGCTGAAGTGGCCGTCAGTTCTTTCTACTTTCAATATCGGCAACAGCGAGGTGGCTTTAAATTTGGTGCCGGTTGATTTCGTCGTCGAGGCAATGTCTACCCTCGCGCGAGATCCCACCGCCACCGGCAAAACGGTTCAACTTGCCGATCCCGAACCGCTATCTACACGCGAGCTTTTTGATTCGATCTCCCGCTGCATTTCGGGAAGGGAATCGCGACTAACTGTGCCTGCCGCTCTGGTTCACACCTCGCTAATGCTGCCTTTGGCGCCGAAGATCACCGGTTTGCCGTATTCGGCCGTTCCCTATTTCTTTCTCAAGCAGACCTATGACACGAGCCAATCGACGGCGCTACTCAAGCCTCACGGCATCACTTGCCCGTCATTTGAGAGTTATGTGAAGACGATAGTCAATTATGCTGCCAGCCATCCGGAGTTGTAAGCGAGCTTAGTCCCTGGTAGTGACCTTATTTTGGAACTGAAATTTTGGCGACTACCTAGCCGTCCCGCTCCAGTTGACAAATAATTAGAATTAGTCTAAATATATAACCGTGCCAAGAGAAACTGGAAATTTGAAGCCCGAAGAGAAACTGACGCGCCAGCGCGATGCGGTGCTTCAGGTCATTCGTTCGCGGGAAGATCATCCCACGGCGAATGAAATTTTCCAGGCGGCGCGTCAGCACTTGCCGACGATTAGTTATGCCACCGTCTATAACTCGCTCCGCTTCCTGAAGGAAGCCGGATTGGTACACGAGATCAAGTTTGGCGACGGCGCCAGTCGTTACGATCGCGAAACCGATCGGCACGACCACGCCATCTGCAACGATTGTGGAAAGTTAGTCGATTTCGACCTTCCTCAGGCGGCCGATCTGATGCAGGCAGCCGCGCGAAAGTCGAAGTTTCAACCCGCGTCAGTTCATTTGACGCTAAGAGGGACATGTCCTGACTGCCGCAAGGCATAGACGTCTGGAAGTAGATCTTAAACTCGAAAATTATTAACCAACACTGGAGGATTCATGACAGCAGCGACAGCGACAGCAACTGAAAAGGCGATGGTGGGCCAGCCGGCGCCGAATTTTGATATGGCCTCGACCAAGAATATTGAGAAGCTAAACGAAGGCGTAAAGCTTGAAGATTACAAGGGCCGTTGGCTCGTTCTCTTGTTTTACCCGCTGGACTTTACCTTTGTTTGTCCGACGGAGTTGACCGCATTCAGCGATCGTTACGAAGAATTTCAGGGCATCGGCGCCGACATCATCGGCGTGTCAACTGATTCCGTGTTTTCGCATCGTGCCTGGATCAAGACACCGCGCGACAAGGGTGGCGTTGAAGGGTTGGTTTACCCGCTCGCCGCTGACGCGACCAAGAATGTGTCGCGTGACTATGGCGTGCTGATCGAGGACCGCGGCATTGCGCTTCGGGGACTCTTCATTATCGATCCGGAAGGAATTCTTCGTTACAAAGTCGTGCACGATCTGAACATCGGACGTTCGGCTGAGGAAACTTTGCGTGTGATTCAGGCACTGCAAACCGGTGGTCTATGCCAGGCGGAATGGAAACCCGGTCAGAAAACACTTAACGCTTAAGTACAGTGAAAAGTGAAAGGTGAAAGGTGAAAGTAGTGATGAGTGATGAGTAGAAGAGCCATGTTTTGACTCTTCACTTGTCACTCTTCACCTCGGTAAAAAGCCATGGGAATGAGAATTGGAACAGAAATGCCGCGGCTCGAGGGTGCCACGGAATGGTTTGGTGGCACACAGGCGCACGCGGAGATGGAAGCAAAGGGCCACCCAACTCTGGTTCATTTTTGGTCGATGAGTTGCGGAATGTGCAAAGAGAATATGCCCCGCCTTGCCGAGTGGCGCGAAGGATTAAGGGAGCAAGGGCTTCGAGTGTTCGCGGTTCATATGCCGCGTTACGAAACAGATACAGACGTTGAGGGCGTGCGGGCTGCTATTGCGACTAACTCGATCGTCGAGCCGTGCGCGATCGATAACGAGCACAAGCTCAAAGATGCCTTCCAGAACGATCAAGGCTTCGTGCCCGCTTATTATCTCTTTGATGGCGAGGGAAAGTTGCGCAGTTTTGCCGCCGGTGAACGCGGCCTGGACTTACTTAAGTCGACTCTTGATCGCGTTTTGGCAGCGCATAACAAAAACAGCGAAGTCGTAACCCAGACCTCGTAGCGCCCTGTTGTCACGAGTGAGGGCGCTAGAGCTGTGAGAACTGGCGCGCAATCAGCAACAGCAGATAGATGCTCAGCGCTGCCGAGCCAATGGCTAATCCTGCCAGCACAAAAATCATCAATCCCACAAACAGCCAATCGCTAAGCATACCCTTGCGCGCGTCATCTGCGGAGACGGTCGCCCGCTTGCTGAGCAGGGCCACGTTCATCTGGTTGGATTTCCAGAACGCGTCGAAGAAGTCGCCAACGAAAGGAATCGAACCCACCAGATAGTCAATGCCGATATTCAAACCCATGCGCAACAACGTTACTTTCGGAACGCGGTAACGAACCGCCGAAGCCAGGATGTAGAACGACACCATCGAGGTGACGGTGTCGCCGAAACCAGGGATAAGACCGACCAGTGCATCCAATCCAAAGCGCCAGTTGATACCCGGAATCCGGATCAGGTCGTCCATCAGCCAACTCAAACGATCAAGACTCTCGTCAACCTTGACAGCTTTTCTCGTTGCTTCGGGAGTTTGGTTGAGGAGTTCGCGGCGTTCTAGTTTGTATGGACTTGTCATCGTGTTCACCCTTGAATCCTTGTTTTTGAGAGATGGCCTGGCCATGTTCAACGTATTCGAGTCATCTGTTGCCAGAAAAATTTCCCCACGCGCGCAAAAGCGTTAAGTGGGTTACGGTCGCCGCCCCGCTGTTGGTTTGGTTTCGGCGGCAAGCCGAGGGAAGTCGCCAGTTCCGGATCCGGTTTCGCGATGTCCTCGTCACCGCGCCGGCTGGCCAGCCAGCGGTTGAAGGTTCGCGCCACCACGCGCCTTTGCTCCAGCGGGGCTTCCGCAATGAGTGCGCCGCGAAGATCGTCAAGCTCGGCGATCTCCAGCAGATTCGACCGGTAATAATTTCTAAAAGCCTTCAGTAGTTTTTCTTCGCCCAACAGCCGTTGCAATTCAACAAACATCAATGTGCCTTTAGTGGTAACGACGGCTGCATACTGAAACGTGTTGCGATAATCGCGCGAGGGCCGGTTGGCATCCATGTCTTCGCCGCCAAACGTTCGGTATAGACGGTAGACGCCTTCCAGCTGATCTTCCAGGATCAGAGCAGCCTTTTGCTCGCCATAGATTTCCCGGAAAGTACAACAAAGCCGACCAGCTCGCCATCGCTTCATCGAGTACCGGCTCGCGTGCCGGATCGTTACCGACGGCCCCGCCCCACCACTCATGAGCGGTAAGATGGGCCACGCTCCACTCCAGACTTTCTTCTACGGATGGACGTTGCTCGCGAATAATCTCCGGAAGGTTGCGCATCGCCGGCGAGTCAAAATCCACATAGTAAGCGCTCGCGATTACTTCAAGCCCGGAAAACTCTTTGCTTCCCAGACCGGCAACCAGCGGGGCTTCTGCAATATTGATACTTTTGACAGGCAGCGGACCAAATCTGGAGGTAAAGATCCGTAAAGAGTCTTCAGCCATTGCCAACACACGTTTCCCAATTCGCTCGTGCTCGGGAATGAATATTGATCTTACGGTCGTGTCTCCAATTTGAGCTTGTTCAGAGCGGAGGTTACGTCCGGCAATAATCGCCAGGTCCCGAAGCGTCGGCGCAGAGAAGACCAGCGACTTGCCGTTGTCTGACTTTTGATTCCCGGCAGAGGTAAACACTATTACGCCAGGGGCCGCATCTATTTTGACTTCGTAATCCGCCGTTTCATTGAAGATGATGTCGCCAACGCTTGGCTCAAGTTTTCGCTGCCATTCATCGCCATCGTGGACTACGAGCACGGGGTATGAAGTACTGAGCAGCATGATGCCGCGACAACGGAAGTTCAGATCGCGCGGGCGCCGCACTTCGCGATCGCCGCGCAGCGCCGCGCTGACTTGCTTAACGACGTGCGCAGTGAGTCCAGTTTCGTCCGGATCAACTTCCGGCACGTTCCCTTTGAAACCTATGATCACGTCGGCCGAATTTCCGGGCGCGACTTGTTCGCGCAAATTAACCCGCAAGGTTGTTCCCTGGTCATCGATTGAATAAGGCAGCGGCGTCCTGTCCAGCGCGGAGCGAACTTCGGTGATCTCAATGCGCGGCTCTTCAATTTCACCGCTTTGCGCGCCGGTGCTGACGCCAGTGGGTGCCGGATCCGGACGAAGGTTGGAATAGAGATGAAAATATAGGATCGTGCTGGCGCGGTCACCGTGATTTACCCAGACCACTCGTTCTGAACCGCTGTAAGACAGATCGTCGAAATCGAGTTTGAGTTGAATCTCATAACGATGTCGTTTGATCTCTGTTGCATGGCTCGAAGGGGTTTGCGCGGCAGTTTCCGCCGCCAGCAGGACAAGACCCATGCAGAGCAGCAAGGGAAGACCCAGCAAATGCGTCAGGTTTGCGCCTTGATGTTGGAAACGTACCATTGGACTACTCTTATTCAGCGGCGTCTGAAGACGCGCGGTGTGGTCTCCGTTATGGCAATCGAACGAATAACGTCGCCGCGAGCGATACTGTCAACAACGTCCATGCCGGCCACAATATTACCAAAAACAGTATAGCCACCATCGAGATGCGGCTGCGGCGAATGCGTAACGAACCACTGCGATCCGCCAGTATCTTTACCGGAAAGCGCCATACCGACCGCGCCGCGTTTGTAGGGCACTTGATTTATCTCGCAGCGAATCTGATAGCCGGGCCCGCCGTTGCCGTCGCCGCGCGGATCGCCATCTTGAATAACAAAATTGGGGACGACCCGATGAATTGTAATGCCGTTGAAATATTGGCGCCTGGCGAGTTTAATAAAGTTATCGACGGTCAGCGGGGCCTCCTCCGGTAAGAGCTCAATCATAAACCAACCTCTGTTGGTGGTTACTTTGGCGCTGAATCGTTTGCCGATACGGGCGAATGCCCGATCATAGTCTGCAGCGGTGTTGCGAGTTTTAACAATGCCGATGCGCGAGGAAAAATCACCGGCGCCATTAGCCTTCAAAACGGCTACCGCTTTACGGCGGATAAGATAATCGTTTGAGTTGAGTGCGGTCTTAATCGCCTCATTCGCTTTAGCACTCTTTTGTTTCCCAAGTGCGTCGAGAATGGCAAGTGCCGCATCGTTAAGCTGCGTGTCGGCCAATGCCACCGGCAACGCCGCGATTAACGCAGCTGCGTTTGTTTCATCAGGCGGGAGGTCGCCCAACAACCCAGCCGCCGTCGCCCGAATCACGACATCGGATTCTTTAAGATGCTTTCGCGCGACTGACGCCAGATCATTGGTCTTGAATGCCGCGTAAGCTTGCAGCACGTCAGGAATTGCATATTCAGAATGAACGGCAACCAGGGCATTGATTTTGATACCGGAGTTACGATAGTCGAGCATCGCGCGCAAAAGATCTTCGGCTTTTGCTTTTTCTGTTTTGCTTTGGATAGCTGCGATTTCACCCAGGCCCTGGGCAATACTTGAAGCGACCCGCCAATTGAACACGACCGTTTCCCGAACCATCCGCTTAATAAGTGGCCCGCCACCGAATTGGTTTAGAGTAGGCGGCCGGGTGAACTCGTGCGAAAGCTATTTCCAGTTCCGGAGCACCGGGTCCGGTAACAGGACGAACGTTTCGCAACCAGTTAATAACCCTTTCGTCGTTTGAGTCCTGCCTCAGTCGGCCCAGCGTGGTTGCAATCTCGAGCAACTCATTCACTTCCGCGGCGAGCCCGGCCGGTTGGGATTTCTTCCTTGCTGAGTTGGCAGTTGCGAGCAGCGACATTCCACGGTCGAGCAGGGCAGAGGTTGCCCGAGCATCTTTCAAGGTTGCCAGGGCCCTGATGGCGCTGACGCGCACGCGAGCGTCCTGATCCTTCAGCGCCCGATCCAACAAATCATCGTAGGCGCTCTTGTCTTCCGTAGCTCCAAGTACGCGAGCGGCGTTTGCACGGACGACCGCATCAGGATCACTCAAGAGAAGTTTTCGCAGTTCGTCGTTCCCATCTCTCAATTTCAGCCGCGCCAGAGTGTTTGCAGCGTCGGCGCGAACGCGCGGGTCGTAGTAGCGCAGAAATCTTGCCACCACGGGACCGGCGCCTTCCGGCTTGGCCCGCAGCACGGCAGTAAGACCCAGTAAGATCGTCAAACCGTCGGGGGCGGAACGCCGGCTCGCCTCGAATTTCAGTGTCTCCAGAACTACGGCTGCGAGCTGGCGCGCGCGCGTCTCCTGTTCTTTTGGTAAGGCGGCCGTGATTTTGCCGAGGGCTTCAACTGCCCGCGCGCGTTGAGGAGAATCCTGCGTTTGACTCAAAACCGCGACCAGGGCGTCTGCCCCCAGCGGCGATTCAATTTCGCCAAGCGCAAACGCTGCCATGGCTCGCACTTCCGGCTCATCATCTTTTTGCAGTAAAGAAATCAGATCCGCTACGGCTTGTTCGTTGCCGATGCGTCCCGCTGCCAGCGCGGCGCGCGCCCGCACATTTGCATTGCGGGCCTTAAACAAATCGCGCAAGTCGTTATCCCAACGCCGTTCGTCTTCAGCCCGAACAATTTGCAACCAAAGAATTCTGGAAACCGGATCGCCGGAGGTCGGGTTCTGCAATTTCCGGCCACGAGTCTGCGAGGCGGCATTTGCTACCAAAAAAAACAGCAGGGCGCACGCAGTTAGTGTCCGAATGCCGCAGAGCGACAGCAGGCGCTCAGATTTAACGGTTGGATTCATTTATGTTCAGCGCATGCTTTCGTCGCCTACTTTTGGCAGTAGGCAGCGAGATCGCAGGAGGCATTTGTTGTTGGTTCCCAGGGGATTTGCTCTTTATGTATCAGGCAGGCAGCTCACTTATGTCAAGGTGCCGGGTCACGGGAACAAAATACTCAAAATAAAAGGCGCCTCATCCCTTTACAAGGACGAGGCGCCAAGAAGCTAGCTTGCCGCAGTCTTAGCTGGCGACGCTTGAGACGTTTGCGATCTCGGCCGACTCGGTGCTCGAGTCTGCGTCGATTGGTTTCATACTGGTGGTATCTAGCGGCTGATCATCGCGCCCGTTACTCTTGGTCTTGCCGGTACTCATCTTGATCATCTTGCAGCTGCCTTCGAAAAGGGCACCTGGCTCGATCATCAATGAAGCAGTTTGAATGTTGCCATTCAGTTTGGCCGCGCGGCCGAGTTCCAGGCGTTGCGTCGCGATGATGTCGCCGTTGACGGTGCCATGAACTATCGCCACGGCTACTTCGATATTGGCATCGACCTTACCGTTGGCGCCAACAATCAAGGTCCCGCTGGTGGAATTGATGCGGCCGGAAAGCTGCCCGTCAACTCGCATCATGGCTTTAAAGTTGGCTTCGCCCGTCACTAGCGTGCCGCTGCCAACAAAGCCGCTGAGATTGCCTTCCTTGATTTCGCGCGCCAATGTTTCGCTTTCTGTCATTGCCTTGGGCGAAGCCGACGCCGGAGCGTATTCCGCGGGTGCCTTTACTTCCGGCGCTGCCGGTTGATATGAACTATACGTTCTGGGGCTGGTGTACGCTGACGCGTCCTGTTTTTCCGGGGAAACTTCATTATCCGCCGAATCTTTTGGATTCTTTCCTATCCTAAGCATGTGTAAAACCTCCGTAGTTTGGGGGCCGCGGGATTAAGTCACAGGTGCCATCGGAGACGGTAGAGTAACAAAAGACGCGCGTGCCTGTTTTTTGGAATGGTCAGCCTTGACGACTGCTCTGATTAGTCAACCGCCCAGAAGCGGGGAAAACATAATAGACAAACTAGCCTTTCGGTGTCTAGCTCTGCAATGCAAATGTAATAGGTAAAACGATTCTTCTTCACGCTCACAACTGGAATCAGTTTTCAGACATGTCGAGGTGCTAAGGCGCCCGCTGCCTTTGCCAGACGTTCCAACCGTCTCATTTGTGTTTGCGCGTTACCGGAACTTTCCAGGCCTGACGGAATTCTTCATTTTCCACTTTGGATACTTGCCGCCAACACGTCATTTAGCGCACAGATGGTGACCTTCTTTGGCGCCGAGGGCAGCTTGATATTACTGATATCAACCGAACTGTTCCCCAGCAGAGTAGCTGCGCCTAACCTGATCCAGCCCTTGCCGAGATCAACGTATAGAGGAACCAGCATGACGAAGTCATTTGAAACGCCGCTCTGAGTTATCTTGCCGGAGAGTGAGTTGTCGCTATTCACCTGATACTCAAATCGATAGCTCGGCATTTCAGTTCCATAGACATACTCGTTGAAGAACCAATCCATCTTGCCGTTGCGATCCACGTTCATCGCCGGCGTGATGTGCTTTTCAACAATGAGTTTGAAGTCTTCCGTTGAAACGTCCTTGTTGAAATGAGTCTGAACAAAATCCTTCATCATGGCCTGAAATTTTGCATCGCCGGTGCGCTGGTCATACATCATCATCCGGATCATATGCAGGATGTATGCGCCCTTTGGATACACCAGGAATTGATAGGCGGCGCCCGTTTTGCCACTGTTCAAACGATAACCCTGCGTGACTGGACCTACGGTGTAAGGCTTACGCCCCCTCGTTGCCGGCCTGGCTTCGACGATCCGCGAGCGTTTGTCTTCCCAGAAGTCAATGAACTTATTCATGTCTTTCCGTACATACCAAACGTAAAGCGATGCGGAGAATTCGGCGAAGCCTTCGCTCATCCACTGATCACGATAACTGTTCCAGCCAACTATATGCCCCCACCATTGATGGGCGATCTCGTGCGGTGCTACGTAACGCCAAAAATTGTCGGTGCCGCCGCTCACGCCCATCAGTTGCGTCCGCTGAGTAGAGTCCATGAAGGCGGTGTAAGGCATAAAGACGAGTGTGGGCCATGCCTGGCCAAAATTGAAAGCCGGTTGTTGAGTCATCGCGAGGCGAGTATAGGGAAGCTTTCCAAAGTAGAGGTTGTAAATACGTGTGGCATTCTGGGCGTCGCCGATGGCGGAGTCCGCCATCGCAGTCGTCGAGATCGATCCGAGGGTCGTCATTGTATTTATGCCGGCAGCCTCGGCTCGTTCCACCGCTAACTGAATCTGCCTGAGTTCGTCAGGAATCACTTCATTGGCGTAGAACTCTATTTTGTAACCAGTATCCGGATCCGCAAATTCTTTCTTCTTGAACCGGCCATAGTTGAATCCGGCGACCGCTAGTTCGGTTGAACCGCTCGACCAATGGGCCACACTCAAATCGCCCTCTCGGGAATCCGGCGCCGTTGGCGCACCGGTACCGACGAAGGTCATACTTTTTGGATAACGGAAAGTGATCTCGAAGATGGCCCTATCTCCAAACTGTGAACCGCCGTTATTGGGATACCAGGTTGAACGCGGAATAAGAATAAAATTTCCGCCGCCGGAGTCTCGCAGCGCGTCGCCGCCGTCGTATTTAATCGTCAGCGAGTAGGTTTTCCCCACCGCCAAAGATTGCGGCATGATTATTCCCAGGTCGCTATCCTGGTCCTTTGCTTCCTGGACAAAGTTCAGTTCCTTGCCCTGTTCATCCTGTACGCTAACAACTCGTAGCGAACCAAATAAGCTGAGCGGCACTACCCGCCCCGTAACCAGCGCGCGAAACGTGAGCCGATCGGTGGCAGTTATACGCGTTCCCTTTATCGTGCCGTCAATTTCATGTTTGGTCAGGTCTATTTGCCGATGATCCTCTGAACTACTTGCCGTGCCTTTGGCATACTCGTCCAATCGATGGAAGGCGGTCCAGAATCCTCCGTCCTCTTCTCCATAACTGAACAACAAAACTTCTTCAGGAGACACTTCGGGAATTCCGAGAGGGTTGAACAAATAGACGAGCTTCCCGAACCGCTTCCCATTGATGAAGGCCGTGAAAAAGCCCGACCGTTCCGGAGCATAAAGATCCGCTAGCACTCGCAACTCGCTGTTGTCGCGAAGCTGCTTGCGCAAGAGGGTCTGATTGTCATGAAACACGTTGCCCGCTTTGCTAACTTGTGGCCCACTGCTCCCCATAGTTATGGCCGGAGAGTTCTTTACTTCATCAAAAGTCTTGTCTGTAAATCTCATCACCAGGAATGAGAACTGCTCGGTTATGGCAGGTGCGTTGGTAAAAAGTTTCAGGCTGTTCTTCTCGTTCTGGGTAGGAGGGATTAACGAGAACTCTCCGTCACCGAGGAAAACGGCTGCCGTGTAGCGACCTTCTACCGGCGCCAGGAAATAGATCTCGCCACTACGTAAGTTGAAACTCGCAGCTTCTTTGTTCAGCGTCAGGTTATTAACAGTTGCGTAAGCTCCGGAAAAATCCTGAGCGGATTTTCCCTGCGACCGAAGTTGTTGATAAACCGGATCAGCATTGGCTCTGGTGGCGGTCACATTTATGTTTGCTTCAATCGGAGCTATTTCCAATCGCAAATTGAGGGGTACGGTGGCTCCTTCCTCGACTGCGACCGCCTCCTTGCGAGCGTCATTGAAACCGGGCGCGGATATCACGATGGTATAGGTTCCTGCCGGCAACCCTTCTACCCTGTAGTGTCCCTGCTGATCAGTTACGCCCGTAAACCTTTGTGGGTTGGCCTCGGCAGTAACCGTCACCGAAGCGCCGCCCACTGCGGCCCCTTTTGGGTCGGTAACTTTTCCTTCGATTGCGCCACCCGCTCCGTGGGCCACGATCAGCGAGACCGTCAAAGTTGCCAGCAGGACAAACAACCCAGTGACACTTCTAGTTCTTTTGCGCATGTTTTCCTTTCGAGGAATAAAGTCCGACGGGACGAGGCCAGGCAAACCGATTGATAATCCATTATTTGGGGCGAACCAGGCGCAGTCAAGCCGCTGGTAACCACTAATGTAACCACGTCTGCAGAAGTCTACTCTGAAATCTCGCTGCCTTCTTCCCATTGTTTGTGCTGAAATGCGTTAAGCAAAAACAGAAGCCACGGTGGCACAGGGACATCCAGGTTACACAGAAACTGAATTAGGCCACTACGGGGGTTTGTCACAAGCAAATTAGACGTGGCATCCTTGGGGTCGCTATGTTCGTGGAGAATAAAACAAAGACGAAACTGCTGCGCGCGGTCGGCAATGCAATCGCGGACTTCGGCATGATCGAAGACGGCGATCGCCTAATGGTTTGCCTCTCCGGCGGCAAAGACAGCTATACCATGCTCGATCTGTTACTCGACTTGCAGCGCCGCGCGCCGGTGAATTTTGATCTCCTGGCGGTGAATCTCGATCAAAAACAACCCGGTTTTCCCGCGGAGGTATTGCCCCGTTACCTGCAAGGGCGTGATGTTCCGTTTCGCGTGATCGAACGAGATACCCATGCCATCGTCAAACGTTTGGTTCCCGAGGGCAGGACCTATTGTTCGGTCTGTTCTCGTTTGCGGCGTGGAATTCTTTATAACCTGGCAGTAGAGGAAGGGTGTAACAAGATCGCGCTGGGCCATCATGCAGACGACATCATAACCACTTTCCTGTTGAACCTATTCTTTGTCGGAACATTGAAGGCGATGCCGCCGCTGCTGCGTTCAAACGATGGGCGGAACACTGTCATTCGTCCCCTCGCTTACTGCCGCGAAGCTGATATCGCAGCTTTTGCCAGATCGCAGGCGTTTCCAATAATTCCCTGTGACCTCTGCGGCTCTCAGCCAAATTTACAGCGTGCGCGTATCATGCGCCTGATAAGCGAATTGGAAAAAGATATTCCAAACATTCGCAGTTCGATGCTGACTGCGCTCGGTAATGCGGTGCCGTCCCACCTGCTGGATCAAAAACTGTTTGATTTTAGAAAGCTAAGAGCAACTACGGGTGATGTTGAAGCCGAGCTCGATCTCGCACTCGGGCACACCGATGTAGAATTGAAGCCGGCGCTGGTTACGATCATGTGATTGGCTGGGACCGCGGGCGTCCCGCCCGCAATGAGCGCCGCAGGCGCGAACTAATACGGCATAGCAGCGATTCTAGTTTGCTGGCTCCTTATGCCTACAGCGAAAAAGAAAAAAGAGCTCGATCTCAGTGCCTTCCCGCCGGGAAGCGTGACCGAGTTTTCGACGCTCGTCTGTCTGGCCTGCACTTTTGATATCTTTACTACTCAACTGGGCCTGGCACCGCGCACTGCCTATTCGGAAATAAGAAAATACTCGCCAACAGTCGCCGAGCTGACCGCCGCGAAAGCGGTCCCGCCTTTCTTTGATTCAGAGGAAACGCGACCACATTGTCCCTACTGCAATGCCGCCAAACGGTGGCATGCGCGGTTCGATACGTTTTGCATTGAAGGAGGAAAGACAACTGACGCAGCTCGGCGGCAACTAACTAAGTCCATTCCTAAAAAGGACAATCAGGTTGAAGTCATCGAAGTAAAGAGCGACAAACGCACTGTTTTTTTCGCCTGGCTAGACACTCTGCTCGGGAGTCTGGATCTTGACGACGAGGCGTGGCTGTTGGAAACGGCGCGGGCTTATCTCGCGCGACTGGAGCCAAAAACTGATTGGGCACAAGTTTTCTCGGGACTGCGGAGCATTCGTCGGTCGCAACGGCTGGAGACCGGTTGGGAAAGGGACGGGTCGCGATTGTTTCTCTCGCCCTCGCTCTACAGCGAGGTGGTAATAGTTCAGTATCTCGTCAGCCGTTCCCACGTTCACGGCGGCCGCACGCTCGATGGCCGCCTGACCTTGCAGGATCTAGTTCGCCGTTTAAGGTATGGGGGTTATCTTGAGGCGAAAGAAATTGCGCCCGGAGACCAATTTGAAATCTTCGAGCAGTTGATAGAGAAACTCGCCGGTGGTTCCGGTAAGGTTAAGCGTTATTACGTAGTCGACCGCCGGGATTTTCTCGAGAAAGTAAAAACCGTTTACGCCCACTACTCGTAGACAAGCTATTACCCGAGGCGGTTACCAAGATCGACTAACGCTGAAAGAGTTGGCTAATGTCAGCCCGCGTGGGGTGGAAGGGTTTGCTTTAAAACCCTGGGTTCAAACTTTCAGAGTTGCGCATTTGAGAAATGGGATTCGTTTTTCCCAGGGTTGCCAAAGCGCAATTCTGGGCTGGATTTCGCGAACGCTTTCAGCGCTACTATTTATTTCCGATGGGTCTTCCAAAAAGCGGTTACCATGTCGACTTTTTGTGCAAAGCCTCTTACCTAATCACATAGAAAGCAGTCTGCCTCGGCCGAAACCATTTCATACCTTCCTTGGTTAGATAGGCGTCATCCTCGGCCATGATTGTGACCTTCTGACCGCCCCACTCCGGGACCGGCGTGCTCGTATTCAACTCGATTGATGTGTAGGAACCTTCGCGAAACGGCGGTTCAAGAGAAACTGTACCTGCCACCGGTCGTCGGAAGTCGACGCTGGCGCCGAGCCCATGACCCTGGTTGCCAATGGAGTGGGAATAGATCATCGCCTCAATGCCGGCAGTTTTCATGTCGGCCATCGTCGCATCGTAGACGTCATAGCCCCAAGCGCCCGGTTTGATATGGCTAAACAATGCATCCTGCAAACGAAGGGTGTTGGCAAACGCACGCTTCAACCCGTCCGGCACGTCCTTCTCGCCGCGACGCAGCACGTAACCCATCTTTTGCCAATCAGTGCTCAGGCCCAGATAGTTGAGCCCGCAATCAATGTGAATCACATCGCCGCGTTGGATCACTACCGACTCATCGGCGACGCTCAGGAACTGTTGCGTCTTTCCAGTCTCCTGGTTTTTTCGCTGGACGCGCAGATCAGGATGGAACCAGGTGTCGAGCCCTTTGTCATTCATTTGCTGCAACCACCAATAGCGGACGTCGCCTACGGTGGTCTTGCCCGGCGTAATTACTACGTTCGAAAAAGCGCGCTGGGTGATGATGTCCGTCAGCTCGACCGCTTTACGATAGTGTTCCAATTCATCCGGCAGACGCGTATCCATATACTCGACGATCAACGGCGCTGCGCTTATAAACCTCTGGGCGAATTCTGTTCCGACTGTTTCGCTCAGAAACTTATGCGCGTCGTAAGTCAAACCGTTTGTGGCGCCGCGTGGTACTGCCAAAGTTTAAGGCGATCGTTTTCGGGTTACGTTCTTCCACAATCTTCTTGAGGGTTGACTGAATCTCACGTCCTGGAGGGTTAACGACTTCAAAGAACCAGCGCAGGTGCTCATCGGGATAACGCACCAGAGCGATGCGCTCGAGTTTGTCGCTGCCGCGATCAGTGAAAATAAAAAAGTCGCGCCGGCCCTGATATGGAATGGGCGGCGCGATAAACGGCACGACAGTTTCGGGATGAAACTCTTCATTCGTCACGATCCACATGCTCACATTGTGGCGCCGCATCATAGGCAGCAGCATCGCATCGAGACGTGTCTTAAGCCAACGCTCGCGCAGGGCTACTTGATCGCGAACGGATAGGAGTTTTGGCAGCGGCGCGACGCGGAGTTTTTTCTGCGCCTGCGTGGACGTCGATAACGCCGAGGCGGTCAAACAGAGAAGAGTTGCGACTCCAAGGTACAGAAATACAATTCTTATGAATCTAGTCATCTTCCGGAATCTCCTAAAACATCGACGCGATTTCAATGACAAATGAGAAATGTCAAATAATGACCAATGAGGGTGTTGGTTCAGTTTGGACGAGCCAAGCAGAATTGCTGAATGTAAAATTCACAAATACGGAACCGGGAGCGGTAGCGACCGGGTGATAGTTGAGTTGCGAATCGAGTTACAAATACCTACTTATCTCTATCCCAGGATCGCCCGGTCGCTACCGCTCCCGGTTCCATATTTGTGTGGTGCTCATAGAGTGGTAATACCTAACTCATATTTACTGAAGCAGTACTCAAATGAAAAATAAAAACTCTTCTTCCCGGCTTCGTTGGATTTAGGAAATTCAACACTGCGATGGCCGGTGATAACGATGCGTAATAGGGCGACGGCGTCCGATGCCGATCGCATTGCGCGAGATAATTAGCGTTGGCGGCAACTGGCGCCGCTTGAATTCATTGGCTGGCGATTCAACACGATTCAAAATGTCGAGGACCATGCCTGCATCGTTTCCAGCCGCGATGATCTCATCGGGAGTCGCTTTCAGCTCGAAATACATTTTCAGGATTGGATCGAGCTCGTCGTACGGCGGGAGCGACTGATCGTCAAACTGACCCGGCGCCAATTCGGCCGACGGCCGCTTTTCGATAATCGCATTGGGAATAATCTCAGCATCGCGATTGAGCAGTCGCGCCAGCGAATAAACTTCCGTTTTCAGAACATCTCCAATCACCGCCAGCCCGCCGTTCGTATCGCCGTAAAGAGTGCAATAACCCAGCGCGAGCTCCGACTTGTTCCCGGTCGAAAGCAGCAGACGTCCTTCCGCATTCGAGATCGTCATCAGAATGTTTCCGCGCAGGCGCGACTGTAAGTTCTCAGTTGCGTGTGAGCTGCTTGCGGCGGTTGCGGGGCGGCAAATCGAGCTCTTTGACCAAAAGCTCGAAGGCGTTCGTTATAGGGTGCTCAATCACCTTCATCCCGATCCGACGTCCCAGTTCGACTGAATCATCGACACTCGAACGCGAAGAATATGGCGAGGGCATCATCACCGACAAAACATTTTCCGCGCCCAGGGCTTCGCAAGCCAGCACCGCGACTACCGTAGAATCGATCCCGCCTGACAAACCCAGCACCGCTTTGCTGAAACCGTTCTTGCGCGCGTAATCACGAATGCCAAGCACGAGAGCGCTGCGGATCGTTTCGATATCATCACCGGGAAGACAGCGTTGGTCAGCCACGCCGCAGTCGAGGTCAACCGTCCCAAAAAACTCCTCGAAAGGCGGTGCCTGTAGGATTATTTTTCCCTGGGCATCGGCAACGATGCTGGCGCCGTCGAAAATTATTCCGTCATTGCCGCCGACAAGATTGACGAACACGATTGGAAGTTTTGCCATCTTCGCGCGATGGGAGACCATCGCGCAACGCTGCGCCATCTTGCCTTTATTGAACGGCGAAGCGTTAATCGAGATCAGCATCTGCGCTCCCAGATCAATCAACTCGTCCGCCGGGTCGTGTAGGTAGAGACGTTCTTTCCAGAAGGTTTTGTCGTTCCAAAAATCTTCACAGACCGCCACCCCCATGCGGCAGCCGTCGACTGCAAACAGTTGGCGTTCACGCGCCGGCTCGAAATAACGCGGGTCATCGAAGACGTCATATTCCGGCAGCAGAGTTTTGTCGGCAAAACCGAGCAGTTTCCGGTCGCGAATAATCGCCGCAGAGTTGTAGAGCCGGCGGCCGGTCGCGAGCTCGTTTGGTCTCACAGTGCCGACGATTGCTGTTATTCCTTCAGTTGCCTGGATGATTTTTTCGAGCGGCTGCAAAACGCAATGCGCAACATCGCGGTCGAGGAACCAGTCAAGCGAGGTATATCCCTGCACACAGGCTTCAGGTACAACGACAAGATCCGAGGAGTCTTTTTTGCCTTGCTCGATCGCCCGAACGATGCCGGCAGTATTGCCTTCGTAGTCTCCGTTAGTCGTGTTTATCTGCCCGATGGTGACGCGCATTTGTTTTAGTTGATCTTAGCCTTCGCTGTCTGAACCTGCAAATGAAGCGACCATTGGTGGGATGCAAGACCGATATTGCAGAACCGCGAGTGGTAGCGAGCGGATGCTGGAAGCAACTAACAGAGGATCAGGCCGAAGCTTAGGATGCGAATAGCATCCGCTTGGCCTTCAGAGTTCCCGTGGTATTTTGTGATTTTATCCATCACAGAGGCACAGAGAACACGGAGCAGGCACAGAGATTTGCAATTGGAACATTTCCTCTCTGCCGTCGAAGTTGAGCAACTTCGTGCGGGTGCGTTATAGTTCCTGAGCCAGGCGCGGAGGGGTCGCATAATGGTAGTGCAGCGGTCTTGAAAACCGCCGTCCGAAAGGATATGCAGGTTCGAGTCCTGTCCCCTCCGCCATTTCTTCACAGCGCCTAACTCTTAACCAAATACCGGCGTTCACTCTAACTATCAGCCTTCTGCTTCACAGTTTGCAGTGTGCCGAGGCGCAGGAATCTCCGATCAAAGATGTATAGGTGAATGATTGAGACGAGAAAGCCGATGGTGCTCAAGAGCAGGGCCATCACAATCCGGCGCAGCGTATCCTTCCAGCGCACCAGGAGAAGGACGTTGTCTGCCAGAAAGTCTCCCAGCAGCGAAGTGAGTATACGCGCGAGTAAATAGCCGCTGAACAAAGCCGCGACGGAGAAAGCGATCTGTCCGAAGGTTAACGTAGAAAGCGTTCCAGCCAATTGTTCAAGCCTTTTCGCCGGCCAGGTCAATAACCCCGAGCCCGAGTTCGATAAGAACGCAGGCAGCGGCTTGTTCCACCTGAAGTAAAACACGGCTGCGATCGCAGCTGCTATTAACATCAGTAAGCCTCTCAGCCCATACTTAAGAACCGGATCAATCTGCCAGACTTTGAAGGCCAGGCTGTTGCCCGCTTTGAGCAACTTTTTCAGGTAGTCATATGACTGTCCGGATCCCTTCATGCTGTTTTCAATCTCGAGGAACTTCCAGGGTTCAGCCTGGGCCGGACTAGCAAAGCCTTCGACGCACTTCAGATACTTAAACTGATACTCAGTCATTCGATACGCGCTTGTCATCAGCGCATAAGCTTCAGCCTCGGAGAATGAATCAAGATCAGTTCGAATCCCGGAGAGAAGTTCCTGCATATCCTTGGCGATACCGTAGCTGGTCAACCGACCGCGCCGTGACGCCGGACGCGAATCGTCGGAAGCATCATAAGGATCGAGACAGTTAATCCAGTCGATCGGATCAACTTCCAAATCGCCCTTCAAATGGACAAACATAAACCCCCGCAAGAGTCCGGAGCGACGGCGACCTTTTAAGTCGTGGTACTCAGCCTCGCGAATACGCGCCTGGAAGATGCTATTCGTCCGGAGCAACACGCCGAATATGCCTCTGCTCGTGGCGGGTTGAGACTCCATCTGACCGCTGGCGTCGCTCACCAGTAAAACTTTGCAATCCTGTTCGAGCAAACTGGCGATGCCCTGGTTGTCACAGACTCCGCCATCAACGAGGCGGATTATTCGATCCGGATAGAGACGATCAAACGAAAGTGGCTCGAAGAGTCCCGGAACACAAGCCGAAGCTCCCACCGCCTGACCCAGTCTGACCTTTTGATAGTCTCTAGGAGCGTCCGGATAGTACATTCGGCGCAAGCGATCATTGCCGTCGATCTCGCTGTCGATGCCTGCGGGCGCTTCGCCCATCCACGACGCGGTAAACTGCCAGGTGTGTCCCGTGTTCAGCGTGGCTGCGTTCAGGACCAGAATCGGTACCTTCGCATCACGGCGCCAGTTTTGATACTTGGGAGCAAAGTCCAGATCACAAAATGTCGTCCCGGCCTCCGTCTTCATCACTGGCGAGATCATCAAGCCATTAAGCCAGCGCTCCTTCTCTTCATCTCCATCTTTGACACGCGCATAGAGGTGTCGTTCATACAATTCGGCGATGCGCGTCGTACGCGAATATTCGCTACTCCAAAACATTTTGAGATTTTTCAGAGGATTAACTGCCACGCGCATACGTATGTTGTGCTGAACGCCGACGACAAACTCGTCGATCATTTCATGCACAATGCGAATGTAGTCTTCGCGAGTGATCTCTTCCTCGGTTTTGTTCTGGAGTAGATTACGGACTTTCAGGTAGTAGTGCGCACCCAGGATGGAACCACCGGAAACGCATGACACCACCTCCACATTTCTGAGCACGTCCAACTCTGCAAGTTGCGCCAGTACGCCCAGGTGGTAGAGCGATGCTCGAAAGCCGCCACCTGATAACGCCAGGCCTATCTTGCCTACAAAAGCCGTGCGCGGAACCGCATCGGCGCCGAATGCTTTCTCAAGCGCTGCCCAGGCGGGTGTGTCGGCAAAGTCCTCGCCCTTCAACTGCTGATCGTCCTGCAATCTGGCCAGGGCTGCGAGTTGGCGAGCGCAGGATTCCATTTCCCACTCAAAGTTCGACCTGCCGCCTTTTGGCCTTCAGTTATCCATTTGACTGCCTCGTCATAGTTCTGCAATCCAAAATGGGATTCAGCCATAGTGGAGTAGTACCACCACTGATCAGTGACCCATTGATGATCGGGATCACAATCAGCGGGCACCACTTGATCCACGACATCCCTGTCGAATAGCTACGGGCCCGCGCGCGCGTTGCTCCGCAGCAGCTTTTGATGATTTGCTTGCCTTTTCCGCTTCTCCCTCTTCAAGACTCGCTAACTGATCAAGAACAAAAGCAGCGTTGACGCCGGTGTAACCCTGATCATTTGCAGGACCCTGTTCATAGCCCCGCAGGTAATAAAACAGCGAACGTTCGAGGTTCTGCCGCTGGTTATCTACTTCCCATTTACGTTTAAAGATTGAGCCAATCAGCCCCAGCGTTTCCTGATCGGTGGTGGTGTCAAAGTCTGCGATTTGATCCAGGATGCTAAGCGCGCGATCGAGTCGGTCATCCACCGGCAAGTCCTGATCCTTGTAGGTGCAGAGCGCGAGTTGCTGAAAGATATTCTCGCGCAGCTTCTTATCTCTGGCGATGCTTTCGTGGCCACTAGCTCGCGCCAGCAGACGCCTGGCATAACTGAACCGTGTTTCTCCTTTTAACTTGTTCGCCAGTTCCAGCATCTCGCGAGGTTCCGCCTGACGACCACGCAATATTTCCAGCGCCTGAGTTACGCTGCCACTGTCTCGGAAGGGAATCGTGAAGTGTTGTTTGGGCACCTGGGAAACACTCTCGCCAGTAATGGGTTGGTCGATCTTTTCAGTCATGCGAGTTCCTCATTAAATTTGAGAGAATGGCTGGTTGCCAAATTCATCAGAGTGGGCCACAGGTCTCTTGACTAAGGTGAATCGTTCTCGGGTCGATGCTGGTGAGCCAAACCAGGTGGCGAATTAGAGAGTCGAGTGAGACCCGTAGTTATGACGCTGCCGCCATGGAGACGTAAGTAAGGTTAATAAGCTGCGAGACCGCGACCGTTAATAATGAAAGGTCGCAGAGAAGTCAAGGAAAATAGAGTTCCAATGACATTAGAGTCATGGAAAATGAAGTCAGTACCACCACGCGGTAGCGGGTGGGTCGTGTTTCGGATTTCTCCAACAAAATCCAATCGAAACACACCCGCTACCGCGTGGTGGTACTGACCTCACTCCATGTGTCCGTCAATGATCTCAAAGAGAACATCAACGGCATCACTTCGATTTGTACTGAAAAGTTATCCTGGTCTCCTCTTCCAGCACCAATGGTCGAACGAAGCGGTAAGATTTGCCGCTGCGCGGAACATCCACGTGGACCGGAAGAATTCCGGCCACCCGCCGCTGCAGACTGAAGACGTTCGCCGATGGTGCGTTTAGTTGGGCGAGTTGTCTGGTGCGCACCTGCTCCTCCAGCTTTTGGACCTCGCGTCCGTTAATTAATCCGTCGGCGGTTACCTGCACCGTCTCACTCACACTACCGGGCTGAAGTGTTGTTCCCAGGCGAGCCGGCCGTGATGCGTCGATTGCAAATTCTTGTTGGAAGCTACTGAAGCCAGGTGAAGCAACGGTAACGGTCACCGGTCCCGGCTGCACGCCGGAAACTATCCAATGTCCTTCGCCATCAGACTGAGTAGTTTGACTCGCGCCCGTTTGTTTGTTGACAACTGTGACAGTGGCATTAACTACGACTGCGCCATTCGGGTCGACAACAATGCCGCCCACTTGTCCTGCGGTCAGGTTGTCAATTCCCGCTCCGATTTGGATCCACGCGTTTGCGTCTTTCTCGTCGGAGTAGTCAAGGCCATCGACGATCGCAGTCTGGGCCGCCGCGGGAAATAGTTCCGCCGCGAGCGCGTTGCCGCCAAATTGTCTAACCTCGAGTCGATCCGGTAGCGAAACTTCCCAGGTCAAGACGTTTACCGGAATATCCAGCTTCGGCAAAGTCATTTCATAGCCACCATTCTTCGCGAATTTCCCCCCGGAACTCAGATAAACAAACGAGACCGTGTAGGCTCCCGAGGAATTAAGCCCGACACGCAACAGTGGAACGCGGCTGCCATCTGGACCAACGACCGGTTTCACCCTTTCGCCTTCGACCTCGGCAGAAAGGAGTTGAGCACCGACCGGCAACTCCACCTTGACGAAAGCCTGAGCGTGATTGCGGACCCGCAGCGTTACCTCCGTAAGCGACTTGCCTTCGATGTTCGTCAGCGTAGTGATGGTCGCCCGTTCGGCGACTGCCGATAGCACCGAGCTGTCTGGAAAGAGTGTCCATTCGAGTTGCAGTCTGGGAGTGTCAGTTTCCCGACGGTTGTAACGAAACGCCGCCTGCAACGGAAAACGAGCTAGCGAGCGGGCGATAGCTCCCACTTCTCGTACATCCATTCGTCGCAGCCCACCGCTCTCCGTTGGCGTTAGCTCCATCGCCCCTACACCTTCGACGAGCAACTCGCCGGTTTCGCGTTGCGCGCCTGCGAAGGCAAGCAGAGGTGCGTCAACTTTGGTGTCGCGGTTTGCACGCTCGATTGCAATGAGAAACTGATGATTACGGCGCGCCGGCTCGCGGACTTTCAGAACCAGAACTCCGGCATCGATCTCAAAAGAATCAAGCGTGCTGCCGGTTGCTTCTGCGAGCTCGAAGCCCTGCGGCAGAGGCATGCGAAATTCAGCTGCTTCTCCCTGGATTACGGTGACGTCGCAAAGAGCGGTGGTGCGCAGTTGCGAATCACCAACCGACACTACTGACTTGATGTCCGAAAGAAAGCGCACCTCGCGTTGCGCTACCGGCGCGGCAATCTCTCTGGTGGTCCACCATACTCGCGCCGGCTTGCCGGGTTCGAGGCTGGCTTCGACGATCGTGTGGCCATTTACGGTTGTGCGGTTCGTAATCAAGCCTGGCTCGATACGAACGTTGGCGTGGTTGCCGGGAAGATCGAGCGTAAGCAGTGAGCTGGTAGCTGCCGGTACCAGAACGGTGAACGAAGCCCGGCCGGCCTCAATCGTTAACGCTGAGGCGATATTCAAATTAACCGCAAAAGCGCCAGGACCATTCAGAATTGCTGAATGGGTTCGTCCTTCCTGCAACAGCGGTAGCGGACTGTTAGCCTGTTTCGCATCAAGAATCGTTATCCCGCTTGTCAGCGGCACCTTTACGGGTCCCTTTTCCAGCACCGAGCCGTCAATGTCCAACGCGCCGGTTAGCGATTGATCCTCGACGCGTAGCTTGAAGGCGGCGCGTGACAGCACGAATGACAGCGGGGGTGCTTCAGTTGTCGTTGTCTTGCGCGAGGCGAGTTCTGTTAGACGGTTGTATTCCGCCAGCGAAAGCGTGACCGTGCCGGAAGAACCCGGCAAGGGCAGAATTGCGCCGGATCTTGAGTCTCGATGTTGGCCGTAAGCGGCGGTTGCAAAGACCAGCAGCAAAAGTATTGTTCGTTTCATCGCTCACCTCTTTTCTTGTCACGTTGAAAATCAAGTTCCACAACCGGTATCTGACTCTCGCTGGTCAATTCCGATTTCATAAAAACCGAAGGACCAAAATGTGGGAAGGCGACTCGTAGTGGAAGATTGCGTGCCGGCGCCGAAGCACGTTTGGTGTCTCGCAAGCGTGAGACAAGTTCCTTTGTCGCATCACTTGTCTCATCCTGCGGGATAGTTATCTCGGCATTGGTGGCTATTGAAGTCGACCCTGTTCGCAGCACACCTGATTCCGGAACCTCGTAAGGGACGATGCGAAAACTTCCCGCAATCCCCGGCGGTGGCGTCAGGCGAAAGAGTGGTGGGTGATGCAATAACAAACGCGACCTCGAAATAGGCAAGTCGACTGCCAGCAGGGAGATTTTGATGTGGCCACGGTCGCTCCACGCCGGAGTTTGATCGAGATATGAAACTTCAACTACAAAGGCCGGAGCTTCGTCTCCCGATCTGGTTTTTTCCAGCGGCAGCAATAAGGATCCGTCGGGGGCGCGTCCGGGTCGCACTGGCCGTCCCGCTACAGAAGCGCTCCACAAAACTGCGTTTGCGGGCAAACTGAGTTTTAGAAAGTTTCGCTGATTATTGCGCACCGCGAATCGCGACTGGACCAGCATCTTTCCATCGGCGGTCACCAGTGTGCTGTAGTCAGCCTCTTCGATATTAGCGGTGAGTACGGCCTGCGGTGTATAGCGGGCAACGTTAAGTGAAAGGGTGCGCAGAGATTTTCCTTCGGCGGGTTGCAGGCGAAAGGCGATCAGCGAAGGCGATTGCCGGCTGGAGATGAGTTGGCCCAATTCCGCAGCTTCTGCTTCCTCCAGTCCGTTTGCCTGCCGCTCTTTGATTTCACCGGCGCCCAGTACCTCGACGGCAACGCCGCCGGTCTCGCGCTCTGCCGCTGGAAGGCGCAGGAGCGGGACATCAAGCTTGCCGCTGCGTGGCAGTCGCAATTCTCCGCTTACTGTAAAGCGGACGGTGTTTTGCACTGGCTCAATGAAGCTGACCGTCAGTTCACGTGCGGTGTTCTCCCAATCAGCTACCATTGCTCCTGATACCTGATTAACAGTGAACTGCTCCGGCAACAGCACATGGATTTCTGACGCCAGGCCTTGCAGGACTTCGACGTAGACTTCGGCATTGAGCTGAGTAGAGTCCTCTCCCAGCCCGACCAGCTGGGTGACCGCGCCGCGCAGCCGTAGTGGTTGGGTTGCTCGGTCGTCGTCTACCTTGCGCCGCCATGCAAAGGTCAATGCTTCGGCGCCATGTCCATTCGCAACCCAACGACTTCCGGCTGCCAGCTCGGCATGTTCCAACAGCAAGCCGCCAGTTATGTGCACATCTACACCCTGCCGCATCAATTCAATCGTCGCATGCGAGACGGCTGAATTGCTGGTGGGAAGTTGCAGGATGTCTGTTCCCGCAACAGTCGAAACGGGCGCCACAATCTTCAGCGTCAAAATGGAACGTCCGGTTTTGGAAAGAAGAAGATCAGCGCCGCCTGGTCCTTTTTCAGCTGCTCGAGTGAGGAGCGTGACCTGGTGGCCGTCGAGTTTTGCTTCACGTACCATCAAGCCACTGGGTAACGCCAGTCGTACCCAACCGTCTTTAATCACATCAACCGTTAGCCGCGCTTCACCGGAGGCGAGATCGCCATCGACTTTCAGATCGTAATCGATGCGACTGAGGGTTGCTTCAACTGGCGGCGCCACCGGCTCAGCTTCGAGCGGAAAGGCCGCGTGTCTCAGCGCCGCGTATTCATTTACCGGCAGCACTACCCAGCCATCAGTGGGAGCCGGGGTTTGAGCCAGGCCGGCAGCAGCAGCAGCAAAAACTACAAAGAGCGTTAGACAGATAGCCTTACCCGCGATCACCGTGGTGCTTGAGATCGCCGATGTCATCGCAGCTATCGAACGCGTAAGCAACGCCCGCGGCGGATTTGTGCGCAGGCGTGAAACAACAAACATTCCGAGTTGACTCATGGTATTTCTCCTGGTCTGAATGAAGATCTGCTCTTCTGGTTTTAGTAGTGGTCGTAATTTGAAGTTCTTCTCTGAGTTAAGAACGCGTTGGTCTCAGTGCCTTGCAAGCTCGCCTTTCGAGCTCCAGGACACACTTCCAGACCAAACGAACACGTCTAGACCGTGCCGCACGATTGAGTACTTCCGTATGTCTTGATCGAGACCGGGGCGTTGGTCTGTAGTTTGTAGAGACTACCCTTGACCATTTGCGGGGGAGACCGCGCGAGGTTTGCGCCTTGTCAGCGGCTATGATGCAGCGAGTTTAGGCAAAGGTAGCCTCTGTCGTTCAGATTGTCGCTCAGGAGATTTGCTGGAAGTGATTTGCGGGGAGGGGGTCAAGTGATTTGCTGGGACCGCGGGCGTCCCGCCCGCAAACGCGTCGAAGGCGCGAAGCCTTTTCGAGTAGCCTCATTAATTTTCGCGCTTCGCGCTCATTGCGGGTGGGACGCCCGCGGTCCAGCAAAATCACTTGACGCCTGCAGGCAACTCTTGTGAGGTGGTCTACACTTTGACGGCTGCACCTGCGGTCAATATATTGAAGGTTGGGCCTGAGACTTCAATAGAACCGAGAATGCTTCAAGAGTCGAACGTCGCTGGAGTGGACTGAATGATCTCTCTGTTACTAATCAAGCAGCGGTTCCTGGAGACAATCCTGCTATGGCAGAAGGGCTTGAGCCTGTTTGAGAGTGTCTGGAAGTTCCTTACCACTCGGTTCGTAGATTCTCCCACAATGAAGGTCTCGACCTTCAGGCTGATAGTCGGCATCGCGCTTCTCGTTGCGGTATTGGTGTTGTCGGGAAAGTTGAGTTCGGCGATTGATCGGCGGCTTGCCAAACGCAACCACATTAACCCCGGACTTCGCTACACCATTGCGCGTCTGCTCAGGTACCTCGTGCTGGTCATCGGGATCGTGGCAGTCTTAAAGGGAGCGTTTGAACTCGATCTAACCTCGATTGCCGTGGTCTTTACAGCGCTTTCTGTTGGTATCGGATTCGGCCTGCAGTACATTGCCGCAGATATCGCTTCTGGCTTCATTCTGCTTTTCGAGCGGCCGGTCCGCGTCGGCGATCGGATAACCATTGGCGAAGATGAAGGCGACGTGCAGAGTATCAAACTGCGAACTACGATCCTCTACACCAATGATCGCATCGCCATCATAGTTCCGAATTCCAGATTGGTTAGCCAGCGGGTTATCAACTGGTCGTACGGCGATCCGCGCGCCCGCATCGCTATCCCGATAGGCGTGGCCACCACTTCGGATGTTAACCTCGTCACTA
This sequence comes from Blastocatellia bacterium, assembly GCA_963809065.1. Classification (GTDB taxonomy): domain Bacteria; phylum Acidobacteriota; class Blastocatellia; order Pyrinomonadales; family Pyrinomonadaceae; genus PSRF01. The sequence continues at coordinate 241,887 of CAWEIN010000023.1, forward strand.
AAACTCTGCTTAGCGCAGCCGAAGATGTTAATAATGTACTGCCTGAGCCGGCACCCAAAGTGCAGTTCCTGAAATTCGGCGACTACTCGCTCGACTTTCGCCTGCTGGTTTGGACTCGCCAACCCAACCGTCACGCGCAAATCAAAAGCGACATCAACTACCGCATCGAACGCCTGTTCCGCGAGCGTGGCATCGAGATTCCCTACCCCAAGCAGGAATTTCTACTGCGTCAAGTGCCGGTTAGTGAGGATGAGGAGTTCATTTCGGAAGATCGCGCTTCGGATGAGGAGACGCTGCTTCGACCTCAGGAATAGACCCAAGCCATTAATTAGCCGCGGATTCACGCGGATAAACGCGAATCGGAACAGAAACAGAACGGAGTTTATGTTCTTTTCAAGTCTCTTTTTCCCATCCGCGTTTGTCCGCGTGAATCCGCGGCTGATTACTTCTTGCCCTAATACCAGACCGGCGGTTACGCTAGCGCCGACAGAAATGAGTGGGCGTTCATTCAGTCCGCATTGAATACCCAACCCAAACTAAACATGCGTTCAGCCCGTTCAGTTAATTCCGATCGCCCGGTTGTGACCGATAAACGCGAAGCAATTCTGCGCGCGGCTATTCGCGTGTTCGCCCATAACGGCTACTTCAGTTCAAAGGTCGCCGATATTGCAAGCGAGGCGGGTGTAGCGGACGGCACTGTCTATCTCTACTTCAAAAGTAAGGAAGAGATTCTTCATTCCATATTCGATCGCAGCATGGAGACGGCGATTGCTGACGGACGAAAGCAGCTCGAACAGACTGATGACCCGCGAGAAAAGCTGCGACGCATAGCCTTGTTGCATCTCGAGCGACTCGGTGACGATCGTGATCTCGCCGTTGTTTTCCAGGTTGAGCTACGCGGCTCCACAAAATTCATGGAAGAATTCTCTGCGGCCGGCTTTGCGGAATACCTCAATCTTATCCGGTCCACCTTTGAAGAAGGCCAGCGCGCCGGCGTGTTTCGTCCGGAACTCAACGCCAAGGTAGTGGCCAAGATCCTCTTTGGTGCCCTGGACGAAATGGCCACCAACTGGATTCTTTCAAAACGGCGTTACAAGTTGGCGCCCATGGCTGATCAGGTGCTGGATATTTTTCTCAATGGGGTTACGGCACAGTGAATCAGACGACCGAAGCGTCGACGATCCCTTCACCAGCGGACGAGATTGCCGCAGTGACGACGCCCACGCGCGTTCCCTTGCATGACGGAGAACCCTTGACGCTCGTCGAAGTGTTTGAGCATGTGGCGCGCGTTCATCCGCGGCCTGACACTCTTAACTACAAGAAGGATGGACGTTGGCTCTCGATTCCAGCCGCGGAGATGCTCAAACGTGTCCACACAATAGCCGCCGGTCTTTATTCGCTCGGCGTGCGGCGCGGAGACCGGGTGGCCATTCTTTCCGAGAGCAGGCCGGAATGGGTGTTGGCCGATGCAGGTTGCATGTTTGCCACTGCGATCGATGTTCCCATCTATCCGACGTTAACCACACCGCAGGTCCGCTACATATTGAAAGATTCCGGCGCTCGCGTGCTGATGATCCAAAATGAAGAGAAGTTTCAGCGTGTGCGCGAAGCGATCGCGGAGTGTAGCGCGATTGAGCACCTAGTGTTTTTTGAGAAACCTGCCGGCGCTGAAGCTGGAGGGATTTCGTTAACCGAACTCGAAGGGCAGGGACGAACGCTTCAAGCGGCGCAACCCGATCTGATTCTTAAAGCAGCGCACCTGCTCAAACCCGACGACCTGGCAACAATCATCTACACCTCGGGGACCACTGGCGAGCCCAAAGGTGTGATGCTTACGCACGAGAATCTCGTCTCAAATTTGATCGACTCCTCAAGCCATCTGAAATTTGCCCGGAACGACAGCACGCTTTCTGTTTTGCCGCTATCGCACGTGCTCGAGCGAATGGCCATGTATATGTATCTTTATCACGGCATGGCCACATATTTCGGTGAGTCGCTCGATACCATTGGGCCCAACCTGCGCGAAGTGAGACCAACGATCTTTGTCGGGGTGCCGCGGATCTTTGAGAAAATTTTTGCGCGCGTGAAAGAGAAGACTGCCGAGAAGGGGCGACTTAATGTTGTCATACTAAACTGGGCGGTCCGGGTGGCCAAAGAACATGCGAAGCTGACGACTCGTCATAGGAAAGTTCCAGCTATGCTCGAGTTGAAACGGAAGCTTGCCGACAAGCTTATTTTTTCCAAGTTGCGCAACGCGCTCGGTGGCCGGATTCGCCTGTTGGTATCTGGAGGTGCGGCTTTACCCGAGGAACTCGCGCTCCTTTATATCGGTGCGGGATTGCCGATCGTGCAGGGCTACGGGCTAACCGAAACCTCTCCGGTCATCACCGCGGGAATGATGGAAGACAATCGTGTCGGCACCGTAGGAAAACCAATCAGGAACGTAGAGGTGCGCATTGCGAGCGACGGTGAGATTGAGACTCGCGGGCCCAACGTGATGCGTGGCTATTACAACAAGCCCGAGGAAACGCGCGCGGTGTTTACGGAAAATGGTTGGTTTAAAACCGGCGACATCGGCAGGATCGACGAAGACGGATTCCTGCACATTACAGATCGCAAAAAAGAACTCTTCAAAACATCAGGTGGTAAATACATCGCGCCCCAGCCGATCGAGCAGATGATCAAAGGGTCACGTTTTGTTAACCAGGTCGTGCTCATCGGCAACGGCCGCAAGTTTCCCGCCGCCCTGATCGTGCCTGACTGGGAACTTATCGAATCCTATGCGCAACTCAAAGGAATTAAGGAAACGAGTCACGCTGAACTCTGCAGACACCCCCGCATTATCGATCTCTTCCAACGCCAGGTTGCCGGATTGACGACGGACCTCGCCCAGTATGAACGAGTAAAGAAAGTTGTTTTGCTGGAGAATGAACTTACTATCGAGGGTGGAGAGCTAACGCCGACTTTGAAAGTGAAACGGCGCATCGTCGATGAGAAGTATCGCGAGGCAATTGATCGCTTGTATGAAGAAGCTGACACAGATCGCAGCTGAGCTACTTTGGTGAAAAAGTGATCGACCAGTCTGCACAAGGCGCGGACTAAGAACCAAATCGCGGCCCTACCTGAGAAACTGTTCCACATAAGATCGAAGTTCCGCGATGGAAGAGTCCGAGATGACGCGAAACACTCGCACGTCACCCACCGCTGGAAGTTTGCGGGCAGTCAGCGAATCAGTGATCACAAGCGTTGCCGAACGCAGTCCCTGCTTCCAGCCTCGCTCGCGTGCGTCGCGAAAACTGAGCGAGTCTGGATCCAGCCCCGCTGCGATTAGGACGGTACGCGCTGAGCGCAGGAATTCGGGCCAGTGCGAGACAACGACGGTGATCGCATCGGGCGGAGGTTTTTTCTGACCCTGTAATGACTCAGGGACGGAACGCGAATGCAGCGCGATTAGATCCGTCTCCAGCGAGAGACGAACACGAACCTTCTCGTAGTTACTGTAAAACACGAGCGGCATAGCTCCCGTTAAGAGGTTGCTTTCTTCACACTCACCCGGGTCTACCCCAGTAACCTTGATGCCCGTTGCTTCTTCGACCTCGATTACGAGTATCTGTCGCAACTCCGGATCAGGCTCAATAACCAAAAAGTGATCAGGAGGCTGAAGTGCAAGCCAATGACGCAGACGCGTCTGAAGCTCACTCAGCGAGAAGCCTTTTTTCCGCGCGCCGGTGAATAGAACGGCAATCAAACGATCCAACTCCGTTTTGCCTTCTAGTGTGCCACTGGAGAACTGGCGCACATAGACACCGCTGCCTTTGCGAAATTGAACCCAGCCGCGCCTTCCCAACTCGCGATACGCAGCGCTGACAGTGTTTGCGTGAATCTTATAACGAAGCGCCAGCTCACGAGTGCTTGGCAGTCTTTGTCCGGACTTTAGATCTTTGCTGGCAATGCCCAGGATGATCTGCGCCTGCAGTTGTTCGCGAAGAGGAACTTCACTGCTTCTTGAGAGCCACAGTCTCATAGGGCTGAGTTGAAGGGTTTAATCGCTAGCGTTCAGTCGCGGGAACTGGCTTGGGCGAAGATGGAAGTGGTCCAGAATTCTCTCTGCTGCACCGCGCGCCGCCTGGTTCATATAGTAATCCCCCTGGGTGCTTGAAGTCGGTACTCTTACGCGCGCGTTCTGGTAGGCCCGGGGATAAGTGTTTCCCGACGTTACCTGCTTTGCGGTGGTGGGAGCGAAGACCGCGTATTGTATGTAAACGTTGTCCGGATCGTCGTAGACGCTGGCCTGGCCATAGGAATTATTAGAGCGTATTTGAAGCCAAACTACGTAAGCGCCTGTTTCGGCTTTTGCCTGCCGGATGGCGTCCGCGCGCGTCATTTCGCGCGAGGTGGTGTCGGCTTTAACCAAACTGGAATCATCGAGTCGATCGGCGCAACTGCGAAGCACGCCGCTGTACGTATTGAGTGATATCCGCGAGAAATCACCGAACTTTTCGACGCCGACGAGGAACGTTAAGGTGGGTTCGGGCTTGGGAGTCGGTGCCGGCGCCGGAGTCGCTTCGGGCGTGGGAACCGGAATCGCAGTCTCGGGCTTTCTCACGCGCCGGCCTGATTGCGCTGAGATTGCCAGCGAAGAGATAACAAACAATGCTATTGCCAGGCTCACGCTCAGGCTCTTCGAAAACAGCAGACGGCGCATCGGTTTTTTCCCCCAGTCAAGCGCGCGGTATGTGCATCTGCATTGCAGCGAGAATTTTGTTGGCCACGGCCCGAGCCGCCTCAATGATTTCACTGTCGCCATTGATGCCTGGAGTTCTCGAGCCCCCAAGGATGCCCCTCTTTCGCGGATAGGCGGATCCCGACGAAACTACCTTCCCGGTGATCGGCGCAAAAACAATATACTCAATGGCAACGTTATTGGGTGTTCCCGTCGGATTAGAGCTCATTTCGTCTTCACGAATATGCAACCAAACGACATAAACCTGCTTTTCGGCCTTGGCCCGGTTCGTCGCTTCATTGCGGGACAACGAACTTTCCACCCGCTCGACACTTACCGATGGAGGTTCATCAAGCCGATTCGCACAACTTCGAAGCGCGGCGTTGTAGCTGGCAATCGATATGCTTGAAAAGTTGTCATACCGGTCGATCCCGATTACGAATTGAAGCACGGGCTTTGGATGTTCCGAGGCGACCACAGGAGTTGGGACTGGTTCCGGCGTGGGCACAGCAGCCGGAGCCGGCGAAGACTTTGGTGCGCGTCTGCCCGATTGCGCTGCAACTATTACTGCACAACCAAGCGCAAAGATGAGAGCGAGACTAAAAGCTAAGGTGCGGGGGAAGGGTGAGCCGACTGACATACTTCACTCCTTACAAGGGCCTTGATCTATTGGACGGCATTGTAACACTCACATTGCCCAACCTCAGACCTTGTTTGGTAGACTGACGCAGAGTTTCACTGCCAAGAGAATCCAGGTGGCCATTAAACATTGGCTTCATTGATCATCACGAACGTCCGCGAGCAGGCGCTTGGCGTCCGGTCATTCGACCTGATGCCAGAGGGGGCCGCAGGAGCGCATGGCGTTCGATTCATCCCGGGACAGGTCGCCGTGTTGTCTGTGCCCGATGAAGCACCCGCTTATTTTGCGTTTGCCAGCGCGCCAGAAGACCCGGAGCTGGAAGTGCTGGTCAAACTAAAAATCGGCGCCAGCATTCGAATCTACGATATGAAGGTTGGCGAACGGATTGAGTTGGTGGATGTAGCAGGTCACGGCTTTGCGCTCGACGAGCAGAAAAATAAGGACCTGGTGTTCGTGGCGATGGGCACCGGGGTTGCACCTTTGCGGTCAGCGCTGCGCCACGTGTTAAAGCGAAAAGATGAGTTTGGACAGTTGGTCGTGCTCTACGGAGCCCGCACGCCTGACGACTTTTGTTATCGAGATGAGACGGATGGATGGGAAGACGCGGGCGTGGAACTGCGCCAGGTAATTTCAAGGCCCGACGGACATGACTGGTCAGGTCCTACCGGTTACGTGCAATCTCTGCTCGATCATGTGTTACCGGACCTCAAGTCTCCCATCGCACTGATCTGTGGCTCGATGGAAATGATGGAGCAAACTCGCGATCGGCTTGGGCAGATGGGCTTTAAGCCGAATGAGATACTGACGAACTATTAGCCGGAAAAATTTGCCAAGCTGTTGACTCTCGAGAGGCGCCCTCGATGCTGCGAAGCAGCCGGGCAGAGTAGCCCCACGCGCAACGCAGCGGAGCGTGGGGGGTCAGCACTGAAAATTTTCGACCTGCAAAGTCTTCCGCATGGTTCGGCGGCTACGCTATCATCGCCGCCACCGTCACTTTCCCGAGGAGAATACTATGATCGATGCGCATAAATTCGCGCTCCCTGCATCAACTCGTAATCATCGCCGTTGCGTTTATTTCCGCCGCATCGGTAATTCCCTCGTACCACGCTCGCGCGCAAACTAACGCCGGCAAGGCTCCTCTGACACACGAGACGATGTGGATGATGAAGCGTGTGGGTGCGCCCGTACCGAGTCCTGACGGCAAGTGGGTGGTCTTTTCGTTAGTCGAACCGGCTTATGACGAGAAAGATCAGGTTTCGGATCTTTGGATTGTGCCGACGGATGCGAGTGCAAAGCCACGCCGGCTGACGTTCAGTAAAAGCGGTGAAAGCGGCATGGCCTGGAGCCCGAACAGTCAGCTGTTGGCATTTTCGGCAAAACGCGAGGGCGACGAAGTTAATCAGATCTATGTGCTTAACGTTGCTGACGGTGGCGAAGCAGTGCGCGTTACCTCGATCTCCACGGGCGCGCGCTCGCCGCAATGGCGACCGGACGGCAAGGCGCTGCTGTTTACGAGCACAGTTTTTCCTGGCGCCGCCAATGAAGAAGCCAACAAGAAGATCGCTGCCGAACGCAAAGCCCTGAAATACAAAGCGCGTGTTTACGAGAAGTTTCCAATCCGCAACTGGGACAAATGGGTTGAAGACACACAAGCACATTTGTTTGTTCAGGATCTTGAGCCAAACGCAAAAGCCAAAGATCTTCTGGCCGCAACAAAACTTGTTTCCGAACGAGGCTTCGCCGGTCGCGTCCAGGATTCGGGTGAAGAACTTGACGCGATCTGGACGCCCGATGGTGGATCGGTAATCTTTGTAGCAACTACGAACAGAGACACGGCGGCCTATTCGACAACCAATACCGCCCTCTTCAAAATTTCAACCGCCGGCGGCGAGCCGGTGCAGTTAACCAGCGGAGCGGACAGTTATTCTCGCCCCGCGTTTCGTCCCGACGGCCGCGCGCTCTACGCGATGTTTACTGTCGAGGCGAACGGCAAAGTCTATAACCTGGATCGCCTGGCTAAGTTTTCGTGGCCGAATTTGGACAAACCCGTCATCCTGACTTCAAACTGGGATCGCTCGATTGGCACCTTCGCACTCACGCCGGACAGCAAGTCTATTTATCTGACAGCTGAAGAGGCCGGTAACGAAAAGCTTTTCACGATGCCGGCCGACGGCGGTGAAGTAACTTTAGCAATGGATATGACGCGTGGCGTCTATACCGGAATGAAAATCCCGGGACGGGCAGCTGCTACCATCATCATTGCCAACTGGGAAAGCGCGATGAACCCTCCGGAAGTTTTCCGCCTGGACCTGAAATCAAAGACGCAGATAGCCCTCACAAACTTTAATGCCGAACAGGTAGCAAAGATCGACTGGCAACCGCTGCGACATTTCTGGTTCACGAGCAAGGCAGGGAAGCGGATTCATAACATGATCGCGCTGCCGCCAAACTTCGATGAAAACAAAAAATACCCGCTACTGGTCTTGATGCACGGTGGGCCTAATAACATGTGGCGGGACAATTGGGGGCTGCGCTGGAACTACTACCTGCTGGCACGCCCTGGTTACGTGGTGCTGCTCACCAATTATTCAGGCTCAACAGGCTTCGGCGAAAAGTTTGCGCAAAGTATTCAGGGAGATCCCTTCGTCGGCCCAGGGAACGAAATCAATGAAGGTGCAGACGAGGCGATTCGTCTTTATCGTTTTGTTGACGGTTCGCGTCAGGCGGCCGCCGGCGCCAGTTACGGCGGGCACCTCGCAAACTGGTTACAAGCTACTACCACCCGTTACAAATGTCTGATCAGTCATGCGGGTTTGATCAACCTGGAATCTCAATGGGGCACCAGCGACTCGATTTATCAGCGTGAGCTCAACAACGGCGGACCTGTTTGGGAACAGGGTCCCATCTGGCGTGAGCAGAATCCCATTCGCTTCGCCAAAAACTTCCGTACGCCTATCCTGCTGTCAGTCGGTGAAAACGATTTCCGCGTGCCTCTCAATCAGACGCTTGAAAACTGGAGCGTGCTGCAGCGACTACGAATTCCCAGCCGGCTGATTGTTTGGCCGGAAGAAAATCATTGGATACTCAAAGGGGAAGACAGTCGGTACTGGTACCAGGAAGTCTATGCCTGGCTCAGGAAATACCTTGGAGATTCGACAGCGGTGGCTGATTAGCCGGAGCTTGCGCAGCAGCGTTAGAATTCTAACCGCGTGGGGGCTGGCACTCTGCCCGGGCTGTTCTCAGCCTGGATAGTGACAAGTAGCCTACGTCATTTTTCCTGTCGAATTTTCCTCCGGTGCGTAAAACGTAGTGCGGTAGTAAATCGTATTGACAGGATTTTTTTCGAGCAGTAGCATCGGCCTTGCCACTCAAACTCGCTGGTGGGTTTCTCGCACCCGTCACCTCTATTGAAAGAGCCCGCCAGAGGCTTTCTTCTGACTGACCCCAGTGGCCGCTGTGCAATCTGCAAAGCGTGTTTACGATCCGGATAGGCGATGGAGTCCATCCTAGCCGCCCTCAACCTAAGGAGAGTCTTATGTCTCAAAAGACCAGATCCCGCCCTTCAAAAAAAGCAATCACCGGAGTCAAGCCAATGAAGTTACGTTCGGCCTCACGCCGGAAGGTTGAAGTCAAACACCTCAACGCTCCTCCCACGTTCGTCAAACCAAAGAAAATCCATCCGCGTCATCTGCTTCCGTTGGTAAGGGAGGGATTGGAGCGCGGTTTCCACAGTCAGAGTAATGAAGCTTTCCTGCGTCCGCTTGCGATGACCTTGCCACCTCAAGCGATGGCACCTCTGGCCGCGAACGATGAGTTGACGCTGGTCACTAATACCGAACTTAAAAAAGCCGGTGAACAGAGGACGGCTTCCAACGTCGGGGAACCAAGCGTTGCCGTAAATGCGAACGTAGTTTTTTACACTGGCAACTGGTATGCAGCCGTCTCTTCCGACAGTGGAAAAACTTTCAAGTTCATTGATCCCGCCAATGCATTCAAGGATCCAAAGCCGAACTCCGAATTCTGTTGCGATCAGGTGGTCCACTACATCAGCAAGATCGACACCTTCGTGTGGTTGTTGCAATACGGACCTGACAGCGGCGACAACATTCAGCGGCTTGCCTTTGCGAAGACAGCGGACGTGGTTGCCGGCAAATGGACGCTATTTGATATCACGACCAACAGCCTCGGCGTCGCCGGCGCGTTTCTTGACTTCCCCGATTTGGCGCTCGGTGCGAATAACTTATACGTGACTACAAACATCTTCGGACCCGGAAACGACGTAGGCTCCGCTGTGATCCGCATACCGTTTTCAAGCATCGCGAGCGGCCAAGTCACCGCACAGTCGTTTGTTTCGATGGACTTTCAGAGCTTTCGCGTGGCGCAGAATTGTGACACGACCGCATTTTTTGCGGCCCATCGCGACACCAGTACCCTGGCAGTGTTTTCCTGGAAAGAAGGACAGGCGGCGCCAGTGCCGAAATCCGTCGGCGTAGCTCGCTGGCTCGGCGGCAATGGCTATCTGTCACGCACGCCTGATGGGCGTCGCTGGCTGGATCGCGCCGACCCGCGCATTACCGGCGCCACGTTGACTAAGAAGGAATTGTGGTTCGCCTGGACCGTCGACCGTAATTCCAATCACCGGCCGAATCCTTTTGTACAGATTGCCAGAATCGACGCCACAAATCTTACGCTGATAGACAACATAAATATCTTTGACGCTAAATCCGCGACTGCTTATGGCGCCTTATCGACCAATGAAAACGACGAGGTGGGCATCTCCTACATGATCGGCGGCGGACCGCTGATGCCATCACACGTTGTTGGTATTCTGACCGGAGTTCGCAAAGATGTTGTTGTTGCCAATGGAGACCGCGGTCCGATTGATCCGACCGGTAAAGGGGAGTGGGGCGACTACCTGGCAGTTCGCCGCGTCTACCCCAACCAAAAGTTATTTGCCGCTACCGGCTACACCATGAAAGGCCCGGGAGATGGATCTAATCGCGATTGCACGCCGCGGTTTGTCGTCTTTGGCCGCAGCGGCGATACGGGTGGACCACTAGGCGGAGTAACCGGTGGCGGTGAAGTCGTAGTAGTAACTCCGGGAACTCCAGTGGTAGTTCCGCCAGTCGTGGTGACGCCGCCCGTCGTTGTTCCTCCCGTAGTTGGAGAACCCGTGGGTCCTCCTTTCAAAACCGTCAACAGCCTGCCGGTTGTAAATGACGCAATCGCGAAGCAGATCAAGGCGGCGGCGAAAGCGGAGGGCTTATTGGAAGCACCGCTCGCCGAAATTTTCATACCGCTCCTGTTGGTAACCAAGCCTGGCGTTGAGCGCTGGCCGGTAAAGACCGGCACCGATTCGGATGTGGCGCTGGTAGGGAAAAATATTCTCGCCGGACACAGCCTCGGCGCCGGCATTGTGCGAGCTACCGTCGAAGAGTTAATTCTAATGGGCCGTCCCCTGGGAATGCGGCCGGCGTCGAAGAATTTCGATCATGCGTTTCACGATACCCGTCTCGGAGTGGTTGAGAGAACGGTGTGGCAAGTCGAGGCTGATATCACGGCGCTCAAACTGGAGGGAGATGGCGACTATCATCTGGTACTCCAGGGAGCCAGCGGAGAAACGATGATCGGTGAAATCCCGACGGCAACGAAAGCTTTTCTTAGCGGTAGTCCCTGGTTGACGAACATTAAGGCAGCCCGGAAGAACGTCGACGACAAACTGGTACACAAACTCAGTCCGGCCAACTTCGTGCAGCTCGAAGGCATACTCGTGCCGCGCGAATCGTTACCGGAAGCAGAGCAGATGCAGGCTATGTCAGCGCCCGCTAATATGCTTACGTTCAGCACTCCGGAGGACGGGAATGAGATAGCAGTGGCGACTTTCAAGACTAAGGTCAAACCCACCGCGGTTCGCATTACGGGAGTCGGTTTCTTCGATAAAGTGCATGGACAGATGGGAGTGTCCCAGTTAAACGGGATTGAGCTCCACCCGGTACTGAAGGTCGAATTTCTGTGATCTGAGGTTATCGAACGATGGGTTTCGGCTACGTTTTTCTGATTTCCTATTGGACAGTGCTGGTAGCTGAACTGATAGGCGATAAGTCGATCTACACGGTGGCATCGCTGTCGCTCAGGTTCCGGGCCAGGGTAATGCTTTCGGGAATGTTTCTGGCTTTCGGCGGCAAGATGCTTGTGGCCGTCTTGGCTGGACAGGCCCTGGTCCAAATACCAGCACATTGGACTGCGATTCTGAGTACGCTGATTTTCTTTACTTCGGCGATTCTGATCTGGTTCAAGAAACCAAAACCGATCCCTGGGCCGGATGCCCCAAAGTTGAAATGGTCGCGCGCGATGCTTGTTCCTTTCGCGGCCCTGTTTCTAACTGAGTGGTGTGACCCAGGTCAGATCTCCGCAGTAGCGCTGACTGCTCAATCGCATCTGCCGGTTGCCACCTGGCTTGGCGGCACCCTGGCGATGATGACAAAAGGAAGTCTGGCCATCACGCTGGGACTGAAGCTCAGGGATCGAGTTCCCGAGAAGCGCCTGCGAACTCTGGCAACGGCTTCGTGCTGCATACTCGGAGTCATTTCATTCCATGGCGTCTTCGTTCACTAGCGCTTCACGCGCCGACGTCAGTTCCGAGTGTGCCGTTGGACTTTTACAGGTCTGATCTTGTTGGGTGGTTAGAGCGGGGAATTCAAAGCTGCGGATTCGAAGCGGCGGCGCCTACTGATCTTGTTCCTCATCGTCCGGATCGTCAGGCCCTTCAGGAACCAGAGGCAAGGGACGACGGGCATGGATCTGTTTGTCGACGGGCGGCTCAACCGGATTTTCCTGTGGTTTCACCAGAGCTTTGCCGGCCGGCTTCAAGTGAACCTGACCCACGTGCTGGTGTTTCTCAGTTTCCTTCTTCGTTTTAGGTTCCTGATCCGACATCGCCCCTCTTTTCCATTAGTCCGGTTGCAGACAATATACGCTCCTGATTAGGCGAACTCTAGTCAGGCAGCCGAAAGTTCCAGCTTGCTGAATGAATGCTCATTCAGTATTATTATGGCCTCCGGAGGCCAATCTAATTGGGTTTGAGAGAATGAAGTGTCCGGCTTGCAAGGCCTGTCTTACCAGATAACTTTTATGGGAATTGAAAAAGCTGCAGTTTTGGGAGCGGGAACCATGGGGGCGCAGATCGCCGCGCACCTGGCAAATGCAGGGGTGCCGACAATCCTGCTGGATATCGCCCCGCGCGAATTGTTGCCTGAAGAGCAGGCGAAGGGTCTAACCCTGGAATCGAAGCAGGTGCGTAATCGCATTGCCCAAGCCGGATTCGACGCGGCCAAAAAAGCAAAGCCGGCGGCATTCTTCACTCCCGAAAAGGCCGGTCTGGTAAGCATCGGCAATTTCGAGGACGACCTCCAGAAACTAAAGGACTGCGATCTGATTATTGAGGCGGTCGTAGAAAACCTCGACATCAAGCGGAGTTTGTATGAGAAGGTTGAACAACACCGGCGCCAGGGTTCGATCATTGGTTCCAACACCAGCGGCATTCCGATCAGCCAACTAGCCGCGGGCCGTTCGGAAGACTTTCGTGCGCACTTCCTCGGCGTTCACTTTTTCAATCCGCCACGCTATCTGCATCTCGTCGAGATAATCCGAACCGAATGGACCAAACCGGAAGTGTCGTGCTTCCTCTATGGCTTTCTCGATCAGCGACTCGGTAAAGGTGTTGTTCCCGCAAAGGATCGTCCAAACTTTATCGCCAATCGCATTGGTACCTTTGGCGCGATGGTGACCATCAAGACGATGCTCGAGGACGGTTATTCGCTCGAGGAAGTCGACAAGATTACCGGACAGGCAGTGGGCCGGCCGAAGAGCGCGACCTTTCGGACCTTCGATCTTGTCGGTCTGGATGTCTTTGGTCATGTAGTGAAAAACCTCTACGAAGCTCTGCCCGATGATGAGGAGCGAGAAGTTTTCAAGGCGCCTGATTTCCTGGGAGCGATGATCGTTCGCGGCATTCTGGGAAACAAAACTAAAGGCGGCTTCTATCGCAAACAGCCGGGCGAAGGCGGCAAGAAAGAGATCTGGGCAATCGACCATGCGACTCTTGACTATCGTCCAGCCCAAAAGGTGAAGCTGCCGGCGCTCGACTTGGCGAAGAATATTGAAGACTTGCCTGAGCGCATTAAGACCCTGGTGTGGAGCAAGGATCGTGTGGGAGCTTTTCTTTGGAAGACCATGTCGCGCACGTTTCGTTATGCCGCGAATCGAATTCCAGAGATTGCCGACACGGTAGTTGAAATCGACCGCGCGATGCGTTGGGGCTTTAATTGGGAACTTGGCGTGTTTGAGAGCTGGGATGCGATCGGTGTCGAGAAGTCCGTAGCGCGGATGAAGGAAGACGGCGTCGCAATTCCGGCAAACGTCCAGAAGTTGCTCGATGCAGGCGCCAAGTCTTTCTACAAAAAAGAGAATGGCCAACAGTCTTATTTCGACTTTGCTTCCGGGCAGTACGTGGCGCTTAGCGATCAGCCAGGGGTAATCATTCTCAAGTCAGTCAAAGATCGCACCGGTTTAATCAAGAAAAATTCAGGTGCGTCGCTGATCGATATCGGCGATGGTGTCGCTTGCCTGGAGTTTCATTCCAAAATGAACGCGATCGGCGGCGACACGCTGCAAATGTTAAAGCAGTCGCTGGCCGAAGTTGATAAGAACTTCGTTGGCCTGGTTGTTGGCAACCAGGGAACAAACTTTTCAGTGGGCGCCAACATCATGCTGATGTTGATGGAGGCGCAGGAAGAGAACTGGGAAGAACTTGACATGATGGGTCGCGCTTTCCAGGCCTCGACTATGAGCCTGCGTTATTCACCGAAGCCGGTGGTGGTCGCGCCATTCAATCTGGTCTTTGGCGGTGGTTGCGAGATGGTGCTCCATGGCGACCGGGTACGCGCGGCAGCGGAAACCTATATTGGTCTGGTGGAAGTTGGCGTGGGCATTATCCCAGCAGGCGGTGGAACCAAAGAACTCTTGTTGCGTACGCTCGACTCGATTCCAAGGAATGTTGACGATGCCGATCCTTTTCCGTTTGTGAAGCGCGCGTTTGAAACAATTGCACTGGCGAAGGTCGCCACGTCTGCCGAGGAGGCGCGAACGCTGGGCTTCCTGGCGGAAGACGACACGATTTCGATGAACGGCGATCACTTGATTGCCGACGCGAAGAAGGAGGTGCTGGCGCTGGCGGCTAGTGGGTATGTGCAGCCGCAACCCCGGACGGACATTCTGGCGCTCGGTAATGCAGCTCTGGCTACGTTAAAGCTGGGTATCCATCAGATGAAACGCGCCGGTTACATTTCAGATCACGACGCGCTGATCGGTCAAAAGCTGGCGCGCATTTTGACGGGCGGGGATTTGAATCATGAGACGCGAGTATCCGAGCAGTACCTGCTCGATCTTGAACGTGAAGCGTTCCTATCGTTGGCGGGAACGAGGAAGACCCAGGAGCGTCTCGCTGCAATGTTGAAAACTGGAAAAGCGCTGAGGAACTAACGCGCGGCTTTGCCGCCTGATGTGCGGAAAGGCTGCGCCTTTCCGTTGAGGTTCTGGAAAGTTCGCGAGGCTGTGCCTCGCAAAAGGATTGGAGGCGTAGCCTCCTGATTGATTAGTGAATAAGCCGGAAAGGCACAGCCTTTCCGCACATCAAGCGGCAGAGCCGCCGAGGGTTTTATGAAAGACGCAGTAATCGTATCAGCAGTTCGCACGGCAGTCGGTAAAGCGCCGAAGGGCACCTTAAGGAACACGCGGCCCGATGAAATGGGCGGTGCGGTTATCAAGGAAGCGCTGGCGCGCGTGCCGGGTCTTGAAGCATCCGAGATAGAAGATGTGATCATGGGGTGCGCGATGCCGGAGGCTGAACAGGGCATGAACGTCGCGCGCGCGGCTGCTATTCGCGCCGGGCTGCCGGTTGAAACCAGCGCTATGACAATCAACCGTTTCTGTTCGTCGGGATTGCAGTCGATCGCTATCGCCGCTGATCGCATCCGCACCGGAAGCGCCGACGTAGCAGTTGCCGGCGGACTAGAGACAATGTCGATGATTCCGATGGGCGGCCATATCATTCGTCCCAATCCTTATCTGGTCGAACATTATCCCGACTTTTATCTGAATATGGGCCTGGCCACCGAAAACGTGGCGCGCAAATACAATGTGAGCCGCGAGGAGCAGGACGAATTTGCTTTGCGCTCGCACCAGCGGGCAGCTGCAGCGCTCGACGCGGATAAGTTTAAGGACGAGACGGTGGCGCTGGCTGTGACTTTCGAGGAGTTAGACGAAAAGGGTCGCAAGCAAACGCGCGAGGTTATCTTCGATGCGGATGAAGGCGTGCGCCGCGACAGCTCCATCGAAGGTCTCGCGAAATTGAAGCCTGCGTTCAACGTCAACGGCACGATAACCGCGGGCAATGCTTCGCAAATGTCAGACGGCGCCGCGGCGGCCGTGGTGATGTCGGCGGAGAAAGCGGCCAGCCTCGGTGTGAAACCCATGGCGCGGTTCGTGGCCTATGCGACCGCAGGATGCCCGCCGGAAGAAATGGGAATTGGTCCCGTGTTCGCTA
This sequence comes from Blastocatellia bacterium, assembly GCA_963809065.1. Lineage (GTDB taxonomy): Bacteria > Acidobacteriota > Blastocatellia > Pyrinomonadales > Pyrinomonadaceae > PSRF01. The sequence continues at coordinate 257,853 of CAWEIN010000023.1, forward strand.
TCCCGAAAGTTTTGAAGTTGGCTGGTTTGACCCTCGAGGAAATTGACGTGATCGAACTCAACGAAGCGTTTGCGGCTCAGTCGCTCGCGGTCATCAAGACTCTCGGTCTCGATATGGATAAGGTAAACGTAAACGGCGGCGCCATCGCCCTCGGCCACCCGCTGGGGTGTACGGGAGCGAAGTTAACTGCAAGCATTCTGCGCGAACTCGAACGCCGCAACGGGCGGTATGGAATGGTTACTATGTGCGTCGGCGGTGGCATGGGTGCCGCTGGAATATTTGAAAGAAATTGAACTTGGAGCTTTGAACTTTGAACTTTGATGTTTGGTCTTTGGACTTTGGTCTTCGGTCTTTGAAGAGCCAGTTCAAAGCACCAAGTTCAAAGTACAAAGTTCAGCAAAGGCCTAAGACCAAAGGCCGAAGGCCATTTAGGAGGAATTTATGTCAGCCGTAGTCGAACAGAAACAGGTAGTCCAGGGTGGGTCGTTCTTGATTGAAGACCGCACCACGCAGGAGATTTTCACACCGGAAGATTTCACTGAAGAGCACCGCATGATTGCCGAGACGACGCGGCAGTTTATTGATAACGAAGTCATTCCGCATATCGATGAGCTTGAAAAGCATGACTGGAAACTGGCGCGCGAGCTCGTCGGAAAGGCTGCCGAGCTCGGCTTAATCGGCGCCAATATTCCTGAAGAGTATGGCGGCCTGGGGCTTGACCAAACGAGCGGCGCGCTGGTGGGTGAGAACATCGGGCGGTGTGCTTCCTTTGCCACCACGCTCGGTGCGGAGAGCGGCATCGGCCTGTTGCCAATTATTTATTTTGGCACCGAAGCAGCGAAGGCGAAGTACCTGCCGAAGATAGCTTCCGGCGAAGTGATTACTGCTTACGCGCTGACCGAAGCAGGTTCTGGTTCAGACGCGATGGCAGCCAAAGCAACTGCGCGCTTGAGCGAAGACGGCACACACTACATTCTCAACGGTGAGAAGATGTTCATCACTAACGGCGGCTTTGCCGACATCTTCATCGTGTTTGCTAAAGTCGATGGCGACAAGTTTTCGGCGTTCATCGTGGAACGACAGGAGGGACTGTCGCCCGGCGCTGAAGAACACAAGATGGGCATTAAGGGTTCGAGCACCACACCCCTGGTCCTCGCCGACGCGAAAGCGCCGGTGGAAAATCTATTAGGAGAAATTGGCAAGGGTCACAAGATCGCCTTCAACACGCTGAACATCGGCCGCTTCAAACTGGGCGCGATGTGTATAGGCGGGATGAAGCTGATGATGCACGAATCAATTCGTTATGCGAATGAGCGCCAGCAGTTTGGCAAGTCGATTTCATCGTTTGGGGCAATCAAGTCGAAGCTCGGCGAGATGGCCATTCGCACCTGGGTCGGCGAAGCGATGATCTATCGGACGCTCGGAATGATTGAAGACGCGATTGGCGACGACCCGAAGGATCTTGAAGCGAAGATGCGCGCGATCGAGGAATACTCGGCGGAGTGTTCGATCATCAAAGTCGCGCTGTCGGAATACTGTGACTACCTCGCTGACGAGATGGTTCAAATCTTCGGAGGCTATGGCTATTCAGCCGACTATCCGGCTGAACGCGCTTACCGCGACTCGCGCATCAATCGCATATTTGAAGGAACGAACGAAATCAATCGTATGTTGATTCCGGGTCGCCTGATGAAGAGTGCGCTCAGTGGCAAGCTGAAGTTGCTGCCGGCGGCCCAGGCGTTGATGGATGAAATACTGACGCCGCAGGTCATGGGTTTCGACGATGACGAAGGATTGCTCGCGGCCGAAACCAAATTGGCCAAAAACGCCAAGAAGGTTGGGCTCATGACGCTTGGCACGGCGGCGCAAAAGTACATGATGACTTTGGGTGACCAGCAGGAAATTCTGATTGGGATTGCAGATATCATCATGGATGCTTACGCGATGGAGTCGGCCATTCTGCGCACACAGAAGTTAGCTGCGGCGCAGGGCGAAGATGCTGCGGCGCGATACATAGACATGACGCGCGTCTTTTGCAACGACGCGGTTGAACGGATCGATGCACGCGCGAAGAACACGCTGGCGGGAATGGCTGAGGGCGATGAGTTGCGCACGCTCTTGGCGGCGCTCAGGCGGTTTACCAAGCTGACCCCGGTGAACACGATCGCTGCGCGTCAGCGCATCGCCGATGTGATGATCGAGGCGAATCGTTACGTGTACTAAGAAACTTAATTCACATGAGACGGCTGAGATCTGAGATTTAAGATCCGAGATCTCAAAACGGATTGAAGGCTAAGATTTTCGGTTCTTCATCTCCTCGAGTTCTTTTAGAAACTCGTCTCGTTCCCTGGCTTCTTTGGTTTGCCTTCTTGACTGGTTGTTCAGATATCGATGACCTCGAATTTCGGTGTTCTGCAGCGAGTTGCACCAGGCTCGCAGTTGGCGTGAAACGCTCTCAGCTCGCCTTTTGAGATCTGAGATCTTAGATTTGAGATCGGCAAAATCAGCTAAGCGCTCGCAGAGACATAAGATTGATCGCGTTTCGCCAGACGACCCCCGCGCGATATATAAGAAAGTGAGGGTTTCCTGGGTCGTTCCTCTTTCGAACCCTTCAGCGACATTGTTTGAGATAGACATAGAAGCTCGTTCGATCTGATCTCGCACGCTCGCATAACGCCTGAAGGGCGGCGAGGCAGTCAGCGTAAAAACCAGGACCGCTAATTCAATCGCATCTTTCCAGACCGGTAGCTCTTCAAAACGTGAGTATTTCATGTGGTCAGCTCCTTCAGTAATCTAAAAACCCGTAAAGCTATCGAAATCAGACTTGATTTCAAACGGCATATCGGTCTTTGGCTATTACTGGCCAGTAAAAGAGAACTTGTAGTCCAGTCTGATCGCCATCAACCTAAGCAGACTTGAAGCGAAGACATGCGCATCATTCCCATCTCTCTTCCCACGCCTTTCTACATCGGACCGGTTAACGTCTACTTGATCGCGGAAGATCCGATTACCCTCATCGACACCGGCCCTAAAACCAAAGAAGCGAATGACGCCCTGCATGAAGGCCTAAGAAAAGCTCGCATTCGTGTCTCCGACATTCGCCGTATCGTCCTTACGCACGCGCATGAAGATCATTGCGGACTGGCGCGTTCGGTTCGCGACCAGGCGAAGGATGCTGAAGTCTTAGTGCACGCCTGGGAGACCGGACACCGCGTCGGCAGGCTGGAGTATGAAGAACATCGCAACCTCCTGGTGCGCGCCGGTGTACCGCGCCAAGAGATTGAGACAATGCGAAAAATGTACGAAGGCGTGAGGCAGTATGCCGACTCATTCGAGAGCGAAGAATACGGCGAGCTGCGCGACGAAGAAGAGCTGGAGTTTGAAACCGGTACTCTGCGCATCGTGCACACGCCGGGTCATACCCCCGGCTCATGCTCCTTTGTACGCGAGGCAGACCGCACCGTGATCGCCGGTGACTGCGTCCTCAAGCGCATAACGCCGAATCCAATTCTTTCTCCCGATCCCATCGATCCCAGCAAACGATTCGCATCGCTCGCGGAGTATTTAGTTAGCCTGGCGCGTTTGCGCACCTTTGCGCCCACGCTCGTGCATGGTGGCCATGGCGAACCGGTGCACGACTTCGAGGAACTTTTCAACCGTTATTTTCGGGCCATCAGGGATCGACAGGCCGAGGTAATTCGTTTGCTGCCGAAATCCGGCGCCACTGCCTGGGAAATCGCACGGCAGATGTTTCCAGTGACTGATGACGTTCACCGTTTTCTTTCAGTCTCAGAAGCCGTGGCGCATCTTGATCTGGCACACTCCGAGCGAAAGATCGAAGTTGAGTTTGGCGACGGAAAAGAAGTCTACCGGCGGAAGACGGGGGAATGAGGGAACGGGGAGAACGGGGAAACAGGGAGAACGGGGAACAGGGGAAAAGGGGAACGTTAAAGGGAAAGATTCCCTGACGATCGATCCCCTTTACCCACTCGCCCTTAGCAATCCCCCTTACCTTCCCCGTTCCCCTGCCTTCCCCGCGATTTCTTTGGAACCCCCGGTCGGCCGTCGCGTGTAATCCTCAAAATCTATCCGGAGGACTCTCTCTGTCATGAACCTTAAGAATGCCTTTTACTTCGTTTTCTTCCTACTTTTGATGGCTGGAATCGCGTTGGCCCAACAGACAGCGCCGCCGGCAGCTCCACCGCCGATGCCAGACCAGCCGGGAGAAGCCCCCGAGGCTTTCTCATTTTTTATCGGCGGCGGCAGTTTCCTGGGTGTCTATGCTGAAGATGTAAACAGGGAAAATATGGGACGCTACGGAATGCGCGAAGCACACGGCGTGGCCATCACGCAGGTAATCAAAGACAGTCCGGCAGAAAAGGCGGGACTAAGAAAAGATGACGTTATTGTCAGGTTTGAGGACGATAGTGTAACGAGTGTGCGCAAACTCAACCGGCTCGTGTCGGAAGTTGCACCCGATCAAACTGTGAAGCTCCGCGTTAGTCGCGGCGGCTCCGAACAGGACGTGGCGGTCACGATTGGCAAACGCAATCAGTCGATCAACGCCACGGGAGACTGGCACGCTTTCGACAAGCTGAAAGGACTGGACAAGATAGAGGGCTTGGAGCGCTTGAAGGACTTTGAGCTAAACATGCCGCCGGGTGCCAAGGTTTGGAAATGGGAAGGACCAGGAAAAGATGGAATGATGTTCCCGTTTGGCAATCATCGCCGTATCGGGATCAGCACGACACAACTAACCAAACAGCTGGCAGAGTACTTTGGCATCGGGGACAGCCAGGGCGTTTTGGTTACATCTGTCATGGACGACAGCCCCGCGGCGAAGGCCGGCCTGAAAGCCGGAGACGTAATCACGGCGATTGACGGCGAGAAAGTAGAAGACGCCGGGGATTTGGCCCAGGGCATTAACAAGAAGAAAGACGGAGATGTAACGCTGACGTTGATTCGCAATAAGAATCAGCGGACCATCACCGTCACCCCAAAAGAAGAGCCCGGTTCGTTCCCCGCAGCCACGCCGCAGGGAGTGCGAACGATCGTCATCCCGCGCGTTGAACTCGGCTCTATCCCGGAGATGAACATACGCGTTCCCCGAATCGACTTGCCGAACACACCTGAAATCAACGTTACGGTTCCCCGTACGATCAAAGGACCAAGGGTGCGCGTGATCCGGGGCGATTCGCAACAGCCGATATAAGCTGCAGCACAGGGCATCACTGTCCGGCTTTGAGTGTTATCTGTCGACGAAGGGACAGGCAGCAATGCCTGTCTCTTTCACCATTGGAGGTACCTTCCTGCAGCGCGCTTATCCAGGTGCTGGTAAAGCAGTCGGTTGGAGAGGTGAGAATGAGACTCGAACGATCACTTGCAGGTCGAACGTTATCGTCAGGACTTCTTGTTTTCGTTCTCCTGGTCGCTGCCAGTTCGGCCCAGCCCGCCAGTACGCGGCGGGTAAATGTGAAGGTCGTAACAGACGAAGCAGACGCAGTATTGGCAATCCTCGCCAGAAAGAAAGCGCAGCAACCAGTAACGGACGCCGACTGGCAGCGCCTTTTTGCCAGCGAGGGTTATGTCAGGCTCAAAAAAAGAGAGACCGCAATGCGTCGTTCATTTGCGGACGCCGACTTTAGGACCTTTGTGCTTTCCGATTCTCTAGCCGAGCGAGCTCCCGCCCTTGCTGAAACGCTTGCCAGATGGAAATCCGCTAATGCCGGTCGTTCAGCAAATCTGGCGCTCGCTTACCTGCCAAAGCAGGCCAGGATTCGGGCGAAGATTTATCCCGTTATCAAGCCGCGAGAAAACAGTTTTGTCTTTGACTTAAACACTGACCCCGCAATTTTTCTTTTTCTTGATCCGACCATGAGCAAAGAGAAGTTTGAGAATTATCTCGCGCACGAGCTGCATCACGTCGGCTATGGCACGGCTTGTCCGACTGAACGTGCCAAAGAAGAAATTGCACGGTTACCGCAGAACGTTCAGACAGTTATCAAATACCTTGGCGCCTTCGGCGAAGGTTTCGCAATGCTCGCCGCGGCGGGCGGTCCGGATGTGCACCCGCATGCAGTCGGTAATGCTACCGATCACGCGCGCTGGGACCGCGACGTGGCCAACTTCGATAACGATCTCAAAACGGTAGAGAAGTTTTTCCTGGACGTGCTGGCAGAACGCTTAAGCGAGACGCAGATCAGTGAGGCCATTTCGACTTTTTTCGGCGAGCAGGGTGCGTGGTATACGGTCGGTTGGAAAATGTGCGTTTTGATCGAGAAGAGGTTTGGACGCCGGACTTTGATCGAGGTGATGTGTGATCAGCGGAAACTACTTCCTACCTATAACCGTGCGGCCGCCATATTTAACCGGACAGCCCGTAAGCCGCTACCGCTTTGGTCGCCGGCATTAATTGCGGCATTGGATAAGAACAGCTGACGCTAACGCGAGCAGCTTCTGGGCAACAGACATCAACGTGGTTACTCCAATTAAAATTAGATGTCTGGCCGATCAGCGGAATCCAGACCGAACCGAGCAATTGAACACACAACAACGGCCGGACAAAATCAGAACTGGGAGCGAAGCGACCAGCCAAGGAATTCACTTCCAAAAGGTTGGCTGGACTTCCTGGTCAGTTGCTTTTCTAGCTGGTCGCTACGCTTCCAGTTCTGATTTTGCTTGGTGCACGTTGAATCTTTGCCTGATCAATAGCGATTTGGGAACCTTCGTTATGCTCACTCATGTACGAAGGTTTCAAGCTGAACGGAGGTCATGTTGGCGAGTCAAGTGTGTTATTGCCTTTCTCGCCCTCTGCGAAGTTCTACTCAGTTTGCTGGCGGCACCTTTTTCTTGCCTTCGAGCGCATCACGGAATGCTCCACCCGGGACGTCGCCCATCTTAATAGCCTGATCAAACTCCTTTTCGGCTTCACTTGCATTCCCCAGAAAGGCGTAAATTCGACCCATCGCTTCATGTGCGCGTGAGATTAGGGCGCGGTCTTCTGGAGACGACGCTTCAATTGCGAGTCGGTAATTTCCCAGCGCCCGGTTAAGTCGCTCCGCCTGTACGTCTTCGTCTATGGCGTCAGCTGCCGCGAGACTTGCAGTTTTTGCCAGGGCGAAGAATATCCGAGGCTCGCGCGGGTAATCCCTCACGAGATCCTTCAATCTTGATTCCGCAGTCTCGTAATTCTTCGACTGTAGAGTCTGTTCAATTTCCCCAAGCTTCTTAACGAGCACAGCTGCCCTGGCCGCTTCGGCTTCAGAGTAAACCGGAGCCACACTCTCCGCCCGCCTGGCGCTGAGACGCGCCTTTCGCGCGGCGAGGGCGCGCTCGCGAGTACCGGCATTTTCGCTCAGTCGATTGGCTTCGCGTAAAGGGTCAAACGATTCGACCATGTCGACGAAGAAACCGGCTACATCAAAACCAGAAGTTTCGATTCCCTTTAACTGTTCAGCAAAAAAGAAAGCGAGAATCGCTCCATGTTCGTAATCGTCTGCCAGTCGCGCGATCGTTTCGTCCTCAAGCGCTTTCGTATTGGCTTGAAGTTCTCTGGAAATTGCCTGACGCGAGGCATCGTCCTTAACACTCACCAGTTTTATGCGGGCTTCCTGGTTCAGGCCTGCGAGCCTTCTGGCCTCTTCGTAGCGTGCATCAGCGGCCGCAACAAGAGAGCGCGAGACGGCCAGGAAGATATCAGGACTGACGACCGCCCCGGCCTTCTCCCTTGCCGTGATGATCAACTTGATCTGATCGCGTCGCGCGGCTATTTCGCGATTGAATTTGAGCGCCAGCGGGTCGACGATATATTGCAGATAACCGCGTCGCAACTCAGAAGATCCAGGATCTGTTCCCTGCGGAAGCACCGCATAGTATTCGTCCCCAATGACACGGAAATTAATCGCGCCGGGAGCGCCGAGCAGGTCGGTAACGATGTAGAAACGCCTTGGACGTTCGCGGGTTGTGTAAGTCTTGGCCGCATTTTTCTTCGGGGTCGTTAAAGGCTTAACCTGCACGCGCTCCAGTGAATATGCTATCGGACGCGTGTGCAGGTAAGACAACACGTCGCGAATCATCTCCGCTGTCGGTGCCCGAAGCCGATCGCTTTCACCCTGATACTCGCGCGTATAAGCCTGAAGGTTCTCCTCAATATTCGCGCGACGGTAAAACTCCTTCACCAAAGGGGCAAAGTCCAGCACTTCAAGCAGACTGGTCGGGAGTTCTTCTGATCGCTGCGGTGCTTCAAGCAATGGAGGTGGACCCAGTGCGAATGCGAGCGACACGTAACGGGCCGCCTGATCGGCAGCAGTCGCAGGCGCCGGAAGTTTGTTTCGTTCGTAAAAGGTATGCAAACGATTACGCAGGTCGGGATCAAGGTCGGCCAGATCTCTCCTAACTTGTGCCAGAAACGGAGAAGGCTCGGCGCCGTTCGGCACCGGATCGAATCCGGCCGCTACCAGCGCGGCCATCATAATTATTAGACGCGGTTCTGTCTGGAAACTCACTCCATACTCGGAGAGATCAAAACCGGAAGCTTCAGCCTGGCGTGGCGCGGGTCGCTGCTGACGTGGCGTCGCCGGACTGGGACTCGCGATCGCGCGGGCAGGCGGCTGGGCCTGGGATTGCGCAACTGCGCCGGCGATAGTCAAAAGGATAGTTAAGGAAATGCTCTTCTTCATAAGTTCGAGATAATGATTAATAGCCAGGGATTTTGTTTTCGTGCACTTCTCTGGGAATGTTAAAGATGCCCAGCACCGGCACGACCGATGCCCGCCAACTTTTGAGAGCAATTACGTCGCTATTTCGCCGCCTGCGAACGTCGCCGGGCCCGCAATAGTGAGGATGTTACTGGATAAGCAATAAGCGAACAAACGACCGAAAGCGTCATAGCTCCGATTGAGAAGGGCCAAACTATGTCCCAGCTCTCCTGGAAGATCTGATGATAGTAGGCGGCGGTTAGCGGATGAGGATGTCGCAAAAGTTCGACACCCGCTTGAGGAATCCGCAGCGGACGTCCGAGAATGAACGCTCCAATGGCATAAGAAGCAATGATGATCGGAACCAGAGTGAAAAAAGGATTGTTGATAAAAGTCCCGCTGTAGACAGCGACCTTGTTGAAGCGGAATACAAAGGCAATCAAAGTCGCCAGAATCGTATGGAGACCCAGGAAAGGGGAGAAGGCAACGAAAACACCAAGAGAGAAAGCAAGCGCCGTTCGCTCCGGTGGATCATCCAGCGCGAGCAAACGGCGAAAGGTGGAACGAAACATTTCTTAAGTTCCAAGTTTCGAGTTTCAAGTTTCAGGTTCGCGAGTCCGACTGGAACTTGAAACTTGAAACATGGAACTTGAAACTCTCCTACTTAAAGCTATTCAAGGCCTCGGCTTCGTCGTCATAGGCGTCGAACACGGTCAGAAGTTTGGTGATTACCAGCAGGTCCCGAATCTTGTCGGTAAGTTTCAACAGCTTGAGCTGCCCGCCATCACGACTGAGAGTCGTGTAGTTTGCAATCAACTCGCCGATACCACTCGAGTCGACGTTTTTCACTTCACTCAGGTTAAGGAGAATCTTCTTGTTGCCTTGTTCGTTTAGACCACGAATAGCATTTCGGAGCGAAACGGCGCCATCGCCCATTCTTATGGAGCCACTACAGTCGAGAATGGTAACGTCTCCTGCCTGGCGCTGCTTAACATCAAGTTCTGCCATCTTTTGTCTCCTTGTTGATCAGAGAAAATCGCGTTTGGTCTGACATGCGGGTTACTTGAAACTGGCGAGCGCCTCGTCTTCGCTTTCATAGACGTCAAAGACGGTCAAAAGTTTCGTGATAGTCAGGAGGTCCTGCAGTTTCTGCGTCAGATTGAGAAGCTTCAACTGGCCATTCTCTTTTCCAATCGCGGTATAACTGGAAACCAATTCTCCGATACCGCTGGAATCGATGTAGCCCACCTTCGCGAGATTTAAGAGAATCTTTTTCTTGCCTTCTTCGAGTAGGCGCCGAATAGCGGTACGAAGCGCAACACTGCCTTCGCCGATGGTGATCTTGCCATCCATATCAAGTACGGTAACGTCACCGACCTGACGCTCCGAAATATTTAGCTCTGCCATTTTGAGCAATCTCCTTTAAAGATTTGCGAGTTAGATTTGCCAGGGTTTGATTTACGATTAGTCGTTTTGTCTCCGGATATCGTAGCGGCCGACACCATCGCAAATCGCAAACTTGAATTCTATAATTTCTTAATCATGCGCACCTGAGTGCCGCCTTTTGGATCTGCCGCCCAATCGACTTTATCCATGAAGTTACGCATAAAAAAAATGCCACGCCCTGAGGTTTTTAAGATGTTCTCGTCTTTGGTCGGATCCGGTATTTCGTCGGGGTTGAATCCAGTGCCCTGGTCGTGCACAGTGATCTCAAAAACTTCGGGAGTATTTCTCAGCTTAAGTTCAACGGTTTTCGCGTCATCGAGTTTATTTCCGTGGATCACCGCGTTGGTTACCGCCTCACGGACCGCCATGTCGACTCCGAAAGCAACCTCCTCGGCGATTCCGAGGCGGTTCATGAATTCAGAAACCGCAGCAGCAGCTTCCCCTACCGCCTCAATGCGGCTGGGAAATTTGAGTTCAGTTGTTGCTAAAGTCGTTTCTAGTGTCACAACTAAAAAGACAAGGCCATTCCAAGAGCCAATCGTGGGTCTTGGCTTTTTTTGAACTCCAAAGCTACGGAAGATCGAGGGTTTAACACGCGGGCATATCACGTGTCAAGAAAGAGCTCGAAACGAAAGCCGTAAGGTTTCAGTTCCTGAACTTGCGACCTTCGCAATTACTACGAGGCCCATTCAACTACCTTTGATCTTTTGTGGCAAGCTGTGCAGCTGAAGGCTTTTTCACGCGACGGCTCCGGACGTTCCGCTTTAACGGGCATGGGACTAATACTCCGCCCGACTGCGGCCGCAGCACCGGTTGAGAGTTGTTTTTCACCAGGACAGCCCAGGTTTATGGAACAATGAGGGGCAGAGCCTAATCAGAACTGAAGAAGGGTAATGCGTCAGCAAGTCGTGACCACTCAACAGATCATCATTATAGGATTCATGGGGACAGGGAAGACCACGGTGGCGCATGAACTTGGCCGTGAGCTCAACTGTCTGGCAGTCGATTTGGATGAGCTGATTGCGAGGCGTGAGCGTCGCAGTGCCAGTGAAATAATTGAGCAGGACGGCGAAGGCGAGTTTCGCAAGATTGAATCCCAGTTGCTGTATGAAACTCTGGAAGCTGCGCGGGCGCGCATTATCGCTGTCGGCGGCGGTGCCTGGACCATTGCAGTGAATCGGCAGCTGATCGCGGAGCGGGGTGCCTTCAGTGTGTGGTTGGACGCGGATTTCGAGTTGTGCTGGAAGCGCATTGAATCAGGCAGTGAGACGCGGCCATTGGCGCGTTCGCGCGAGATGGCGGAACGACTCTACAACGAACGCCGTCCTGCCTACGAATTAGCGGACACGAGGGTAACTGTTTCCGAGGGCGACAGCGCGGCAGAAATTGCGAGGAAAGTTTCTAACGAGATCTTGCGACAGCAGTAGAGGACATGCAGGAGATCACAAACACCGGGCAGAACGAGGGCGGCGACGATCGCGGACTTCTTAGCGCCTTGCTGGGCGATGGCCGGCCGTTGCTTCTTCTGAGTGGCTTAGCGCTCGTTCTTGCCGGGGCTTTCGCGTTGTTCCTCTCCGCCACCAAACATTTTTTGCCTCACGACGTTGACTATCTGGGCATGACCGCCGACCAGCTTTGCGGCATCAACAATTGTCGCGTCGTTTATTTCATGTTTCACGATCGCGTCGCCTTTGGCGGAGCGTTAAGCGCGATTGGCGTGCTTTACCTGTGGCTGGCTGAGTTTCCCCTGCGGCGGGGTGAGGCCTGGGCCTGGTGGGCATTCGTTGTAAGCGGAATTTTTGGCTTTGGAAGTTTTCTTGCTTATCTGGGTTACGGATATTTAGACACTTGGCATGGACTCGCAACTTTACTCATCCTTCCTTGCTTTGTTATCGGGTTAGCAAAATCACGAGCGCACTTGCGAACGCCCCGCGGGATCGGATCGTTGTTCTCACCAGGCGCGGCGGTCAATTGGCTTTCACTTTTTGGGATCGGTCGGGCGTTGCTCCTGGCGGTGGCGGGCGGCATGATTGCGGCTGGCCTGACGGTCATGACGTTTGGCATGACGCGGGTTTTTGTGCCGCAGGATCTGACCTTTATGGGCCTGGCGAGGTCTGATCTGCAATCAATAAGCGCACGCCTGATACCTTTAATTGCCCACGATCGTGCTGGGTTTGGTGGCGCGATTTGTACGACGGGAGTTACGGTACTGATCTGCGTGTGGTGTGCCAGGCCCTCACGTAATCTTTGGCAGATATTGTGTCTCGGCGGCGTTATTGGTTTTGCCACAGCGATAGGGGTGCATCCAATTGTGGGCTACAACGATCTGGCTCACCTGGCGCCAGCTATCCTGGGGGCAATCATGTTCATCGTTGGTTTGATCCTGTGTTGGAAGCCAATGCGATCGCGTTGAACGCACGCAGGTGCTCGACCTGCCCGCGGGCACTGCTCCAGTGCTCTTCCCGTCAAAAGCCTCTGGCCAATCCTCACCCAGGCGAATTCCGTGATTTTTGAACTCGTTCAAAAAACTCTTGACAGCCAAATCGCAGCGGAGTATTGTGCAAATTGAACGCGTTCAATTTCGGGCGACGTTCGCAAAGGAGGCTGCTATGACGGTTGAGATCATCACTTATCTGATTTACCTGGCGATAAGCATTGCCTTGACGATTTGGGTTGCCCATACGCTACACAAGAACGGCCGCGTGTTTCTGGTCGACGTCTTTCACGGTAATGAACAGCTGGCGGACTCGGTTAACCACCTGCTCGTAGTGGGTTTCTACCTTATCAACCTCGGCTACGTGAGTTTGGCTTTGAAACTTGGTTACAACCTGGCCTCGGCTCAAGAGGGAATTGAGGCATTGTCGGTGAAGGTTGGGATGGTGCTGATTGTGCTGGGTGGAATGCACTTTTTCAATCTGTTCATTTTCAGCCGCATGCGGCGCCGGGCCACGCTTCGCAACGCACCGCCGCCGGTTATGCCGGATGCATTCACCGCAGTGCGGGAGGCCTGAGCCATGGCCTCGCTGATAGTACTCTACGATCCTTCGTGCGGGTTGTGCCGGCGGGTGCGCGAATGGCTTGAGGAACAGCCCAAGTTAGTGGAATTGAATCTGCTGCCAGTCAAATCTGACGAGGCGCAGTATCGATTTCCACAGCTCGATCATGAACCCACTCTGAACGACCTGACAGTGATCAGTGACCAGGGAGCGATTTACTACGGGCCGAAAGCGTGGGTCATGGTCTTGTGGGCCCTTGGGCGGTATCGCGAATGGTCCTACCGTCTCGCTACGCCGGAGTTGTTGCCCACCGTACGCCGAATAGTTTCACTGATCTCGCAGCATAGGTATCAGATCAGTCGCGTCGCTGGCCTAACGAGGTGAATCGATGAAGTCTGCACAAAAATCAACGACGACGAAGACAGCGAAGGGTGAACAAACCAAAGCGCTCATCCTGACAACAGCGCTGGAAATCCTTCACGAGCGTGGCTATGCACAAACCACCATGCGCGCGATTGCCCAGAAGGCGGGCGTGTCGCTCGGCAACGCTTATCATTACTTCGGCTCCAAGGATCATCTCATCCAGGCGTTTTATCACGACTTGCATGAGGACCACTTACGAGCTTCGTTGCCGTGGTTACAAAAAGAGTCGTCGTTGAAAGGACGTCTGCTATCCGTGATGCGGCTCAAGATCGACACGCTGGAGCCGTATCACGAGTTTGCCGGCGTGCTCTTTCAGACGGCTGCCGATCCGCACAGTCCGCTGAATCCTTTCGCCCACGCCTCAGCCTCGGTGCGGCGCGATAGCATCAAGCTTTTCGAGCAAGTGGTAGAGCAAACGAAGGCGCGCATTCCCACTGATCTGCGCGCAGAGCTACCTTACCTGCTTTGGCTTTACCACATGGGAATCGTTCTGTTTTGGATCCACGATAGTTCGCGTAAACGCGCGCGCACTTACCACCTGATTGACCAGACCGTCGATCTCCTGGACAAGCTTATCTCGCTGGCCAGCAATCCTTTCATGCGACCGGTGCGCAAGAGGGCTTTGAAACTTGTCGCAGAACTTCGTGACTTGGAAGCGATTGAGGAAGACGGGGAGAAGTAGGATGAAGATATTAATTCCAGGCGGCTCGGGTCATGTGGGCACTATCCTTGCGCGCGCGTTCCACGAACGTGGCGATGAAGTCGTAGTTCTCAGTAGGACTGAAACAAACGCATTTCCCTGGCGCGTAGTGAAGTGGGATGGCGAAAAGCTTAAGGCGTGGGCGGATGAATTTGAAGGTGCAGACGCGGTCATCAACCTTGCTGGACGGAGTGTTAACTGCCGCTACACTCCGGAAAACCGTCGCCTCATTATCGACTCCCGTGTGAAGTCAACCTCAATCGTCGGGCAAGCTATTGCCCAAACAAATAATGCCCCACGTGTTTGGCTGCAGGCCAGCACAGCGACGCTTTATGCTCATCGTTTCGATGCTCCGAATGACGAAGCAACTGGAATCATAGGTGGATCAGAACCGGACGCCCCTGACACCTGGCGTTTCAGCATTGAAGTGGTGAAGAAGTGGGAGCGCGAACTAAACGCGGCGGCGACGCCAAATACGCGCAAGGTGCTGATGCGCTCGGCAATCGTAATGAGCCCTTATGCCGATGGACCGTTTGACATGCTGCTGCGATTGGTACGGTTCCGACTTGGTGGTCAATTCGGCGACGGCAAAGAGTTTGTCTCATGGATTCATGACCGGGACTTTGTGCGGAGTGTTGACTGGTTATTGCGACATGATGAGTTGGAGGGGCCGGTTAATCTGGCCGCACCGAATCCTTTAACCAACTCAGAGTTCCTGCGAGATATTCGAAAGGCGTGGGGCGTATCGTTTGGCCTCCCGGCAACTAAATGGATTCTGGAGCTGGGAGCCTTCGTTCTGCGCAGTGAGACTGAACTGATGCTTAAGAGCCGTCGGGTTGTGCCCGCCAGACTTCAGGCGACCGGCTTTGCCTTTCAATTTCCTAACTGGCCGGACGCCGCAGCCGATCTGTGCGCGCGATGGCGAAAAAACGCTCGGCACTGGGCCCTTTCCCGACCATGATCACTAGAAGTTGATTTCAGTCTCATCGCTCCCAGCCCGGGTCGGGCAGAGCCTCAGCTTCACCAGTTTCCCAAGTATCCCTGCGAAATCCTGGACCAGCTTCGAGTTGTGAAGGTTTGATTTATGTCTCACAAGGTCCATTGGCAACCCCAAGTGTGGATGCTAGAATCCGACGACTTAGTTGATCGGATTCACAGTGGCAGACCGCTCTGGCAGTGGTCTCAACGTTGGAGTTAATCGACGTTTTCATACCCCTTGAGGAGGCTTCCCCATGGCTTCACCTCTCATCGTTTTGACCGCCTCGTCTACCGAAGCGAGCGAGTGGAACCACAGTATCTGGCAACAGATGATGTCTGCTGCCGTCCCCGTCAAACTCAGCAATACAATTTTCAATAAGGTCTCGTTTGCGAACGAATCATGGCCGGATGGCCGCGCGAAGTTTGTGCCTAACGGTTTGCGCATGGTCGAGACGTTGCTGCTCAGAGAATATGCGGAAGAGGATGTTGTCACTTGCTACTGCGATAACCTGGAAAAGTTCATTGGCCCAGAGACAAAAGTTCTGGCAATCCACGCGCATAACCCTCTGGGGATCTCCTACGCGACAGAAATCTACGCCAAACTCTTCGGTGAAAATCTCATGCCGCTTAACGCCGCTGAGTTTCTCAAGATTGTCACCCATCCGATCATCAAGAAATATAAGCCGAAAATTGTTGTAGGCGGTCCCGGCGCCTGGCAATTGGAGAAGGCAAACCGCCTCGATGAGTTTAAGATCGACTACCTGATCGATGGGGAGATCGAGCGCGTTTTCAACGATCTCTTCCGGCGCATTATGTCGGGCGATCCGGAGCTGCCTAGAATTATCAAGGTTCCCAAAGACATGCAGGCCACAGTTGAAGAGATACCGGTTGTGCGGCATCGCTCAACCTTCGGCGTTGTCGAAATCACCCGCGGTTGCGGGCGCGGCTGCCAATTTTGCGGACCAGCCACCAAGGTTGGGCGCTCGTTTCCTGTGGAACACATTATCGAGAGCGTGAAGGTAAATGCGCGCGAGGGCGCAGACAGCGTGCTACTCGCTTCCGAGGACATGTTTCTCTATGAGCAGTTACCAAACTTCCAGACGAATGTGCCGGCGCTGGAAAAACTCTTTAAGAGTATTGTCGCGGTACCGGGGATTAAACTAGTTCAGACTTCGCACATTACCATGGCGCCGGTAGTGAAGGATCCGTCCATCGTTGAGCGCCTGGCTCCTTTGATTGTTCCTTATTCTCACGTTCAACATCAGTTCTCGTCGCATCCGGATAAGCGCGCCGCCGATCCAATCATCGGCCTGGAAACAGGCAGCGCCCGTCTCTTCGATACCTACATGAAAGGCAAGGCGTATCCCTATAAGTCTCATCAGTGGCGCAACGTTATCCTCAAGGGAATGGAAACCCTGAATCGCCACAACATCTTTCCCATGTGCACCTTCATCCTCGGTCTGCCCGGCGAAACCGATGAAGACACCAAGGAATCACTCGATCTGCTTTACGACTTGCGTAATGCCAAGGGCACGTTTGTGCCGACTTTCTTTGTGCCATTGGAAGATACGCGCATGCAGAAGAAGGCCAGCGCCAAGTTAATCGAGATGACTGACCTGCAGTGGGAATTCTTCTTCACCTGCTGGAGATACAATCTCGAATTCTGGAAGGGTCGGACCAAGGTGAACGCCAAGTTTTCACTCGGCGTGCCTATCTATTACACCAAGATGGGGAAGAAACTGTTTGGCGAAGTAATCAAGTATCCGATCGCGCGCTTTGCCGGTGTGCCAGACAGATTCACGAGGAATCATCTTTACCTGGACTTCACCGGACACAAGCGAAATCCCAATGGCCTGGAGCCTTTCGAGGACGAGATTGTTCCGGGATTCAAGAACGTGCGTGAGAAGGGACTCAACCTGATCGACGCCAGCGAGTTGCATCACCTGCAGCCGGCTCAAGCCGCATCCGCTGGAGAGTAGTTATCCACAGATTACGCAGCGCGGGCCAACGTTATCTGCTCGACCACTGGGATTGTTGAAATAGTTCTTGCGCAAAGCTCATTTAGCTTCCTGACGCCTCAATTCAGCTTTAGCTTCTGGCGCCGATCGAAAAAGTCGCTCCAGGCGTCGCCGTTTTTCTTGAGCAAGGCGGGAACATTTTTGACTGTAAAGTCGGAAATCTTCACACCCTGCTCAATTTGTTTCCAACTAAGCGGCATGGAAACGGTAGCCCCACGTTTCGCCCGTGCGGTGAAAACTGCGGCCAGACTTTTCCCGCGCGCATTCTGCATCCAGTCAACGTAAACCTGTTCCTTTTTTCGCTTGGCGATGGTTCGCTCAACGGTGGCGATTTTGGGCGCTCGTTGCGCTACTTCGCTTGCCAGCAGTCGCGAAAACTCTGCCACACTTTCATACTTATTTGTCGGCTTCAGCGGCAAGTAGATATGTATCCCCGACGAACCTGAAGTCTTGGGAAATGAATTGACCCCGACGTCATCGCAAACTTTTTTCGTGAGCATTGCAACCTGCAGCACGTTTTCCCACGGCGCTTGTTTTGGATCGAGGTCGATGGCGATCCAGTCCGGGTTATCGAGTTTTGCAACAGTAGAGTGCCAGGGATGTTGTTCAATCGTTCCCAGATTGACGAAATGCAACAGGGAAGCGGTATTGGAATAAACAGCGTAATCGAGTTCGCGGCCGTCCCGGTTTGTGAGCCGGATTGTCTTGATGAAACTCGGCGCGCTTTCCAGGTCTTGTTGAAAGAACATTGGCGCATTAACACCGCGCGGCCAACGCTGCAGGATTGCCGGACGATTCTTTAGAAACGGCATCAGCTGGTCACTGACGCGCAGGTAATAACAGAGCAGATCAAACTTCGTAAGTTTTTCGTCAGGCCAGTAGATGCGCTCGAGACTGGTTAAAGATACCGGCTGCCCCTCAACATCGAGTATCAGATCGCCCTTCGGCTGCTTAAGACTGAAAAACTCCTCGAGGGAAATCGCCGCGCCCTTTTTTGCAGGCGTGCGTTTTACCGTCTGTTTTTGCGTTCCGGCTTTTGCAGTTGCCATGGAGATGATTTTGTTTCAGGGACCCATTGACGGGGGTTACGGAGTAAACTTAGCCAAAAAGTATTTGATTTGCAAAACCAATGTGTCACGTTCCCGTCATAAACAGCGAGAATGGTTGAAGAAAGTTGAGATATCGAAATGAGTACACGAAGGAAGCTTGCGGTCGTGCTCTTTTGGGGTGCTTTAACTATTGGCGCCCTGTCAGCCATGGCGCCGGCCGGTGTGTCTCGCGCCGCATGCGGCCCTCCGATCGCCAGACGAACACCACCGCGCGTTACCGGCTCGATTCCAGCCAGAGCAAATTTATTGCCCACGGTCTGCGCGGCGGTTTGCTTTGGTTCAAAGGTCATGAACATCTGGTTGCCGCGCGAGAGTTTAGCGGTGAAGCTCAACTTAACTCTGCTTCGTTAGCCGCGAGTTCATTGCAGCTGAGTGTACAAACCGACTCGATGGTAGAAACCAGCGACGCCTTCACTGAACCGCAAAAACAGATCATCAACAAGGAGTTACGCGAAATAGTGCTTGAGCCGGGGAAGTATCCAGAGATTGTCTTCAGGAGCAATAGCGTAAGTGGCAAGACGCCTGGCTCGGTCAATACGATCTGAAAATTGCGGGTGCTTTAACACTGCACGGTGTGACGCGTTCAATTGAGATTCCGGCGAAGGTTACTGTAAGTGGGAACGACTTGCGCGCGGTCGGCGAATTCAGCATTGACCGCAGCGACTTTAACGTGAAAGCCACCTCAGCGTTTCATGGCATGGTGCGCGTTCGCAAGAAAGTGAAGTTTACGTTTGATATAGTCGGACACCGGATATAAAGAAAGACTTGAGAGTTATTGGCGGTAGTTTTGGTTGACCCGCATCCAGCGCTGGTCGAACGCAAAATACCATTACCGGAATCTGGTTTTAAGTGTGGGCCATCTTCGGCTGCGCCGAAGCTGAGCTTGCCGGAGCGGAATCTTTCGGTGCGTAGTAAAGGATGCGGTTGCAGTTATCGCAGGTAATGATCTCTTCGCCTCTGCGCACCTCCGCCATCGCCTGTGGTCGCAGCGCCATGAAACACGCCATGCAAGCTCCATTACGCGCCTCAGCCACTGCCACACCGTCGCGTATGCGCGCCACGATGCGTACATATTGAGCACCCATCGCTTTCGGCAGAGCCGCGACCAATCGCTCACGTTCCATCCGGCTTATTGACAACTTGTCGGCTTGCTGACGAGTTTCTTCGTCAAAGGCCTCAAGTCTGGCCGCCCGATCAGAGTTCAAAGAAGCAACTTCTTCGGCACGCTCGGTTAGTGAAGCCTCCGCTGCTTCCAGTGTTTCCATCTGCTCGAGGATTTGCGTTTCCAGTGTGGCGATCTGTTTGCGAGCGGCATCAGCCTCGCGAATTGCCGCCGTGTACTCGTCTGGTTTCTTCGACGACATCAAATTGCGATCGGCGCGTTCCACGCGCAGGCGCTGCTCGCCCACTTCCGTTTCGAGACGCGTGCGAGCGTGCCTTGCTTCGTCTCGCCGATTTTCGAGGGCCCGAATTTCAAAGGCGCGCTGATCGAATTCTGACTCGATCTGGGCGCGCCTTTCGGGGATGGCTTGTTGTTCTGATTGTAGTTTTCTTATGCTTGTATCCAGGTTTTGCAGAGCGACTAATTGCTGTAATTCCGCTTTCACTCTTTATGCTCTCCTTAAAAGATCAGGTGCGAATTTGTTATGAATCAGGGCAATCATCAGTGTGATTATCAGGCATGCGCGCCCGTTGGCGCAAGTCAGAGCCAGTATCAGTCCTGATTTGCTTCTGAGTTAGGTATTACCACCCCACGCGCGCAACAAAAAATACGGAACCGCGAGCAGTAGCAACCGGGGGGGTCCTGGGAGAGATATAAGGCCGTACTGCAAGGCTGATGACGACTAGCGCCCCGTGGCTTTAGCGGCATTGATGCGTCCGCCGGTCGCGACTTTACCGCGCAGGCCCGGCAGGGTATCAACTGACTTAAGAAGCAACGAACGCAGTTCATCCACTGAAAGCCCCGGCCGAGCTGAAAGCGCCAGCGCGGCTACGCCGGTGACATACGCCGCCGCCATCGAAGTTCCCGACTGCTGTTTATAATCATTGCCCAACGCCGTGGTCAGAAGGTCTTTGCCTGGTGCTGTTAGCGGTACGCTCTTCGCGCCGTAGTTCGAAAACTGCGCGAGCGCGTCGCCACGATCTGTGGCTGCGACACTGATGATATTTCCTGTGCTATACCCGGCCGGATAGCGTTGACTCGTATCGTTATCAGAGCCTGTGCTTCCGCTGGCGGCAACGAAAAGTATTCCTGCTTCATGAGCTTTGCGAATCAGATCTTCGAGAGCTCGCGAGGGTTGACTTAGTCCCCAACTCGCATTGATAACGCGAAGGTTCACCCCCGCGCGTTTGCGTTCAATCGCATAGTTGATAGCTTCGACCGCGTCCGCGACAAACCCGAAGCCGCCGGCATTCGTAAACTTCAGCGACATGATTTGCGTTTTCCAGTTCACACCGCAAACGCCCTGGTTATTGTCACATTCAGCGCCGATTATTCCCGCGCAGAAAGTTCCGTGACCATTGTCATCGATTGGGTCACCGTCGTTGGCGACGGCGTTGTAACCGTGGACATCGTCGACCGTTCCCAGGTCCTGATCATGATAAGGGGTCATGGTTGCGGGCCGGGTCCAAATATTGTTGACGAGGTCCACGTGCGTATATTCCACTCCACTATCCAGCACGGCGACCACAATCTCGTTACTACCTTTAGTTCTCTTCCATGCCTCGCGAACACTAATCTCCACCAAGGCCCATTGCTCGTCGAATCGTGGATCGTTCGTTCGCACGGCGTCCGCATCGTTGTTTGCCTGATCGAGACTTATCTCGTAATTAGGCTCCGCGTATTCAACTTCCGGCAGCGCCGAATACTGATCCGACAACGTCCTCACGTCTCCACTGTCCGGGTCGTGAATGGCCACCAGTCCGGGAACCGCTTCGATCTCATCCTGGATTCGATCGTTGAAGCGGTTTGTGATTCGCTCAATCGTGTCCGGGGAAACGCCGGCGCGAAACTTTACCATGATTTCAGGGCGGGCCAGGGAGGGTGCGGCATTCTGGTTTAGTTCGTTTTGGACACGGTCTTCACGGGTTTTTGGCTCCTCGGGGACTATGCGAATTGTCGAGCGCACCTGCCTTGGTAACCTCTTGATCTGAATCGCAAACGCGCACGCGAGGATGACTACGAGCAGCAGCGTGATGTACAGGATGTATTTGTTGCGGCTCATCTCAAAAGAAAAGAGGCGGGAGCAGGCGGCAGTATGCAGAAATAGCAGCCGCGGATGAACGGAGATGAACGCTGATCTGAATTAACAGAGCGCGAGCATATTTTCATCTTATCCGTGGGAATCCGCATCTACAGTTTCCAGGTTTTAGATCAGGTCTCCGGCGAGGTTTTGAAGCAGAACCGCAGCCGCAATCGCGGCAGTCTCAGCTCGCAGTGTTCTTCCGCCGAGCGTGATAATTCTCCAGCCCTGATCGCTCGCCATCATAATCTCTTCATCGGTCCAACCACCTTCCGAACCAACCAACGCCGTTAGCCGGGAGGCCTTGGCGGTTAACAGCTTCTTAGTGTCGGTAAGCGATTCGCCGTTGCGTTCCGAAAACATCAGGCAGTTTGACTGAGGTTCCGCAACTGCTTGTAGAACGAGGGTCGCAAAAGCGACCGGGGCAGCTATCTCCGGCACGACGGCGCGGCCACATTGTTTTGCTGCTTCAAGAGCGATTCGCTGCCAGCGCGTCATGCGTTTCACAACATCCGACTCGTCGCGCAGGCGAATGTCGGCAAGCTTCGTCACCACCGGCACAATAACTGTGACGCCCAGTTCAGTCGCCTTTTGCACTACCAGATCAAATTTCTCGCCTTTGAGCAGGGCGACGGCGAGGGTGAGATGCAATGGCGACTCGGGCCGCGCTGCCTCTACCTCTCGCACCACCATGAGGTGGGCGACGTCACGCCGGGCTTTCTTCCACACGGCACTGGAACTCTTTTCCTGCGCCGTTGAAAACATAAACCTCGTCGCCAACTTTCAGACGCAAGACCTCGCGCAGGTGTCGCGCCTCGTCAGACGGGAGCGTGATGCGTGTAAGGCTTGAATCGAAAGCGCTCAGCGGCGCGTAGAATCTGCGTCGAGTCATAGAAAAAAGAGGACAGACATTCAATGCGGAACCGCGAGCGGTAGCGAGCGGATGCTACGGTCGACGATGAGAAGAGCGTTCGGACCAGACTTAACATTGGTGCTTGCATCCGCTCGCTACCGCTCGCGGTTCTGCATTGAATGTCTGTCCTACACAACAATTGCGATCCACTCGCCATCCTGCATAGTTTTGCACGGCTCGCTCAACCCGCATTCCTGCATTCGTGCTCGCAATGCTTCTGACTGCGTATCCAGAATCCCTGATAGCACCAGATGGCCGCAGGTTACAGAAATAAGCGAAGGTAACATTACGGTGATCACGTCGGCTGTCAGATTCGCGCAAACTAAGTCTGCGGAAGCTGTGGTTTCTTCAACTGTTCCTACGCTAAAAGTTATTTTCTCAGCAACACCATTCAGACGCGCATTTTCGGTCGCTATCGCCACAGCGTCTGCATCAGTGTCACAGGCCTCAACCTGCGCATTCGGGAACATCTTTGCCGCTGCTATGGCCAGGATTCCCGTTCCCGTCCCGACATCCAGAAAACTTCCACCCGCAAAATACTTCTCAATCGCGACCAGGCATAAACGCGTCGTTTCATGGGTGCCGGTGCCGAAAGCCATGCCCGGCTCAATGCGAATTACAATCCGGTTATGCTCGTCGGAAATCTCAGCCCACGGCGGTGCGATGATAAAACACTTGCCCACCTCAACCGGCTGCCAGTTTTTTTTCCACTCACCAAGCCAATCCTGATCGACAACTTCTCGAATCGTCATCTGGCGCACTGAAGATGACGGCAGCTCATAGATCCGAAGCGCTTCTGCTAACTCCGCGCGCACGCGTTCGCGATCCGGCAGCTGATCGAAATAAGCAGTCACACGTAACAGTGGTTGGACGTCGTCCGTTTCCGTTCCCAGCGCCCCGGCTTCCATCAGTGCATACTCGACCGCCTCGCGCGCTTCGCTGGTAGTTATTAAGTCCAGCGCCTGCCAGCGAGGAGTAGCTTGTTGTTGATCGGGAGCGCTCAATTTACTCATTCACCTTGGTGTGACAAGCCTTCCTAAGCTCTGAAGCGGCTGTCTGCACAAAATCAGAACTGGGAGCGATAGCGACCAGCCAGAGATTCAACGATCAATTTTTGCGGAGTCACTGCTTTCTTGAATTTGAACGTTTTGACGGATGACTTCCGGCGGGTCGCTATCGCTCCCAGTTCTCATTTTGTGTGCGGAGAATTGAAGCTTCGACCGCTTCCTACCTTGACTCGGTATATTTCGTGGTTCGCCAATTATCATAAATTCGTTGCCACAGAAGCGATAAAACGCCGTGCGGTGTAGTCCATCAGTAGTTTAAGATACGCGTCCTAAATGGCATCGTCTAATCTCAAGGACGCCGCAACGAGCGGCAAGCCCCTCGACTACCAGATCTGGAAGATCATCGCCGCCTCCGGCGTAGGCACGATGATCGAGTGGTACGACTTCTATATTTTCGGCAGTCTCGCGACTGTCATCTCGCCACTGTTCTATCCCAAAGGCAATAACACACTCGCTCTGATCGCTTATCTTTCAACCTTCGCGGTTGGGTTTGTAGTTCGTCCTTTCGGCGCGCTCTTCTTCGGACGAATAGGCGATCTGGTGGGACGCAAATACGCTTTCCTGGTGACCCTTCTGATTATGGGCGGCGCTACTTCGCTCATCGGTTTCCTGCCCACTTACGCCACGATTGGCATGGCGGCGCCAATTATTCTGCTGGTGATCCGCATTTTTCAGGGACTCGCGCTGGGTGGTGAATATGGGGGCGCAGCTGTTTACGTCGCGGAGCACGTGCCCGATGCCAGGCGTGGCTTTTACACCAGCTTCATCCAAATCACGGCCACGCTCGGCTTGTTTGTTTCGCTGGCTATCATTTTGATCGTGCAGAACTTCATGAGCAAGGAAGCGTTTAGCTCGTGGGGTTGGCGCATACCATTTCTCATCTCGATCTTCCTCGTGGGCATTTCGCTTTACATTCGTTTGCGCATGAAGGAGTCACCCATATTTCAGCAAATCAAGAGCGCGGGAATGACTTCCGCAAAACCTTTGAAAGAAGCTTTTACCAGGTGGGTAAACCTGAGGCGAGTTTTGATCTCGCTATTTGGTGCGACGGCGGGGCAGGGCGTGGTCTGGTACACCGGACAGTTTTACGCTTTGTTCTATCTGCAAACCGTTCTGAACGTTAACGCAACCTCCGCGAGTTATCTCATAGCGATCGCTTTGCTGCTGGGCATGCCGTTTTTTGTAGTCTTCGGCGCTCTGTCTGATCGCATTGGCCGGAAACGAATCATGATGCTCGGTTGTTTGCTGGCCGCCGTTTCTTACATTCCAATATACCGGGCCATGCAAAGCGCCGCCGGCTCAAATGTTGTAACTGCGTCGCCAGTTCGAAATGCAATCACCGGTTCGATCAGCCTGACGCCGCAGACCTATGTTGACGGCGCACTGCAACCCGCCAAACAAGTTCTGCCTTATACTGACTTTGCCAGTCTGGTCAGTAATCCCATTGCGTGGAAACTCATCGTGCTGGTGTTCATTCAGGTGATTTTCGTGACGATGGTTTACGGTCCGATCGCCGCATATCTCGTCGAAGCATTTCCCGCGCGGATCAGATATACCTCGCTGTCGTTGCCTTACCACATCGGCAACGGCGTGTTCGGTGGGTTGCTGCCGTTGATCGGACTTTACGTGGTCGCGCAGACCGGAAATATCTATGCGGGTTTGTATTATCCGATCATCGTGGCGAGTATAACGTTCGTGGTGGGTTCGTTGCTGCTGAAGGAAACAAGGCACGTGCTGATCTGGGATGAGACCGGTTCAGAACCGTGAAACTATCACCCGAAACCACATCCGAATTACCGCAACCGAACTTAATCTCGGGTTGAGAAATTCGGTGACTGTTAACCCTGCCGGATTCCCATATCATCCAGCAGTCCTTCTCTATCGCGCCAATCCTTCTCAACCTTGACGAATAGTTCCAAATGACAACGATGCCCGAGCAGGCTTTCAATGTCCTGCCGCGCTGCGATGCCGATCTCTTTTAACCGCGCGGCGCCTTTGCCTATAACGATCTTCTTCTGCGAACCTCGCTCGACAAAAATCGCGCAGTGAATGCGGGTAAAGTCTTCCCGCTCTTCTTCCCACTTTTCCACTACTACCGCCGTTACGTAAGGGATCTCCTCCTCCGTGGTTTGCAGGATTTTCTCCCGGACGATTTCGGCAACCATCGTACGTACCGATTGATCCGTGAAATCATCTTCACCAAAGATGGGTTCACCCTGAGGCAGATGTTTGATCATCTGCTTCGGCAAGACCTCAACTACATTTCCACGTAAAGCGGAAATCGGAATCAGCTCGGCCCAGTCGTACTCATTTCGGTACCACTCGAGCAGCGGCAGCAGCGCGGTTTTGTCTTTTAGTTTGTCGATCTTGTTGAGCAGGAGCAGCGCAGGCTTCTTTGATCGCTGGATTAGTTCCAGTACAAACTTATCGCCGCTCCCGGTTGAGACTGAGGCGTCGCGTATCAAGCAGACGAGATCAACCCCCATCAGCGCATCCTGAACCGTCGCCATCATGCGACGGTTCATTTCATAGCCCGGCCTGTGGACGCCGGGAGTATCAACCAGAACGATTTGACCCTCAGGCCTGGTGATGACGCCTTGAATTCTGAAGCGAGTTGTCTGCGGTTTGTCGGAGACTGCTGCGATCTTCTGACCGACAAGTTGATTCAGCAGCGTTGACTTGCCCGCATTTGGTCTACCAATAAAGGCGACGTATCCAGCGTGGTAATTTTCTGTTTGGGGAGCTGCCAACCTTACTTACCCTTCTCCGCGAATATCTGTATGAGGTTGACCAGAGTCTCGGTAGTTTTTTCCAAACCCCGGCGCGAGTTGAATTCCAGTTTGCCGTGAAAATTAGCGCCCCCGGTAAATAAGTTCGGCGTCGGCAGGTCCTCGAATGTCAGCGTTGCGCCATCGGTGCCACCGCGAATTGGTTTGAGATAGGCTTTGATTCCGGCCCTACGTGACGCCTCAATAGCGTTGTCAGTCAATTCCGGATAGTTCTTCAAAACCTCCTTCATGTTCTTGTAGTCTTCCTTGACGTCGATTGCAATCTTCACCTCGGGAAACTTGGCTTGCGTTTGCGCCACCATGTCTCGCAACGTCTTCTCTTTGGCATTCAGGCCGCTCAAATCAAAATCACGAAGGAGAATTTTCAGGCTGGATTCCTCCACGTCGATGACTCCGGCGTAAGGGTGCACAAAGCCGACGCGACCTTCAGTCGTTTCCGGCAACATGTCTTTGGGAAAGCGCGTCAGGTAGTCACCCGCCGCATACATCGCGTTCACCATTATTCCCTTGGCAGTTCCCGGATGCGTGCTCTTGCCCTTGAAGGTGACGGTGGCCGTGCGGGCGCTCCAGGTTTCATTGCTGATCTCGCCGAGTGATTCGCCATCAACCGTGTAAGCGAACTTAGCGCCAAACCCCTTGACGTCAAACTTCTCTATGCCGCCGCCGACTTCTTCGTCCGGTGTGAAGGCGATCGCGAGGGTGCCGTGCTTGATTTGTGGATTCTGCATTAGCGTGTCGATCATCGTCATGATCTCCGCGCAGCCCGACTTATCGTCGGAACCAAGCAGGGTAATGCCATCAGCGGTAATGATGTCGTCGCCGATCAGCTCCTTGAGCACAGGACTCTGGGCAACGGTAATTATCTGTGTTGGATCTTTAGGCAACACTATGTCGCCACCCTGGTAGTTCTTATGAATAATCGGGTTGACGTTTTCCCCGGAGACTGCGGGTGAAGTGTCCATGTGCGCAATGAATCCGATGACCGGCACTTTTGAGTTGTCAGCCAGATTGCCCGGGACCGTCGCGTAGACAATGCCAAACTCACTGACACGAACATTTTGGGCGCCGATGTCCTTCAATTCCTGGGCGAGGAGTTTCGCAAGATTCAACTGTTTCTTTGTGCTGGGAACGGTCGTCTGGTCCTCGGCTGACTGCGTGTCAATTTTCACATAACGCAGGAAGCGGTCGATCGCTGCTTCTTTCGGCGGCTTAATAGCTTGCGCCTGGGCTGAGACAGCTAGAAACAGACCAACTATTAATGCGAAACCGTATTTCATTTCGTACTCCTCGGAATTTTGAACAGGGAAAGTATGAAGAGAGAGTAACTAAGGATGCACGTAAAACAAAACGCGCTGCCTAACGGAAGGGGAAACGGGGAACGGCGAAAGGGAAGGGGTAAAGCGGAAGGGTAAAAGGGACACTGGTTGGATTCTAAGGAGCGGCCCACACCTCGCCCTGAGCATTGATTTGATCGAGGGTAGCCTGCAATTCTTCGCGCTTCGCTTCCAGGCCGTCATCGTTAGTATCAGCAGAAACGTAAATCGGTGGCGCGATCTCTATGCGCGCGCGTGAAAAGGGGAGAGGAACCTGAAAACCGTCCCAGCTTCGTTTCGCCTCCCAAAAGCGCTGCGAAGTAATGGTGAAGGGCAAGATCGGTTGCCCAGTTTTTTTCGCCAAAAGCACTGCCCCCATCTTGGCAACGTAGCGCGGCCCCTTCGGACCATCGATGGAGAACCCCGCCGGTGAGCCGGCTCGGACTAGTCGGGTCATCTCAACGATCGCGCCGACAGCGCCGCGCGTGCTGGAGCCTCGGGCAGCGCCGTAACCAAATCTCTGAATGAAGCGTGGCGATGTATTCGCCGTCGAAACTCTGCGACGTCATAACAACTATGCGGCGCTTCTGAAAGAAATACGTCGCCAGAAATATTCGGTTGTGCCAGAAAGCATAAATAGGAACCCGCCCGTCGGCGTTGGCTGCTTCCCAGTTTTCCCAGCCCTCGACTTGCCAACGAATTGTCCGGCCAATCAATTTGATCAGCAGGAAAAACGCGACGCCGGCAGCACGAATCAGAAAGCGTTTTTTGAACGGATAGCAGGAGAGATCCGCAAACTTGTAAGCCCGCGCGACGGTTTCGTCCGGAGCGCGAGCACCCTTGAACTCCTGTTCGGCGGAAGCTTGCATATCGACGAAGAGTATAGCTGAGGCGCGCCAGAAGGCAGCAAGCAGAAGGCAGTAAGCAGAAGGCAGAGGAATGAACTTCGTAATGCCCTTTTCGTTTAGCCTACTGCCTACTGCCTACTGCCTACTGCCTACTGCCTACTGCCTACTGCCTACTGCCTACTGCCTACTGCCTACTGGTAAATTTCCGGTTCTCCCGGCGGCCGCGTCTTCCAGCGTTTATGAATCCACAGCCACTGGTCCGGATACAGTCGCACCATGCGCTCAACCGCGGCTGCAAAGTGAGCCGTATTCACCTCGATGTCCTTTTCGTGGTCACCAGTTCGAACCAGCTCAACAGGTGGGTCGCCATGGAAGAAATAACGTTTTCGTTCCTTGTTCCAAACTGCGCAGGTAGGAATCACAACCGCATCGGTCTTCAACGCCAGCGTGGCGATTCCGGCAGTGGTGCAGGCGAGCTTGCCAAAGAAGGGAACAAAAACTCCTTCGCGGGTTTGCGTGTTGAGGTCAGACAGGATGCCGAGCGTGCCGCCCTGGCGCAACACCCGCAGCGACTGTCGGGCAGCGCTTTGTTTATCGATGGCCCGGTTTCCAAAACGCGTCCTGACCGCTTCGATCATTTCTTCGATGCGGGGATTGTCCAGCGGACGGACCAGGAAACTCAACGGATACTCGAGCGCGGACCAACCAAAACTATGCAACTCCCAAACGCCGAGGTGGCCGGTGAGAAAAATCACCCCGCGCTTGTTTTTCTCCGCCTCTCGCAAATGGGCCAGACCCACCTCGTCATACTCAATGATCTGGCGCAGGCTTTCCGGAGTTGCGCGCGGGAGCTGACTAAATTCGCCGAGCAAGCGGCCCAGGCTGGCGAAACAGCCCCGCAGCAATTGTGTTCGTTCGCGCTCGGGCATTTCCGGAAACGCAATCTCGAGGTTGCGCTGTCCGGTTCGACGCAGGTTACCGGCCAGGAAATAGGCCAGACGTCCAATCGATAAGCCCACCGCAATTGCCAGAGAACGCGGCAGGATTCCGAGCCCTGACAGAACCGTCCGCGCCAGCAAGTATTCGAGCGACGTTTGAAGTTTGCCTGGTTTGGCCATCGGTAAGGAGGCGTAGTGTAGCACGGGAGAAATCAGAGGTCAGTGGCCGAGTCGAGTCCAGTGACCAGTCTATCCTGAGCTCGTATTAACTCCGACCATTGGTCACTCGACCGCTGGCCAGGGCTTGCCCTCGGTCGTCAGTTAGCTTACTGTGATATATTTCGAACGCGGCGGCCCGAGATTTCGTAAAGTTCATTTGGAAGCCGTGGCAGGTAAAGCTTCCTTTCTCTCCTCGGAACTATTCACTGAAAGATTGGAGCGGGATGCAGAAACGTAGAATTCTCATCGTCGACAATAACGATGAGCTGCGTGCCATACTCGAAAACGCCCTCGGCGGCCTGGGCCACGAGGCTGTCGTGACGGGTGACCGCGAGGAGGCCCTGAGCCGTAGCGACCTGGACCAGTTTGATCTCATCATCAGCGACCTTACCGAGGATGCCCCGGCAAGTGATAAACCAGAGCATTTGAATGGCGATCCACCACGTGATGAGCATCGCCGGCACTTGCTAACTCGAGTCGTTCCGAACGATGCAGAGCCCACAATAGTGAAGGCTTTTAAGATGGTCGCGGCAAACTATCTGCGGTTCCCTTACAACAAGGACGAGCTTCGCGAAATCGTTGAAAAAACTCTATCCTACAAATTGCGCTACGTCGATGATCCGAGTGTTCTCTCGCACACTCACGAGAAAATCGAGTTTGAGCTACCGAGCGATCTCACTCTGATGAACGGCGTGTTGCAATACCTGCTCGAACGCGTAGCGAAGCTGGGAGTGATTGCCCCAGAGAAATCGAACTTGTTCATTGCGCTCGATGAAGCATTCGTGAACGCTGTCAAGCACGGCAACAAAAACGATCCCACCAAGCTGGTCCGCGTAGGCGCTGAGCTGTCTCCAAAAGAAGCCTGTTTTACGATCGAAGATGAAGGTGAGGGCTTCGATGTGCAGACCATTCCCGACCCTTGCGATCCCGCTAATCTGTTCAAGTCTTCAGGCCGTGGCGTCCTGCTGATCTACAACATCATGGACGAAGTTGAATACAATGCGCAGGGTAACCGCGTAAAGATGGTTAAGCGGCCGGAACCTGAGGTTGAAACCGGAACCCGTTGAACCAGGCACATCCAACTACAAACACGCCGGAAACGTCTGAAAAAACTTTCAAACGCCAATCAAGCGCGGCGACACAAGCGGTCGATCCGCCGCTCTCTTTCTGGAATGCGTGGCCCTGGTGGTGTGTACCGGCGGTGGTCGGGCTTGTTCTGGTTCTCATTTTTGTCGATCCCTTCATTGGCGATTGGGACGGCATGGACTACACGATTCTGTCGCTGGCGGGTTATCCGTCTTCGATGGCGTTGGGCCGCAATCTTTTCATCTTCGGAAATCACGCGCTTTACCAAATAGCCCACGCGGTTTTCAACGTTCAGCCGGAACACGCTTATCTCATTTTTAAATACGCGGTGGTGGCCCAGGCGCCCTTGGCAGTAGTTGCGTCCTGGGTTCTGGCGCGAGACTTTTCCAAGTCAATTCACACGGCGACTCTGGCCGCATTGTTTCTTGTTCTGTCTCCAGTGTTCGTGCTTTATGGCGGACAGGTGATGACGGATGTGCCGTCAGTTCTGCTGCTATCGGTTGCTTTGCTCGTGCATTATCGAGGAGTTCAGCAGGAGCGAGTGTGGCTGGTTATCGCTGGGGCGGCATTGTTGGGGCTGGGTGTCAATCTTCGGGAGACGATGGGCTTTTATGCGCCATGGCTGGTTGTGGCGCCGTTTGTCTGCGGTTGGAAATTTCGGCGGCGACAGATTCTCGTAGTCGCAACCTCATGTCTTATATTTTTTTTCTGCGCGACGGCCTGGTTTGCATTTTGGTTTATTACTGACGCCCACTATCGCTGGATTTGGTTTGGTTGGCGCGAATCAATGTTGCAGGAAAACGCGCGACATCCGGTTACCCTGCGTAATCTGCGGCCGTACCTCGGTTATTTCTTTGTCAGTGCGCCGATCGTGCTTTTGTCGCTTCCGTTTGCCTTATGGAATGAGTGGCAGGAGCGAAAGCTTTCGCCTTTGTTTTTGCTCGCCGCGATGGGCCTGCTGTGTGATCTGTTGTTGTATTTCAACTACTCAACGGCCGTTAACTGGCGCTATTTTTTAACGGGTTTGCCGGCGATTGCACCTCTATGCGCAAGCTTTCTGATCCGAATTTTGACGCGCCGCTTTGGCAGCGTACGCCTTGCCTTCGCCACTTGCGTGACTGTCGTTCTGATATTCGCCGCGGTCTTTGCGGTTTTTAGTCGACGTACCAGCGAACAATTCAGCGAGCGGCGAGCAATGAGCAAGGAGTATCGACGGCAGCTGGCAAATGTTCCCCGCGATGCCGTAATGATTTCAGGTTCGCAAACAATTGCCGTCATTTACTGGAAGGCGATAGGCGCCGGCGACTGGAAGACAATTGGCACGGGGGGCGGTTGGCCGGGCGATAATTTGGTGCCCTTGATTGAGAATTATCTGGCGGATGGTCGACGAGTGTTCCTGGATAGTGACCCGCGCTGGTGGGTGCCGTGTGGTTGGCAGCGGGATGAAATTCCGGCAATCGTGAGTCTTCAGGAGCATTTTAGCTTCCGCCGCGTGACGGATACGATCTTCGAACTGAGACCGCGCAGCGAACCAGGCGCGACCGATTCCCCAAACCTGGACAGATTGCTGCCGGGTAATCGTCCAGAAGATGTAAAGAAATGTCCGCAGTTAAGTTCCTGAGATCTCAAATTTCAGATCTCAGATCTCAGATTTTAAACGGAAATGCCCTACGAAATTTTCCTGGCTCTTCGTCACCTGCGTTCGCGTCAAAGGCGTCGTATGGCTCGAGCCACTTCGCTAATCGCGGTAGTCGGAATTACCGTGGGCGTAGCGGCGTTGATCGTGGCCCTGGCACTCGCAAACGGCTTTCGCGATGAGATGCGGGACAAAATACTGCGCGGCACTGCTCACCTTACAGTGATGCGCAGTGACGGTCAGCCGATTTCAGACTACCAGGAGATTGCTGCTCGAATCGCCGGTGTGCCTGGGGTGGTATCAGCGACGGGAACCACATACGACGGCGCCGTGATTGTCGGTACACGAGGGTCGGCTTATGCGGTGCTGCGAGGCGTCGATGTCAACTCCCTACAGGCAACATCGGAGATTACCCGCACGCTTGTTGCCGGTTCAGTTGAGCACGTTTTTCAAGTGAGTAGTACGACTGATTTGCCAGCCGGTCGTTTTGGGATCCGAACTGGCGACGCGGACGGGTCTGAATCCGGGTGATATCGCGGAGGTCATTAGTGCGCATGCCGGTATCTCACCCATCAACGGCAATAAGCGTAGAGTTCGTGTAGCAGGAATCTTTCGCTCCGGTCTCTTTGAATACGATTCGACCTGGATCTATCTGCCGCTGGAAGCTGCCTCAGCTATCTCCGGTGAAGCCCACACTGCTGCTGTTATTGGCGTGCAAGTCGGCAACATCTATGACGTTAAGACCACCGCGGCCCAGGTGAAGCAACTGCTCGGCGAGTGCCTATACGACCGTCGATTGGCAGGAAGCGAATCGTCCGTTGTTCACCGCCCTCGCGCTTGAGCGCCGGATCGGTGTGGTGATTATCGGGCTCATAATTTGCATCGCCGCTTTGAACATCACTACCACGCTGATCCTGGTTGTAGTCGAGCGGCGCCGCGACATTGCCATCCTTAACACGATGGGCGCGACAACCAGAAGCATCATGAGTATTTTCGTGATTGAGGGAGCCATAGTTGGTCTGGTAGGTGCGGCGGGCGGAGTCTTGCTGGGTGCGATCGCGGTCCTGGTTGCGAATCATTACCAGCTGATAAGTTTACCGGCGGATGTCTACTCAATCAGCAACGTGCCTCTGAGTCTAAGCGTCCGTGACCTGGTCCTGGCTGCGCTCGTGGCGTTTGGTCTCAGTGTGCTGGCGACGGTTTATCCGGCGCGAGCGGCTGCGCGTGTTAGACCTGCGGAGATGCTTCGCGACAGCAATTAGTCCAATGTCCAAAAGATAGTCCAATGTCCAAAGTCCAAAGTCCAATGTCCGCAACCAGCGACACTCAATTGCGGTTTGAGTCAGCGCAGGATAAGTCAGCAGACTTTGGACTTTGGACTTTGGACTTTGCATTTCAGGTGACCGATCTTCGGAAAAGCTTTCTCTCACCCGCCGGCGAACGGATCGAGGTTCTTCGCGGCGCGTCGTTTTCAGCCAGGGCTGGCGAGGCGTTGGCGATCATGGGCGCATCAGGGGCCGGGAAATCAACTCTCTTGCATCTGCTGGGCGGCCTTGAAGCAACCGATCACGGCACAATCATGGCCGGCAAGTTTGCAGTTCATCGCGCTCGGCCCACCGAGCTGGCACGTTTTCGCAATGAACGCGTTGGTTTCGTTTTCCAGTTTCACCATCTGCTGCCTGATCTAACTGCAGCAGAAAACGTTAGTTTGCCACTCAGGATTACGCGCGTCAGTCATAGCGAAGCAATGAGTAAGGCCACGCAGTTACTGACCGACTTCGGATTAGACAAGCGTGTTGCGTCTTCATTTGTGGGAAATCTTTCTGGTGGCGAACAACAGCGCGTCGCGGTTTGCCGAGCCCTGATCACCAGCCCGGCACTGGTTCTGGCCGATGAACCCACTGGCAATCTGGACACCACCACGGGCGATGAGATAGCGCGCGCAATCGTGTCATACGCCCGCAACCGCGGGGCTCTGGTAATTATCGCCACCCATAATATCGCCCTGGCGGAAGCTTGTGACCGCACCCTCGTTTTGAGTAAGGGCCGCCTTCGGTAGAGTTGGTTCGCGGCTGAAATAGTCGCTCAGTTACGACTTTTCTTACCCGTATACAATATTGGCCACAATTGAAGCCTTTTGACGCTCCGGTTGATAGGTTATAATGCGCCCAATGCCGGGCAAGCCAGTTCTTAGCCCGGCATGGTAATCATAAGACCTGATTCGTAAAGTCCAAATAATGTTCGAACGCTATACAGAAAAGGCGCGCCGCGTAATCTTCTTCGCTCGGTACGAAGCGTCGCAGTTTGGTGCTCCCGCCATCGAGCCGGAACATCTGCTGCTGGGATTGATGCGTGAGGACAAGACGTTGACCGGACGCTTTTTCCCGCGCGCGCAGGTTTCAATCGAGTCAATTCGTAAGGAAATCGAGGGCCGCACGCTGCTGCGCGAAAAGATCTCCACTTCAGTCGAGCTCCCGCTGGCGCCGGAAACGAAACGAGTGCTCGCCTACGCTCACGAAGAAAGCGATCGCCTCCAACACCGTCACATTGGCACTGAACATCTGTTGCTTGGTTTGCTTCGGGAAGATCGTTCGATGGCCGCGGAGATTCTTTATGAACGCGGACTGCGACTAAACGCTGTGCGCGACGAGATTGCGCGACAGTCAGGCGCAGATTCACGTAACTCACAGAAAAAGGATACGCCGCACCTGGTCGAGTTTTCTCGGGATTTAACAGAGGATGCGGCTAACGACAAACTCGATCCGCTAATTGGCCGTGAAGCAGAGATTGAAAGAGTGGTGCAGATCCTTTGCCGGCGCACCAAGAATAACCCGGTGCTGATTGGCGAACCGGGAGTGGGGAAGACTGCGATTGTCGAAGGTCTCGCGCAAAGAATAGTTCGCGGCGAAGTGCCATCGTTCCTCGAGAACAAACGCATCCTGTCACTCGACCTTTCGTTAATAGTTGCCGGAACAAAATATCGGGGACAGTTTGAAGAGCGGTTGAAACAGATCATGCGTGAGTTGGTAGAGAACCCGCAGTACATCGTCTTCATCGATGAGCTTCACACGCTGGTGGGCGCCGGTTCGGCTGAGGGTTCACTTGATGCCGCCAATATTTTGAAGCCGGCGCTGTCGCGCGGAGAGCTTCAGTGTATTGGCGCAACCACGCCGGGCGAGTTTCGCAAGTCGATTGAAAAAGATCGTTCACTCGAGCGTCGTTTTCAGGCCGTAAAAGTGCCGCCACCTACAGAAGAAGAAGCTGTCGAGATTCTCGACGGAGTGCGCGAGCGATACGAAAGTTTCCATCAGGTCCGCTATACGGACGAAGCCTTGGAGGCTGCGGTTTATCAGTCGCATCGTTATATCCCCGACCGATTTTTACCGGACAAAGCGATCGATGTCATCGACGAAGCCGGAGCGCGCGTGAAGTTGCGTGTTCGGCGTGAGCAGGGAAATCTTTCAGACTGGAGCCAGATCAGGGAGTGGTCACAGGAACCTGGCCTTAGCGCTGGTTTAGGTTCGGGTATTGACGAAAGAGATGATGACGCGCTCGTCTCAGCCGAAGTTACCTGTGATGACATTGAAGAAGTAATAGCCCGCTGGACAGGTATTCCCGTGACCTCTTTGAAAGAAGGCGAAACGCAAAAACTTCTGCGAATCGAGCTTGAGCTTCATGAGCGCGTTGTTTCCCAGCGGCCAGCCATTTCGGCACTGGCCCGTGCCATTCGCCGATCGCGCGCTGGTTTGAAGAATCCACTGCGGCCGGTGGGCTCTTTCCTTTTCCTGGGACCGACCGGCGTGGGCAAAACTGAAGTCGCGCGCTCATTGGCGCAGGTACTCTTTGGTAGTGAGCGCTCCATGATTCGCTTTGATATGTCTGAGTTCATGGAGAAACACTCGGTCTCCAAATTGATTGGATCTCCGCCGGGATACGTGGGCCATGAAGAGGGCGGCCAGCTGACCGAACGAATCAAACGATCGCCTTACTCAGTCTTGCTGTTTGATGAAATCGAAAAGGCACACCCGGATATCTTCAACGTTCTGCTGCAGGTTTTCGAAGATGGGATTTTGACGGACGCGATTGGGAATACCGTCGATTTCAAAAACGCGATCATCATCATGACTTCCAACATCGGTGCGCGCTTTATTCAAAAGAAGGCCACGATGGGATTTCAGGGAACCAACGACGCCTCGCGAGAGAAAATGGAAGAGATGGTCATGTCAGCAGTGCGGCAAACTTTCAATCCCGAATTCATTAACCGTCTTGATGAGATAATTATTTTTGACGAATTGCTCAACCATGAACTGCTGGATGTTATTCAGCTCCAGGTTGATCAGATTAACAAGACGATGTTACGGCACGGTTTCGAGGTCAGGCTGACTGAGGAAGCAAAGAAGTGGATTGTGCAGAAAACTTGTGCCGATCGTTCTTATGGGGCTCGACCGTTACGCAGGGCACTGCAAAAGTATGTTGAAGATCCTCTTTCTGAAGCACTCATCCAGGGGCACCTTGGAGACGCATCGTTAATCGAAATGTTTCTTGACGGCGACGATCTCAATTACCGCACCATTGGCATTGAAGCCCCCGACGACGCAATTCTGATACATTAAGGCATCCATTTGCCACGCCTGAGTCCTGAAACCAGGTGGAGAAAACAAGGGCAGAGGCAAGAACCGGGCGGTCATCCTATTGGCCCTGTTTTCCTTTGCCTTTTTACTTTTGACGCGTCGGTTCGGTATAATGCGCGACTTTGCTGGATAAGGTTTGTGAGGCCTTGGCAACGAGACCCTCGCACTTCGGAATCAAAGCGTTCCAAAGCCGTAAGTTCGCGGGAAAGCTCAATCAGTAACTGGTTTTGCCTTTATTTTTCGAAAAGATAAATTTATAACCCGTTTTCGCTCCCCTGAAGTGTAAGAGATCCGGTAAGAACCTCTGAGGGAAAAGGCGCTTATGCACTTATATCGCGGGCTTTTGCTCATCCTTGTGAGCGGATTAGTCCTGCTGCACTCCATCTCTGCACCGCGAAAAGTTGACGCGCAACAGCAAAGTCAACGTTTGGTTGAATCAGTAGACGTTTTGAACAATCGCCGTCTCAGAAAAGACGACATTCTTTACTATGTTCAGACCCGGCCCGGCGATCCCTTCAATCAACAACAAGTCGAGCGTGACCTCCAGGCAATTCTTGCCCTGGGATTCTTTGATAAGACCGCCACGCGCGTTTATACCGAAGAAGGCGCCCGCGGCGGCGTGAATGTCGTATTTGAGGTCAAAGAGCTGCCGATCATTCGTGACCTGCAGTTTGAAGGTCTGAAGAGCGTCCCCGAGTCAGATGTGCTCAAAACCTTTCGCGAAAGGCGCGTCGGCGTTTCCAAAGAAAGCATTTACGATCCCGTCAAGGCCCGCAACGCGATCCGCGTTCTCAAGGAGCTACTGGCCGCCAAGGGCCATCCGAACGCGACCATTACGCAGCGGACTGACGAAGTTTCGGCCACCTCTACAGCGCTTACCTTTCTGATTAACGAAGGCGAGCGCGTACGCGTGGTTGAGATTCAATTTGAAGGCAATCAGGTCTTCAGTGATGGCAAACTTCGTAGCCAGATGAAGTATGTAAAAGAAGCCGGACTGATCAGCCGCTTCAAGGGCTTAGACATCCTGGATCGCGAAAAGCTGGAGTTTGACCTGCGCAAGGTCGACAACTACATGCGGTCAAAAGGTTATCTTCAAGCGCGTCACGGGGAGCCAAGGGTTACGGGCGTGGGTCCCCGCCGTACCGGATTTCCAATTCTGCCGCTTCCGTTTCTTTCCTCGGTGGATGAGGGCCTGCGCGTAACAGTTCCGATCATCGAAGGCCGCGTCTATCGGATCGGCGAGATGAAGATCGAGGGGAATTCAATCTATTCCGAGGAAACTATTAAAGCCGTCATTGGCTTGAACAAAGGTGACATCGCAAACGGTGAGAAGATCGGCAAGGCCTTGTTTGAGAATCTGAAGAAATACTACGGCCAACAGGGTTTCATCGAATACACGGCAGAACCAACGCCAACCTTCAAAGACAATCCGCAAAAACCTGACGAAGGTATTGTCGACTTTCTGATCACCATCGAGGAAGGCAAACAGTTTTCGCTGCGCCGCCTCGAGTTCATCGGTAATACGTTTACACGCGATAACGTCCTGCGCCGCGAAGTGTTGCTGAATGAAGGAGACATCTATAATCAGTCTGCCTGGGAATACTCGATTATCAAACTCAATCAGCTTGGTTACTTCGAACCCATTGACAAGGACAAAGACGCCGATTTCAGAACTAATGAAGAAGAGGCCACGGTTGATCTGAATTTGAAAGTTTCGGAACGCGGGCGGCAACAGATTTCATTCAATGGCGGTCTTTCCGGAATCGGTGGATCATTCTTCGGACTTGAGTATTCGACGAATAACCTTTTGGGCCGAGGTGAAATCCTCTCGCTCAACATGTCGGCAGGTAATCGTCAGAAATACGTCCAGTTCTCATTTACTGAGCCTTATGTGAAAAACCGTCCGATTACAGCGGGCTTTTCGCTCTTTGGTTACACACAGAAGTTTTTTGGTGAGGGAACCTTCCTTTCTCAAAATCTCGATGCGCAACAGGGCCTTACCGGGTCGCAGATCGACTTCTTGAATGTCAGTGAGGAGAACCTTTTCACGCGCACCTCATACGGCGGCTCGATTTTCGCAAGCGCGCCTCTCTCTGAGTTTTATCGCAAGCGACGCTTCACTCAGTTTTCCCGCGTTGGCGCGTCGTATCAGTTTTCAACTTCGAGCGTCAAGGATCCTGCAGTTAACCAGGGAAGCACTTGCGGTACCGGCGGCAACACCTCGGTTGCAGACAATCCGCAATTCATCCCAGTTATTTACTGCCAGCCGAACATTATCACCAGCCGGGGAACGTTGAGTTTTGCTTACGACACTCGTAATGCGAGCGTAGATCCGACCTCGGGCAGAGAGCTTTCAGTACAGATCGCGCTCGCCGGACTGGGCGGTGATGTTCGCACATATCAGCCGACGATCTCTTACACGCAGTTTCGGCCGATGCGCCGCAAGAAATCGGACCATCCCGAGGTCTTTGGTTTCCGCATCATTGCCGGCACGGTTGGAAGTTTCGCCACCACAGCCAAGGTGAACAGTTCAAATTCTCTGGCCTTCGTTGATGGCATCCCCATCTTCGAGCGTTACTTCCTCGGCGACGAGTTTACTATCCGCGGTTACAACGTTCGCTCGATCACGCCTTTGGCTCCGCTGGATACATTTATCACTACAAAAGACGTGGTGGTTGCCGCGAACGCGACGGGTACTCCTTCCCCAATCACCGGATTGCCGGCAAACACAACTGCTTTAGGCACATTTACCGGCTTAAGCGGCTCGAATTCGGCGCGGATCGCAAGTTCGTTTACACCCATTGGCGCCGACACACAGGTACTCGGCAATTTTGAGTATCGAATTCCGGTTGTGGGAAATACCGTCCAGCTTGCAGCTTTTGCAGATATCGGCACCGCCTTCAATCTGCGAAGCAACAGTGATCAGTTTTTCCAGAGCAATTTTCTTGATGATCAGCCTTTCCTTGCCACAGTCGGATCTATTCCGTGCCCCAGATCGCCAGTAGGGGTTGCCGCCGCGAATCTGTCTGCGATAGCAGCCTGCAACGCCGATACAAGTCTCGCAGTTGTCGGTATTAACACCCTAAATCCGGGCCTGGTGATGCGGGCCAATCGACTGGCCACAACGGCGGAGGTGGATAACGCCATCAACCTAACCGGATTCGATCCCTTTACCGGCCTGCCTTTCGGTTTTCAGGAAGTATTTCTGCGCGGACAGGCACAGACCAACACTGCTGTTCGGCTTGTCGCAGAGCCTGTTCTCGAAGTTTGGAGACTATCGGGCGAGCCTGGGGATGGAAGTCAGAGTGCAGGTACCGGTCATCAACGTGCCTTTTCGCCTGATCCTTGCGTATAATCCTAAAGCTAGGAAAGATCAGTTTATCAATGGATTCCCTTTCATCTTTAATGAGAAAAAGAGAGTCTTTCGTTTCAGCGTCGGGCGCACCTTTTGATCACTTAGAGCCAACCACTGTGGTGGCCTGAACAACTAACAGAGTTGACCAGCCGCCACTTTATTTTGAAGGAGCAATACAAGAAGCTATGAAGATAGATCGTTTAATAATCGCCTTTGCCTTTGTTATGGCCCTGGCCGTGTCTCCTGTGTTGGCACAGCAAAAGCCGGCCGCAGCGGCTGCCCCTGCACAGGGTCCGGTTAACGTGCCGGCAAGTAAGATCGCCCTGATCTACTCAGACGCATTTCTCGACGCCAAGACTGGCATCGCCCGGTTCAGCGTGGTGGTCACCAATTTGAATCGCGAATTCCAACCGCGGCAGACAGAATTGCAGGGGCTGCAACAGAAAATTCAGGCTCTTAGTGACGACATCACCAAGACCGCGGCGGTGGCTGATCCGCGAACACTGCAACAGAAACAGGATCAGTTGGATCAGATGAAGAAGGAATTCCAGCGCAAAGGCGAAGACGCTCAAACTGCGTATGATCGACGCCGCAAGGAAATGTTCACGCCACTGCAGGACGACATTGGCAAGGCGTTGGAAGTTTATGCCAAGGCAAACAACATAAACGTGATCATCGATGGCAGTCAGGTGCCGCTGGTTTACGCAGCGGATACCCTCGATATCACGCGTGCTTTCATCAACGATTTCAACAGCAAGAATCCGGCGACTGCGGCAGTGACGACCCCGGCACCGTAACTTCCAGCTGGAGAATTTCTCAGTTAAAAGACGCGGGTGTGCGGCAGGTTGATGCTGCGTCCCGCGTCTCTTTAATTTCACCATGGAAACTATTCTCGATTCCCGGGCCATCCAGGAGCTGCTGCCACACCGTTTTCCTTTCCTGCTCGTGGATCGAATCATCGAGCTGGTGCCGCGTGAACGTATCGTTGGCATTAAACAGGTCAGCATCAACGAGCCTTTTTTTCAGGGTCACTTTCCGGGCGCGCCGGTTATGCCCGGTGTGCTTGTGGTTGAAGCGCTGGCGCAGGTGGGAGCAGTGCTGGCCCTGCGGGAAATTGAAGACCGTGATTCGAAGCTCGTCCTGTTTACCGGCATCAGAGAGGCACGCTTTCGCAAACCAGTCGTGCCTGGGGACACGCTGACGCTGGAGGTCACCGCGTTGCGTATCGGGTCGCGTGTGCAGCGGATGCGCGGGGAAGCTAAAGTTGACGGCCAGCTGGTTGCAGATGCCGACATCATGAGCATCATCGCAGATCGCGGATCGGCGGTCTAAGAAAAGGGGAATAGCGTAAAAGGGTAAAGGGCGAAAGGGAGAGCAGAAGGGGCAAAGGGGATAGGTCAGGGAAGAAGCGGGGGAGCCCCTTAAGGCTGATTTCCGATACCTTTTACCCGTTCCCCCTGTTCCCGTTCTCCACCAAACGATTTGCATGTCTGTAGCTACCACACTTAGTAACGTTCACCCTACTGCTGTAGTCAGCCCGAGTGCCCGGATTGGGAGCGGCTGTCAGGTGGGACCTTTCTCAATTGTTGGCGCCGAGGTCGAGTTGAAAGATGGTGTGCGGCTGGAGTCGCACGTAGTAGTTGATGGCCGGACCGTGATTGGCGAGGAAACCCGCGTGTTTCCGTTCGTTTCCATCGGCTTGCCGCCTCAGGATCTAAAGTATGCCGGCGAGCCCTCCGAAACTCGCATAGGCCGACGAAATCACATCAGAGAGTTTGTGACGATCCATCGCGGCACTGCCGGCGGGGGGATGCTAACGCAGATTGGCGACGACTGTCTGCTGATGGCTCAGGCCCATGTGGCGCACGATTGCATTCTTGGAAATGGCGTAATCATGGCCAACGCCGCTACGCTTGCGGGCCACGTCGTTATCGAAGACAACGCGAACGTGGGTGCCTATTCTGGCGTGCACCAGTTCTGTCGCGTCGGCAGAGAAGCGTATATCGGTGGCTACTCAGTAGTAGTGAAAGACGCGCTGCCATTTGCGTTAACCGTTGGCAATCACGCGCGCTGTTACGGGTTGAATACCACCGGCATGAAACGCCGCGGTTACCCGGCGGCGGTAATTCATTCGTTACATCGCGCCTTCCATCTGCTGCTCTCGTCCAAACTAAACACCTCCCAGGCGCTGGAAAAAATCGCGGAAGAAATCAAAGACTCTGCCGAAGTTAAACGATTGGTCGAGTTTATCGGGTCCTCAAGCCGAGGCGTGACAAAGTAGGGATGAAGGATGAGGGATGAAGGATGAAAAAAAGAAAAACTATTTTGTCTGACTGTCATCCCTCAGCCCTCGTCGCTTTCCTATTTTTCATCCCTCATCCCTCATCCTTCATCCTTTATTTCTAATCATGCGCTACGGTCTAATCGCAGGAAACGGTCGCTTTCCCTTTATGGTGGTAGCAGGGGCACGACGAGCCGGCGTTGCGCTTTCCGTCGCGGCCATTCGTGAAGAAACGGATCCCAGCATCGAGGATGAAGTTGAACGTCTAACCTGGGTTGGTATTGGCCAACTGGGCAAGATGATTAACTTCTTCAAAGGCGAAGGCGTCGAGAAGGCAATCATGGCCGGCCAGGTCAAGCATGTACAGATATTTAGTCGAGCTGTGCCAGATGCGCGAATGCTGAGGATGTTGCTTCGGCTTCCGCGCCGCAACACCAATTCGTTGATTGGGGCGGTAGCTGCGGAGCTTGCCAGCGAAGGTATCGATTTAATCGACTCAACCTATTTCCTGCAGGACTATCTACCCAGTCCGGGAAGTCTGACCAACCGCAAGCCTAACGCCGCCGAGCGTGCTGATGTTGAATATGGCCTGGAGATCGCGCGCGAAATGTCCAGACTCGATCTGGGCCAAACAATCGTTGTGCGCGGTAAAGCTTGCGTGGCAATTGAAGCGATGGAAGGCACTGACGAAACGATTAGGCGCGCCGGTGAATTGCTGGGCGGCGGAAGGCAAACTCGAAAGCGACTGCGACTCACCAGTGGCGCGCTGACGGTTCTGAAACTGTCAAAGCCTGATCAGGACATGAGGTTTGATGTGCCGGTCATCGGCGTGCCAACAATTGAAACTATGATTGCGGCTGGAGCGACCTGCCTGTGCATTAGTGCGGGAAAGACCCTGATGTTTGATCGCGATGAGATGATAGCTCTGGCTAACAAGAACAAGCTGGCAATCCTCGCAGTGTAAACCTCCCGCGTGTAGTTGAAGCCTCAGGCTTTAGCGATACAGCAAAGACTATCCGCAGATTACGCAG
The DNA here is from genome assembly GCA_963809065.1 of Blastocatellia bacterium. Taxonomy (GTDB): domain Bacteria; phylum Acidobacteriota; class Blastocatellia; order Pyrinomonadales; family Pyrinomonadaceae; genus PSRF01. Next base: position 301,568 of record CAWEIN010000023.1, read on the forward strand.
ATTACACAGATTGGCTGGAAAAGTTAGAGGAATGTTAGCTCCCTCTTCCTTTTCGGACCCAGTCTTTCTTGCTCCTGAAGTATGTGAAATCTGCGGATGGTTTTGATGGGTAAGCTAGCTCTGAACTATGTCTCTAAGCTCAGGCTTCTCTTCGTCGTCTTCGCCATAATTCTCGTCGGGAACAGGTTTCCCTGGTACGCGATACTCCTCGCTGACCCACTTGCCCAGATCGAGCAGCTTGCATCGTTCCGAACAAAACGGGCGAAAGGGATTATCTTGCCAGTCGACCTGACGATTGCAGGTGGGACACTTTCTCATCGAACTAAAGAATCAGCTGGTTACGGTGACTTCGGTAATCGAGGGCAACAGCCCTTCCGGACGCTTCACGAGAATCCGTCGATTAACAAATTCGATCGTACCTTCACGTCGCATCGCGTTCAAGCGAACGGTGACACTCTCGCGAGTGGAGCCGACGATGGAGGCGATTTCCCGGTGGGGTAAAGGGATGTCGATCAGGACGCCCGCTGATTCACGCACGCCATAGCGGTCGGAAAAGTCTGCGAGCAATCTGTCGAGCCGGGCCGGAATAGCGTTCAGAGCAAAATCAGCGAGGCGCTGTTCAGCGTGTTCAAGTCGCTGGCCAATAAGCTGAAATGTGTATTCGTGAAGCAACGGCTCCGCAGCCATGCCGAGCCTGAACTGCTCTGAGGGAATCTTGAGCAGCGCGCAGCTTTCATAGGCGACCGCGCAGTTTTGGCGGCGGCCGGCCCGCGAGTAAAGCGCGGATTCACCGAAGAGCGCACCCTCGGGGAGAATATCAATGACCGCTTCACGATCAGTCTGCGGTTCAATGCGGCACAGTTTGATGCGCCCGCGCACGATGGCATATAAGGCGTCAGCCTGCTCGCCGGCGCGGTAGACAAAGCGGCGGCGGCGGACATCCAGCACCACCGAACATTCCGCAAATTGATAGACAGTTTGCTCGGACAGGCTTGCACCAAACTCAAGCTGTCGCACAATCGTGGCCCGGTCGGTGGCGGTCAGGTCCTGGGCGCGCCGCGCGGTTTTGGGTTTGTTACCGTTATCACTCATGGGGGTTTCTCAGGGGGTTCTCATGCGGTCAGCGAAGGCTGACCTAAATACGTCAGGTTAAAAAGGTGCGAAGATCTTACTTCCCTCCTGGCTGCAACGACGCGTTAAGTGTCTGGAAATGTAAGGAAACCTTGATGAACGGCCCGGGGCCTCAAACTTCTTCAGCTATTGTTCAGCTTCTACTAATAGGCGAGTTTACTGGGTTAGCGGACAATCACTGAATGGCGAACTCTAGCATGAAGATTTGGGCCGCGCAAGACTAATGGTCCCCCAGGGTGCTGTACCAGGAAATCTGATGATAGGATGAACTCAAGGAAGGTTCGAGACGTATTAAAAGCAGAATTCAGGACTCAGAAGTCGGCAGCCCTGAGTCCTAACTCCTGAATTCTGAATTCTGAGTCCTGCTTTTTGATTATGGCTGATTACAAAGAAAAGATTGAAGAATGGCAAAAAACGGTTCGGCGCAAGGCGCGTGAGCTGGACGAGAAGTTTGCGCTTTCGGATCTGGTAGGCGAAGGCTCGCGCGCTGCCGGCAACGCTGCTAAACGAGGCGCTGAAACATTAGCGTCCGGAGCCGAAAAAGTGCGCTCGGAAGCCGAACGTCTATCAAGCGAAGGCGACTTCAGCGAGACGGCGCGGCGGGCAGCAGGCGAAGCTGTGCGCAGCGCCGAAAAAGCGGGAAAGATAATTCAGGATGCGGCAGGCGACGTGGGCAAGCAGGCCGGTAAGACCGCCGGCGAAGTCTTCGACGATGCCAAAGCGTATTACGACCGCGCTTCGCATTTTTATGACACCAGCGCGAAGGTTACGCGAGCTTCCACCGCGGCTACCGCAGGGATTCTGAAAGCGCGCGAATGGATCAAGGAAAATCCTGGTAAGGCCGCCCTGGTCTCCTTTTCACTCGTGGTGGGCGTCCGCATGGGTACGGCATTGCCTGGTCTTGACGCCGTGTTACTCGGCGCCCATCCCCATTGGTTGACCCACTCCGCATTGCCAATCTTCGGCGCGCGCAAGTTGAGCGAAAAGTTTAACGACTACATACGCAAGCAGGAAGAACTGATTGCTAACGGGGAACTGGACGAAGCGGAAAAAAAACGGGTCGAATTTGCGCGCAACATGACCAAGTACGTAGGCGCGCCGTTACTCGGTGCGGTTAGTTGTGCGGCGGGTGCGGCAATGTTTGCGCAGATAATACAACCAGGAAGCGTGGTTGGTGCGCCGGTGAGTTGGCTGGTAGGCGGGAATCCTTTTCTCGGCACGGTCTGGTTGTTTGCCAACGGCGTCATTTGTTTCCACGAAGGCTACAAGTTTTTCATGATTGCGCTTGCGGATCAGGATGAAGTGAATCGTGTCGTGCGTGAGATTAAGGGTTTGTTGCCGGCCGCCACAGTAAGCAGCACGTGATGCGCACGATCTGATAGTAACTCACCGATTCATCGGTGGGATCCCGACGTTACCTGCGAAAAAAAGTCCGTGCAGCGGACTTTTTTACTAAGTAAGCGTGATCGGGAAGGGAACAAAGGAAAGTACAAATACAATCAGGGTAACAATTGCCACGATGCTGCGACCGCGGCCCAGCGGTTCCATCTCCTCAGGCGCCGGATGGCGCACTTTCAACATAACCGCCAACAAAACTGTGTAAAGAAAACCGCTGGGGCTGCCATGCCAAATGAATCCCAGCACCGCTGTTACCGCCACCACGACAAACGCAACCCGTCCAATAATCTTGTGTGCACGCCCGCCGAAGACCGCAAACGTTCCGTGCCCACCGTCGAGTTGACCCACCGGCATAAGGTTCAGGCTAGTCACCAGCAGTCCGATCCAGGCAGCCATGTAAAACGGATTGGCCGACGCATCGATCAGATTTATCCGGCTGAATCTCGCGATTAATTGAAACAGCAGTGGGTCGTTAAAAATGATCGCCCCCTCGCCTGAGGGCGCCGCTCCCGTTTTTAGAGTCAGCAAGCCGGCAATCGCAACCGGCAGGAGTACTACAAACCCGGCCAGTGGTCCGGCGAGGCCGATGTCGAAGAGGGCTCGGCGCGAGGGGATCGGCGATTTCATCTTAATGAAAGCGCCAAAAGTTCCCGCCAAAAAAAGCGGCGGCGCCGGGATGAAGAAAGGCAGTGTGGCTCTCACCCCGTAATAGCGGCAGGCCAGGTAATGACCCATCTCATGAGCCAGCAAGATCGTCAGCAGCGCAGTGGAAAAGGTTAGACCGGATTTAAGCAGGGCGGGATTTGAGAACGCCTGCCAGACCAAGTCGGCAACGAGGCGGCGGTAGTACTCGGGGACATACAAAACGTAACCCAGCCAGCCTGACATTGTTGGCTCAGGGACGTTCGACTGGCTAGCGTCAAGCACAATTCCCGCGAAGGTGGTGCTGATGAAGGTGAGCAGAAAGAGTGCCGAGTGCCTGACCCACTCGCGCGAGTTCGGAGACGCAGCCTCGCGTCTCGTTACCATTTCTCGCGCGGGGACAAACGTTGGAGCGACCTGAACGTGTTCTGACATCGATGTCTTTTCGAGACTAGAGGCCAGAGTCTGGACAGTAGCGGTCCATGGCCCTGGCCTCGCGATATTAATAACGACCTTTAGTTCCTTGAACTCTAATCTTCAGAATCTGTGTCAACGTCGATCTTCGCATCGTCGCTAACCTGCAGGTCCTTGCCGGGTTTGAAACGGATTGTCTTGCCCGAAGGTATAGCCACTTCTTCGCCGGTCCGCGGATTCCGGCCAACGCCTCGCTTGCGAGGCTTCACGACGAACACGCCAAAGCCGCGCAATTCGATACGTTCGCCGCGGGTCAGGGCTCCTTTCATCGAATGAAAGAGGGCATCCACAGCCTGTTCGGCCTTCATCTTCGGAACGCCGGTCTTTTCTGCCACACGGTTGATGATGTCTAGTTTAATCACGGCTTCAGCCTCCGTTCGATCTCTTAGGGGAGATATTTTCGAGCCGAACTTGTAGGAAGCGATGATAGAGAGGCGTGCAGAAGACTGTCAAGGAATGGCATGTTCCCCGAGGACACTGCAAAACTTTCTTTGCCACGCCACGCAAGTCCCTAACTTCGCATCTCATTGATGTTTGACAAGCCAGAAAGCGAAAGTTAACCTGAAAAAGCCACAAGTACGGCTAATTATTTGAACATTAACCTTAGACGAACTGAATATGTTTGGAATTAGAACTCGTCGCCCGCCGCCTTTCGGTGGGATTCATATCAACGACGACAAAGACATTCAAATTCACCGGCCGGAAGACGCTTCGCGAAGTAATCTTTGGGCTGAGGGCCGCCTGCTGTTTCGCGATCTCATCTTTGCGCTGATGATCGCGGCGCTGGTGGTGGTCTTTGTTGTGCAGCCTGTGAAAGTGGAAGGCACCTCGATGCTGCCGCGACTGCATGATGGCGAGCGAATCTTCGTTAACAAATTGATCTACTACGACGAGTATCGCTGGGCGCCGAAGATTGAACGCGGAGACATTGTGGTCTTTTGGTATCCCAATGATCCGTCTAAAAGTTACATCAAGCGTGTGATCGGCCTACCGGGTGAAACTGTTGAGGTGCGTGAAGGCACCGTGTACATAAATGGCGCCGTTCTCGAGGAGAAATACCTCGACCCAGGTGAGAACGCTTCCTCCGCGAGTCAGGGGCCGAAACATGTAGATCTAAACTATTACTTTGTGATGGGTGACAATCGCGACAATTCCAGCGACTCGCGAAGTTGGGGTTTGGTGCCAAAGAAATACATCTACGGTAAGGCTTTGCTTCGCTATTGGCCGCCGAGTGCCGCTAGCGTGATCCACCATGAAGACCTGGCGCCGGCACCGCCTCCTCCTGCGGGCTACCAGCCGGTGCAGGAAGTGCCGAACACTGAGTGACAACTGACACATTAGCCGCTGAGAACTTGATTTGAACACGCTCGACTGGCTACGGCTGCTCTTAATGATCTTTTACGCGCCGGGGCGCGGCCTGCGAGAAGTGCGCGATCGAGCGCCGCTGGCAGCGTCAGCTCTGGTAGCGGTTATCGCTCACGGAATCTTCTTCTTCTGCATTACCTTACTTTACCTCAGGGATCAGGCCGACCCTCGCAGGCCGGCCGTAATCCTTTCCGTAATACTCGAGTCGGCTGGTTCAGTGGTAATAGTTGCGCTGGTCTTCTGCCCGCTGGCCCTGTTTATTTCGAACCTGTTTGAGAGGCGCGCGAGTTTCCGTTTGCGCTTGCAACAGGATTATGGGCCGCTGGCGTCGACGATGTTTTACGCCTTAACCGCTTCCAGCTTCGGCGCCACCATTCTGGGGATTGCGATGCACCTCAGCGGTGTTCAGGCAGCACTGTCTTATAGATTTCTGGGCTGGGTACTGGCGCACCGCAGCGAGTTTCCACCCAACGTGCAGCTACAAATTACACAGGGGCTTTTCACTCCGGGACTTATATCCGTAGGTTTTTCTTTGCTGGCCTTGATGGCGATCTTCGGGATATGGGCCATGATGGCCTTGCGGGTAATATTTCGTCTCTCCCTGGTTCAGTCCATCATTGTGGTTGGCATTAGCGGTGCTCTGCTTATTCCCGCGGCGAAGTTAATTCCGATACTGGGCATGCTGCTGGCATCGCCTTTTCTCCTGGTGATGATTTTTGTTTTGTTGCGCGGTTACTTCGCTGAGATTGCACGGACGCAACGCGCGCGTGAGTCGTTCAAACAAAACCTGGAAGCAGCTACGCTCAATCCGGCGGATGCGTCGGCCCACTACAACCTGGGATTAATCCACCAACAACGAGGCGAGCTTGAAGCCGCCCGCGAGCGCTTCGAACGTGCGATTCAAATCGACGAAGATGAGATCGATGCACACTACCAGCTTGGCCGCATCGCCCTGCAGCAGGAACGATTCGCAGACGCGGTAAAAAACTTTGAGCAGGTGGTGGCGCGCGATCAGGCACACAGCCAGCACGAAATCTGGCGGGAAGTTGGCGCGACTTACCTTGCTGCGGGTCAGTTTGATGACGCCCGCGATGCCCTCGAACGGTTCCTCGAGCAGCGACCGTCCGATCCGGAAGCGTTGTATCTGATGGGTCGGGCCCACGCCGGACTCGGCCATCGCCGCGAGGCAGCCAGTTCGATGCAAGCCTGCATAGAAGCCGTCAAGACCGCGCCGGCTTACAAGTACCGCGCAGATAAGCGCTGGCTTAATGAGGCGCAGCAGTTTATTAAGAGTAGTCAGTAGGACAAGTCCAAAGTCGATAGTCCAAGGTCCAAAGTCGGCCCTTCTAATGAGACCCAACCATTGGGTTATTCGTTGACGGAACACGCAAGCTGAGACTTGGGCTCGAACTAAGGAAACCAGACTTTGGACCTAGGACTTTGGACAAAAAGCGATGCGAGTTAGAAACAACAAACCCGGACTCCTGGCCCTCGAAGACGGCCGCGTCTTCCGCGGTCGCTCATGGGCTGCGGAAGGCGAAAGCACCGGCGAAATGGTCTTCAACACCTCTATGACGGGTTACCAGGAAGTACTTACCGATCCTTCCTACGCCGGACAGATCGTCTGCATGACGTATCCGCTGATCGGCAACTATGGCGTCAATAGTGAAGATGAAGAATCTTCGCGGCCGTGGGTTGAGGGTTTTGTGGTACGCGAGGCCAGCCGCGTGGCTTCCAGCTGGCGCGCTGAGGAAACGCTCGACGCTTACCTGAAGCGCTGGAAGGTTGTGGCGATTGAGGGCGTCGACACGCGCGCGTTGGTGCGGCACATTCGCGACAAAGGCGCCATGCGCGCCTGCATCTCCACGATCGATCTGAATGAAGAAAGTGTGATCAATAAGGCACGTCAGTCGCCCTCGATGGAAAACCGTGAACTGGCGAGCGTCGTCACCACGAAAGAGGCCTACGAAGTCGCGCCGGAAGGGAACGAGCGATTTCACGTGGTGTGTTACGACTTTGGCGTGAAGCAAAACTCGCTGCGCGAGCTGTCCCGACTCGGGTGCCGGATAACAGTTGTGCCCGCTTCCACCGCGGCTGCGGAAGTGATTGCGATGCGGCCTGATGGAGTTTTTCTTTCCAACGGTCCGGGCGATCCGGCCTCGATGAATAGGGAAGTTGAACAGATCAAGGAGCTGGTTGGTTCTAGCCTGCCCACTTTCGGAATTTGTTTTGGGCACCAACTACTCGGCCGGGCCTTTGGCGGCACAACTTTCAAACTCGTCTTCGGGCATCGTGGTGGAAACCAGCCGGTGAAGGATATGCAGGAAGGCGGAGTGGAGATCACCTCACATAATCATGGTTTTGCAGTCAATGCAGAGAGTCTTCCGGCTAACGTCGAGATTACGCACTTGAATCTTAACGACCGCTGCGTTGAGGGCATGCGTCACAAGACGCTGCCGGTAATCTCAGTTCAATATCATCCGGAAGCCGCACCCGGCCCGCACGATGCCGCGCATCATTTCACACGTTTCATTGAGTTAATGGAACAACGGGCTTAGCGGCACGCCAGGTGTTTCTAGTCCTCTACCGGCATCTTCAGTTCACCAGTAGTTAGATCAGGTCGCTCGCGGGCCATCTCTTCGGGCGTGGTATCGACATTGGGATGAGTCAAGTCGCGATCTTTATCCGGGACAGAATCTTTTGTTGTTTTAGCTGGCGGTGGTGTCGGTTCAAGGAGGTCCGCGAGGCCTTCGCTGCCTCGATGCTCAAGCCAGTGGCGATAGCTAACCGTCAGGATCGCCACTACTGGAATTGCGAGAAAAATTCCCGCCACGCCGGCTAACTCGGCGCCGGCTAGTATAGCCACGATCACCGCCAGCGGATGTAGATGTATTCCCTGGCCGATCAAACGCGGATAGACGATGTAGTCCTCCACGATACGCAGCACTACCAAAAACGCGATCACGAGGAAGGCCAGAAAGGCACCGCCGTGAAGCACCGCCGCCGCCGCCGCCACCATAGCTACCAGCAAGGGCCCAACCAGAGGGACGAACTCAAAGACGCCGGCAATAACCCCCAAAGCGAGCGGATTGGGAACACCTAACACCGTAAAAGCAATCGTGCAAACCAGGCCGACAAAAAGGCAGGCCATCAGTTGCGCGCGAATATACGAAGCCAGCGTGCTGTTGATATCCTGAAAAAATTCGTCTCCGCGCCAGCGCCAGCGTCCACGCGGCAGCATTTGCAGGGCAGAGCGGCGAAAGGTGTCCACGTCTTTCAGCAGAAAGAAGCTCAACACCGGAATAAGTACCAGCCAGGGAATGTAGGTAAGCCAGCCGCCCATGTTTAAGAGCACGTCGCTGGCAGTTTGACTAACTTTTTCAATCAGTGTCGGGATGGCGCCGTTGATGGCGTCGAGTATTCGGCCGGGCATTTGATGCGAGCGAAAGTATTCAACCCAATTCTGGGTTTTCACGCCGACCGATATCCAATAGTCCCGCGCCTGCGCGGCGAATTCAGGGAACTGGCTCCCCAGTCGCGGCGCCAGCAAGTAAATACCCAGGATAACCACGGCCACAATGATCAAGTAAGAAAGAAGGATCGCCAGCGGGCGAGGCGTCGAAAATCTGCGACCGGAAATATGAATCGGCCGGCAGAGAAACTCGACCAATGGAGCAACCAGGTAAGCGAAGAATATCGCCAGGATTAAGAGCAGGATAACCCCGGTCAACTTTACGAGTATCCAGCGCGCCGTCTCAAAAAGATAGTAGGTAAGCAGCGCAATGACGATAACGCGAAGAACCAGGTGCGTCTGTAACCAGGACGCTTCTACAGCGGCCTTAGTTGCCGTCCGAGCGATTTCTTTGGTCTCTTGTTTAGACACTATTTGTAGATTATGCCGCCGACAGCCGTTTGGTCTGCATCAGTGATGTTGCGAAATTCAACCTCAAAGGTATCCGGGGTACATGATGTACAACCTCGCCACGCAGCGACAACATAGTAAAGGGGGAAACTTGGGTCGCTCATGATCGGGCAAGGTGATGTCAGAGGTCATCACAGCCCCATTCAGTTTGCCAGCTCAAATTCCTCTTCATCATCTTCATCATCTTCTTCGGTTTTGGGTGGCGGTGGTGGCGCGACGCGGGGTGCGGCCGGCTCCCAAATCAAACCCTTCCATTCATCCGTTTCGCCGAGCAGTTGTAAGGCAGCGAGGGGGTGGCCAGGATTGCGCTCAATACGCAATACCTCAGCGACTACCTGCAGAGTGTGTCCGTCTTCACCATGGACCTCGAGGCGCACTCGACTACCAACCTCCGGCAGCTTTTTTGGCAGGTGAACAAGCGTACCTTCGGGGCCAACGTTTTCGGTGATGCCTTCAGATAGGATGTGCGCGCCGCCGGGCTCGTCCCACTCAGCTCGCACTTCGAATGCCGCTAAATAGCGCGGACCTGAACGTACTTCAGTTTCCATTTGGCGGGCCATAGTTGCAAACTCCTTGTCGGGCAAGAGGGAACGTAGTCTATCAGTAAACCAGTTTCAAGTTCCAAGTTCCAGGTTTCAACTTCGGAGTGAGCCGTTTCATTTCAAGTATCAGGTTTCAAGTCTCGAAAAGTTTGAACTTGAAACTTGAAACTTGGAACTTGAAACCTGGAACTTGAAACTAATCTTCCTCGGCTCTCAGTTTTTCCAAAACGGAAAAGTCTTCGAGTGTCGTAACATCTCCAGCGACTGTTCCGCTGGTGGCAATCTCCCGCAGCAGCCGGCGCATTATCTTTCCAGACCGCGTCTTCGGCAGCATATCGCTGAAGCGTATTTCGTCCGGACGCGCCAGCGCGCCAATCTCTTTTGCCACGTGAGCGCGCAACTCCGCATTCAATTCCGGCGAGGGAACGTGCGTCCCCTCTAAGGTCACAAACGCAACTATCGCGGATCCTTTTAAATCGTCGGGTCGCGCAACCACTGCAGCCTCGGCGACGGCCTCGTGGGATACCAGCGCACTTTCGACTTCCGCCGTCCCGAGCCGGTGACCGCTGACGTTTATGACGTCATCGATGCGGCCCATGATCCAAAAATAGCCGTCTTTATCGTGCCGTGCGCCGTCGCCGGCAAAGTAGATATTTTCGATCTGCGACCAGTACTGTTCGCGATAACGTTCGTCGTCACCCCAAATTGTCCGCAGCATTGACGGCCAGGGGCGTTTGATCACGAGATAACCGCCCTCGTTTGCACCGACTGCCTTGCCGTCGCGCGTCATGACGTCGGCTTCGATGCCTGGGAAGGGTTTGGTCGCGGAGCCTGGCTTGGTAGGAGTCGCACCAGGGATAGGCGAAATCATAATGGCCCCGGTCTCGGTTTGCCACCAAGTGTCGACAATCGGACAAGCGCCACGGCCGATGGTGTTGTGATACCACATCCACGCTTCAGGATTTATGGGCTCGCCTACCGTGCCGAGCAAACGCAGGCTCGAGAGATCATGTTTGAGTGCCCATTGCTCGCCCCACTTGATAAACGCGCGAATGGCTGTTGGCGCGGTGTAGAAGATGTTGACGCGGTGACGCTCGATGATGTCCCAGAAACGATCCGGCTCGGGATGGTTTGGCGCGCCTTCATACATCAAGACCGTGGCGCCATTTGAAAGTGGACCGTATACGACATAACTATGGCCTGTCACCCAGCCAATATCAGCCGTGCACCAGTAGATATCTTCATCCTTGAGATCGAAGATCCACTTCGTGGTGAGATGCGTCTGCAGCAGATAACCCGCGGTTGTGTGCAGAATGCCCTTAGGCTTACCAGTCGTCCCGGACGTGTAGAGAATGTAGAGCGGATGTTCACTGTCCAACTCCACAGCCGGGCACTCCGCGTTCACTATTGTCATTAGTTCATGCCACCAATGATCGCGGCCCGCCTCCATGTGAATCGGCACTCCAGTCCGGCGGACGACTATGCAAGCCTTCACTGATGGAGTTTCCTTCAAAGCCACGTCGACTGCAGCTTTGAGTTTCACTTCACTGCCGCGTCGCCAGCCGCCATCAGCTGTCACTACAACTTTGCATTTCGCGTCGTTGATGCGATCGACCAGCGCAGTGCTGGAGAAACCACCGAAGATCACCGAGTGGGTCGCGCCGATGCGCGCGCACGCCAACATCGCAATCGCGAGTTCCGGAATCAACGGCATGTAGAGCGCCACGCGATCGCCTTTTTCGACGCCGCTGCGCTTCAGTACGTTTGCGAATTTGCAGACTTCGGAATGGAGTTGCTGATAGGTGAGCGTGCGCTGGTCGCCGGGTTCACCTTCCCAAATTAACGCGGCCTTGTTGCGCCGCCAGGTTTCCAGATGCCGGTCGAGACAGTTGTACGAAATATTCAGCTTACCGCCCACAAACCACTCGGCGTGGGGTGGCTGCCAGTTCAAAACCTATCCCACTTCTTAAACCAGTGAAGCTCTTCGGCCATCCGTGCCCAGAAGCCTTCTGGATCGGCGCTCGCCTCCGCGCGCAACTTTTCCAGTTCCTCCATTGACTTAATGTGGGCCTGCTCGGAAAAAGCCGGCGGCGGCGGAAAGACTCGTTCCTCGGTTTGCAGTGATTCGATGTTTGTGGTTGTTGATGACATATGTGGGCTAGAATCTTTCGGTTAAAGCGCTCGTATCTGTGTGCCTGTGTGTACCATAGAACGCTGGGTGACAACAAGCTGGGAACGAGTTTCAAGGATAAGTGTCTAATGTCAAAGTCGAGACAGAATGATGGCTCAAATTTCACATCGGAAGAGATACTGGCTCCGCTTCGGTTTGATGGCCGTCGCTGCAGTGGTGTTTGCGGTGATTGGGATTGAAGTCTTACATCACAGGACCTGGCATCATTATTTCTGGTCCGGCTTTCAGTAGGTAGAATAGTAAAGTCTATCGATTTCAACATGACTCTCTACGTCGGCACCAGCGGCTACAGCTACAAGGAGTGGAAGGGAAGCTTCTACCCGGAAAAGATTCCGGCGAAAGACATGCTTCGTTACTACTCAGAGAGGCTGAGCACGGTCGAGATCAACGCCACTTTCTACCGCATGCCGCAGTTGAGCATGCTCGAAAATTGGAAAGAGCAGGTGCCGGGCTCGTTCCGCTTTTCGCTTAAAGCTTCACAACGCATCACGCATTTCAAGAGATTGAAAGAGACTGACCAAGAGACGAAATACTTTCTGGAGACGGCGGCTGTGCTCGCGGAGCAGTTGGGAGTTGTGCTATTTCAGCTGCCACCCAATATGAAAAAGGATCTGCCGCGACTGGAAACGTTTCTGCAGCTCCTGCCGGCGGCGACGCCGGCAGCTTTCGAGTTTCGTCATCCCACCTGGTTTGATGATGACGTGCTGGAATTATTGTGCAGCCAGAATCGCCCGCTGGTTGTCTCTGATACAGACGATCTGCCCACTACTCACATCGACAAGACCGCGGACTGGGGTTACCTGCGCTTACGTCGGGTTAATTACTCGGAAGAAAATCTCAGCGACTGGGCCGCGCGCATCCGTGATCAGAACTGGAAAGAGACGTTTCTATTTTTCAAACATGAGGACGAAGGAACCGGGCCACGACTTGCCGCACAGTTCCTCAACCTTGCCAATTCAACTTAAGGCGGATCGACCTGGCAAAGGCGAGGACGAAATAAAAAGAGGCGCCGTAAGCGCCTCTCTTTCGATCCGGAAAATGCCGGCAACCGTTTAGAAATTCCCACTGCACTCCGGGTGTCCACAATCGCAATCAAGCTCAATTGTCTTGCCGGCGCCCTCGCACGAGGCGCTGCAATATTTGCCGCCCGGCTGCGGCGAACAACTGCAAACCGGGTTCTTACACGTTACTTTCTCGTCGTCTGCCATGAAGTCCTCCCTGAAATTATCGAATTGCGCCACTTAGAGTAACACATCTCAAAGGAACCTCCATTTGAGGTCGCAGGTCGCCAGAGGCTACTGATGCAGTTTGAGGCAAGCAGTTCAGAGTTCAGCCTTCAGGCTGCGATTTTCGTTGGCATCAAAAACACAAATAAAAGTTGAACTCTAAACTGCATCAGCACACGACAGCGGAGGGGAGCACAGTGGTCAGCTCCAGGTAATCAAACGCAGAACCGAATTGGTGTGTGCAAGGATCGACTAACGCTGCCGCAAAACCGCGGCAACCCCTTCAGGGTTGCAAACAATCTCCCCTGTCGCAACCCTGGGCTGGAATTAGCCAACGCTTTCAGCGTTATCCATCAAGCCGCGTTTAGTCCTCTTCCTCCTGCTTAACCTTCTTCACAGTTTCGAAAGCTCCTTTTGATTTAAGGAATCTAACTACGGCCACGTGATCGTTCTCCTTAGCGTGGGCCAGCGGATTCATTTTATCTTCGTCAGTGGCGTTGATATTCGCACCTGCCAGAACCAACGTTCGGACGATGTTTATATGACCTTCGGAGGCTGCGAGCATCAGAGCAGTGCGTCCCGCTTTGTTGCGGGTATCAACCTCCGCGCCCGCATCAATCAAGGCCTTCAACACTTCCAGATTGTTTTGAGTTGCTGCCTGAATCAGCGCAGTGTTACCAGCATCGTCCTGACGGTTGACGGCTGCCCCGGCATTGATCAGATCCCAGGCGAGGTCGCTGGTTGCGTCATCGTCCAGCATCATCAACACCGTCTCGCCCGATTCGTTCTTTCCGTTGACTTTTGCGCCTGACGAGATCAGGAGTTGCACCATCTCGCGGTTAGCGTTCCGCGCGGCATGTTCCAGCGCAGTTGTACGGGTCGACTTGTCGCGCAGGTTTACATCCTTACCTGCAATCAACGCCGTGAGAGCTTCCAGGTCGTCTTCCTGAGCTGCCCGGATAAAAGAATCCTCAGGCGCCATAATTGCCATGCCGCCGCTAACTACACCCGTACCTGTGGTGTCGGATTCGACAACAACGGTTTCTTCAATTGTCGCCACGCTCAGTGTTCGATCGATGCGAGCCTCGCTTCCGGGCTGAAGATAGACTCCAATATTCTCCTGAGCAGCAAAGCCCGGCGCTTCAATTCGAAGCATGTAAGAACCGGCTTGCAGACTGTCGATCTTGAATTGCCCTGTAAAATCAGTACTTGCATACAGAGCGCCCTTCGTTTCCTCGTTCCAGACAGCAATGGTTGCCCCGGGTATTACTGCTCCATTTGGGTCGGTGATAGTGCCGGCGATGCTTGACCAGGGAGCCGAATGGGCGTTCGGTTGCCCCACAGTTGGCACATTAAAAATTGATGGGGAATTCCCGGATTGTTGAGCGATTGCACACGTCAAACTCAGGGTCGCGGTGAAGGCGCCCGCCGCAATTCGTGATGCGCGACGGCCGATGCGATGAAGTTTTTGACCTGGCGGCAAAGTCTGTGGGTCACCAGATGAGTTGCGATAATAACGAATGCACAAGCGGCCGTTTGATCGAGCGACCAGACGTTCCGCCTGGCTGCGCGTCATCGCGGACAGATTGTGCACGTCGAAACTGCAGTGCTCGCAGAAACGCACCTGATCGTTTCCCTTCATTGAGTTCCAATCAGCAGTACATGGTGAAGCAACAGTCAGATTCTTCAGGAAGGTCTTGGGTGCCATGGTAGGTCTCCTTATCAAGTTGCAAGCTTGTCGGAGAGCCCTGGGGAGAGAAGCTCAAGCCGGGTCTGCGCAGAGTTAGACCACGATCCCGAACGGATGATCGGGACTCAGAATTTTGCTCGAATGGACGAAGTTAATCGTTGACCTGGGGAGGAGCCTGCAGATTGCCGGTGAGATGCAGCCGAGGTGTTTTGTGGTTGTCAGTATCTCGTAAACAAATACGAGAAATCGTAATGCGAGAATTCTGAAGAACAGCGGACGCGCCTGGTCAGCGGAGCGCGCCGGCGATTGCTGCCGCGACGCGGGCGTTGTTTTCCAGTAAAGCGATGTTGGTTCTGAGAGTAGCGCCTTCGCTCACTTGGGCCATGCGCGACAGGAGAAAAGGAGTTAGTTCACGCCCTCCAACCTGCTGCTGTTCCGCTACCTGCAGCGCTTCATTGAGTGTGCGTTCCAGCTCCGCCGCGGGAAATTCAAACTCTTCCGGCACCGGAACCGTAACCAGCAAGGCACTCTGGATCCCTAAAGCTTGCTGCGCGCGAAAAATCTGAGCGACCTCTGCCGGCGAATCTGCGCGAACGTCTACAGGCAAGCCGCTGCTGCGCGAATAGAAAGCCGGCATTTCATTACATTGATAACCAACGACTGTTATGCCGTAGGTTTCCAACCACTCGCGCGTTGCGGGTAAGTCCAGAACTATCTTGGCGCCGGAACAAACAACAACGATTGGCGTGGTAGCAAGGGCGGGCAAGTCTCCGGAAACATCGGGCAATGAACCACGATGAACGCCGCCGATGCCGCCGGTAGCAAACACCTTAATGGCCGCGCGTTGCGCAATCCAGCTGGTTGAGGCGACTGTTGTGGCCCCGTTCCACTTCTGCGCGACCGCTATTGGCAAATCGCGAATGCTGACCTTTCTGATCACATCGCTTCCGGCAATACAACAGATTTGTTCGTCACTAAGTCCGGCGGTGAAATGGCCCTTGAGTATGGCGATGGTTGCGGGGACTGCGCCGGTTTCGCGAACGATCTGTTCCAGACGGCGGGCGGTGTCGAGATTCTGCGGGCGCGGCAAACCGTGAGCGATGACGGTGGACTCAAGCGCTACGATCGGCTTGTTGTGCTCCAGAGCTGCTGAGACTTCAGAGTTAAAGTTGATGAGAGAACGATCCATGATGAGTTGAACTTTTGGAGTGCGGTGACCTGTCACCGCTTTGGTCGGTCGCGACCTGTCGCGACCATGGTAATTAGAATTTACTGAATGACATGGGCGTCAAGCCGCCCAGGACTAAAGCGTTGACAGGTCACCGCACTCCAAAATGCTCAGGAAGGGTGGCTCGCCCCGCTCTTCCAAGTTGCAATACAAAAACAGTTCCTCCTTCAGGAGACTTCTCCCACGAAATCTCTGCCCCGATCAAGCTGGCCCGGGCGCGCATGTTCGCCAGCCCACGACCCTCCAGATTCTTTTGTTCGCGAGGATCGAAATCGCGGCCGTTGTCTGACAGCCGCAAAACAAAGTCACCACTCGGGTCTACTTCGACAGTCATCTTCACATGCGTGGCGCCGGCGTGTCTCCAAATATTGCTCACCGCCTCCTGCACCATGCGATAGATCTGCATCTGCACATTGGGTGGCAGTTGGGCTCGTTCCTCCAGCGATTCGTCGCAAACAAATTCATAATCGAATCTTCTATCGGCCGGCGCGTCCTGCACCGCATGCGACAGTGCAAACTCCAGCGCCGCTGCGAAGCCGACATTCTGTAACACCGAAGGACTCAGGTCTTCACAGATGCGCCGTACCTCGTGCGAGATCGACTCGATCTCAGTTCGCAGCACGGCCGGATCAAGTTGCTTTCCGGCGGCGCCATTCGCCGGCACCTGATCGCTCAACATTAGCAGGTGACGCAGGTCGGCGAGCGTTTGATCGTGGAGGTCGCGAGCGATCCGCCGTCGCTCGCGCTCAGCTTCGTTGGCCAGATTCAAACGCGCGTCGGCGAGCTCGTTGTTGGCGGCAACCAACGCCGCGCTGGTGCGCGCAATCCGGCGCCGCTCGAGCACGGCCCAAAGCAGCGCCAATAGCGCCAGGGCCAGCAGGATCGCCAGGGCAGTTGAGGTCCAGGGAAACGGCGCTTTGGCAATACTCAACTCAAACGACAACGCGTCGGAAGCTACCAGGTCTTTGCTAAACGCGCGCGCGGTGACACGATACTTACCCGGTCGCAGTCCTTCCATCGTAAATTGCGAGTCGCGCGACAATTTTTGCTTAATGGAAGCGCCGTTCGCATCCACCAGCGTGAACGCATACTGAAACTGCTCGGGAAAAGTGCGGCTGTTAATTGCAGCGACGTCAAACAACAAACTGTTTTGCGGATACTCGAGATATAGACCCGACTGCAACTCGCCGGCGGAGTGAACGCGCTTACTGATGACGCGTGTCGCATACAACGTCGGCGCCACGCGGTCGGGCCGGTAGCGCGCCACACCCCGGCTGGTGCCGATCAGTAACGACTCGCTGCCATCCGCATTAACTTGCGGTTGCACTGCGAAAACATTTTGCGAAGGCAGCCCCTGCTCGGCGTCGAGTTGCGAAACGACCGGGCCAACCTGATCGTCAAGCTGAATCTTCAAGAGCCCGGCGCCAGTGGTTGCGCACCACATCTGGTTTTGCTTTCCGCTGGGGTCGAGCACCAGGAAGCGGGCCTCAAAACCGGGTGCCGCGAGCAGGCAATCGCTGTTTGGCTTGCAGGCATAGACTCCGCGATTTGTAGCAAACCACAGTGTGCTGTCCGGCGTGCTTTGAATCGAGCGCACCGTGCTGCCCTTTAGCTTAACGAATATCGGATCGGGTTTTACTTCGGCGCCATCATAAACAAACACTCCGTCAGTTGCGGAACCGATTAGCAAACGTCGCTCGCCGTCGGCAAAGAGGCTAATGATGTCTCGCGGGATTGTGGTGTTCGGGCTCCAGACATTTGTGAGGCGACCGGCTTCAAATTTTTCAACCCCGCGCCCATAGCTCGCAATATAGGACGAGCCCCGAAATGATGTAATCGCCCGGATACTGCCGATGGCGTCTGCATTGCCGGAACTGGTTTCAGCACGGCTGAAGGCTAGTGACTCGATCTTTGTATCGCGGGACATCTGCAGTCCCACGAAGAAGCCCGCGGCAGAGCCAACGAGCAACCTTCCCGAGCTGTCTTCCTCCAGGCTGTAGATAATGTTGTTACTCAAAGCTGCCACGGGATTCCAGCTGGCCGGCGATGCCTGGTAAACAAAAAGTCCACGATTAGTTCCGGCCAGTAGTTGCCCGGCGGAGGTTTGATAGAGAGTGCGAATGAAATTGCTCTCAGAACTGTTGCCGACCGTTTCCAGCCTGGCGGCGTTTGGATCGTAACGGCAAACTCCGCGGTCAGTTCCAAACCAAACTACTTCTTCGCGATCCTGGAAGATGGCATAGACGTGATCCGAACGTAGCCCGCCGCCGGTTCCATCAAAAGTTAAGCGCTGCACTTTCTTGTCGTCGGCGAAAAGGAAAACGCCATTGCCGTCAGTGGCCACCCAAACGTCATGACCGACGCTGTGAATGGTGGTGATAGTGCCGGTTGGATTTTCGTTGCGCACGAGCTCGGCAGGGCTGCGGCCGGTCAATAAACCGGGCTCGTTTTTTCTTACGCGCGTGCCTACCCAAAGTTTACCGCCTTCATCAACTGCCAACGCGCGAACAAAAAATGCTGTCGGACCAGTCTCTCGTTCGCGGCCCATACCATCGACGATTGTCAGTAGACCGCGACTCATTGAGCCGGCCATGATCTGGTTATTCAAAAGGGCCACACTGGTAAAGGCGAGCGGCCCCGGGTGTTCACGATCGGCGCTTTCGAGTGGTTGATTCAAAAGCGGCGCGGTGTGTCGCTGGCCGTTTGTTTCCAGTCGACACTCAAAAATATTTCCTCGTTCCGTAGTCAACAAAACCCGGCCAGCTTCCGGTGTCACAATGCTGGTGATCGAATTGCCCGCTATCTCGCTTATCACTTCAAAGTTACCCTCAAACATTCGGGCCGCACCGGTCTCAGTGCCAACCCACAGCCCACCCCATTGATCGCTTTCGAGCGCCAGAATTTTCGGGGACAAGTCGGGAATGGTGATGGTCTGAGTCCTGCGCCCGTCGAATTTTGCTAAACCCGCTTCGGTACCAAACCACATGGCGCCATCGGGTCCCTGAGCAATTGCGCGCACGCGATCCGAAGGTAAGCCGTGAAAGAGGGTGACCGCGCCCCATTGATGCAGGCCGGTTACTGGAGTCGGCGATGGCGAAGGGGAAGGGGAGGGCGAGGGAGTTGGGGAAGGCGATGTTTGCGGCTGCGACTGTCCTGGTTCACTTTGGGAAAAGGCGGAAGGCAACAGGGA
Organism: Blastocatellia bacterium; assembly: GCA_963809065.1. GTDB lineage: Bacteria > Acidobacteriota > Blastocatellia > Pyrinomonadales > Pyrinomonadaceae > PSRF01. The sequence continues at coordinate 320,567 of CAWEIN010000023.1, forward strand.
AAAAACAGAAAGGAGGAAAATGACTGTTAACAGGGTGCGTTGAATAGTCGGAAAGGGCCGGCGTGACGTAAGAATGGCCCAACCGCTAATCACTGAGATCAGAGGAAAGGGGAATTCAACGGGGTTCCGATGCGAAGGACAGAACCTATCTGACTTTGTCATTCTCTAAGAAACGAATCCTATTCCGGAGCGACAAGCTGCAATGCAGTAATCTTATCTCGTCTATCCAATGTGGCGATTAGAGAATACTCTTCCTGTCGCCACTGAATCATTGCATCGCGACTGTTCAGCTTTGGAATATCTCTTACTTGGACTCGGTGACCATAAATGCGCTTCAGATCTTTGAGAGAGTTTCCAATTCTCAGTCCCTTGCCCGTTTTCGCAACACCGTGCGAAGTGCCAAAATCAACTTCCACCAAGCTGATGTACTCCCACCCGGGCATTGTGCGCGGAAAGCGCTGCACCAGTACATGAAGTTTCAGGCCGCGACGGATCCAATAATAGTCATAGGAACTCGCAAAGCTTGGGTTATCTGATTCCGATCCCTCTCGTTTTGTTGGTCGACCGTAAAGCCTGATTACGTCCGCTATTCTGGTATGTTCGGATAACTGAATGCCGGCCAGCGTTGTTTCCGGCGTTCCCCTCGCTTGCAGTTTTTCATCCAAATGGTCGGCGCGGCTGGTCGAGCTCAATCCGATTAGACTTAGCAACAATAGTACTATAAGGCGTCGCATCATTTACGAGCCTTTCCCGCCTCTCTCTTTAGCTCCTCTAAATAGCGCTTGCGGTCGCGTTCGATCCACGCCTCCTGCTCCTGCGCCGCCTTTTCGAGTTCATCGTTGTTAAGTAGACCGCGACGCAACGCTTCAAAGAAGGCACGCGTGCGCACGTTGTAGGCGAGCTTTTCGTAAGCTTCATGCTCAGTGCCTTCGGCGATCGACACGAAAAGTTTTTCGTAAAGTGTTGCCAGGCGGCTCTCGACGCCGCGCAGGCTCAGCGAACACTTGCGCGCGATGGCCCAGTTTGAGAGGCCAAGCGCGAGGTAGTAAAGCGCTTCGGATTCAAACTCCGTAAGCAGCGGTCGCTTGAATGAATCTTTGAATGCCGGATCGATCATGTCGGCGCCGTCTTCGAGTACGGCAGCGACGAAACGCAGGAAACGCGATTCGGGATTGTTCTTGTGAATGAAACCGTAGGCCGGCGGCGGATCGACTGACTTCACAATCTTACGAATTTCGTTGATGTAGATCTCGTGGGGAAACTGCGTCCAGAAAATAATGCGCGCCGCCGGCAGTTCTCGCCAAATAGCGCGCGCGGCTTTCACGCCGGAAAGCTTGGGCATCTGAATGTCGAGAATGGAGACTGCAGGCTTGTGTTCGAGCGCGAGCTTCACCGTTTCTTCGCCGTCGGCGGCTTCAACGATAGGCGCGTGCGAGGGAAACTCTTTTCCCAGAATCTCGCGCAGGTAGTGGCGCTGGGCCACGTTGTCTTCGGCAATTAGGATGACATTGGTTGAATTCACTTGTGATCGCGTGTGTTGTAAATAAATTTGTATACCCTGCTTAGACCAGGATAGCTGTTACCAGGGCCAGCGGCCTTCCTTTCTGCTCCAGTTGGTAGACTTGTTGTAAATTCGCACGCTTGGTCTTCCTTCCTCGACATGGATAGTAGGCCAAAAATATCACCACTGGAAGCGGCTCATACGCATACTGGACAAATCCATCGTTTCGATATATCCAGTAGACGGTCGTTAATTTCTTGAATCGCATAGACGTCTTCAAGAATGGATTAGACTGGAATAGTATCTGCATCTTTGTTTTTGTTGCACTGAAAATAACCGCCAGGCAGCGGAATCCGCCCACTCGGCAATTTCCCCGAAAGTCATGAAATCCGTAATCGGAAAGACGATCTCGAATACACTGTCATGATCGAGATCAATGACATTCATATCATAGCCTTCTCGTCCAATGGCCCAAGGGACCCGTCAAAGATAATACGAGGTTGGGGCAACAGGCTTATGACCCATTGCGTCCCTCTTCGAGAAATGTCTTGCGAACACAGTAATCTGTTTGGACGGGGTTGTTCAAAACGAGAACAGGCCGAAACGGGTGGCGTTGCCGAGGCCAAAATAACTGATTGGCATCGAATTTAGCCAGTACCTGCCTTTGCGGTTTAGAACTGCGTAAGACAAAGGTCTAAGGTCCATGATTGGCACAGCTACAAGTACCCTGAGCAGATATTACTTCACTTTCCTGTATCGCTTTTCAATCACATAACCGTAGTGCTTCAAACGATCGTTTATCGTGAAAAAATTTCGCGCCTGAAGTTTCCTGAAGTAGCTCGGGTCTGACGCAAATAGTAGTCGGTGGATAGTAAATTTTCGTGGCGATGCCGCCAATCAGCATTCTCTGAGGCTTCGCCATCATACGAGTACGAGGCGTTAGAGCCCATTCCCGTCAGGGGAAGAATGTTTATCCCGTTTCAGCAACACTGTGGGTCGCCAATTTCAAGCGGCCTTTACGAGCCAAATGTATCCCGAAACAATAAACAAACATTTCGCTCCGATGGAGCTGGATTTCATTTGAGGCAATGCATGCTATAAACATCTCGCTCCTAACGGAGCGAAACCATTCTTGAGGTTAATCCAAATGAAACTTGGTGTTTCGACAGTTCTAATCTTTTTTATCGTAATTATGACCTCCCCGGTCTCCGCGCAATCTCAGCGCGATGAAAAGCTCTGGAAGCGAGCGCTCGAGATTCATCGCAAAGCCATCGTCATCGACACGCACAACGATGTGACGACGCCGATGACCAACGACGACTATGATCTCAGCGGTCCACCGCCCGTGCCTTATAAGACCAGTATTGAACGCATGAAGCAGGGGGGACTGACGGCTGAATTCTTTTCGCTTTACGTGAGGCCATGGTACGTCGCTCACGGCGGCGCTGCGCGGCGCACGCTCGACATGATCGATTCGGTTTATCGCGCGGTCGAACGTCATCCGAACGATCTGATGCTGGCAACCTCAGCGGCAGATATTCGGCGCGCCAAGAAACAGAAGAAGATTGCGGCGCTGATGGGCATCGAAGGCGGGCACGCGATTGAAAATTCACTCGCTGCATTGCGTGAGTTTCATCGTCTGGGCGTTCGTTACATTACGCTTACCTGGAACAACACCAACGACTGGGCCGACGCCGGACGCGGTGAGAAGACACATCACGGTCTGTCGCCTTTCGGCGAAGAAGTTGTGCGCGAGATGAACCGGCTGGGAATGCTGGTGGACGTCTCACACGTTTCTGACGAGACGATGAGTGATGCGCTCGACGTTTCAAAAGCGCCCATCATTGCTTCGCATTCCTCGGCGCGAGCGCTTAGCGATGTGCCGCGAAACATTCCCGACGATCTGCTGCGCCGCATAGCAAAGAATGGCGGCGTGGTTCAGGTAAATTTCTACAGCGTCTTCGTTGACACGGCGACGGTTACGCCGCAGAACGAAGAGCGCAATCGCGTGCAAAAGGCGCAACAGGACGCCCTCAATGAGAAGTACAAAGACGATCCGGAACGGTTGGCCGAAGAGGGTGACAAACTTGACGCGTCCATGCCCCTCCCGCCACTGCCGCTATCCAAGTTGATCGATCATATCGATCACATCGTGAAGGTTGCCGGTATCGATCACGTCGGCATCGGTGCAGACTTCGATGGCGCTGCCGACTTCCCTGAGGGCGCCCAGGATGTTTCGATGTTGCCGAACATTACTTATGAACTCTTGAAGCGTGGTTATAGCGAGCAGGACATTCGCAAAATTCTGGGTGAAAACTTTCTGCGCGTGTTTGCGGAGGCTGAAAGGGTTAGCCGTGGGATGAGTAAGTCGATCAGCGGCGACGGCAGTCTGAAGAGGATCAAATAGAAACACGGCGGATCCTCTCTCAAGGATCCACCGTGCCTGAACCGTTGACTGTTGACGATCTAACTTAGCGATTCCTATCTTCGTTCATCGAACCCTGATTGCCACGTCGGGATTCGTCGCGACGCTCACCCTGGCCTTCTGTATAGCCACCCGGATTTGACTGGCTTTGCCCGGTGCCCTGAATACCTCCGCCTTGTCCGGAGACTTCATTCGGTTGCGATCCGCGTCCGGCAAATTGATCGCCGGCTTGTTCCTGCTGGCCCTGATAATTACCGCTGGCGCCAGCGCCCATGGCCTTGCCTTTTTCCCGATCCGTTTCCTGGTTTCGGTTCCTGGCGTTTTCGTCTGCCATAACATCCTCCTTGATCGATGAAGTTGTCTCTCGAAAAACTTCTGTTTGTTGAGAGTCGTCTTGCGTGGAAGACAACATCAACGAGCGTGCCACTGATCATTTCGGAAAAAATGTCAGCAAAGAAGCCGAGCACTGAACCCAACGCATACACTTTCAGAAAAGATTTAGTACACCGGGCTGCGCCTTTTCTCCGCTTAAGTACTGATTCAGTTTGACGCTAGTGAAGTACCGGCCAAGGTACGCCGCACAAAATCAGAACTGGGAGCGATAGCGACCAGTCGAGGAGTCATCTGTCAAAACCTTAAATCATAAACAACGCAGTTGTTCTGCATATTCTGAACAGTTGACTCTGCGGCTGGTCGATATCGCTCCCAGTTCCGATTTTGTTTAGCCCAACTGAACTGGTACGTCCGGTCACAACAACGCCGGGTCTTAAGTTGCGCATGTTATAATTCCCCCATTTGAAGCCTGCCGGAATCTACATTCACATACCGTTTTGCCGCTCGCGTTGTTCGTACTGCGATTTTGCCACCGGCATGTACAGCGCTGAAGCGGCTGAGCGTTATGTCCGCGCTGTGGTAAGCGAAATAGAAATGTGGTGCGTGCTCGATCAGCCGGAGCCGGTTGACACGATCTATTTCGGTGGCGGCACGCCATCCCTGCTTTCGCCCGATCAGTTGGAAACCCTTCTAAATGCGGTGTACAAGGCTTTCACGGTAGCCGCGAATGCAGAAGTAACGACGGAGATCAATCCCGGCAGTGTAACTCCCGAAACGTTAGTCGCATTTCGAAGCTTGGGCGTCAACCGCGCCAGCTTTGGCGCGCAAACTTTTGACGATAACGAACTCGCTCGGCTCGGCCGGTCCCACAGTGTAGAAGACACACGCCGGACGTTTAATTATTTGCGTGACGCCGGATTTCGGAATGTGAGCTTCGATTTGATTGCCGGCCTGCCGGGACAAACGATGGCAGGGTGGCGCAGAAATCTGGACGAATCTTTTGCGCTCGGACCTGAACATCTATCGTTTTACCTTTTGGAAGTACACCCGGGGACTCCGCTTGCGAATCACATAAAGATTGGTTTGCAACCCAGGCCTGATGAAGATCTTGCCGCCGAGATGTATGAAGTAATGCTCGACCGAGCGTTGGCAGCGGGTTACGAGCACTACGAGATATCGAATCTCTGTTTGCCAGAACTGCAGTCGCGTCACAACATCAAATATTGGACCGGGGCGCCTTACTACGGCTTTGGATGTTCGGCGCATTCTTACAACGGTGAGTTTCGCCGTTGGGCCAATGAACGCGAAGTAGTCAAATATATGGAAATGGTTGAGCAGGGACGCACTGTGATTGTGACTGAAACACAGTTGAGCGAAAGTGATCGCCAGGCAGAAGCGGTGTTTTTGGGCTTGCGAATGATGGACGGCTTCAGCTTCTCGGAGTATCAGCAGCTATTCGGTTCAGACCTGCGCGCCACACATGCAAACGACTTGACGCGTTTTGGTGAGGCTGGTTTGATCGAATGCAAAGGCGATCTACTGAAACTCACGCGCGCAGGAGCGCTGCTGTCGAATGAAGTGTTCGCGGCGTTTGTCTAATCTGGGTAATAATAGATTTGAAAAGTCAGCTGAAGGGTGCGCAATGCGTAAAGCCATTTTCCTGCTATTTCTGATTCCGCTTTTGGTCGCAGCGCAGGAAACCAAAAAGCCGGACGTTTGGAGTCCGCTAAAGTTTTTTGTCGGCACCTGGAAAGGGACAGGCAAAGGCGAACCGGGCGTTTCGCAAGTTGAGCGCACTTATCAATCAATCCTTAACGGCAAATACATTCAGATCGAGCATAAATCCATTTATGCGCCGCAGCAAAAGAATCCGAAAGGCGAGACACACGAGGACATCGGTTTCTTTAGCTACGATCGCGGCAGAAAACAATTTGTTTTGAGACAATTTCACGTTGAAGGCTTTGTGAATCAATTCAAAGGCGACATCTCAGAAGATGGCAAACTGATCGTCTTCACTTCGGAGTCCATCGAAAACATACCTGCCGGATTTAGAGCAAAAGAGACCTACAGGATTTTGAATGAGAATGAATTCACTGAGACGTTCGAAATAGCAGAACCAGGAAAAGACTTCGCGGTCTACTCTGAAAACCACTTCAAGCGTCAGTAAGTCCATGCAAAGCAAATCGCATTGGGAAAACATCTATGAAACAAAAGATGCCACTCAAGTGAGTTGGTTTCTGCAACATCCTGAATTATCGTTTCAGTTTATAAAGGAAACGCGAGTTGATAAGACAGGACAAATCATTGATGTTGGTGGGGGCGCCTCGACGCTAGTAGATGATCTGCTTGCAAACGGATACGAGAATGTCACAGTTTTGGATATTTCGATGGCTGCGCTTCAGGTTGCAAAACAACGGCTTGGATCGCTTGCCTCCAGGGTCAAGTGGCTGGAAGCTGATATTACCCAAGTCACCTTGCCGTACAGGTTTTATGATGTCTGGCATGACCGTGCTGTATTTCATTTTCTCACCCATGCAGAAGATCGTGCGCGCTATGTAAAAGCCGTGCAACACTCAGTTAAAACGGGTGGCCACGTAATTGTGGCTACCTTCGGTCTTGAGGGGCCGCTGCGTTGTAGTGGGTTGGAGGTTGTCAGATACAGTCCTGATAGTCTGCATGATGAGTTTGGCAGTGACTTTGAGTTAGTTGACACAAGTAACGAGCTTCATCAGACGCCTTTTGGTACAGAACAAAAATTTATCTACTGCTACTGCCGGAAGAAATGAGACAGCAGCCCTAAAACGTCAACCTGGTTCGGTTCAGTCAAGCATAATGTTCGCTATTTGGAGTACGGTGAACCTGTCACCGCTTGGGTCCGTGGCGGCTTGACGGCACGATTTCAGCTTGAATCAATTATTGTCGCGACAGTTCGCGACAGACCAAATCGCTGACGGTCAGCGCACCTCCAAAAATGCGCTCCGCAATGAAAAGCAATCTGATCATCGCCATTGATGGCCCGTCTGGCGCCGGCAAGTCGACCCTTGGCCGGATGCTGGCGCGCGTATTCAACCTGCTCTATATCGACACAGGCTCGATGTATCGCGCGGTTGCCCTGGCTGTGCTGGAATCGAGCATCAGCGCTACGGATGACGTTGCTGTGGGATCGCTCGCGGGTCGCGTGGATATTGATCTCAAGGGCGATCCGGATTCGTTGCGTGTCACGCTCGGAGGGGTTGATGTGACTGAACAGATACGTTCGGAAGAAGTCACGGAGCTTTCGTCAATCATCTCAACCATTCCTGCAGTACGCCGGGCGATGGTCGCGCGGCAGCGTGAAATGGGCGAACGAGGGGCGGTGCTCAATGGCCGCGACATCGGTACGGTGGTTTTCCCTGACGCTGATGTGAAGTTTTTCCTGACGGCAGTGCCGCAGGAGCGCGCGACCCGGCGCTTCAACGAAGAGCGGGCACAGGATCCGAATGCAAACTTTGAAGAAACTTTCGCGGACATGGCCGAACGAGATCGCCGCGATTCGACGCGCGAAGATTCACCGTTGAAGGCTGCCGACGATGCGATTATCGTCGACTCAACCGGCCTCTCGATCAATGAGGTATTTCAGAAGATGATGACATGTAGAACATAAGAGCGGGGGCAAGCCCGCCTTCCCGACCTAGAGCTTAAAATACTTGAGCAGCGCGACTCATCATCGAAAGGCTTCCAAGCTCGATTTAAAGAGTCATCGGAGAGCTCTGGGTTGGGAAGGCGGGCTTGCCCCCGCTCGCTCCTGCAGATCAATAATACACCATGAGCATAATTAGATTTTCATTTAAGTTTGAGCCGATTTGGATTTCGTGTTCTCGCTGGCACCGGCGGTCATTGGGCTACTTGTCCTTGCGCTTATCTGGCTGCTCCGGTGATAAATCTGCAATCCGAAATCCGTAATCCGAAATTTATCTATGTTCACTGGCATCATTGAAGAGTTGGGTCGCGTGCGCGAGGTCGAAAAGCGTGGCGAAGACGCACATATCGTGATCGAAGCTCAGCTCGTCACCGAAGACATTCACGAAGGGGATTCGATTGCCGTTAACGGAGTTTGCCTGACGGCGCTGAATGTTCAGCCGGGTTCTTTCGCCGCTGACGTCTCCCGCGAAACTCTTAATCGCTCCACGCTGGGCCGCCTCAAACCTGGCGCACCGGTGAATCTCGAACGCTCAGTCACTCTGGCAACGCGCCTTGGCGGCCATCTGGTTCAGGGTCACGTTGACGCGCGGGGAAAATATCTGGGGGCTGAAGCTCACGGCGGCTCGTGGACCGTCCGCATCGCCTACCCGCTCGAGATTGGGCGTTATCTTGTTTTCAAAGGATCTGTGTCCGTTGAAGGCATCAGCCTGACGATCTCCGAGTTAACTGATGATTACTTCGAAATCGCGCTCATTCCTAAGACCTGGAAAGTCACAAACTTTTCTCACTTGCAGGCGGGCGATGAAGTGAACCTTGAAGCTGACGTAATCGCGAAGTACGTCGAACGCATCATGCTTTTCTCCGAGGTCGGCGGTCGAAAAAAGTAGAGCTTTCGGTTAACATGAAGCTCGGAATTTCGGATCTCAAATTTAAGATTTCACCGAAAATAGAATGAAATTTGCTTCCATTGAAGACGCCGTCACCGAAATACGCGAAGGGCGGATGATCATTATCGTTGACGACGAGGATCGGGAAAACGAAGGCGACCTGGTGTGCGCCGCGGAAAAAGCAACACCGGAAATGATTAATTTCATGGCCCGGCACGCACGTGGTTTGATTTGCCTGCCGTTGACTGAAGAGCGTTGTGATGAGCTGCACCTCACCACGCAGGTCGCCGACAACACTTCCTTTCTGGGCACAGCTTTTACCGTCTCCATCGATGCTCGCAAGGGAGTAACAACCGGCATCTCCGTATCAGATCGCGCGACGACAATTCAGGTTGCCGTCGATCCGCAAACACGGCCGCAGGACCTCGCACGGCCCGGACATATTTTTCCTTTACGCGCGAAAAAAGGCGGAGTACTGGTACGCCCGGGACAGACCGAGGCGAGCGTTGACATTGCCCGTATCGCCGGTCTTTATCCCGCCGGTGTGATTTGCGAGATCATGAACGAAGACGGCACCATGTCGCGGCTGCCGCAACTGCAGGAATTTGCTGAAGCTCATAACCTCAAAATGATCACGGTAGCCGACCTGGTCAGGTATCGCATCAGTAAAGAGACGCTGGTAAAGCGTGCGGTCGAGACTATTCTGCCGACGGTCTATGGCCGCTTCCGTGCTATCGCCTTTGAGAACATCATCAATGGCGACGTGCATCTGGCGATGGTGATGGGTGAGATTCGGGCTGAGGATGCAGTCCTGGTGCGCGTCCATACCGAAAACGTTACCTGCGATATGTTCGGCTCGTTAATGGACGATACCGGTTTTCAGTTACATGCGGCACTGGAAAAAATCGCCGCCGCCGGCCAGGGCGTGGTCCTTTACCTGCGCCAGCGCGAGCACAGTCTCGATTTGGTGAATCAGTTACGCACTTACGCTCTGATGCAGGAGAAAGCGGTGGGCAAGCGCGAAGCTAGCCTGGAAACCGGATACGGAACGGACCGCGATTACGGAGTTGGCGCTCAGATACTTCATGACCTGGGGCTCCGTCGTATACAATTGCTGACGAACCATCCCCCCAAAGTCGCAGCCCTTGAAGGTTTCGAGCTTGAGGTGGTAGGCAGCGTGCCATTGGGCCAGCCCGCGCATCTCAAAGACTCGGCAGCGCCGGAAATACAACCGCTTCCGGAGAAAGAGAGCAACGTCCCCAGGTCGCAGATGTGATCTCAAGTTTGAGATCTTAGGTCCGGACGGGAAACTCTCTCTGGTTTCAAGGCTGATTAATTTCGGGATCCCCTCTCCCAATTTATAGTAGTAGGACAGACATTTCTGTCTGTCTGTCTCTGAAGTGGATAAGGACAGGCTGGTGAGCCTGTCGCACCAGGGCGAGGGCGGCTGTTTGTTATGAGTGTAGATGATCGCGATAACGGTCCGGAGAAAAAAACACCCGAAGGGGATTCTCCTGCCCCGCGTGGTACTCCTTCTTCCCATGGACTTAAGGGAAGCAAGGAGATTCGCGATGCGCTTCGATCCGAAACTGATGAACCACTGCCACCGGCCGCCGAAGCAATCGCTGAGCGCGATGCCAAACGTAAACATCCGATAACACCGCAGGGACGTCGTCGCCGCTTCCTTACCCGCCGCAATTTTTTTATCGCCACCATCGCAGCTGCCATCGGTCTGGTAGCTCTAATTCTGATAATCCTGATTGTTTACCGTTTTGGCTATGTCGATCGTTACGTGGCCGCCCAAATCAAGGACACATTTGCTAAGTATGGCATTCGGGCGGAGATCAAAGAATTTCACGCCGGCTTTCCCCCGCAGACGGTGGAAATGTCGGGTGTGGAACTTTACGACGCGCAATCCGGGGAGAAGTTGGGCCAGATTAATCGCCTGCTCGCAACCATACGCATTGAAGATCTTTACGCACTAAATCTGCAACGCAATATCAACCTGAAAGACCTCAAGATCGAAGGACTCGAAGCCTGGGTAACTTTTGATGCGCAGGGCCGGTCGAACTTCCGCAACATTCATATTCCTCCGCCCGAAACGAACCGGCGCATCCTTTTTGCCTACACCGCCGCCAATATTGAGATTAAAAGCGGAGTTATCCACTACGGCGACGCGCGCCACGAAATCTCCGGCGAAGCGCGGAACCTGACGGCAGTAATCCTGCCGAAAGATCCCACTGTACCGCCAGAAACGGGATTGCACCCGGTAACTTTCGCTGTTTCTAACTCGACCTTCACTTACGATGGCCGTCCGGTCAACAACATCGACATCCAGGCGCAGGTTCGAGTGAATGAAACGCGCCTTGAGATTCCTCAGCTGGTGCTGCGCTCACCAGTCGCGGAAGCAACCCTGTCCGGAGTCATGGACGACTGGCGCGCGCTGCATTATCAGCTGGACATCACTTCTTCAGTTGATCTTACCCAGCTCTCAGACGTGCTCCAGGCCGGAACGACCCTGCGCGGTGCGGGAAAATTCGCCGGCAAAGTTTCCGGTGAAGGTGACAAATACAAAGTTGAAGGGAATATCCAGTCTGACGCGCTGGCCGCAGATAACTTGCGCCTTCAGGGCCTGAATGTTACGGCTCGCGGCAGTGGTCACGGCCGAAGTTACGACCTTAACGGAAAAGCAGTCGCGGCTCTCCTGACTGCCGGAGACTTTCAACTTAACAACGTCCAGCTTGTAGGCGGTGTTATGGGTACAGGCTCGGATTTCCGCTGGCTGGGAGAGTTGCGCGCGGCGGCGGAGAAAAGCTACGGCACGACGATTACGGGGTTGATTCTCCAGGACGCTCGCGCGGAGATGAAAAATGGCGTGCTCAACGCTTCTTCGCCACAGTTTAGCGCAAATGGACTGACGACGTCAGGAGCGCGGGCAAACGGAGTTACTGCGACTGACCTTCGTCTGCGCAATGAAAACAACGTCACCACCGCGAGTGTATCCAAAGTTAAGGCCGGAACGATTACTGCTTCCGGCGCCAGGGTCGAAGGTGTAACTGCCAACAACGTAGACATCACCAGCAGCGGCGGCGTTACGAGTGTCGTTGTTAAAGACATACAAGTTGGCGCTACCCACGCCGGCGGTGCCGAAATCGCCACCATCAATATTGCCGGGGCGCGGCTTTCCGTCCGCGGCGGTCGCATGGAAGGCTCGACCGCTGACATTGACGCCGGCACCGTGAAGCTGGCAGACGGTCAGGTGGAAAGTGTGAAACTCGCCAAGCCCGTATTTGTGGTTGAACCCTCAGGACGTTATCGAGCCAGCGCTGATTTAAGTATTGGCGGTGGCGTGTTGGGCCAGATGAATATGGGCCAGGCGCACGCTCAACTGGTAGCAACCAATGCTGACATACAGCTGAATAACTTCACGGCGGACATCTTCAAGGGACGCGCGAACGGGAACGCAAGGATTGCGATTGGCAAAGGCGGCACATCGCGAATCGCCGCGACCTTTGATCAGGTCGATGTTGCCGGCCCGCTCACCGCGCTGGCGGGCTCCGCTGTGCCGCTCTCCGGTCGAGCAACCGGCAAAATTGATCTCGCGTTTCCGGGCACCGATTTTCAAAAAGCCTCGGGCACGCTTACTTCAAACTTTACCGCCGACAACCTGGAAGCCGATACCGGACGAGTTCCTCTTTCAGGCGTGGTCGCAATCCGCGCCGATCGCGGTTTGTTTAATATCGATCGCGTCGACCTGCAAACTGTGGCGACGAAACTAAAAGCTACCGGACAGTTTTCCTTCTCAGGTGATTCCAACCTCCAGGTGGATCTGAATTCCGGAGACGCTACCGAGTTGCAGACAGTTCTCATTTCCTCCGGTCTGCTTCCGGATGTTGAAGAACAGATGCGCACTTATGGGTTGGAGCTCTCGGGTCAGCTGGCCTTCAACGGAACGCTCCGAGGAAAACTCAGTTCGCCGGACATCGATGGGCGCGTTTCCCTTAGCACGCTGCTGGTCAATGGTACCGACCTTGGCTCCTTGTCGGCGTCGTTAAAGATGACGGCGGCTGAAATGCAGATCGCAGATGGACGGCTAACCGAAAAAGATGGCGGCGGCATGGTGTTTACGCTCAATGCCCCACGCACCGGCCAGAACAACACGACCCTCAACGCCACGCTCGATCGCGTCAATGCCGGCAATTTGCTTGCGGCACTACCGATCAATAAAGCAACGCGGGCGCAGTTTGCCGACACTCAATCTGACGCTTCCGGCGAGATAAGGATAACCGGCATCCCCAACGCCATGGCTGGCAGCGCCGAACTGCGCTTCGGTCCCGGTCGTCTGGCCGGAGAGCCGCTCGAAAGTATGATCGCGCGCGCTACGTTTGACGGTTCGCAAGTGAAAATCGAGAGCGTCGATGCGCGTCTCGCTGCGGGCCACATTGTTGGGAACGGCAGCTATGACACTACGAGCAAAGCCTTCGACATTCAGGGACGCGCCGAAGGGGTGCAGCTGAGCCGTCTGTTCGCACTGACTAGTCAACCGCAACTCTCGAATGTGAGTGGCACCGCAGACTTTAATGCACATATTGTCGGAAACCTGTCGGAGTCAGATTTTTCCGCCTATCAAATTACGTTCGACGGTGAGGGAAAAAATGTCGTCATCAATGGTCGCCCTGCCGGGACACTGGCGCTGGTGGGGAGAACAGAGAACAAGCAACTAAACATAACTCTGACCACCGGAATCTTTGGCGCGACGCCGCAGGTAGTCTCGGCGCAAATCAACCTTGGCAGCGAGAAGTTGGCGGCCAACATTGAAACCACGCTAAACAATGCGGACCTTACCGGCTTGTTGAAAATGCTGTTGCCGCAGGCAAATGTGGAGATTTCCGGACTGGCAACAGGCACACTCAAAGCGAGCGGGAATCTTCTGGACGAGGATGGCTACTTCTCCAGGGATGGCTTACAGGGCACAGCAAACTTTACCGCGCTTAGTTTCAAAGTTGCAGACGTCCAGTTGACGGCCAACTCGCCGCTCATTGTGCGTTTCTCGCCCAGCGAAATCACTTTTGAAAAAACTCAGTTTACCGGTCCGGGCACAAACATCGCGCTTGGCGGGACACTCGCCGTCGGCCCATCGGGCCGTCAAAATATGAGCGCAGACGGCCAGCTAAACCTGCGAGTCCTGAATGGACTCAGTCCGGACGCGTTCTTGTCAGGCACCGCGGAAGTTGCGGTTAGAGTCACCGGTTCGTATGAACGACCGCGTCTTAACGGGACCGCTTCGGTCGCCCAGGGATCGTTCTCTTTGCTCATCGGCAATGAACGCTGGACTATTGCCAACCTCAAAACGCTGGTGCGGTTTTCCGCGAACCAGGCGCAAATCGACTACATGACTGGAACGCTGGGCGGCGGGCATATCTCCGCCACTGGTGGCGCGCTGCTCGATGGATTTACCCTCGCGCGCTTCCTCTTCAACGTCAACGGCCAAAATGTCTCGGCTCCCTATCCCACAAATTTCCGCACCACCGGGGACATTGATCTCGAAATCAAAGGAACTGCTCGCGAACAACTGATCGGCGGGGTCGTAAATGTTAGGCGCAGCGAATACACCGAAGACATCGAGCTCGCCGATCTGATCAACTTCCGGCAAGCAGAATCCATCGAAGAGGGCGCTGAGATCGAGTTAACACGCACCGCTTTGTTTAGCGACTTGCGCGTGGAAGGCCGCAACGCGCTGGTGGTCAGAAACAATCTGGCTGATTTGGTTGCCTCGGTTTCGTTGGTGGTAAACGGTCCGGTGAAAGACCCCCTGGTTTCCGGACGAATAACTGCAACCAGTGGCACGCTTAATTTCCGGAACGACCGTTACGAGATCACGCGCGCCTTAATGGACTGGCCGGCCCAGCGTGGGTCGGACCCGATAATCAATATTCAAGGCGAGACGCAGATTCGCGGTTACCGCGTAACTGTTGGGCTCACTGGACCGCTCTCGCAGCCGCAGGCCGTGATTAGTTCGGAACCGGCCCTGCCGCAGGCCGATGTGGTTTCACTGATTACGACTGGCCAGCTCGCTACCGGCGATACCAGTAGTTCAATCCTTTCACAGTCTGGGTTGGGAACCGCTACCAGCTTGTTGACTGATGCGCTCATCAATGCGCCGGCGCAACGCGCTACCAGCAAACTTTTCGGATTGAGTCGCTTTGAGATCAATCCAGTGATCGGCGGCAACCGCTCGACGCCAGTAGCACGTTTGACCGTGGGGAAGAGAATTAACAAGGACCTGTCAGTTACCTACTCGACCAACGTGACCTCCGATCCGAATCAGATTCTGGCGCTCGAGTATCGTGTTTCCGACCGCCTTTTCTTTATAGCGCAATTTGAACAGGCATCGACGCGCAGGTTAACTACGCGAGACAACAACTTCAGTTTTGAGATTAGATTCAGACGACGGTTTTAAGGCGGGTGCTGGTGGGACGGTTTCCGAAGACAGTTTTTCTGACAGCCATGGTGCTACTCGCTTTTGCGAGTGCGCAGGCAGGTTCGACCTTTGATGAATATGAAGGGCGGACGATCACGTCGGTTGAAATTACCTTCGAAGGATCACCCGCAGACCCGGCGGCCGAGGCCGAGTTTCTTTCCATCATCAGAGTTGTTCCCAACACGGAATTCTCGGCAGTGAATTTGCGCGACTCGCTGCAAGCCCTGTTCGATTCAGAGCGCGTGGCGAATGCGCGCGTGGAAGTGATTGAGCCGGGTTCTACCAGAACCGGGCCACTGCGGCTGCGTTTTGTAATCCAGCGCCAGGTGCAGATTGGCGACGTCAAGTTTGAATTAACGCCGGCCACAGGCACTCCGATTTCCGAAGATGAGTTGCGCGCTCGCGTGAATCTTACCCAACCGGGCACTCGTCTCTCCAAACAAATCGTGGTGCGAAACTCGGAGGAATTGCAGGTTTTCCTTCACGATCGTGGCTACTTTAACGCGGTGATTGAATCGCGCGAAGAACTTGATTCGAGCGGGACGCGGGCCACTGTTACTTACCATATCGTGCCTGGTGAGCAGGCTCGGACTGAAGCTTTCAACATAAATATCACCGGCTTTGATCCCTCGGCCGTCAAACCACGGTTGCAGCTTCAGGCGAATGCGCCCTTTACCCGTGAAGCGCTGGGATCAGATACAAGGCTGGTTCGCCAGGCATTAATTGACCAGGGCTATCTCTCTCCATCGCTGGAGGACGCGAGAGTGGAGCGGGACCCGGAACACAACTCGATCACGATCAACTTGACGGGCACAGTGGGTCCTAAGGTCACAGTCGTCGTTCCTCCCGATCTCAAGTTAAGCGAAAAAACTGCGACTGAGCTCTTGCCGGTGAAGCGCGAAGGCAACATCGATCAATCAGTAATCATCGAGGGAGCCCGCCGGCTTCGTAATAAATTGCAGGAACAGGGCTATTTCTTCGCTGAGGTAACTCCGGTCTGTTCGGTAACGCCGCCTACGCCTGACCTCGGCCCTAATGGCACCGCTTCAACCTGTGAAACTCTAAACCCTGAGAATTTAAGTGGGCACTCCGTCGAGATACGCTACGACCTTGAGCGGGGCCGGCGACTCAAGCTTACCGACATCCGCATCAGCGGGACCAACAAGCTGACTTACGAAGATGTGGCTGGGTTTCTCCGAACTCAAAAAGCGAGTGCGCTGGGATTGATTCCGTTGCTTGGTTATGGTCGCGGTTACACAAGTCTTACCTTGCTCGAGCAGGACCGGCGCACCATTAGAAACTATATGCGCAACGACCTCGGTTATCGTCGCGCGGAAGTCGACGTGCTCCAGGGTGTGTCGATCAACGGCGAAAGCCTGATCATTACTTTCCAGGTAACCGAAGGGCCGCTGACACGAATTGGCGGCGTGGAACTTCGCGGCAACAAGATTTACACGGACCAACGATTGCGCGATGAATTGAAAACTGTCATTGGTGCTCCTTTTTCGCGCTCCCAGGCGCGGGCCGACGGCGAGCGCATGCTCCAGCTCTATTCGCGTGAAGGCTACATAAGCGCCCGGGTGGATTTTTCGGTGGTCGAACTTCCCAGGAAAGGTGACGAAGAACAGATCAGGCTTATCTATTCGATTAGTAACGAAGGCGACAAGGTCTTCATCAATCGGATCGTTATCGGCGGGCTAACTGGCAGCGCTAAAACGCGGGAAACCAAACGCCAGGCGATCCTGCGCGTCATTCCTATTGCCGAGGGCGATGTGCTCAGGTCAGATCGAATCGCTGACAGTGAGCGGGAGCTTTACATCACAGACGCTTACCGGCAGGTGATTATCCGCACCGAGCCGGCCGGAGAAACCGCCTCTGGTTTCAAGCGGCGCGACGTGATCATTGACGTGGAAGAGAAGAAGCCGCGCGTGATGGACTACGGCGGCGGCTTCTCGACTGACACCGGTCCGCTCGGCTTACTGGAAATAAGCAACGTCAACCTGATGAATAAACTGCGGCAGGGCGCGATGCGTTTACGCGTCAGCAGCCGGCAGCAGCGACTTAGATTTGAATATCTGGATCCGCGCTTCAAGCGCTATGGTGAAAAGAATTTTGCGCCGCTGGGATTGTCGGTTGAATACCAGCGCGATTCGACGGTGACGCGCTTTTTCCGGTCCGCAATTGACCGTGGCACGCTGGGAATCGTGCAGCGACTCGACGATGAAGGGCATGCGCTGGACGACAATCTCGGGCGGGTTAAGGAGCCGACGATCAATCGCTTCACCGCCACGATTGAAACGAACCGAGTACTGAATCCGAAAACCCACTCGGCCGTGTTCCTTCGCTATAGTTATGAAGACGTGCGGCTCTTCAATCTGCAAAGTTTGCTAATCAAGCCGGTGCTCCAGCCTGATAGAGCGGTGCGACTCTCCCGGTTTGGCGCTTCGTATGTTCGCGACACGCGTGAGAGATGCGAGCGAGGTTTACTCGGGGCGGTGCGCGACCCCGACGAGGAAACGGGGGCCCCCGGCGAGGTCTGCCGGTACAATCAACTCGACGCTACCCGCGGCGACTTCTTCAACGTTGATTACGCCATTGCCCTACGCCAACTGGGCGGAAACTTCTCCTTCAACCGGCTGCAGGCCTCCTATCGTCGTTATCACAAGCTGAACTCATTTCGGGGAACGGTGCTGGCGGGTAACGCCACGCTGGGCCTGGCGAACCTCTTCAATCCGCGCGATCGCGGCGGCAACCCCGGCATAGATGAAATCGATCTTACGCTGCCAATCAGTGAACGATTTTTCTCAGGCGGTTCCACCACGCTGCGCGGTTTCGGTTTCGAGGAAGCGGGGCCGCGACAAGTCATAATTCCTAAAGGTAATTTCATAGATCAAAACAAGAATGTGGTGGTGTTGAACCCATTCACGGTGCCGGTCGGGGGCAACGCGCTCGCGATTATTAATCTCGAGGCACGCATACCGATTTCCAGGTCGTTGCAGGCTGTTCCTTTTTATGATGGTGGGAACATTTTTCGGCGTGCCGGAGATTTGTTTGGCAAACATGACAACACACCCGTGCCGCCCGGCGACTTAGTCGCGGCGATAAACAAAGCGAACCTGCGCGCCCATTGGACAAATACAGTAGGCCTGGGCTTCAGAATCCAAACGCCCTTCGGCGGCGCCCTGGCGATCGATTATGCGTACCTGCTCAATCCACCGGAGTTTCTGATTCCACAGCGTGGCCCAACCGGAGGCGTCGACGATTTCAACGGCACGCCGGCGATTTATCGTTTGAAGCGAACACAGGTGCACTTCAGGTTTACGCAGACGTTTTAAAAACAGTGGGCAGTGAGCAGTGGGCAGTGGGCAGCCGCAAGGCAGTGAAAAGGGAAGGGTGAAAAGTAATGAGTAAGATAATCAGACGGACGCAGATTTCCACTATGGCGGCATCGAGGTATAGTCGGAGCCGATCGGTAATTGCTTCCGCCATCTGTCGGCTGCTGCCTGCTTTCTTACTGCTCACTGCCCACTGCTCACTGCTCACTCGCTCGGCGCGCGGCCAACAGGTGATTGACAAGATGGTTGCCACCGTTAATGCCGGAGTGCTCCCGGAATGCCGGCAAGTCTGCCTGATAACTTATTCTGATTTGCTTTGGCAGCTGGCGCTGCAACCAAATACGCCCTTGGACAACCCCTCTTCGGCTGAACTCAACCGGGCTTTGCATCTACTGACAGATCAGAGATTAATCCTTCAGGAAGCGGAGAAGCTGCCCTCGATCGCACCAACGGCGGATGAAGTTGCGAGCGCGCGTAATGAATTGGCGAAAGCGTTTCCTTCGGAACCGGAATTTCAACAGCGGCTCCGGCGCGTCGGCCTGACCGCAGAGAAACTCGGCGAGATCCTGGAGCAGCGGGTCAGGATTGATAAGTACCTGGACTTTCGTTTTCGCAACTTCGTGGTGATTACACAGAACGAGGTCGCTGACTATTACAAGGATGCGTTTGTGCCTCGTTTCAAGGCGCGCGCGCCGGGAAAGATTGTCCCTACGCTGGAAGAGGCTCGCAGCGAAATTGAGAAGACACTCACTGAAGCAAAGATTGAAACCGACACCGATAGTTTTCTCGATAACGCCCGCGATCGCGCCGAGATCGTCATACTCAATCCGGTTTAGATTCAAAGCCAGTGGGGAAGCCAGTCAAGTAGTGTAGGTTTGCACACCAATTACTCCTTCGTCGCTAGACAAAATCAGAACTGGGAGCGATAGCGACCAGCCTGAAAGTCAACTCCTGAAAATGTGCACTGGAGAGATGCTCCAATTCTGGAAAGTTGTAAGTTGAGTGATTGGCTGGTCGCTATCGCTCCCAGTTCTGATTTTGTCTAGCGATGTTTGAGGGTCCAGCCAGCCGGGAATTGGCATTCTCACTCTTCGCCCTAACTACGCAGGCCGCCGCAGGTAAGTGCGCAACTGCGGCGGAGTCGCCTTGCGCATCAGCGCGCTTTTGGCTTTCCATTCAGTTGTGCGGCTCAGTTCGACAAGAAAGCGGACGTCACCAGCCTCCAGCACAGTGATTGGCTCGCCGTTGCGGTAGAGGATGCGGTTGGAAGTGTGAGCCGTGATGCGTCCGCCGGGCGTGATGATGCCGACGAGATTTAGAGGATCGGCGGCGCTTACCGACACCAGGCTCTCTGCTTCACCGGCAATGGGATCTGATGTTCGCTCTTCACTTTCCCGCGCGGGTGAACGAAAACCAAAATCCATTGTTCCGGTACGCGTGCGCCGAATCGCTCGCAACATGCCTACGGCCTCAGGTAGTGCAAACTGTTCGCCGGAAATTCCTGCTACAAAACGTCCGCCACGAATTTCACCGCGCGCCTCCAGGCGGTGATAAATTCGAAGCAGGACACGCCAGGGAAGCACAATGCCTTCGCGTTCCAGCAAGCGCTTGAAAACTACGCCGTAACGTCTGAGCAGAATACGCGCGATTTCTTCGGCGGCCTCAGCGTTGACAGGCTCTCTCCCTGCAAGTTGGGACGGTCCGGGTAAGCCTCGGTCAAGCAGCGACCAACGGCCCGCGCTCGACATTTCGTAGACCGGTTGTCGGTGCTTCCGTCGTGCAGCTGCCTGCGTGCGGCGGCTGGCAGGCGTTAACAAAGCGCGCAAACCAGCGAAGCTGTCGGAGATCACCCGCCCGTTTGCCACCAGCTCCGCTAAAGCTTCCTCAACCTGCGCGCGCAGCAGTTTGGTGCCTTCGACAATGTCAGTAAAGAAAGATGCTCCGCGTGTAGTCAGATAATCATGAACTGCTGCGGTAGTTGTGGAAAACTCAACTTCGCTTAACGAAGGCTGTGGAAAAACCGAATTCCAAATTGCAAAGTTCTTGCGCCGCAGCAGCGCGATCGGTGTGTTGCGAACCGGAGCGGCACCGCGCGCGCGTTCGTTCCCAGGTTCGGCCGCAGCTGTGCGCGACGCTGTTGGAGGAGTGAGCCTGGCCCAGACAACTTCTCCCGACAGACATAGGGCGTCGAGCCAGGCTGGATCGTATTCAGCCAAACGACCCGGCAACAGTTCTCCTTCCCAGGCGGCTGCCGGAGCTTCGAAACCCTCCAGCTGTTCGATGATGGCGCGCACGCTTTCCGGCCCTTCCATCTGATGGTCAGGGGCTACTTTTTGCCAGGCGAGCAGATAACGCATGAAATCAGCGGTCGAGACGGGTTCGATTTCCTGCCGCAAACGATTGAGCGTGTAACTGTGAATGCGCGCCAGCAAACGGCGCGCGCACCATTCTGTTTCATCGCCTCCAGGCGTGAACTGTCCGCGAATTACAAAACCTTCTGCTTCAAGCTTGAGCAAGCCTGATTCGATGTCGCTGCGGCTTAGCCCAAAAGAGCTGGCAAGCGCCGGCACTGTGGATGGTCCCAATCCTTCCAATCGGCCACGTAAGACTTCTACTAGCGCGCTTTCAAAAGTCCACGGCGTGCGCGCCACGCTCTCAGGGGCGACGATTGGTGGAACGAGAGAAGCTAAGGGATAGATGGCTGTTATTTGAGGAAGGCGCTCTGCTGCAACCCACAAGTGAATTGCTGGGACCGCGGGCGTCCCGCCCGCGCGCGGTGCATCACCAATCAAGGTTGAGGAATCAGATTGTTCGCGCTGCGCGCTCAGTGCGGGCGGGACGCCCGCGGTCCCAGCAATCACTTGCAGGACAGCGGCGCGGCGATCGTTTTTCAGTTCAGTGAAGTAATCCTGCCATTCCGAAGTTTCCTGTTCAGTTAGAAAGCCCAACTCGACCAGCGCGTCGTGCAGTTCGTCCGCATTTTCCACGCGCGGCCAGGCCTCGTCGCGCACGCGATCAATAGCACCCTGATCGAGTTTGCCCATGTCCTTCGCAGTTTGCGGATCCAGCCAGCGGCGCTGTTGCACCGCGCGCGTGCGACGTTCTTCCAGCGGCGCATCATCAAGATAAGCATAGGGCCGCGCGTTTAAGATTTCCTGCGCCAGTGGGGAGGCTTCGATCACGTCGCGCGCAAACAAGTTCTTTTCGTTGCGTTCAATCGCCGTCAGTAGCTGCTCCAGACTGTCGATGTCCATGGCCTCTTCGAGGCAATCCTTCACGGTCTGATCGACGAGCGGATGCACTGGAATCTCACGCTCACCGCCGCCAAGATTTTCCTGGCAAGCTAACTGGTCCGGAAAAATTGCAGTCAGCAGATCTTCCGCATCCATGCGTTGCAACTGGGCGGGTATCTTCTTGCCACCACGCCGGCGCAGAACCGCAAGCGAGCGTGTGACATTCCAGCGCCAGCGAATATTCCACATCGGCGCGTCCAGAAGTGCCTGACACAAAAGCTGGCGTACAGTTTTGGAATTGAGATAGTGAAAGACTTCGTCGAGAGGAAAACTGTGTGTCGGCCCAAGTGAAAGCACCACCGCATCTTCCGTTGCTGCCGCTTGCAGCTCAAAATTAAACTTACGGCAAAAACGTTTGCGAAGCGCCAGACCCCAGGCGCGATTGAGGCGGCTGCCAAAAGGCGAATGCAGCACCAGCTGCATGCTGCCACTATCGTCAAAGAAACGTTCGAGGACGAGATTGTCCTGCGAAGGCATAACCCCGAGCACCATTCTGGCCACCGCGAGATATTCAACAATCTGTTCAGCCGCCGCGCGCGAAATACCCACCTCGTTAACCAGGTAATCCATCGCCGGCTCGAGATTGAGCGAAGGATCGGCTTTGGCTGGCACAGACTCGGTTGCTGACGAATCCTCCACTACATCCACGTTTTGGTAGTTAGTAATAACCTCAACGCGGTTCGCCACCTCCTCGCGCAGGCGTGAGACCGAGACCGAAAGCTCCCTTGTCCGGGCGGGCGCTTCGCCCAACCAAAAGGGAATCGAGGGCGGTTGACCGTGTGCATCTTCGACGCGAACTTTGCCCTGTTCGACACGCAACACACGCCACGATGCGTTTCCCAGTTGAAAAATGTCGCCCTGCAGACTCTCAATAGCGAAGTCTTCGTTTACTGATCCAATCACGAGCTCGCTCGGCTCGAGTACCACTGCATAGTCTGCAGTGTCAGGAATTGCGCCTCCGGACGTTATCGCTGAAATCCGTGCATTGCGGCGTCCGCGAATACGCTGGTTGACGGCGTCGTGGTGCAAGTAAGCAGAGCGTTTGCCGCGCTTGGTTGAGAAGCCTTCGGCAAGCATGCGAATGACGGAATCAAATTGCTCACGGGTCAGATTGCGGTAAGGATACGCCCGCCGGACCATTTCGAGCAGTGCGTCTTCAGTCCATTCCTCGGCGGCTGAAGCAGCAACGATCTGTTGCGCGAGAATGTCGAGCGGCAATTCCGGCAGTTCCAGGCGATCAAGTTCACCACGCCGCACTGAATCTATGATCGCGGCACACTCCACCAGTTCGTCACGCGAAAGCGGGAAAATTCTTCCCTTCGGAAACCCTGCGACCGTGTGGTTTGAGCGTCCCACGCGCTGCAGAAAGCTGGCGATAGAGCGAGTGGAGCCCAGTTGGCAGACCAGGTTGACGTCGCCGATGTCGATGCCGAGCTCGAGCGAAGCGGTGGCGACGAGCGCACTCAGTTCGCCTGCCTTTAACCTTTGCTCAGCCGCCAGACGCTGTTCGCGCGCGAGGCTGCCGTGATGCGCGGCTATGTTTTCATCTCCGAGGCGTTCGCCAAGATGGCGCGAAACGCGTTCGGCTAAACGGCGAGTGTTAACAAAGACCAGAGTTGTCTTGTGTTCACGGATTAATTGCGCGAGCCGGTCGTAAATCTCTTCCCAAACTTCGCCGGACATCACAGCCTGCAGCGGCGATTCAGGAAGCTCGATCGCCAAGTCGAGCCGGCGCGTGTGACCGCTGTCGATAATGGTGCAGTTGGGAGTGTTGTCGGAATTGATGTTGGCATTGCCGACGAGGAAACGTGCGACTTCTTCGATGGGACGCTGCGTGGCCGACAAGCCGATGCGAGTTAACTGGAAATTTCGGATTTCGGATTTCGGATTGCGAATTTCGCCCGGCGCGAGTTGAGACCGGTGTTGCTGAATCAACTGTTCCAGGCGTTCGATGGAGAGCGCCAGATGTGAGCCTCGTTTGTCACCAACTACCGCATGGATCTCATCAACGATAAGTGTGCGGGTGGTCTGTAGCATGCGGCGCCCGCCGTCGCTGGTCAGCAGGATGTACAGCGATTCGGGAGTGGTAACGACGATGTGAGGCGGTCGCTTGGTCATCGCGGTGCGCTCGCCGGCCGGTGTATCACCCGTTCTGACAAAGGTGCGGATGTTGACCTCCGGCAAACCAAGCGCGCGCAGTTCTTCCTGAATGCCGGCCAGCGGAATCTGCAAATTGCGTTGGATGTCGTTGCTTAGGGCTTTGAGCGGGGAGACGTAAACGACGTGAGTGGTATCGTCGAGTTTTCCTTCCACCCCCAGTCGCACCAGGTCATCAATGGCCGCCAGAAAAGCGGCGAGTGTTTTACCTGAACCGGTCGGCGCAGCAATCAGAGTGTTCCGCTGTTCTTTGATGGCCGGCCATGCTTGCGCTTGTGGCGGCGTCGCGGCGGGAAAACTTTTCCCAAACCAACGGGCGACCGCTGGATGAAATATTTCCAGGTTCATAGGGAGGGAAATTATAACTCAGATAATCAGGAATTGCACAAATGAAACGCTGGCCTAGCCGTGCAAACCTGCAAAGCCACGAAAAGAGATCCGCAGATTACGTACACAAAATCAGAACTGGGAGCGAGAGTGACCAGTCGAAGAGTCAACCCATCAATGCAGAATCCTTGCGTTCTTCAATTTGGACGGTCTTGACAGATCACTACCTGGCTGGTCGCTGTCGCTCGCAGTTCTGATTTTGTCTAAATTTACGGAATTTGTGTAATCTGCGGATAGGGTCCTAACGCCAGGCGCCGATGATTAGACCCATGAGTGTGAAGGCAATCGACATGTAGCCGCCATTGATCGCAATGTAGGCCCACGACCTGTTTTCAAAGACACCGATGATGCCGATAGCCATTGCCACCCAACCCACTCCCGTTAATGCTCCGGCGGTCATGCCCCAGGTTGCGTTGGTGCCCGGCCCGCCCAGAAACATCGCGAGGTTCAGCGCCATAATCAGCGAGAAGACGAGCGACCAGCCAAACATACGGGCCTTGCTGAACGACTGTACATCGGCCTCCGTAAAGTTGTTTGCCCGCATCCAGGCTTTACCGAAGAGCAGGGGCGAATACCAGAGTCCACCCAAAACAAAGGTTGAGACGGCCGCCGCAAACACTGCGAAATAGTTAATGGTTGAAAAGTCCATTGCGTTTCTTAACTCCTTCAGTTTGTAGGACAAGCATCCGTGCCAGAGGAGCGGAGTGTAAGCAAGGCGGAGGAAGTTGTATTGTAAAAAATTAACCTAGCCACACAAAATCAGTACTGGAAGCGATAGCGACCAGCCGAAGAGTCAACTGATCAGAGTGTGCGGAATAACCGCCGTTCTTGATTTACAGGTTTTCCCAGATGACTCTTCGGCTGAACGCTATCGCTCCCAGTTCTGATTTGTGTTTCTAGGGGAGCGGAATGTAGTTCAGATACTCGCCGCGCTGGGTGAGATAGGCGGAAGGATTAAGGCCGGAAAAAGCTTGAAACTCTTTGATGAAATGCGCCTGATCGTAGTAACCACAATCCGATGCGATGGCTGACCACTCAACTTTTTTCTGTTGCTCTATTGTAGTCAGCACCTTTTGAAACTTCGAGATCCGAGCAAAGGTTTTCGGACGCAGACCGACCACTTTCTCAAACTGCGAAATCAAATGCTTCTGGGTGATTCCGATTGTATTTGCCAGATCGCGGATGGCCAGAAACTGCGGTGAGTGCTGCAATTGACGCACGGCAAACATGATAAGACGGTCGGCTTCGAGGGAGCGTCGCACATGACCCAACAAGAACGCTTCTAACAGCACAAATCTCGCTTCCGGTGAATCCACTTCCAGCAACTGATCGCGAATATCGTCGACCAGGCGGCCCAGGATCAAGTCCAGGTCGATCACGGAATCGTTGAGTTCGGAAATCGGAAAACTGAAAAAAGGATAGGCGCCGCCGGGTCGAAAACGGATTCCGATCATGGACGTGTTTCCCGAGCCAATGATGATATATCTGGTTCGTTCGCCGGAAATCCAAGCCTTCTTACAGGAACGAAACTGTTCCGAATGCTCGTCATGAAAGAGTTTTTTTGGTTCCGGATCGAGATCGATAATCAATTCGATGGCGCCGTCGGGCAGCAGCTTCTCGCGCGTGTGCTCGGGGTGGTTGCCGGCTACAAACCAAATGTTCTCGACAAACTGTGAGAGCGGAGGTTTCGGGAAATGTAGTTTGTGGATCATTGGGGGACTGCGCACCCGTACTCAACCGAGATACTCGCCCGCGGCCGAGGCAGGTGACCTAATTTCAGTCCTCTGTGCCACCTCTGTGCCTCAGTGGTGAAGCTTACTCGACAAATCCGTACCACAGACGCACGGAGAACACAGAGGTGGCACGATTTCAAAATTACTCAAACTGCTTTTTGAATTCTTCGAACTGCTGCTGCAACTTTCGCACTTCCATGGTCAAGGTCACCACTTCATGCTCGAGTTTTTCAAATCTTTCCGAATCCCCACTTTTTCGCCGGCTGGCTGACGAAGTTTCCGCTTCGGCAAATGCCTCGATCTTAGGCTCTCCTGACAGGAGATGAGCAAAGCGCGCTTCCTTCTGACCGGGTTGCCGCGGCAAACGTCTAACCAGCGGGTCGGGCTCACGCGAGATCAGTGAATTAAGTGTGGATTCAACTTCCTCCAGTCCGGAAAACTCATGCAGTCGAAAGGCGCGTGTGGCGAGCTCGCCGGTTGTTTGCGGCCCTCTGAGCAGCAGGACACAAATCAGGGCCAACTCCGGCGCACTCAAATGCATCACTTCGGGCAGCACATGCTTGTATTTCGGAACGCGGCTGGTGCTGCCATAAAAAACATAGGCAAGGTTCTTTTCGCGCAAGGTTTCCAGGGCTTGTGCGACCGTTGTTTCATCGTAGGATGTGACGGGGGTGCGGTTGTTCTTCTGATTACAGGCCAGGGTTAGCGAGTTTAGGGTAAGCGGATAGTATTCAGGCGTCGTCACCTGTTTTTCAACCAGCGACCCGAGCACTCTCGCTTCGACATCGGACAGTATCAGTGATCAAGATTTCGTTTCTCCAGGCTTACTCGCACACAGGAATTCTTCGAAGATGTCTTTCAGTTCTGCCGGCTCCCGATACTCGCGCACAGTTACGGTCGCTGCAACCCGCAATCATTGCCGAAAGCGAGCGGCCGTTCTCTGGGCGATACAAACAAAGCACGCGCTTGCCCCATTCCGTCGCTCTGGCGATTTCATAGCCGACGCCCAGGCTGGGAGTTGTAACTTCAGCAACAAGGTAATCGCAAACCCTTAGCCACTCAAGATCGCGATCGTGAATTTTTTGATCACCGATATCCTGGCCGAGCACGCCGAGAGCCAGGTCGGCTACGTGTTCGGTTAGAACTTCACCATGTTTACACAGCAGTCGGACAATCTCATGGTACAGCGCGGCGTCCTGGCGTCCACCGCGGATTGCTCCGGCGAAATAGATCCTCATGGTCGCCAGAATCGTAACGCAAACTGTTAGTTTGCGGAAACGTTGAAAATCTTGCATCCCAAAAATAATCACTCAAGTGCGAGCAGCTTGCTTTGATGTGCGGACTCGGACAACCTATGTGACGATGAGTCATTTCGAATATCAAGCGGCATACCGTCGAAATCTTCCGCACATCCAACCGCCAGGTGCGACCTTCTTTGTCACCTGCCGACTCGCTGGTTCCCTTCCGCAAAGCGTTCTAAGTCAAGGGCGTCAAGAGCGGGAGTGGCTCGAACACTTGGACGGCACAAACGTTAATTACTATGAGCAAATCAAGGAAGACTTCGAAAGGGTGTGGTTTGCGAAATTCGAGTTATTACTCGATGGCGCCATTGAGGGTCCAGTTTGGTTGAGCGATGAGCGGGTTGCTTCACATGTGGCCGAGGGTTTGCACTATCGACATGGAAAAGTTTATCAGCTGGATGCATTTACAATAATGGCGAATCATGTGCACATGGTCATAAGGCCGCTGCCTAAGGATAATGAGAGAGTGGAGTACCACTCGTTGGCCGTCATTATGCAGTCGCTGAAGGGGTACACCGCCTTTAAGGCCAATCGTTTGTTAGGTCGCGAAGGAGAATTCTGGGCGCATGAGAGTTATGACCATTGGATTCGCAATGATGTGGAGTGGCAGCGCACAGTGGCTTACGTCTTAAATAATCCGCTAAAAGCGGGTTACGTTGAGCGCTGGCAGGACTGGGAATGGAGCTTCCGTCGAGTGTAAGCAAACTATTAATGTGCTTTGAGGAGTTACTTCAACTGGAGTGGCATCGCCAGCAGAGCAAACTAACAGTTTGCTTTACACGTCCTTCGCGCACCGGAAGCCAGACGTCATCCAGCGCTCGTGGGCATGAAAGAAGTTGCGGTAGGTTGTGCGGATGTGGATTTGCGGTGTCGCGAATGAGCCGCCGCGCAAAACTTTTTGGTTCACAAACCACTTGTCGTTGTATTCGTCAAACTCGGATTTGAAGCCGGGGTAGGGAACATAGTCCGAAGTCGTCCACTCCCAAACGTCGCCCATCATTTGCTGGCAACCGTATGAGCTTTGTCCGGCCGGGAACGAACCTATCGGCGCCGGCGCCCAGAGACCGTTCTCAAACAGATTAGCTGTTGCTTTCATCGGGCGGGTCTTCGCCCCAGGAAAATGCTCTTTGCTGGCGGGTTTGGGGATCGAAGGCAGCGGCTTTTTCCCATTCCGCTTCTGTTGGCAAACGCTTGCCGGCCCATTTTGCGAAGGCCGAGGCTTCGAAGAAACTGACATGACAAACCGGCTCGTTGGCTTTGCTTTCGACCGGATGTAAACCGGCAAAATCGCGAATCAGCCACTGGTCATCCTGCAGCTCCCAGTAAAGCGGCGCGCGCCACTCTTCGCGGTTAACCACTTCCCAGCCTTCGGAAAACCACCAGCGAAAGTTCTGGTAACCTTCATCGCGGATAAACTCGAGAAAGTCGCCATTGCTGACGGGCGCGCGATCGAGTGCGTAGTCTTGCAGGAAGACTTGATGCGCCGGCTTTTCGTTGTCGAAAGCGAAGTCGTAGTTAGGAGCACTTTGGACTTTGGAGTTTGGACTTTGCGCCTTGGCTTCACGTAACCCAAGCCAAAACAAGCCGCCATCAATTTCCGCCATGCCTTCAACTTTCGCCGATGGGGCGGGCGCGGCTTTTATCGGCGCGTCGTACTGATCGCACAGCAAATGCTTGATGTCGTAAACAAGCAATTCCTGGTGTTGCATCTCGTGTTCGAGCCCAAGTCTAACGAGCGCCAGGACGGTTTCAGTGTTCGATTTGTTCTCGACCGACTCCAAAAACGCGAGCATGTGTTCGTCAATGTGTTTGCGATACGCGACCGTATCTTTGACTGTGGGTCGCGATCGAGTGCCGCGCTTAGGCCGCTCAATGCGGGCACCAAATCCTTCGTAATAGGAATTGAAATAGAACAGATAGTCTTCCGAATAAACTCTGTAACCAGGCTTATGTGCTTGCAGGACTGTCTCGAAGAACCAGGAGGTGTGGCCGATGTGCCAACGCGGCGGACTCATGAATTCCGCGGTCTGAATTACGTAGTCTTCGGTCTCCAGCGGCGCCACGATCTGCATTGTCCGCGCGCGGACCTGTTGGTAGAAAGCAGTTATTGAAAGGGGATTAGAGACGGTTGATTGTTGAATTGTTGAAACCATTAAAAGTGCCCCCCAGAATATTGTTCGTCTCGGAGGTAAGGATACTCGACCAAGTCAGGCTCAATCAAAGAGGAAGCATTCAACGAGTCGATCTTGCACCCACCACAATCGAGTGCAATCCGAGATCGGTAACTTGCCCTATAACGTCAGCGCGAGAATAATTCTCACGCAGACGTGCCAACAAATCAGGCGCACGATCCGGAGAAATCGCAATCAGCATCCCACCGGCCGTCTGCGGATCGAAAAGGAGACGACGCATTTCCTTACTTACCGACTCATCGATCTCAAGATCATCCCCGACATATTCACGGTTCGTTTTGTCGGCACCCGTGACCACGCCGGCAGCCGCTAATTCAAGCGCGCCGTCGAGCAACGGTACCCTGCCAGGTTTTATCGCAATGCTAACCGAGCTTGCCCGTGCCATCTCCCACGCGTGGCCGAGCAGCGCAAACCCAGTGACATCCGTCGCGCCCTTCACGCCGAATTCGAGCATAGCCTCGGCTGCGTGTTTGCCGGGCGTCAACATCGTTGCGACCGAAGATGCGGCAACCTCCGCCGTCGTCTTTTCAAACTTGATTCCGGTCGAGATCACGCCGGTGCCGATTGGCTTGGTCAGAATAATTACGTCGCCGGGGCGTGCTCCTGAGTTGGTGGCAATCTTGTCGGGATCGATTACGCCCGTTACGGAATAACCAAACATGATCTGCTGGCTGTCCACGCTGTGGCCACCAATCAGGGTCACGCCATACTTGTTCAAAGTCTCCAGGCCGCCCCGCATGATCTCGCCGAGTATCGCCGGATCGACACCCTTTTTTGGGAAGCACGTGATCGCCAGGGCCGTCAGCGGCGTGCCCGCCATCGCCCACACATCGTTAATTGAGTTCAGCGCGGCGATCTGACCGTAAACAAAAGGGTCGTCAACGATCGGCGTGAAAAAATCGACTGTTTGCACGATCGCGAGGTCGTCGCGTAGTCGATACACTCCGGCGTCGTCGGCTTTGTCAAAACCAACCATGACGTTCTCGTTATTGGGCTGTGGTGGTAGCCCGCTCAACACCTGAGCGAGTAAGCTCGGTGACAGCTTAGCCGCTCAACCAGAGCACGAAACCATTTCGGTCAGACGCATCGCGCACCTCCTTTCCTGAATTCGCTGGAGCGATCTGGCTTTGTTTATAACACCGATTCAGGGAGTTCGCATCGCCTGCGGCTTTAAAGCAAAATGGCCGCCGATTCACGCGGGCACACCGGACCATTCTCAATTTGTCGACGATTATGACTTTTCATATCCGCGACGATCGGCCAAAATCCGCAGCAGACAAACCCATGGCAAACGTAATTCGCATCGGACCGGCCGGCTGGGCCTACAAAGACTGGGAAGGTGTCGTCTATCCGCAAAAGCCGGGCGCGAAGTTTGATCCGCTTGAGTATCTGGCGCGGTTCTTTAACACTATTGAAATCAACAGCAGTTTCTACCGGCCTTTCACAGTTTCTACTGCAAAATCGTGGGCCAGTCGTGTTGCCGAAAGACGCGATTTCATGTTCACGACAAAACTTCACCGCCTTTTCACACATGAACGCGGCAAGGGGACTGCGGAAGACGAGAAGCTAGTGCGCGAGGGCATGGATACGCTGCACAAGGCAGGAAAACTGGGAGCCTTACTGTTGCAGTTTCCCTGGTCGTTCAAGAATACCGACGAGGAACGCGTCTATCTTTCGAAGCTATTGGATCGGTTCAAGGATTATCCGTTAGTGCTCGAGATCAGGCATTCCTCCTGGAACAATCCACAGATTTACCAATGGTTAGAGGAACTGGACGTTGGGATCTGTAATCTGGATCAACCGCTATTTAAGAAATCTATCAGGCCCGCGGACATTACCACCTCGCCAATCGGTTACGTGCGCCTTCACGGGAGGAATTACCAGGATTGGTTCAGGGAAAAGGCTCCGCGCGACGACCGTTATAACTATCTCTATTCCATCGACGAGTTAGAGCCCTGGATTGCGAGGATTAAAGAGATCGCGGCGAAGACGAAAGAGTCTTACGTGATCACGAATAATCACTTTCGTGGGCAGGCGGTGGTCAATGCGCTGGAGATTAAGGCGACGTTGTCGGAGCAAAAAGTAAGGTCGCCCGCTCCGCTGTTTCGGAAGTATCCGCGGCTGGAGGATTCGGCAGTGCCTGAAGTTGATGAGGTCGGCGTCGAACCGACGCTGTTTAGTTGATTCGGAGGGGGTTTCAACGGGGTAAACACAAAATCAGAACTGGGAGCGATAGCGACCAGCCGGAAAATCAGCCCATGAAAATGTGCTGAATAACGCGTCCTTAAATCCGAAAGTTTTGATAGAAGACTCTTCGGGCTGGTCGCTGGCGCTCCCAGTTCTTTTTTTGTGTAGCCACGTTCAAGATTCCTAAATCGCCGGTAAAGCCCTTCAACCTCTTGCCTGGAAAGAGCTCATCTAGCTAGCAGCAGTTTGTGCTATGGACTGGGCGAATGCGATTGGCAAACCGTCAGGGTCAATACAAACTGCCAGTCTGATACCCTCGCCTTCCCGCTGCGTCGGCGGCATCACGAACCGGATGCCTTTCCCTTGCAACTCGAGATAAGTCTTGTCTACATCCTCGACGTTAAACCCAATTGAGCAACTGCCGGCTTGCTTGGTTGGGTCACCAGTCGGAGGCGCAGTCGCTGGAACACCGCCGCCATGTAAGGCGAGCGTGGTTGAGCCTGTTTGAAACTCCGTCCAGTCGGGTGACTGAAACTTGAGTGGAATCCCCAGTTTGTCTCGATAGAATTCCACCGAACGCGGCATATCGGAAACAACCACCATCGTATAGTCAATCTGCTTAAACATTGTGCCTCCCTGAGCTTGGTGCGTCTTATTTCTTCCGGGCCTTGCCGTCGCCGGTAGCCACGATAATGTCAAACTCGTCCTTAGTAAGCGACATCACCGAAAGTTGTGATTGCCTAATCAAGGGGAGTTGGCTCAATCGCTTATCGTAACGAATGGCGGCGAGCGGAACGGGGTTCTTGAGGGCCTTCACGGGCTTTAGATCAACGGCGACCCATTGCTCGTCGCTGGCCGTCGGGTCCGCGTAAGCGCTCTTAACGACTTCCGCCAGGCCAACCACCGCTTTTTCTTTCCCCGAATGATAGAACAGAACGCGATCGCCTGTCTTCATTTCGCGCAAGTTGTTGCGTGCCTGATAGTTTCTAACGCCAGTCCAATCAGTCCTGCCATCGCCAACAAAATCGGTCCAGGAGTAAGTTTCCGGTTCCTGCTTGACCATCCAAAAGCTGCTTCTCGTTGTCTTTTTCATTGGCTTAGCCTTATCCATTGTTGCCGGGTAGATGACACTGGCTTAAGATGTGCGCTCTCAATTTCAATCACCCGCAGGAATGCTATTTTCAACGATAGGAGTAATGAACAATGCCCAAAGAAGGAAGTATGGCCCCCAACTTCGCCGCAAAAGACGCGAACGGCGAGACCGTTCGGCTTAAAGATCTACGGGGCCAGAAAGTCGTACTCTATTTTTACCCTAAGGATGATACGCCTGGTTGCACCAAAGAGGCTTGTTCGTTTCGCGATGCGTTCGCTGATTTTAAGAAACGGGACATCAAAGTTCTCGGCGTTTCCAAAGACAGTGAGGCTTCTCACAAGAAGTTTGCCGCCAAGTATAAACTTCCTTTTACGCTTCTGGCCGACCCGGATCATTCAATCGCAGACGCCTACGGGGTCTATGGCGAGAAGAAGTTTATGGGGCGTACTTACCTGGGCGTGAAGCGGGTAACTTTCCTTATCGATGAAAAAGGCAAAGTAAGAAAGGTGTTTGAAAAGGTCAAACCTGAAGAGCACGCCAGAGAAGTCCTTGAAGCGTTTGGACAGTAACGGCGCCAGCGTTCTCCGGCGGGACTCCTGGAGATCTCAGATTTGAGATCTGAGATCTCAGAGTTAGGCTGCCACCCACCCGCCAAGTTTTTCCGGTTCTTCCCCCTCCGGATTTCTGCCCGGCATCAAACCCTGAATCGCGCTAAAGGAACTGGGCACATCTCCCTTACGTTGCGGAACGTTAAAGGCCTCTTCGCGAATCGGCATCTCCGCGGACTCGTTAATGAAATACAAACGCGTGTTATCGACTATCTGGGTCTTTATCTCGCGCGTCCACAGCAATAAATTCGCAATGGCATCGCCAATTTCGTCTTTGCCGAGCCGTGTTTCCTGGGCGATCTCCTTCTGGGTGCGCGCGCCCTTCCGAATTGCTTCCCGCACGCGTTCAACCGGCGACAATTTACTCAAAAGCCTGGTGTAATTTGCCGCTGACGATGAATCCTCGCCTAACTGTGTTGACCAGGAATTTTCAGATACGGGTTGACTGACGTAGCGTTTACGAGCCGACCTATATTCTTTGAGAGCACGACGGCTATCGGTCACTTTTTTGCGGATACAGCCTTTGCAATAGAGATTCCGGCCATCTTTTCGCGCGCGACAAACTCCGAATTCCGATAAAGGCAGATCTTGTGAACAAATGGGGCAGTTTTTGCGGTTAACTGCGGCTTCTTCTTTCATTTCAACGCTCCGATCAAGCTTCCAACTTACTGGGATTCTGTGCTGGAAGAAACACGACTCCGCTGATCCGGGCTTGATTTGCCCGGCCGCAGATCGGCGTTGAGTTTGATTATTGGCGAACGTTCCCTACTGCAACAGGGAACTCGCCATGGATTGCCTGAGCTGCTTCACTCTGGATGAAAGGGGCTCACAATACCTGATTGGAATCGCGTAGCAGGTCAGCGGGGGTCATCGAAAATTTATAAGAGCGAGTAACCCGCAAACACAATCTAAATCAGGTCCGACTTCAACGCTTCACTATCTGGCAATCATCGCTTCCAGCAAGGGAGTCGCATTATAGTGATCGAAAAAGTTTTTGCAACCCCAAAATTGATCCTTCATGGTCCATTGCTTACATTGCTGAAATTTATTTCGTTGGACGCGCCTGGCCGGCTTTTTCGAAATGCAAACAACTCTCTTGCGAGAGGATATCAGATCGCATAAAGAGAATTCTCAATCGTCAGAAAGATAGCGTTCCAGCGCTTTTCATTTTCGCAGTTCTGCAAAATGTCCTTGAAAATAGCAAACTTTCTTCGGAGCTATAAACCGTTCGCCATCTGTTTCGCGCAATACTTTCCACTCTGGCTCACATGGTCCTACCATAAGTAGGTACAACCCCGGGCGCGGCGTCATAAAAGAAATAAGAATGTGACCGAGCAGAGAAAGAAATTATTAATCGCATCGAAGTCGGATCGATCAAAACATTCTGTTGCCTCAGGTTTTGGTATGTGACGTCAGCTGAATGCAACGGAACAGCAATCTGGTGCAACGTCAATACAACTAGTCTCAATGTTGAACAGCGCGGTCTGGATGCTCTTACCGCGGTTTGCGATCTTCCCGACGATAAACAAACTTAAGTCCTGACCAGACCTCGTTTATCGCACAAACTTTTACATCAACAAGGCCGGCTGCCAACCCGATCTCGCGAACGGCGTTATCCGAGAGGTCGCTGACAATGCCGGAAGCTTTTTTTGGCCACGCTATCCAGAGCATTCCGTTTTGCGCGAGTTTACGGGCGAGTCGAGGGAATTCCGTCTTCAGCGTTTTTTGCGAATCAGCGAACAGAATTATCAGATCAAGGGGTTTAATAAGGCTACCGACGTTGACGCTCACGTTGGCTGGCAGGGGCGCAAATTCTTTTTGAATTCCTTTTGGCGGATTCACCAGCCCGGTCCGAAAACCTTCTTTGAATCCGAGTTTTTTTACCAGTGGTGTTCCTGAATAACCGGCCATTCAGCTAACTCCAATCGATAGCCCCTTTTCCGGCATCGAGGCTAGGTCGTTTGCTTGAGCGGATTCTCTAAACCTGTCTTCAGCTTGTGCGTCACCTCTCTGAGAACTCGCGCTGCCAAAACATTTTTGTATTTCACCAGAAAGCTGCGCACGGATTCGGGATCGCGCTTTGAGAGTTCGCGTAGCGCCCACGATAAAGCCTTTACTACCATATCATCGCGATCTGCGACTAACATTTCGCAGACCATTAGTGTCCGCACAGTATCTCCTCTGCCTCCACGAGCTTTGTTGTTTAGCGCGATGGCGCTAGCTGCGGCGGTCCGTCTCCACCAGCGTTGTCGGGAAGATGCCCACCGCCGGATCAAGGCATTCGAAACCTGTCCCTCGCGCCACGCCGGTCCCGCCAGATAACAGGCAAACGCGTCAACCTCTCCCCAGCTGTTGTTCCCGGCGGCCAACTGCTCTAAGGACTTAGCTTTCAAACTACGCAAAGCCTGCGGGTGATGGAGAATCAATTCGTAAGCAACGAATCGTGGAACTGCTCCGTGTTGGACAAGTTGCCGAGCCAAAGCCACAACCAAATGTGCCGGAGCTTCCGCGAGACGCTGCGAAAACATGCTCCTGACTTTTCGGATGGCCTCGGTAGTTGGAATAGTTAGAGCAGAAAGGTCACTGACAATCTGATTCTCAAGGTCGTCCAAATCGTCGCCGCGAAATATTGCGGAGCCTGATCGCAAATTCTTTTTAATCGAACTTCTGCTTACCACAATTTCAAGATTCTCCACCAAAGGAACCCGAAACCCGCCCAGACAGGGATATTCACTGCCGACGCTATTAATCCCAGCCACCACCATTTGCGTTGACTGACATAGCCACTGCCAAAGTAGATGGGCGCGGAGGTTGTCCCAAAGTGAGTCAACGAAGCATCAAGGTTTGAAAAGTAAGCCAACGACAGCACGGCAAGGGATGGCGGAGCGCCGGCTGCGAGTATCACCACTAAAAACGGCGTGTACATGGCGGTTGCATGCGCGGTAATGCTGGCAAAACCGTAGTGCGCATAGAAATAGATCAGCAGAAGTACTGCCAGGGCCGCTCCCCACTTCCAGCCAAGCGTAAAACTCGCAGCAGCCTCGGCGAAGCGTTTTGTGATTCCGGTCTCCCCGAGACTTTCAGCCATCCTGACTAACCCGCCATACCAGATGAAAACATCCCAGGCTCCGCGCTCGCTAAGAATGTCTGCCCAATCCAGTACTCGGCTTACCAGGAGCATACACACGCCAAGCAAGGGTGGAACCGAATAATCAAGGCTTGCCAGGTAGGAGAGCGTGGAAATGAACGGCGTAAAAGGTACGACGCGGGCTACGAAGGGAATTGCCCCAGCTAGTCCGCGCACCAGCCACAGGCAAACCACCCCAACAAACACGATTAGCAGCAACTTCTCAGCCCGCGTCAATTTACCCATGCGCTGAAGTTCGGCTCGGGCAAACTCTGCGGCAGCCGGCGTGTGTTTGATTTCGGGAGGAAAGATTCGGTAAATCAGTTGCGGCACCACGGCGAGCGAGATTAAACCAGGCACGAGGGCTGCTAACGCCCAGCGAGTGTAAGTCAATTCAATCCCGGTGGTTTGCAGAGCAAACTTTGCAATCAAAACGTTTGATGCCTGGCCGGTAAGGAACATTGCGCAAATGATCACCCCAGCCTGATACAACACCACCATCAGAAAGGCCCCCAGCCGTCGTGCGGTTGGACCCGGACGCGATTCATAAGCTTCTGACAAACTCTTGGCGATTGGGAAGATAACCCCGCCGGCGCGAGCGCCGGTCGATGGGATCATGGTTCCCAGCAGCACCTCGGTTGAAATTAGGGCGTAAGCAAGACCTAACGAGTGGTGACCTATGGTACGTATAAAGATAAGGGCGATCCGACGGCCAAGTCCTGTTTTGACCATCGCCCGTGAAATAAAAAACGCCGCCAAAACCAACCAGACAATTGGGTCGGCGTAGCCGGCCAAAGCACTCGCCACCGGCAGGGTGCCCGTTATGGCCAATGCCGAAACGCCGATTAGCACCATTGCTCCGCCGGGGATTGGCCGCACAATCGATCCAACTATGGTCGCGATGAAGATGGCGAAGAGATGCCAGGACTGACTGGTGATTCCGTTTGGAACAGGTATCAACAGAAGGATAAAACCAGAAGCCAACACAATCGCCCATCGAACGAGTCTACTTTTGAACGAGAGGTGTTGATCTGAGGCAACAGCCGGGGGATCTACAGCTGGCGAAGACTGCGGAGTTTCTTCCAAGTTTGTGAATCCTTTTAAGGCTGCGAAGCCTCTAAAATCCTGGAACCCCGTTCCCACACGCTGTTTTGGGACATTGATTGGAGGCTCCGGGAAAGTGGGCGATACTATTACGTCAAGTAAACGGTTAACTCAAGGTTTTTGCTTCCTTGCTGAATTGAAGGGCATTCAAACCTTTTGCCCGTTTAGCCTCGTAGATAATAAGTGCAAGGTAATAGCGACGCTTTTATGAAAAACGAGATCAAGTCGAGCGAAATTACGGACAAAAAGGTTTATCTGAACCGCCGCCTCTTCATGCGCGGAGCAGCTCTGGCTAGCACTACGGCCGTGACAGCCTTTCTCTATCGAAAGCTCAATCCACCACTCCTAGAAAAACCGAAGGGTGAGACGCTCGTAAGTGTCGCAAAGCCCATGGTTAACAATGGCGCGCGCGATGGGTTTACAACCAACGAAAAACTGACAGCCATTGAAGACATAACGAACTACAACAATTTCTACGAGTTCTCCACCAGTAAGCAGGGCGTGGCTGTTGAAGCAGCTGGATTCGTGACCAGGCCATGGGATGTTGTTGGTTGGCGGTCTCGTAAACAAGCCCAGAACTTTTGGGTTGGAGGAGCTGTTGAAATTTCCCCAGGAAGAACGCATCTATCGCCTGCGTTGTGTCGAACGCTGGTCAATGGTGATTCCCTGGGTTGGATTTCCGCTCGCAAAGCTGCTGGAAAAAGTGGAGCCCACTTCGTCAGCAAAATATGTTGCCTTCCAGACTCTTTACGATCCGAAGCGCATGCCGAATCAGTCAACCGGAGTGCTGGACTGGCCTTACGTTGAAGGGCTTCGTCTGGACGAGGCGATGCATCCCCTGACCATCCTGGCAACAGGCCTTTACGGCGAAACTCTGCCGCCGCAGGACGGTGCTCCCATCAGGTTGGTGGTGCCCTGGAAGTATGGCTACAAGAGCATCAAGTCAATTGTGAAGATAACGCTGGTCGCGGAAGAACCGCCTACGACCTGGAACATTCAGGCGCCAAACGAGTACGGGTTTTACTCGAACGTTAATCCCAATGTTTCGCACCCGCGCTGGAGTCAGGCCGAGGAACATCGCATCGGCGAATCGGCCTTTAGCGCGCGCGATACACTGCTTTTCAACGGTTACGCCGAACAGGTAGCCCATCTGTATGACGGGATGGACTTGAGGAAGTATTACTGAATAGTTGCCAGTGATCAGTGGCCAGTGGTCAGTTTGTGAACCTCTATGGGTCATTGAACTTTAAGCGCTGACCACTGACCACTGACCACTGGCAACTGACGACTGCTTATGAAAGACCTTCGCTTCTCAAAATTCGTCATCTTAACCAACGCCCTGGTGCCGTTGGCCTTGCTCCTGTGGGACGTGTATCGCAAACGGGTGGGCGCAAACCCTGGTGAGTTCATGACGCGTACGACCGGAATAATGACTCTGGTCTTCCTGATGATTACGCTTGCCGTTACCCCGGCGCGGAAAATTACAGGAATAAACTGGCTCGTCAAATTTCGGCGCCTGCTTGGTCTCCTCGCGTTTTTCTATGGTTTTTTACACCTGCTGACCTATATC
Organism: Blastocatellia bacterium; assembly: GCA_963809065.1. Taxonomy (GTDB): domain Bacteria; phylum Acidobacteriota; class Blastocatellia; order Pyrinomonadales; family Pyrinomonadaceae; genus PSRF01. The sequence goes on from CAWEIN010000023.1 coordinate 359,962, forward strand.
TGGTTTGACCGTTACTTCAATCTCAAAAGTATTCCGGGAGACGTGTTGACGCGTCCGTTTATCGCCTTCGGAATGACCGCTTTTTTTCTGATGTTGCCGCTGGCCATCACCTCAACCGACAAAATGGTTAAGCGGTTAGGCGGAAAGCGTTGGAGCAAATTACACAAACTAATCTACGGCGCAGGTATAGCCGGTGCTTTGCATTTCTGGCTGTTCGTCAAATCTGATACCAGACTTCCGTTGACATTCGGCTTTATCCTCCTGCTCCTGTTGGCGCATCGTCTATTTGTGAAGTTTTACCCGCCAAGTCCTCCTGTTTCTGCGGGCACTCTGATTCCACCGAAGTAATATTTTTGAGTGCGGGAAATGTTCACGCTCTTCTCGCTGCGACCCGTCGCGGCTAGAATCCTGCCATGAGTGATCCGTTAAAGCGGTTTTCAAACCGGTCCGATAACTATGCCAGGTTTCGTCCAGGCTACCCCGCCGAGGTCCTTGAAATTCTTAAGAACGAGTGCGGGCTCAATGAGACATCGGTGATCGCGGATATTGGTTCAGGCACCGGAATCTTGTCTGAACTGTTTTTGCAAAACGGAAATTCCGTGGTGGCTGTTGAACCGAACGCTGCTATGCGCAAGGTTGCGGAACGGCTCCTCGACAGTTATGAAAAGTTCCGAAGCGTTAATGCTGCGGCCGAAGCCACAACTCTGGAGACGGGAAGCGTAGACTTTGTTACAGCCGCACAAGCGTTTCATTGGTTTGATCGCCCAAGGGCCAAACGGGAATTCGCGAGAATCCTGAAACCAGCAGGTTGGGTCGTACTTATCTGGAATGAGCGCCGGTTAGACTCAACAGTTTTTCTGCGCGCTTATGAAGATCTTCTTCTTCGTTACGGAACAGATTACGAAAAAGTGCGGCATGAGAAGGTAACGGGGGAAATTGCGGAGTTTTTCTCCCCACAGAGTTTTGAGTTGCAAACCCTTGAAAACGCGCAACATTTTGATTTTGAGTCACTCAAGGGCAGACTGCTTTCTTCGTCGTATGCACCTGATCAGGATCATCCGAATTTCACCCCAATGCTCGAAGAACTTGAAGACATCTTCCACGCGAACCAGAAACAAGGCATCGTAGACTTTGAATACGAGACAAAAGTCTATTACGGGCACCTCCAACATTCCTTCTAGCTTGGAGATTTGGGAAACCACTCAAGCGATTTGCTGGGACCGCGGGCGCCCCCGCCCGCAATGAGCGCGAAAGCGCGAAAATGGATTTCCCCGAAAGACTGCTTCTCTGCGGCGCGTTTGCGGGCGCCGGCGGTCCCAGCAAATCACTTGAACGATCCGACCGCACAACCCAGTTTAGTTTGAATCAGCTGACTACTTTGATATCTTTACGCGCTGCGCACCCAGGAATCACCAAAGCCCAATGATCCCGCATGGCAAATGAATCTGACTAAAACGGCCCAACACTACGGCGGGATCATCGAACTGGCGCTGCAAAAAGTCAGGTATTCCCTCCGCGGGCGATTCTCACATGCTAATGAGCAAAGCATTCTGGCGAAGCACATTGAAAAACTGTTGCCCGGGGATCGACCGAGAACGGTAGTAGATATCGGAGCGGGGAACGGTGTGCGCTGGTCAAACAGCTATGCTCTTCTGTTGGCGGGCTGGAAAGCGTTGGGTGTCGAAGCTGATCCGCAGAAGTTCGCTTTGTTGTCGAAGGTTTATGGAAAGTTTCCTGCTGCTCATGCCTCGAATTCGCTGGCATCGCCGGAGAACATCTGCGCTTTACTGCGCGATTTCGATATCGAAGAGAACTTTGGCGTACTTTGCGTCGACATTGACGGCAACGATTATTGGGTTCTCGACGCGATCTTGACGAAGTTCCGTCCTGGCCTGGTGGTAACGGAGATCAACGAGAACATCCCGCCACCGCTCAGATTTGTGGTCAAGTTCGACCCCGACTTTCAACTCCGACATCACTTCTATGGTTATTCCATCGCGGCTCTGGAAGATCTTTGCCAGCAGCACAATTACGGCATTTTGGAATTGGAATACAACAACGCTTTTCTAGCGCCTCGGGAATTAAGAGGGGCGCAATTTCGCGACGCAGCGTCCGTCTATCGTGAGGGTTACCTCGACCGACCGGAGCGAAGAGAGCGATTCGCCTCGAACATCGACATGGAGCCTCTGTACTCGTTGAGTCCCGGGGAAGGTATCCAATTTCTACGTGAGTTTTACGCCAGCGACGAGGGAAACTACTATCTCGCGGCGGACAAGGATTCGCTCGAAGAACTGATAACGCAAACTGCCGGCTCGCATTCCTGACCCTTAAGACCACAGCAGACTTCCGTTCTGAAAAGATCGTCTGTCCTGATTGTGATTTCGTGGATGGCTTTCTTTCAAAACCTCAGCGATAGACAACTCAGGCCGCCGTCCATTTTTTGAAACTCTGACATCTCAAGTGGGATCGTTTTGTAGCTCAGCCCTCGCAACCTCTGTTCGAACACCGGATACCCCGCCGCTACCAGGATGTAATCGTTAACTCTGACACAGTTCGCCGCATACGCTTCATACCGCATTCACGCGCACGAGATCATAATCGCGAAACTCCTCGCGGTTAGCCAGCGCCTCGCTTACCACCAGACGGTTATCGCCCAAATACGCCAAGCCACTCTTCAAATGCAAAATGTCTTTTAAAGTTCGAATGTCGACGAAACTGGAGGTGTGACCGTAGGGCGTCAGCAATTCGGCCAACTGCCAGGCGCCGGCTTCGTTTGTTCGCTCTGAAAGGCCAATAAATAAATGATTTCCCGCCTCGCAAACGTCGCCCCCATCGAGCGTGCCTGGCCCTTGAATCGAAGCCATCCGCGGGTAAAAGCGGGAGAGCGTTTCCTCGATGCTTACCACCTCTCCTAAGCGACTTGCGGCACCGGGTCGCGTGAGTAACGCCGCAGTTGGGATCGTCACAGCAGTGTCCTCAACAAACGTAGAGTCGGGATATCTCTCGTCAGCCTCGAGATAGATTAGCTCGAGCCCACATCGCTGAAGCGCCTCGCAATATGCCCTGTGTTGCCGCAGCGCACGCTTGTAGTCCGGCGGGCCCAACGCGATTCGGGTTAGTCCGTCAGCGTAATTTGTCCCGGGCGGACGAACAATAGCTCTACTAAACATGTCTGCGGGATGATGCTCAGGTTTTGACTGCAACTTCGGTCAACGCGGAGTGGGTGCGCCAGGTTGCTACATATCCGGCTTCTTTCGCGCCTTGACGTCAGTGAGAACGATAGTTACGACCAAAGCGACGCCGGCAATCGCGGCCAGCAGAAAGAAGATCATCGCAAACCCCGGATAGCCGAGTATCCTGAAGGGCGTATCCACACGCATCAGCATCGATGCGCCCACAATCAACGCCGCCAGGATTAACCCAAGGCTAATTCGGTTAGCTACTTTTTGCAGGCCCTCGAGCACAATCTTCTCGTCGATAGCGTTTACGTCAACCTTAAACTCGTTGTTGCCGATGGTGTCGAGGATCTTGTTTACGCGCCCGGGCAGTTTTTCCACGAACTCTTTGATCTCGACTACGCCACCAATTAAGTTGTTCGGCGCAATGCTCTGCATCAGGTTGCGTTGCAGTATTTCCATTGCCCGCTGACGAATGATGGCAGTGGGCTCGAAACCGGGATCAAGGGTAAATACGACTCGATCCAGATTCAGCAGTGTTTTCGCGACCATCGTGAATTCGCTGGGAAGCCTAAACCAGCAGTCAGCGGAAATCTTAGTTATTTCGAGTACTACTTGTCCGGAGTTGAGCCTACTCAGGCTCGACTCACCATGCTCAGCAACGAGTTCGCCAATACGCTTGGTAAAATCAGATTTATTAAAACGAGGTTTCGGCTCCCCCATGCGAATGGTCACCTCAGCCGCTTCTTCGCCCTTTCCTTCGCTGATAGCCAACAAGAGCCGCAACACGTTGTCGCGAAAACCCGGCAAGAGACGTACAACCATTCCCAGATCCAGGAGCGCGATTAGATCGTCTTCAGTCAGGAAAACATTTCCGGGGTGCGGATCCGCATGGACAAATCCGTCCAGCAGAATTTGCTTCAGGTAAGCGCGAAATAACTCACGGGCGAGACCAGGGCCGTCTATTTCCATCAAACGCAACGGAGTCAGCTCTGTGATCTTCTTGCCCGGAATGTATTCCATTGTCAGGATGCGCGAAGTGCAAAAATCTTCGACCGGTTCAGGGATAATGATTTGCTCAAACTCCCTGAGGTTTTCACTGAATGTGATGAGGTTCCCGGCTTCAAGCTTGAAGTCGAGTTCGCGGAGCAAGCTGCTTCGCAAACCGTTGAGCATGTTCTCAAAGTCATAACGCTTGCCAAGTTCGGTATGAGCATCAAGGAATTGCGCCATTTGGCCCAGCGCTTCGAGATCCTCGACTATCTGCTCGCGGATGTCTGGTCGCTGCACTTTGACCACAACTTCACGACCATCGCGCATAGTTGCCCGGTGCACCTGCGCCAGCGAGGCGGCAGCAAGAGGTTCCGGATCGAAATCCGAAAACGCTTTCGAGATACGCACGCCGATTTCGCTGGAGACGATGCGATCTACTTCCTCATAAGGGAATGGTTCGACCCGATCCTGCAAACGCGACAGCGCCTCGAGGTAGGGAGTCGGCAAGAGATCGGCCCGCGTCGAGAGCAGCTGACCCAACTTGATAAAGGTGGGCCCAAGCCTCTCCAGATCAGCTGCCAACTCTTCCGCCTTAGGCGCCGTCTGCGACAGATCCTGTTCGCCAAGGTCCAGATGGTCTTCAAGTCCCGCCTGTTTGACCAGATCTGATCGTCCATACTTCACGAGCAGAAGAGTGACGTCTTTATACCGTTTAAGGCGTTCGGGTTTTAGCGAAACCATAACTGCATTCCTTTAATCTGACTGGGGCTTGTTTTGGCGCTCTGCCATTGTACTAAACCTTGCCCTCTCAAGCCCCAGGGTTTATGCTGCGGGCGATCTGTTAGAAAATGTTTGTCAGGGAAAGAACGGAAGTCTTACTTAAGAATCACGTAAGGCTTTGGTTCGCGTAGTGGTTCCCTGCCAGGCATTGGCGTTTCGAAGGCTTGCCCCAGGTAAAGACACTCATCGTGTATCGCTATTGAATACCGGCAGGCAGGGCTGCCTGACTTACCTCGCAAAGGAGTTTGCAAAAAATGATTAGGAGATTCGCACCGCTGATTTTGTTGCTGGCCGGTTTGGCCCTGCCAGTGCTTGCGCAGCAGCCCGCAGCATCGCCCACGCCGGCAACTGCGGCACAACCTGCACCACCGCGGACACACTTGAAGGTGGGCCAACCCGCTCCCGACTTCACCCTTACCGACACGGAAGGCAAGCAAGTTAATCTGCACGACTTCAAAGGCACGAAAAACGTGGTCCTCGCGTTTTATGTGCTCGCCTTTACTGGTGGTTGAACGAAAGAATTGAAGGCGTATCAGGCTGATATCGCCAAATTCGACGAGACAAATACTCAGGTTCTGGGAATTAGTATGGACAGCTCTCCGGCCAACAAGCGCTTCGCGGAAGATATCGGCGTGAAGTTTCCTTTGCTGAGCGACTGGCATCGCAAGGCCGTTAAGGACTACGGCGTCTACAACGAAGCGACGGGATACGGAACGCGGGCGACATTCGTGATCGACCAGAACGGCATCATCAAGCACATCGAGGAAGGGCGCAGTGCGGTGGATCCGACCGGCGCTTACCAGGCTTGCAACTTATTCGATAAGAAGAAATCTAACTGAGATTAGTTGGACGAAAGTTTAGGCGCAGGATTCGCGCCGGCGAGTCCACGATCTATTAGCGCGCGCAGTGCGTCGATGCTCATCTCGCGTAGGGCAACGCCATTGACGAATACCGCAGGTGTGCTGTCTATTCCGTAGATCTCACCATCATCGACATCATGCTTTACTTCGGCAGCGTATTTGCCGCCATCAAGCTCGCTGTCGAAACGCGTGCGATTCAAGCCTAACTCGCTCGCGTATTTTTTCAGTGAAGCAGAGTCTAGCTTATCCTGTCGCTTGAAAAGTAAAGCGGTGTATTCAAAAAACTTCCCCTGCGCGTTCGCCGCATTGGCTGCTTCTGCCGCCTTGCGGGCATTCTCATGCCTCGCCAGGGGAAAATCGCGGACTACCAGTCGTACCTTATTGCCGTAGGATTTCAGTATCTCTTCCAAAACAGGCTGAATAGCCGCGCACGACGGACATTGAAAATCTGTAAACTCGACGATTGTTACCGGAGCTTTTGCATCGCCGCGAACCGGATCGTCATCGACGCTTATTGATTGCACGGGTAGCGCAGGTTCCGAGATTAGGACGCGGATGTTAGCGCCCGCCCTAAGACGTGTGGAGAGGGCCGTTTCCAGCCGCTGCCGATCCTGCTCCTGCAGGTAGTTGGCGATTTGATTGCTAGCGGCCGCGAGCTCCATCGGAATCCTTGCCTTGTTTTCCGAATAGAATTTAGCGATCTCGGCTTCAGTTGGCGGATGGATCTTTTCGGTTATTTCCTTCCGAACAATTTCTTCCGGCGGCACATTCAGCCGATTGGCCTCCGCAAGCAATAGCATATCGTTAATGGTGACTTCCAAAGCCTGTCGGGCAAGTTGATAAGAGTTCAGGCGAAGCTTGTAAACGATTGGCTTGAGCCTTTCATCGATCGTCCCCGCGGTTATCGGCAGGCCGCCGACGGTAACAATCACAGTGGCGGGCGGCAGACCGGATTTTGCTGGAGCGACATTTACTACCGAATTAGAAGCTCGCACGCGCTTAAGGAACGAATCTGTGAGCTGCTCTTCGCGCACCCCCTTCAAATAATTTACGACCTGCTCGCGCAGACTGATTGGATCGGTTTGAGTAAACTGGTCGCGGTTATCCTCAATGAACCGATCGATCTCCGCTGCCGTAGGTTCAGTGATCTTCTTGGCAATTTCAAGGTTGTACAACTGTTGTGGACTTGTCCTGCGCTTAGCGGCTTCGCTTTCGAGTAACAGGGTATTGACCTGGACGTCAATCACCTGTTTACGAGCCTCGGCGATTCGAGCATCCAGCGCCTCAACTTCCTGTCGCACTTTAGGATCCAGGTTGGCGCTGGTGATGCTTTCGCCATTGACGGTGGCCAGAGCAATGGGAGCGCTCGGTGCTCCGGCGGCAGGGACTATCATTTCCGGTTGCGCTTGTGTTACCGGTTGATCCACGGCTGGTTTGGTAACTGCCGGTCGCCTACTTCCCCGCCGGCGCGGACCCTGGGCTCCCGCCTCAACCGAAAAAAAGAACAACAGGACGACGAGGGAAAGAGTTTTTAAAGTGTTCATTTAGTAACTGTCCGCAGATTGAAAACGCATGATATTGGCAGCAATGGTTTGAGCGCAAACGAGCCAGCCGGGTTGTCCCGGCGCTGGTTCTGGCAGGCTTGAAACGATTGGGGAAAGCTGAAGACTGTTGGAGGTTCGGCTTTCAATGGTAGCGGATGATGCTTCGCCGGCGTGGCTTCGCGGGTTTTCGCGAAGGCAGCAGGTTCTTTTGCCGACCATTGAGAATGAAAGCGAGTCCCTGATGAGTGACTCCCAGCAGCCGCGCGGCACGTGTGACGCTACCATCGGAAGTATCGAGAGCACGCTTGATGAGTTCACCTTCGTAACGCAGCACCTGTTCTTCGAGCGACAGATTGCCAGTAGTTGCAGGTGGTTCACCTGTAGTCGATGTTTCGGCTTTTAGTATTGTTCGAGCAGATGCTCCGAGACGAGCTTTAACCAGCGCGTTTTGAGTGTGCCTCAAGGCTGATTCCGCGCGGCTGTAGTAGTTTCGCAATTCACCGATTGAAATGCTTGTTGCCAGTTCCTCAATAACGGTGAGAGACGCGATACCTTCGCTTTCCGGATCGCCTACCTGCGCGGCGACGCCGATGGCTTCGTTGAGTGCTGCAAGCGCCTCGCTGGTTCGCTCGAGCCTGGCAAGTGCTACCGCATGCGTCGTAAGAGCCGCGGCGAGATTTGATTGTTGGTCGCCGTCTTTCAGAAACTTGACTGATGAACCGGCAATTTTTTCTGCTTGCTCAAGGTGTCCCTGAGTGAGGAAGACCCGAGCACGCGAATCTTCGATTTGGGCCCGAGCTCCTTTGTCGTTTAGCTTATTAAAGATCAGGAGTCCTCTATCAAGATGCTCGTGAGCCTCTTCAAACCTTTCGAGCTGGGCAAACAGCAAACCGAGATTATTCTCAACGAACGCGAGGCCACGGATTTGACCGATCTGTTCAAGTTCGATACCGGCGGCAGTAAACTGCATCAAAGCCCGGTCAAAATATTCCTCGCTAGGTCCTGACGAACCAATGTTCTTAAGTAAGATGCCAAACTCACTATGAAACTTACCCTTCAATCTATGATTGCTGCTGGCAGCGAAGAGCGGCTCTGATTCAGAAAGAAGTCGAAGCGCTTCGGAAGGCCGCGAAGATACCTGCTCAACCAGCGCCTTATTTAAGATTGCGCGTAGTCGTTGTTCGCTTGGCAAATCGCCCAGGCGCAACAGTGCGGCGTCAAACGTTATCCTCGCTTCATCAAGGGCACCCGAACGCCAGTAGCAAATACCAAGCTCCACGCGCGCTTCGGCGACTTTTTCCGTCAGTCCCAGTTCCTCGAATTTGGTGAGACTCTCGGAGATGAGATCCTTGGCAATTTCCTGCGCTCCCGCAGTCTGTCTCGCGCTGCCCAGCCAACCTGACAAAGTGCCCACCAGCAAAAGCATTTCCGCCTGAACGTTTGCAGCGAGGCCATCGAGCCTTGGACGATCACCTACGTCCTGCCAGAACTCGGACAGCATCAGCCGAGCATCCTCAAAGTTCTGCGCATCCTGCAGCTCCTTTGCGCGCGCGCAAAGCATAAGGGCCCGCTCGTTACCGGTAGTTGTCGACGCCTCAGGGGCAAGCGAATCTAACTGCTTTATTTTCATGTGAGGTCGTTCCTTCTATTAACATGCAAGAATCCTTGCATGAGGATGTGGGGGCGGCTATTATGCGCCTCGGCAGAGGCCCTGATTTCCATCTTTGTGTGCAACTGTAGTTTTACCACCCCAAAAACCAAATTAGGAGACAAAATGAAAACGTTTAAAGTAATCTGTGGCGCGACAGTTCTCGCGCTTTTCCTCAGTGTTCCGGCCTATGCCGAGGACCCCAAGCCTGGGGATATGCACGACCCTGGCATGGCTTCCTGCGCATATGAAATACCTTGCAACGCCACAGACGACGGATCAACAGATTTAACAACAACAGACGATAGTGATGTCAGTCTCTCGGCAATCGTCGACATGCTTTGGACTGTAGCTTCGATTTTCTAGGACAAGCAAACGCCTAACCAGGTACAGATTTCAAACCTGCCGTCACCGGAGTGACGCAAGTTCTAAGTTAGTGTGCGACTTGCCGCGTATGTTCTTTGAATACCGGCAAGGGGGCGCTGTTCACGGCGCATACTACCTTCATATTGTACGGGAGAGCAAGAGCCAATTGACGTAATTGCTCCTTGCAAGTACTGCTGCACTCCTGCGAAATCGCCCGGGATCGCTTACAGGCTGAGGGATCAATTCCTGTTCGCTGCGACCAGCTTTTCCACAGTCTCCAGTGTGTCGACCTCGCTTGCTTTCTTGTCTGGCCGCAATCTGAGAATTCTGGGAAAGCGGAGCGCGTAACCACTCTTGTGCCTTTTTGACTCTTGAACACGGTCAAATGTGACTTCAATCACGATTTCAGGCTCGAACCAGCCGAACCCTGCCGTGTGCGAATTCCTTGATTGTGTGCCGCGTAAACCACTCGGTCATCGTCGCCAGCTCGAGGTCCGTCAAACCTGAATAGGCCTTGCCGATGTTCAGCAGTTCGTCGTCACTTTCAGAACGGCGTACGGCAAAAGTGTAGTCGGAAAGCAGGTTCCTGCGCTTGCCGTGTCCAACTTCCACCGACGTGACAACCACATCGAGGGTTGCGATGGCCCGCTTGAGCTTGAGCCATTCGCGCCCGCGCCGGCCCGGTTTGTAGAAAGACGTTGGACTCTTGATCATCAGACCTTCATTTCCGCGGGCCCGTGCATCGTCAAATTCCTGATCGAGTGCGGCAACCGCCTCGAAGCGCTTCGCCACGGAAACGCGCACCGCTCCCTCGCTCGGGATCAATTCCTCCAGGAATCTGCGACGCTCTTCGAGAGACTCATCCGTTAGCACGCGCCCACGGGCATACAGAAGGTCGTAAGCAACGAGAATCACAGGAACCTCACGCAACAGTTCTGCGCCGATAGTCTTCCGGCCCAGGCGTTTTTGCAGCTCGCTGAAGGGCAGAATTTGGTCGCCTCGTGCAGGCACAACTTCGCCATCGATAACAGCGTCAACTTCGAGAGCCGTGAGGGGCGCAAGCAGTTCGGGAAAGCGATGCGTGATTTCATCCATAGTGCGGGAGTAGATGGCCACGCGGCCGTCCTTGATGTGTGCCTGTGCGCGAATGCCGTCAAATTTATCCTCCACAAAAAACTGATCCGGCATGGTGCGCGCAATGTCGGCGAGATCGGCAGCGGGAGTTGCCAGCATGAACTTAATGGGATGAAACAGCCGCATGTTGACGTCTTGCAGATCGTCAGCTCTGGCGCGCACGGCTGTTTCTCCCAGGTCGCCTAGCAACATATTCACCCGGGCCACGGTCGCGAGCGGACGTTCGAAGGCGCGGGCGATAGCATCCTCGACCAAGCCCTCTCGCAGGCCGATTCGCAGATCCCCGGCCAAAAGCTTGATGAGGTATTTGGCCTCGAGCGGGGTAGCCCGACTTAGAACGGTTACCAATAGACGGGTTTTATTTTTGATCCCACGCGTTTCACTTAGCCTCGTAATAATTGATTCTGTTTCGAAGAGACTTATGGTGGGACCATGGAAGCGCCTGGCGGCCTCGACAGCTTCATGTGCTGTTTCGCCGGCGTCTCCAAGCCGAACATAAATTGGCGCAAGCTCTTGCTGACTAAAACCGGTCGCTTCGCTCAAGGCCGTGCTTATGATGCTGCCACCGACGTTGGTTGTGCGCGCGTCGTTCTGGGCGAATTGGTGTCCGGCGAAATAGCGAGCAGCGCGCGCCAGGTCAGTATCGCCAAGCTCCTTGAGATATGAGCCGACGAAAGCAGCCTTCTCGAGTTTCTTTGTGGTAGAAGCAACCTGTTCCGCCACCTCCGCGAAACCCTCGAGCAGTGCAGTTGCCTCCGCGCTGGTAGGATTCGCCTCATCTGTTATCAATGCCATAGTCTTCCTGGATAACCCCTGTTGGTGTTACGCCCGGTGCGCCTTTGCTTTAAAAGGTTGCGGGACGGCAGGGCGGGTGTCAAGCAAGCGAATTTGCAAGTTTGCGTTAGATTAGGGTTTGCGAAATTCGAGTTTGTAAACTTCCAATTTCTGCTTTATCTGACCACGGGTTACAATCTTCCATCTCGAACGGACTTTCCCAACGAATGTGTTGAAAGGTATTTTTAGCGAGTGGTTCTACTGATTCTTGAGTCCCTGGGCAGTACCGAACTGGTTTTCATCCTGGTGATGGCGCTGGTTTTTTTCGGTCCTCGTAAGCTGCCTCAAATCAGCCGCTCATTGGGCAAGAATCTGGCAGAATTTCGACGAGCTTCCGAAGACTTCAAGCGCACCTGGGATCGAGAGGTGAATCTCGAAGATGGCGCGAGCGCCACTGGCCTGGCACTAAACGATCAGAACTCGATTCTCAATCCGGATGTGACCGGCCGGCCTTTGCAAGCTCCGAGTATCGCGAGCGTGCCGCCGGAACAGGTGATCGCTCGTCGAGCGACTGGTTCGGACCAGCTTCCTTCTTTCGACGAAACAAATCCGGCCGACCAAATTGATGTTGTTGACGAGCCCAAACACTCTCCCAAAAATGATTGGTTGTGAGTTAGTTAGATAAAGATAATTATTGATGTCAACGTTTCAAAGAGCACTTGGAACCGGGAAGTCCAAAGAAGAACAACTCGGCGGCCAGATGTCTTTCCTCGAACATCTGGACGAACTCCGCAGTCGCCTGATCCGTTCACTCGCATTTGTCTTCATCGCCGCCACGCTCTGCTGGTTCGTTTCTGATCGCATCTACGCTTTCCTGGCTGTCCCAATTAATCGCGCTCTGGCCGAAGCACAGCGGCGTCAGGTGCCAATCAACGGCCTGACCGGCAACGAAAAAGTCCTGCCACTAAGCGCGGTCAAGGAAAACGATCTCGGACGTTACATCTTCTCTGAAGAAACAAAGATCGGAACCAGCGTGATACCACCAGGCTCTTCGGTGATGGCCCGCGTGGTCAGAGATTCGCAGGGGCAATTCGCATTGTTTACTGATGAAGCTTTGTATGCAGGCAACACAATCATACCGAAAGGTGTTCGTCTGCCCGTCGACTTCAAAGCTCTACCTGAAGACTATGCAGGTATTAGCGACAGGCTGGTGGTCAATAGCCTGATTGATCCCTTTTCGCTTTACGTTAAAGTCTCGCTCTATGCGGCCCTCTGTCTATCAGTACCATTTCTGCTGTGGCAAATTTGGGCCTTTGTTTCCCCTGGGCTCTATCCGCACGAGCGCGGCTACGTCACCCCGTTTATTGCGCTGTCATCGATTTCATTCATACTGGGAGCAGCTTTCGCCTACAAAATAATTTTCCCGCCGGCCGCGAGGTATTTGCTGGGGTTGGGACAGGACTTCAGGCTGCTGCTAAAAGCTGACGACTACTTCGATTTCATCATCATCGTAATGTTGGGAATGGGTATAGTTTTTCAGATGCCGGCCGTTACTTATGTGCTGGCGAGGATTGGGTTGGTAACGGCCAAATTTCTGATAAAGATTTGGAAAACAGCATTGATAGTTATTCTGATTGCTGCCGCTGTTCTTTCGCCCACGAACGACATACCCAACATGCTCTTGTTCGCCGCTCCCATGATCGCGCTCTACATTGTGTCCATCTTTGTGGCCTGGATTTTTAGCCGTCCGCGAACCGCTGTTTGAGCGGGCAAAAAGGCAACTTAAGGCCGCATTTGCGGCATCTTGACTGTGTTCCCTCGGAAACCTAGAATCCTTTCGTTTCCGCAGTGCTTTAGATTCATGTCAGAGTCTGGATTCAGTTCACCTAAGGTTTGTATCAGTTATTAGCAGGAGTTTAGTTATGTATTGCCAGAATGCCTCTTTTCGCCTGGCCGTTTTCTCGCTCGTACTTGCGGGAACCAGTTTATTTGGGTTCGCGCAGGATAAGACGAAAAATCAGGATCCGATGGACAAGCCCCGCAATGTGAAGCCCGAACTGAAGAAGGCTTACAAGGACTGGCTTGAGAAGGACGTTACCTATGTCATTACCGACGAGGAACGGAAGGCCTTTAAGAAACTGGCGACGGATGACGAACGAGAGCGGTTTATCGAGGAATTCTGGCGCCGGCGCGACCCTGATCCTGACACCGACGAAAATGAGTTTAAAGAGGAATACTACGAGCGCATTGCTTATGCCAACGAGCATTTCGCTTCCGGCATTCCGGGCTGGAAATCAGATCGCGGCCGGATCTGGATCATGTATGGCAAACCCGACGAGCGCGAGACTCACCCTTCGGGAGGCAGTTACGATCGTCCCTCCTATGAAGGTGGCGGCAACACGACGACCTATCCCTTCGAAATCTGGTTTTATCGTTACCTGGCTGGCGTAGGCTCGGGTGTCGAGATTGAGTTTGTCGATCCTACGGGCAGCGGCGAGTATCGCATCGCGCGAAGTCCCGATGAAAAAGACGCGATGCTGAATATTCCCGGAGCCGGATTAACTCTTTCTGAGCAGTTGGGACTTACCGATAAAGCCCAGCGTGTTGGCGGCATGGGCGGTATTGGCAATAACAACTACACGCGCGAACAAGACAGTCCCTTCTCACGCTTGCAGCTGTTGGCCGATCTCAGCCGTCCGCCGCAAGTAAAATTTAACGACCTCGCATCTGCGGTGAATACCGGTGTCATCGAAGAGAATCCGCTGAACTTCGACGTCCGCGTAGACTTCTTCCGTCAGTCAGACGAACGCGTAATCACTGCGATCACGATTCAGGTTCAGAACAAGGATTTAGTATTTCAGGATAGCGGCGGTTTACAGCAAGCGCGAATTAATATCTTCGGCCGAATTACCTCGGTGGCCGGGCGCCGCGCAGGCGTCTTCGAAGACCCTGTGATTACCACTGCGACGGCCGAAGAACTAAGTGATGCCAAAGATCGCAAGTCTGCTTATCAGAAAGCTGTGGCATTGCCGCCCGGTACCTATAAAGTCGATGTGATTGTTCGCGACGTGGCCTCGGGAGCTACCGGTGTGCGCCATATTGCCCTGCCGGTCCCCAAGTATGATCCGCAGAAGCTGTCGACCTCCACGCTGGTGTTGGCAGCAAAATTAGAAAACATGGGTGATAGACCCGCCGTTGGACAATTCGTCATCGGGCAAGCAAAGGTAATCCCCAACGTTTCCGGTATCTATCGCCGCGGCGAGCCGGTCGGTGTCTACATGCAGGTTTACAACGCCGGCATTGATCAAACTACGTTGCGTCCTTCAGTCGATGTCGAGTATGCACTCCTGAAAGATGGCAAGGAAGTTGGCAAGCAAGCCGAGGATTGGCGCGGCATGAGCGATTCAGGTCAGCGTTTGACGCTGGCGCGCTTGATCGACACGCGGCAGTTGAGCCCGGGTGAATATGAATTAGCGATTCGTATTCGCGATCGCGTTTCCGGTCAGGCCCTGGCGCCGGCTGCCAAGTTTACCGTTGTGCAGTAACAAACCGACAACGGTCGTCGTTGGCAACTACCTGATCGTCCCGCAGGTTTCGTGTCTCCCCGTCACGAACTGGTGTCTCACTCAAAAGGGAGTCCTGCCGTGTTCAAAAAGCCCGGGCTGCGCTTCGTTCTCGTAGTCCTTTCATTGTTGTCGACCGGTTCTATTGCGGCGGTGCAATCTGCACAAACGGGTATGGCAACGCCAGCGAAGCAAATCAAACAAACCCAAACGCCGGACGAAAAACCTCGCAAGATTAAAGCGGAACCTGATAATGCCTTCACGCGCTGGCTCAAAGAAGATGTCTCCCTGATCATCACGCCTGCCGAGCGGGCAGCTTTTGAGAAACTCAAGACTAACGACGAGCGGGAAAAGTTTATAGCCATCTTCTGGAGTCATCGCGATCCCACTCCCGATACCGAAGAAAACGAGTATCGCGACCAACATTACGAACGCATCGCTTACGCGAATGAACACTTTGCGTCCGGTGTGCCCGGCTCGATGACGGATCGCGGCCGAATCTACATTAAGTTTGGCAAGCCCGACGAAATCGAAGCTCATCCTGCCGGCGGTTCATACCAGCGAATGTCTTACGAAGGCGGCGGGATGACTACGACCTATCCCTTTGAGAAGTGGTTTTATCGCCACATCCCCGGCGTGCGCAGCGGGGTCGAGATCGAATTCGTCGATCCCTCCGGTAGTGGCGAGTATCGAATGGCGCGCGACTTCGGCGAAAAGGATGCATTCGCTCACGTGGCCGGATACGTGCCGCCGGCTGATCAGATGCCCGGAGGTTATCTGCGCGCACAGGATTCGCCGTTCGATAGAATTATCCTGGATCATGACCTTCAGAAGGCACCCGAGATCGAAAGGTTCGTCGATGGCACACAAACCCCGTTGCTTGACGATAATCCACTTGATTTCGACATCCGGGCTGACTACTTCAAACTTTCAGACAATCGCGTAATCACTGCTTTCACTGTTCAAGCCGAGAATCGGGACCTTGTTTTCACTGGCAGCGGTGGCCTGCAAACTGCCCGGCTTAACATCCTGGGGAAAATAGTCGACCTGACAGAACGTCGTGTGGGTGCATTTGAAGAGTCTGTTTCCACGAGCACGACAGTTGCGGAGTTGACTGAGGCAAGGAGTCGGAGATCAGCATACTCGAAGGTGGTCATTCTTGCGCCAGGTCATTACAAAGTCGATATCGTGGTACGCGACACGGTGTCTGGAGCGGCTGGAGTCAGACATTTGGGAATAGAAGTTCCTAAGTATGAGGACGGCAAGCTCGCCACCTCCAGCATGATACTCGCTGCCAAGCTGGAGAAAATGGACGATAGGGAAGCTCGTGGCCAGTTTGTGATTGGACAAACGAAGGTCATTCCTAATTTGACCGGACTCTATCATCGCGGCCAGCCGGTGGGCGTGTACCTGCAGATCTACAACTCCGGAATCGACCAAACTACGTTACGCCCGTCTGTTGATGTCGAATACGTGTTGTCAAAAGCCGGGAAAGAGGTAGGGAGGCAACCGGAAGACTGGCGCGGAATCAGTGAGTCTGAAAAGCGTCTGACGCTAACTCGACTGCTCGATACGCAGGCGTTAACACCGGGTGATTATGAGGTGATGATTCGCGTGCGTGATCAAGTTTCGGGGCAGACGCTCGCGCAAGCGGCGAAGTTCACGGTGCTGCCATAAGGCGCTAAACATGTTAACCAGGACAATAGAGCCCGATGCGTTGGGCTCTATTGTTATTTACGAGTCTCTCGAATGCTAGAATGAGTGAAATGGACAAGGACCGATCTAGTTGGGTTGAGCCAGGCTGAACTCGTTGGTTTTTTGGAGCAGATTGGTGAGCCAGCCTATCGCGGACGGCAAATATTTGCTGCCATCCAACATCGCCGTTTGCGTAGCTTCGATGAAATGAGCGATCTGCCAAAGCCGCTGCGCGAACGTCTAAATGAAATTGCTACGGTCTCGACCCTGAAAATTGAATCACGTTATCTCTCGGAAGACGGAACGCGTCGTTTCCTGATGAAGACGCATGACAATTTTCCCGTCGAGACAGTTTTCATTCCCGAAGAACGTCGCGACACGATCTGTTTCTCATCGCAATCAGGTTGTCCGCTGCAGTGCACATTTTGCCTAACGGCACAATTGGGTTTGCTACGTTCGCTAACACCCGGAGAAATCGTCGAACAGATAATCATTGCGCTTAATGACGCGTACGGCATGGGTGAGAAAGCTCCGCGCGGCACTAATTTGGTGGGGATGGGCGCGGGTGAACCGTTTTTGAATTTCGACTCACTATTGCAGGCGACGCGCATCATGGCTGATCCTCATGGTCTATTCATCGTGCCACATCGGGTGACGGTTTCAACCGCTGGCGTGGTGCCGCGCATTCGCGAACTGGCCACGATTCCCGATCGGCCGAACCTGGCGATATCACTCGCAGCGCCCACCGATGAGTTGCGAGATGTGCTGATGCCCATCAACAAAAAATGGCCGCTCGAAGAATTGCTCGGCGCCTGCCGTGAGTTTGAGCAAACACTCAAGGCAGGCGAGCGATTTACGTTTGAATACGTGATGCTTGATGGCATTAACGATTCAGACGAGCAGGCACGGCAACTGGCGAACCTGCTCAATCGGCACGATCTGCATGCGAAGGTGAATCTGATTCCACACAACCCTGCCGATCCGCTGCCATATCAGCCGTCGCCGGCGACTCGAGTAGAAATGTTCAAAAGTATTCTCGAGGCAAAAGGCATTCACACCTTTGTTCGTAAGCCGCGTGGCCGAGATATTTTTGCCGCCTGTGGCCAATTGGCTGCCGTAACACAATCGGTCGGCTTGGGAGCGGGTTCACAGGTCGCATCGAAGCAACTCTGATCACTTTGGAAGTATCTGAGAACCCATATGCGATTAATAACCAAACTTACCTTAACAACAGCCTTGCTGCTTATACCGGCGAATTTCTTTGGCGCAGCTGTGCCGCAGTCGGCGCCCAACATTGACGTTAATGGCTCGTTTGCCCCGAACAAGGTTGGCCGTGGACGTGCTGTGAAGGGAACTGTGGTCATGGAGATACCCTCCGGCTATCACACCAACTCCAATCGGCCGCTGGAAAAGTTTCTTATTGCCACGCAACTTCAGATTGAGGCGCCGCAGGGAATTCGCGTCGGGCCGGTAATCTATCCGCGCGCGTTATTACGATCACTGAAGTTCTCGAAGAATAAAGTGTCGGTTTTTGAGGGCCGCACGACCATGCGCTTCAATGTCACGGTTCCCAGCAGTTTCAGCGGAAACTCCGCCGAGCTTAGAGGGCGTTTGAGGTATCAGGCCTGCAACGATGACACGTGTTTTCAACCCCAGACGCGCGAAGTGAAGATGTGGCTCACCGTGGAATGATTCGCAATACTCTGGCAGTTTAGAGTTCAAGCTTTAGCTTGGCTTATAGTGTGGGGAAGACAAACTAAAGTTCGAACTCTAAGCTTTTTGTCTTCCAATCACGGACATCAGGCGCCCCACTTTGCCGTGAAGGCTTTTCTCACGTCGATAGGAAAAAAAGAGATCGGTGCGACACATCGTGCAAAGCGGCGCGATGCTTATTCTATCCGGATCGACTCCCGCTGAAATCAACTGCGCTCGATTCGCTGCCAGCAGATTGATGCACGCGTGTTCTGAACGCGTTTCCCTAAATAGGTCCTGCCCGGCAAACTTGCGCCTGAACGGATCGATCACGTCGGGTCCAACTTCATAGCAACAAGAAGCCGCGGCAGGGCCAATAGCAACGCGAACATCACGCGGGTTGGTTTGATAGGCAACCGCCATTCGCTCAAGTGCCTTAGTGGCGACTTCAGCAAGTGTGCCGCGCCAGCCCGCATGGATTGCGGCGAAGGCTGAGGTGACAGGATCCCCGATCAATATCGGCACGCAGTCTGCGGTCTTAACTCCCGCCAGAACGCCGGCGGCGTTGCTGACAATTGCATCGCAGTAGATAGTATCGCCGCGAGCGTCTTCCGCCGGTTTCGCTTCAGCGAGATCGTTGATCAACCGCACATCTGAGCCATGCACTTGCCAGCAGCCCGCCAGCGCCCATTCGCCGGACTCGTTCGGGAAAAGCTTGAGAAAGCGTCGACGATTCTCCAGAATGTTCTCCGCTGTGTCTTCATTGAAGCCCGCGAGATTGAGAGAGTTTTCCGGCATAGGGCTGGTGCCGCCAATTCTGGTTGAAAACCCGTTGGCAAAACCGTCAGCTTCGAGTGGCGCGCAGACGAGCGCTTGCACACCGTCAAGCAGGCGCCAGTAGAACCCGGCGTCATTTAATTCGTGGTCATTTATGATTGTTGCCATTGGCATAGACATTATCGAAGTTACGCGTATTCGCGAAGTGCTCGCGCGCACGCCCCGTTTTCGCGAGCGAGTGTTCACTGCTGCCGAGCGCGCGTATTGCGACAGCCGCGGAGCGGTGGCGGCGCAACATTATGCCGCGCGCTTTGCTGCAAAAGAAGCGGCGCTGAAAGCATTAGAAACTGGCTGGCGTGGTGGAATTAGTTGGCAGGACGTGGAAGTGGCCTCACGCGAATCGGGCGCACCTTACCTGGTTCTTCACGGTCCGGTGCTCAAACTTTTCAACAACTGCGGCGCCACCGCCGCGCATCTTTCCATCTCGCATACTACTGATCACGCGATCGCACAGGTTGTGTTGGAGACGGAGTGAAAAGAATAGCGTTCACGAAACTCAGTAGGCTCGATACTCAATTTGAGTTTGCGGAGCAGCAGCCCCTTATCGCAATTGTCAGGTGATCCGAGGACTCTTTGGAAGCAAGCTCCTTGACCCGAGGGTTGCGAATCAATGCAAGGATTTGTTTATCTGCAGGAGGCGGGCCAACTATCGCATGTCGTTAACCAGCGTGCGTTTTCCAAGCGAGTCCACATCAACGCGGGTTGACGTCAACGAAGGGGGATTCTTCGACTGAAAGGTTATAACCGGTGATTTTGAGTGTTGGGTCAAGATCGGCTCATCATTGCGATCGCCTTCAACCGCCTGATCCGCACCACTCCCAT
Organism: Blastocatellia bacterium; assembly: GCA_963809065.1. Classification (GTDB taxonomy): domain Bacteria; phylum Acidobacteriota; class Blastocatellia; order Pyrinomonadales; family Pyrinomonadaceae; genus PSRF01. The sequence continues at coordinate 379,846 of CAWEIN010000023.1, forward strand.
CTGAGTCAGGCAGATTCCCATGCAGTAAGCACTCGACGGTAGGAGCCAATCTATCTGTCACTGCAATTAGTTCGCGGTGCGGACAAGATAGAGTTGAGATTCCACCATAGTCAGCGTCAATTTCCACGAATCTTATGCCTTCCGGGCAATCGAAGTTTCTGCCACCGAGCTCAGGTTTTAATTCCACCGCTGCCTTCATGAAATCCGTCCAGGCGGGTAAGGCCGCCTCGGCGCCGGTTAGTCCCAACTGTTCGTTGTCGTCGAAACCAATCCAGACTGCGCACACCAGGTTGGGCGTGTAGCCCACGAACCAACCGTCGCGTGAAGTCCCGGTTTTGCCTGCGGTCGCCGTGCCCGTTACCAGATCGCGCGACGCGCGGGCAGTGCCGTGATCGATAACGTCGGAGAGCATGTTGGTGATCATGTAGGAAGTGGTAGGACTGATCACCTGTGCATCCGTTTCGTCGTCGGCTACCGGCTGAGCCAGGGGTTCGTCCACACTCAAAACTACTTTCGGCTTTACCCGACGCCCTCCATTTACGAAGGCGGCATAAGCGGCCGCGAGTTCCAACGGTGTGACTTCTTTGGTTCCCAGCGCGAGCGAAGGATAACGTTCGGGTTTCGGTAGGCCAAACCGTTCAGCCAAATTCGCGATGCGCGCTAAGCCGGTCTGCAGGGCGACATCAACGGTGACTACGTTCAACGATTTGACCAAGCCCGTGCGCATGGTTACGTCACGCATGGTATAGCCGCCGCCAAAGTTTGCCGGACGGTAAAGCTTGTTGCGGTCGTAGACAAATTCACGCGGGGAATCGGAGAACAACTGCACCGGAGACATTCCATCTTCGAGGGCTGCGGCGTAGACGAAGGGCTTGAAAGTTGAACCCGGCTGGCGTCGCGCGTCGGTCGCGCGGTTCAGTTGCGATTCTGCGTAGTCGCGACCGCCAACCATCGCCAGCACGTTGCCGGTTTTTGGGTCGAGCGCAACGAGCGCCGCTTGCGGCTTCACAGCGAAGTTCTTATGAACTTTGCCGAGATGCTCGAGTTGGCGTCTGATCGCAGCCTCGGCGAGTTGCTGCAAGTCGAGATCGATGGTCGTGTAGATTCTCTGGCTGGCGGGAGAAGCTGCAATCTCGGAATCCGCAGTCCGGTTCACGTAGTCAACAAAATAAGGAGCTAGTGAATTGTCGACAGGCGACGACGGAGTTGCCAGAACGGGTTCGTTCGCTGTCAGCGCGACCTTGTCGGCATCAATCCAACCGTCGCGGGCCATCGCTTCCAGTACAACGTTTCGGCGTGCCTGGGAAATTTCCGGATGGTGTAGAGGCGAGTATCGCATTGGCCCCTGAATCATGCCGGCAATCGTTGCCGCTTCCGCTAGCGATAGGTTTTTCAACTCCTTGCCAAAATAGATACGCGCCGCTTCCTCTACACCTCGCACCGTCACCGCGCCGCGTTGTCCCAAATAAATTTCATTGCAATAGAGCGCAAAAATGTCTTCCTTTGAGAGGCGTCGCTCGAGCGCGAATGACAGCATCGCTTCCGCGTATTTACGCCGCAAAGTCCGCTCCGATGTCAGGTAAGTGTTCTTGACCAGTTGCTGAGTAATAGTTGACCCACCTTGTCCGGGGCGATTCTCGCCGGTGTTATGCAGCAACGCGCGAACTATTCCAAAAACATCTACTCCGGAGTGTTGAAAGAACCGGCGGTCTTCGGTTGCCAGTATGGCGTGCAGCAGAACAGGCGGGATGTCGGCGAAACGAACTGCCTCGCGCTTGCCGGCTTTTGAGAAGGGATCATTGGAAAGGACCTCGGGCTCGAGGGTGAAGGAGTCGATCAAAATGCCGTTGTCCTTTAACTCGGAGATTTTCTGGTCGCTGTCAAAAGTAATCGTGACCAGACCTGAGCGGACCTGAATTGAGTTAGGCCGTATTTCAATCGCGGCGGCTGATTCCCGGAAGCTGCCGCTCCAGACATTGCTGCCTTCCGATTGCACGTAGCCGGCCCGCCTCAACGAAACGATGAGATCCGCGCGTGATAGTTTCTGGCCAACCCGGAATAGACGGGGTGCGGCGTAGAGACCGGGACGACTGGTCAAGTAACCACTCGCCAGTCGCGCATCAATTATTCGCGAATAATATTTGTAGGAAGAGAGAAGTGAATCGCCGCCAATCGTCAGGGCAATTGCGAACAGCCCGCACAATGAACGAAGCACAAGCCGGCGGTTACTTTGAGGGTGTCCATGAAAAAAGGAGAACAGACGTGCCGCAAACTTGCGTGGTGAAAAAGTGCGACCGGAGTCGGAGATCGATATGACTTCGATGGCCATGGGGGCTATTGGCAACGAGTAAAGGCCTGGCCAAGGGTTCGGCCGGGTTTCCTCCCGTCTTCAACCCTTCAGTGCTTCAAAGTTTTTCCGAATGTTTCTTATAAAGTGCGAATGGCGTGAGAATTCTTGAGTTTGGGGTTTCCAGTAGCAATCTTCCTCTGTGCCACGGAGGACCCACAGAGGTTTCAAACCAGGTCAATGCTGGCTTGAGCTATAACCCCTTCCGGATTTTTGGATCAGAAAAATCTTCGACGCTCGTCTTTGCGCTGGTCTGCTCCTTCTCTATAATGCAAACCACCGTTCAGAAAATTTCACCCCTGGAGTTTCCTTAATGCCGAAACCTATCCATATTGAAGCAGCAGCCGGCGACGTGCTCTTACTGACCGGCACGATGAAGGGCGCATTTGTACTTCGCTCAAACAAGGACCGGAAGCAATGGGAAGTCGGCGGACCTTATTTCCCCGGCCGCGCGATTTACGCACTTGCCTACGATGATCGTAATGGACGCAAGCGTCTCTGGGCAGCAGTCAACAGTCCTTTCTGGGGCTCGTATTTGAGTTCATCAGATGACTTTGGGAAAACCTGGACTGAGCCGGAAACCTACGGCGTAAAGTTTCCCGAATCTGCGGACTCGTCGGTAAAACAGATCTGGCAGATTGCCATGGGACATCCCGACGAACCCGATACTTTGTACTGCGGAGTCGAACCGGCCGCATTATTCAAATCAACTGATGCCGGCGAAACGTGGTCGTTGGTACAGGGTCTGTACGATCATCCGCATCGCGCGCAGTGGCAGCCGGGCGGCGGTGGTTTATGTCTGCACACGATTCTCCCGGATCCTTCAAACAGTAAACGCTTGTTCATCGCCATCTCGACCGGAGGCGTTTATCGAACTGACGACGGTGGCGAAAATTGGCAGCCTCGCAACCAGGGCGTACGCGCGCAGTTTCTGCCTGAAGGTCAGCAATATCCGGAATGGGGACAGTGCGTTCACAAGATCGTCAGTCATCCTACAAACCCAGAACGCATGTTTTTGCAGAACCACTGGGGTTTATACAAGACTGAGAATGGTGGAGACTCCTGGACAGACATCGCTAACGGTGTTCCGTCGGACTTTGGTTTTGCTATGGAGATCGATCCCAACAATGCCGACAGTGTTTACATTATTCCACTTGAGTCAGACGAGTTTCGTTGCACGCCGGAAGGGAAGTTGCGACTGTATCGCACACAGAATGCCGGCGAGTCCTGGGATGCCGTAGGAAATGGATTGCCGCAGGAGAACGCGCTGGAGACGGTACTACGCGACGGTCTGTCAGCGGATCACCTGCAACCCACCGGAGTGTACTTCGGTACACGCAGTGGAAAACTGTTCGGCTCTGCCGACAGTGGCGAGTCATGGAACGCGATTCTCGAGAGTTTGCCGCCCGTAGTTTGTGTGAAGGCAGCGCAGGTACAGTAAGCTCCCCAGAACCACAACCAGAAACATCAGGAAAAACCAATGAAAAAATCCCTCGCTGGCGCCCTACTTGTTTTGTCGGTAATTGCAGCCGTTGCAATCGGTCGGGCCCAGGATAAAAAGGAACCCGAACATAAGTTAATCGAGTTTCACATGGCGCTATTGAAACGCGGTCCGAATTACAAGGCCGCGGGAATGCCGGCTGACCTGCAGTCTCGACATATAGCGAATGTTATGTCCCTGCTTGAATCCGGGAAGGCCGTCATCGCCGGACCGCTCGCGGACGACGGCGACATCGCCGGCATTTTCATCTTTCGCGCCAAGTCAGCCGAGGAAGCGCGCACCTGGGCCGACGCCGATCCGGCGGTGAAGGCCGGATTCTTTGTCGCCGAGATGCATCCCTGGTGGTCGGAAGATGTGATGAAGAAACCTTCTACTCCAGTCAAGTTCACGACCGCTTACCTCGCTTTGCTGACGCGTGGCGAGAAATGGACGCCGGAAAAAACACCAGCCACCGAGGAACTGCAAAAGGCGCACATCGCAAACATAGTTCGTCTGGCGGAAATGAAAAAGCTTGTGGTTGCCGGTCCGTTTGGCGATAACGGCCAACTTCGCGGAATCTTTGTTTTCAAGGTGGCGTCGATTGAGGAAGCACGCGCTCTGACCGAGACCGATCCCGCGGTGAAGGCTGGGAGGTTAGCAATCGACCTTCACCCATGGATGGTTCCCGAAGGGGTTCTTCCTTAATTAGTGATACATTATGATCACTTTCAATGTCACCGGATTCTTAACTGACTTTACCAACGGACAAAGCCAGATCGTCGTTGACGCGCCGGCTGCAACTGTTGGGGAAGCTCTTGATACTTTGTGGCGCCGGCACGTCGGCTTGCGCGATCGCGTGTTGAATGAACAGGGAAAACTCCGGCAGCACGTAAACATTTTCCTCAACGACGACAACGTGCGACGCAAGGAACTACTCGACACGACGCTACCGGACAACTGCGAGATTACGATTCTGCCGGCGGTGAGTGGCGGGTAAGAAAAGAGAGTGAAAAGTGAAGAGTGCAAAGTGAAAAGTGAAAGGTCTAATGAAAACAATGTTCTGATTCATACTTGACTTTTCACCTTTCACTTTTCACTCTTCACGGTCTTACTTATGAGGGCCATCTGGAACAACGCAGTAATAGCGCAGAGCGACGATACCGTCGTCGTTGAAGGCAATCACTACTTTCCGCCTGAGGCCGTCAACCTGGAGTATCTGCAGTCGAGCAATAGCCATACACACTGTCCCTGGAAAGGCGAGGCCAGCTACTACAACCTGGTTGTTAACGGCGAAACGAACAAGGATGCGGCGTGGTATTACCCTGAGCCGAAAGATGCGGCTGCCGAGATCAAAGATCGCGTCGCGTTTTGGCGCGGCGTGAAGGATCGAAGACTCGTAACGCAAACTGTTAGTTTGCGAGTTTGCACGCAATTCAGCGAGCGGCAGTGGAAGCGGGCGCAAACTAACAGTTTGCGCTACCAAGGAACTTCGCCGCCGCGAGACGCCGTATAACCCTGCACTATGTATTGTCCCACCTGCGGTTCAGAAGAACGACAAGTCAGCCAGTATTGCCGCGCTTGCGGCACAGACCTGGGCGGTGTGCGCAGAGGACTCGAGCGGCCGGATACAATTACGGCGTCGGCAGTCTCGGCGCGCGAAGAGATCACGCGGGTGATGGCCGAGAAGATCCGGGAAATGGAGGGCTCGCGGGAACTGAAGCAAGTGGCGGAAGATGTTCTGCCGCAGATTGAAAAGTTTCTTGAGTCGCCGGAAGAGAAGCGGCTGAGACGAGTACGAGCCGGCGTTATTCTAGCCGCCAGCGGCCTCGGTGCGGCTTTGCTGATCTTCTTGATGAGTATCAACGCTCACGATCTCATTCCCTTTATCTCTCTCGGCGTTATCGCGTTTCTGGTCGGGCTGGGCCTGGTCATCAACGGACTTGCCTTCACAGTTCCGAGGAAGACTATTGCCGATCGATCGGCGGACGCGCAGTCGCAAAGGGAACTGGAGGCGCGAGCCCAAAACGCTTACCCCGCCAGCCAACTGTCCAGCGGCGGGCAAACGACAAACGACCTGCCAGGCCCCGATAGCCGGATTGCCGCTCCCGCTTCTGTGACCGAGCACACTACACACCACCTCAACCCGAACAAATCGTAGCTCGAAAAATATTGGACTGTATTTGAGATCAGGACGTGAAGTCTCGGATGTCTTTGAACGGGGTGCGAGCATCCTCGAAGTTGGGGCGATAGTAGTAAGCGGCGCCGTCAAACTCCTGCTGCCAGCCTTCTTCCATTCCTAATTCATCTAACGCCGTGAGAGCGCGCAGCCATTCAGTCTCAGTGATGCGTCGAGACAACAGAATGTGACGCTTGCTGGTGGCTGCCTGATGCGTTGGGTAATACTGGGCCATCAATGAAACTGCGACGCGCGGACTGAGCTCGTCTTTGATCCACTCGAGCGACTCGCGCACGCCGCCAATGTCGTTTGGCAAAACCAGAAGACGGATGATAAGCCCGCGCTGCAACAAACCATCTTCGCCAAAAATTAAATCATCGCCCACCTGCCGATACATCTCGGCGATGGCTCGGCGCGCATGTTCCTTGTAGCCCGGAACCTTGGAATAAAGATAGCCCGCTTCGTCTTCTGCATATTTGAGATCGGGCAAATAGAGGTCAACGATCCCTTCAAGCAGCCGTAATACCTCGACTGAGTCGTAGGCGTTGGTGTTATAGACAATCGGCAGCTTCAATCCCGCCTGCGCTGCCAGCAGCACGCTACGCGCAAGCTGTGGCGCGAAGTGAGTAGGCGAAACGAAGTTGATGTTATGACAGCCTTTCGCCTGCAGCTCGAGCATGATTTCTGCCAGACGTTCATGAGTTATCTCATTCTTGAGCTGCTGCTTGTGAGTTTGTGAGATTTGGTAGTTCTGACAGTAGACGCAACGGAGATTGCAGTTGCCAAAGAAAATATTGCCCGCGCCGTTTGTGCCGACGAGGGCAGGCTCTTCACCAAAGTGAGCTGTATAGGAAGAGACAATTGGCAGCCGGCCCGAATAGCAAGCCGCGATTTCGTTTTGCAAACGGTTGTTGAAGCAATCGCGCGGGCAGACGGTGCAACGTTCGAGAAGGGCTTCGAGTGCTGCCACACGGTGTTGTAGTTCACCCGTGGCGAGTAGTTCGAGGTAGCGGGGAGTCACTGTGGTGGAAGCGTGACGCATCTTTTCTTGATCGAAGGAATCTGAGATCTGAGATTTGAGATCTCAGATTGAGGACTCACTTCCGGCTCCGAAAGTGCACAAAATGCGGTTTGTGCTGTTCAACCAGATCCTGCGGCGCGACCCGCGTGCCCTGCCGCCAAACGAAATCCATCTCCGCGTGAATGGTGCTGAGCGCCAGGCGCGCTTCGAAGATTAACAAGATGCTGCCATAAAAAAGACAGCACGCGCCCAACAGTCCCACAATCACTGGTACGTAGTTGTAACGCGGACTGCTGGGTACGACTGCGACCAAACCAATGGCCACGCTAGTGGCGACAAACATTCCGGTAGCCAGATAAAAGGCCACCATCGAACGTTGCAGGATTCGCGCGCGGCTGGTTAGCTTGTCCAGCTGCGCAAAGATCACGCCCTGTCGTTCTTTAGTCTCCGCTGCATTCCTCCCGGCGAGCTCTTCCAGCTTGTCCGAAAGCGTGCGCACGCGGTCGACAACTCGTCCCAAACGCGAAGAAGTGGACAGAATCATGCTGCCGCAGGCAGAAATCAATACCGCCGGCGTGATCATCGCCGTCAGCACGGCAACCGCTGATGACGTTGGATCCACTTCCAACCCTGCACTTAATGCCGGCGTCTGGTTCTCCGTCGTCTCACAGGGGGTTTCGTTGTTGTTAACACGTCCGCGGGTGTCACAGTTGTTATTTGTTTCGGTTTCATCTGCTGCTGAATCATCTCGATTACCATCTGCTGAGGGAAATCGGCGCGCAGCAACACGTCATCGCCTTCTGCAGTGATTGCCAATCCCTTCAGAACTGACTGTGCACCGGGATCCTTTATCGAGCTGGTTGCATATTGCAGCAGACCTGAATACAGATTCGCCAGTATCTTCGCGGTATCGGGATTATCAGCGTTCGATACGCCACGAAACATGAAGTTGGTCGCATCGATTGTCAGAGCGGCGTAGAAGTCGCCAATCTTCGATTCACAACGCGGCGCTCGCGGTGTTGTCTCCGTTCCCAACATGCCGAAGCTCTTCGCAAATGAACCCCAGGGTGAGCCGGCGAAACTTATTAGAGCGTTTGGGTCGCGCACGAGCGAATTTAGCGCGGCCGTGTTGATGCGTTCTTTGCCGTCGCCGGCATCGATTGCCGCTCTTAAATATCCTGGACTCCCCGTGGCTATGGTGTTAGCGCTGAGCGCTACTACTCCAAGCTCCGTGAAGGATTTCAGCAGCGGATTCCTTTCCGACTCCTTTGCGATCGGTTCGATTGTCATCAACCCGATCGTTTTGTTGCCATACTTCTCGTCGCGGAGCTTACCCTGCGAAGCCATGCGCGCTAACCCCATTAATGCTTCGGCGCTGAAGTCTCCGCTGGAGACCACCATAATTTCCGGCGCCTGGAAGTTAAGATCGGCGGTCGGCTTTTTGAAACGAACAGCGATGACCAGATATTGGACCTTGGCAGGATCAACACCGGCTTGTGTTTTGGCTGCTTCAAAACCCTTGCGCATTTCCTCCAGATCTTTAGCCGACAGGAATTTTGGCAGGACTTCGTTGATGATGCGTTGGGGGTTGATGTAGATCAGGACGTCCGCTTCCGGCAACTGCGAAAGGGAGTTAATCACGCCCTGCGTAGCGGGTGAGACAGTCGGAGGAGTTAACGCCTTTGCATTGTTGGACGCTAATTGCCTTTCAGCAGCGCTGTGTTGACCTAGTGCATTTTGCGCCTGGATGTTTACCGCAGCGGCGGCAAACACTAAAAGAAGTACGACGAGGGGAGTCAGAATTTTTTTCAAGGTCAGGAGCCTCCGTTCAGGGGTTTTGCTTATCTTCACACAAGACAGGGTGTTATCGACAATAGTTTTAGAGCCAGTCGAGTTTAGGTACGGTAAACTCGTCCTGCACGTTCCCCGTATTCAGTGTGGTTGCTGGTTCGAAAAGCAGCACTTCAGCTTCTTCATCTGCGACAGGCCGGTGCTCGACACCACGCGGCACAATCATAAATTCACCTTCTTCCAGCCAAACTTCTTTCTGTTCGCCTGGTTCCGAGGGGTTGTCGCTATTCTCGCGAAACTCCATACGAAATCGACCCTGCACGACCAGAAACATTTCGTCTTCGGCTTCGTGATGGTGCCACGTGAATGGGCCCACAAACTTCACCAGCTTCAGATACTGGCCGTTTAGCTCGCCGATGATGCGCGGGTTCCAATGATCGTGTATGAGCGAAAGCTTTTCGCGAAGATTTATTTTGTTCATAGGTAATAAATCAGTGGTCAGTGGCCAGTGGTCAGTATGAAGTGTTGGTAGTAGTGGGTCGGTAGTAATTCGATTCGACCTAAGAGTATTACTGGCCACTGGCCACTGATCACTGGCCACTAACCATAGATCGCATCAAGCAATTTCGCCAGACGGTAGCCCGCCTTCGCCAGTTGCTGACGCACCAGTTCGCGATTGAGCCTATCGTAGTTGGCCGGTCGCGTGATGTCGTAGACGATATCAGTAACCACCTGACCGTTGCGCACAACCGGCTGTCCGTCGCGCGTGGTGACAGTGATCGTGCGCTGCCCGGTAATCTTCAAACCCTGATAAGTATGATTCCGCGATTGCAGCAGAGAATCGGTAGCCCACTGCGCTCCCCACGTGCTAACCGGCCCATTCGGGTTCCAGCGTGGTTTCGGCCGCACAGTCGCCTTCAGGAAAGGTCCCAGGGTTTCGGGAGTAGTTTTATCAGTAAGCTGCATCAACGAGGTAACCAGATCAAAGTCCCACAATCCGTGCAACTTCTTTTTGTTGTTATCGATTACTAACTGATTGGCGCCATTGTCACTCGGTAAATTCTTCAGTTTGACCACCTGTGGATCCCTGGCAATCAGGATAGTGCCGTTGGGACCGTTGACATCTATGAAGCCACAGCCGACGTGCAGCGGTTGATGCAGGTCGCCGATAAAATGGACCAACAATTTTAACGCGTTGCGCTGGCTCAGCGGATGGTTTGGGTCAGGATGTCCCTGGAGCGTGCGAATACAGATATTCAGCATGTGGACGACGTCGTTATCTAGAGTGAAGCCGGTGCAGGTTTGATAGTTTCTGCAATTGAGCGGCAGGTCGTCGTAGTGCCACTCTCGATTTTTCTCGTTGTGCGCGAGGTCCTGAAGGAACGCATTCGTGTCTGGATCGGGATCAGTTTTTCCCATGCGCTCCTTCACTGTGTCGGCCCAGCTGGCAATGTTGGCGAGCGTTTCGCCGGGCTTTAAAATCTGAGCAAGCTTTTGTGCAGTTCGTGGTTTGATGCGCAGTGAAGCGATTTTACCCACGGTCTGGTGGCCGTCGTCGCCCCAGGCGAGTGCCGGAGCCGCCGACGCCAGAAAAATGACTACGGTGAGCAGCAGCGGAACTGTTCTTTTCATGAATACCATTCTCCTTCGAGAATCTCGTTCGGCGCGACCAAATCCGACGAACCACAGTCAGGTTATTGAAAGGTAGGATAACCAGCCGGTGCTTTATGTCAATGTGGGCGTGCTTTTGGAGTGCGCCGACCTGTCGGCGCTTTGTCGCTGGCGACCAGTCGCCAGCAGCGTCGCGACAGGTCGCGACAGACGAAAGCGGTGACAGGTCACCGCACTCCAAAGTGGTGGCGCGTTCGCGACGAGCTGACGTTTGCGATATGCTTTCGACCGGTCGGCGCACCAAACCAGGGAAAAAAGAATTTGCTCAACTTTGCAATCCAAACCGCTCGCGACGCTGGCGCGATTCTCGCGGATCGTCTCGGGCGGGCGCTCACCGTGTCTAACAAAGGCGATATCGACCTGGTTACCGAAGCGGATCTCGCTTCGGAAAAACTGATCATCGACCGCATCCAGTCCCACTATCCCCGTCACGCAATTCTTGCTGAAGAATCCGGCGCTACCCCGGGAGTCGAGTTAGCGTCGGGACAGACAGAGTGGCGTTGGATCATCGATCCGCTCGATGGCACGACGAACTACGCGCACGGATATCCCTGCTTCTGTGTCTCAATCGCACTCGAACGCTCCGGTGCTATCGAGGTCGCGGTGGTTTACGATCCCACGCGTGATGAAATGTTTGCGGCTGAACGCGGCCAGGGCGCGCATTTGAACGGACGCCGCGTGCGCGTGTCGGAAGTTGCGGAGCTCAACAACGCGATGCTATGTACCGGCTTTCCCTACAACGTTCGGGAACGGCCGGACTTCGCGCGCGAATTCGCAAACTTCACGATGAAGGCACAGGCGGTCAGGCGCGATGGCTCGGCGGCAATCGACCTCGCCTATGTGGCTTGTGGGCGTTTCGATGGCTTCTGGGAGGACGGCTTAAACCCATGGGACGTGGCAGCAGGGGTGCTGCTTATTGAAGAAGCCGGCGGGCGCGTAACAGATTTCGCCGGTGGCCCGCTGAACATTTTTACGCCCAAGGTGCTGGCCAGCAATGTTCTCGTCCACAGCGCCATGATGCGTGTACTTGGGGCCAACTAAGCTAGAGCGCCGAGCGTATGATCTCCGACAGTCGTTCTGTTTCTCGACGAGCGCAAGCGCGGGCTTCTTCGTTTGGCAATTGCTTGACGTGCATAACGGGGTGATAGACGATTTCGACTTTTCCTGGTCGCGGAAGTAGTTTGTTGGCGGGCCAGACTCGATTGCCGCCCCGAATTGTTACCGGAAGAATCGGAACATCAGCCTCCAGCGCCATTCGCACTGCGCCACCCTTCATCCGTGCCATCGAACCGTCCGGCAGCCCCCGACCTCCCTCGGGAAAAATTACAACCACGCCGGCATCGCGCAGCCACGTTAACGAACGGCGAATCGCCGCCGGATCGCTTGCCTGAACGTTAAGCGGCCAAGCGCCCAACAGTCTGATTGCCTTGCCGACTAAAGGCCACGAAAACGCCTCACTCCAGGCGAGGAATCTAATCGGTCTCTTCACGGGTACCGCCAGCCAAAATGGATCGCCATAACTCTGGTGGTTTGCGGCAATGATTAAACCGCCGTCTTTCGGAATATTTTCAATGCCCTTATGTTCCAGTCTCCAGAACACTTTGCTCCCCAGAGCGATGATGGGTCGCATTAGACTGATCGACCATTCCGGCAACGCCGTTTCAACGCGCTTGGAATCGGCACCCGCCCTCTTGTCTGACATTGTTTCGGGATTACTCACGTGGCTCGGGAGAGTTACAAGTATTGAGCAGAAGGTAGCGGGACGGGAAACTACATCTGGTTTTCATCATAGGAGCCTGCGCCGGATCTTACAGCGGCCATTGACGATCGATGAACTCGACGTGAATGCGCGGTATGCCGGATGGTCCCATGCTGAAACCACGAACCGCAGCATAGACCGACAGTTGGAATTGTTTACTAGACAACCGTATAAAACGCCCCACCGGCAGACTGAGGGTCGTATAAATTGTAGCGCCTTGTTGGCTGATGTTCTCGGTCACGGTGTGCTCGCTCGCTTCGACCTCTCCCTCCTCGTTCAAGATTTCGATCAACATATCCACTGGAATATTATGCCGCGTTCCGATCCTTTTGTCGGTTTGATCCAGCTCTGCCGGAACCCACTCCTCGACTTTAGTGAGCTGACCCGGTTTCGATAACCCAACTTCGTAACGCTGCGCAGGGTTCGCTTCATAGCTACGTGGTGGTTGTTTTCCCACAAACGCAACCCCAACCTCGAACTGTGGCGATTTACCGTCTGCGGTCTCTAGTGGTCTGACATAGCGTACCAGCGCCCAGACCTTATACTGATCCTCAACGTGATCAAAGACTCGCAATTGCCGCGGCATGGGAATAGTCATATGCAGCAGCCGCCCTTTTTCGATCGGTCGCTTCAGACTAAAACCAACGCCAAACGGAGTGACGTCGATCAGCCGCGTAATTTCACTCCACTCCAGATCTGCAGTCTCCCGAAAGCGCACGCGGACGGGAAGTTTTAGTTCCAGCCGCTCGCGAATACGCTTCCAATTTCGTTGTTCAGACATAAGAGGATCGCGGGGTTAAGCACGACGGATCGGGGGTCGAATTTCGACAGAATTAAAGTTCTCTGGGATAGGAACAATTCTCAAAGTCGGCACGGGGTCGAAGCTATTGATTTTACTAGGGTTTGGGGGCCTTTTGAGTTTGCCAAAAAGCAGCCGTTCAGGCTACAATAACCCTTACTTTTCAAGGCCCTTTTGAGCTAATTAACGCGCGCCACTTGGTGGCTGGAATTCTGCGCGAAAAAGATCACATCAGAAAAAGTTAAGCCCAGGCTAGAGGCTGATAAAACCGAGGTCCGCGCGCGCGTCAGTGCGCACAACTCTAGTAAAGTTGGCGGGTGAATTGTACTGGAAAGGTCAACAGGATGGAAACAGCTTCGGAACACAAACCTATAAACATTGAAGACGAGATGCGTCGGTCGTATCTCGACTACGCAATGTCCGTGATCATCGGACGCGCCCTGCCTGACGTACGGGACGGACTCAAACCTGTCCACCGTCGCGTGCTCTGGGCGATGCATGAACTCGGCAATACTTATAACAAGCCATATAAGAAAAGTGCCCGCATCGTCGGCGACGTGATTGGTAAATACCACCCTCACGGCGACACCGCTGTCTACGACACGATTGTTCGATTGGCGCAGGAGTTTTCCATGCGCTATCCACTGGTTGACGGTCAGGGAAACTTCGGTTCGGTCGATGGCGACGCAGCCGCTGCAATGCGCTACACGGAAATTCGCATGGCGCGCGTGGCCAATGTAATGCTGGCCGACCTTGAAAAGGAAACGGTCGATTTTCAACCTAATTACGACGAGTCATTGAGCGAGCCGAAGGTAATGCCAACGCGCATTCCCAACTTGCTGATCAATGGCTCAGATGGAATTGCGGTGGGAATGGCCACCAAGATTCCGCCACACAATCTGACTGAAATCATCGATGCCACCGTTGCCCTCCTGCGTAATCCGTCCATCACGATTGAAGCTCTCATGGAAATTGTGAAAGGACCTGACTTTCCTACCGGAGGTTTTATCTATGGTGGCGAGGAGCTTAAGAAGTCGTACTTAACTGGACGCGGGATTATTCAGATGCGGGCGCGCGCCGGAATCGATCGAATTGGTCGAGGTACCGGGGAGCGTGATGCTGTTGTTATCACCGAAATTCCCTTTCAGGTAAATAAGGCGCGACTGCTCGAAAGAATCGCGGAGCTAATCAATGAGAAGAAGCTCGAAGGCGTTTCGGATCTTCGTGACGAGTCGGACCGCAGCGGTATGCGTATCGTGGTGGAGCTTAAGCGGGATGCGGTTCCTCAGGTTGTGTTGAACAAGCTCTACAAGATGACGCCGATGCAGTCTTCGTTTGGCGTGATCAACCTGGCGATCGTTAACAACCAGCCGCGTGTCTTGAATCTGAAGCAGATGCTGGAGTGCTTCATTGACTTCCGCCGCGAAGTGGTGCGCCGCCGAACAGAATACGATTTACGGAAAGCCCGCGCGCGCGCGCATATTCTCGAAGGTTTGACTAAGGCGATTGATGCGCTTGACTACATCGTTACCTTAATACGCAATTCGCGCTCGGTGGACGAGGCGCGGCAATGGCTCACGGCTCAGATGAAGACGATGAGCGAAGTAAAGACCTGGAAGGGCGCGCCTACCGATGTGGCGCTCAAAACCTACTTAGGAAAACTCCAAAAGACGATGGAGCGGCTCGCGTTCTCCGAGATCCAGGCGCAGGCGATCCTCGATCTGCAGTTGCGCCGCTTATCGGCTTTGGAACGCCAGAAAATCACCGACGAGTATGAATCGATCATTAAGCTCATCGCAGAATTGGAAGAGATCCTGGCCAATGAAAGATCGTTGCGGCGCGTGATCGGCGAGGAACTGGAAGAGGTCAAGAAAGAGTTTGGCGACGCTCGCCGGACCGAAATCGTTGATGAAGGCGTCGAGTATTCAATCGAAGACTTGATTGCTGATGAAGATGTGGCGATTACCGTCACCAACAGCGGGTACATAAAACGAACTCCGGTTACGACGTATCAACGGCAGGGTCGCGGAGGCAAGGGACGCTTTGGGGCGGCTGCCAAGGGCAGCGACTACGTTGAGCATCTCTTCATTGCTTCCACACATGCCTACATCATGATCTTTACGGATGATGGCATGGTTTACAAGTTGAAAGTTCACGAAGTTCCTGACGCTGCCGCTTCGGCGCGCGGCAAGGCGGTGGTCAACCTGATCAACATCCCCTCCGATCGAAAACTTGCCGGCGTGGTGCCCGTGCGTGATTTCGCTGCCGGACGATATGTGGTCATGGTCACACGCAAAGGCACTATCAAAAAGACTTCGCTTGCCGACTTCCAGAATATTCGCAGCAACGGCATCATCGCGATCAATATCGATGAGGGCGATGAGTTGCTTGACGTGGTGTTGACCGACGGCACCAAGCGTATTTTTATTGCGACGCACGATGGCCAGGCCATTCGCTTTGACGAGAAGAATGTTCGGCCGATGGGCCGTGCCACTCGCGGCGTTCGCGGCATCGACTTGCGCAAGGATGACTACGTCGTTTCTCTTTGCCCGGTCTCTGCTGATGACTCTGAGAAGATGCTTTCCGTTTCCGAACAGGGTTATGGCAAGCAGACGCCAATCACCACGTACCGCCTGCAATCGCGTGGCGGCAAGGGCGTTATCAATATGAAGACGACTGAAAAGACCGGCAAGGTCGTAGCTGTCTTTCCGGTCGATGCCGACTCGGAGATCATGATCATCACTCAACAAGCCAAGTTGATTCGGCTCGAGGCCGGACAAATCCGCAAAACCGGACGCAGCGCGCAGGGCGTCAGGTTGATCAAGACGGATGAAGGTGATCGAGTGACCAGCGCGTCGCTGGTTGAGGCCTCGGCTGAAGAGACCGAGGAAATGCCGAGCTAATCGATCGCCAGGCCATTTTGTCGACCGTCTGCGGCCGGAACAGTTGGTCCGAGATCGCTCTGAAAGATTTGCCGCCCGGGCACTATTGTTTTACTGGTCACCGCGACGGATCAGATTGCCAAGCGAAGCACGTCACAGCGGGTCAACTTTGTGGTGGAATAAAGAAAAGGGGAACGGGTAGAGGAGAAGGGGTACAGATAACCGCTGCTCTACCTTCCCCTTTACCCTTTCCCCCAGTCCCCGCTTCTCCTTCCACCCACACCTCGCCGTCTTCAAAAAATTCCTTTTTCCAAATCGGCACGGTGCGCTTTAGTTCCTTAATAGCCCACTCGCAGGCTTCAAACGCGGCGCGCCGATGCGGTGCGCTAACGGCTATCACAACGCTCGTCTCGCCAATTTCCAACCGCCCGGTCCGGTGCACTATGCCGATATGCGCAATGTCGAAGCGCTCGTGAGCCTCAGTTCCCAGCCGTTTGAGTTCGCGTTGTGCCATCGGCTCGTAAGCTTCATAGACCAGATAAAGAGTTCTGCGACCGCGAGTCCATTCGCGCGCGTATCCGTCTAAGCTGACAGTGGCGCCGCATTCCGGTAAAACGACTCGACGCACAACTGAACCGACATCGATCGGGATCGTGGTTAATTCGAAGAAGTCGTATTGGTATTTGTCCCTCGTGATGGACGCGCCCGAGTCGGCGGCTTTCGCGGAACCACCACTTACCGGAGGAAACACTGCCAGTTCATCACCGTCGTGAACCTCGTGATCGGCGCGGGCATATTCCTGATTCACCGCAAATAAAAGCGAGCGTCCGAACCGTGCCAGGCTTGGAAATTTTTCCATTACCTGAGCGAAAGCATTTTCAGCGGTCGGAGTGCCATGCAAAACGAAGTCAACTTCGGCGTGTCCCACAGCAATCTCGCGCGGCGCCAAAAAAAAGCACCCGCACGGATATTTCATTGTTAGGGCCTTCAACCACTGAATTCATTTTTCGCGCTTCGCGCTCATTGCGGGTGTGACGCCCGCGGTCCCAGCAAATCACTTTAGCGCTCGACGCAACCCTCATTCAATCTCAATCTTCTTTCCGCTGTGCCCATTCCTCTTGGCGAGCTCATGGACCCGCGCCCGTTCTTCGTAACCGGACACAGCGCGCGCGAGGATGTCGCGCAAGCGCCGCAAGCGCTCGGAAGTTGAGCGTAGTTCCAGCATTTCCTGTTTCACCTCTGGTTCTACTTCCATAGCGGCGGCGACCAGAAATGAAAGTCGTTCCGGCTCAGTGTCGGCGATGTCGGGTAAATTTGCCCGCTCGTCGTTGATTACACGCACCGCGCGAGCTATGCGAGTAAACGTCTCCGCAACTTCGCGGGAACACTCTTCTAACGCTTCGTCCTTCTCGTCTTCATCTTCAAAATAACTGACCCGCACCACCAGATATGGATCGCCGCGGTCCACATATTCTTCAATGCGATATCTGATAAGGCCAACGGTAAGAATATTCGAGCGCCCATCCGGAAAGCCCTGAGTATCAGTTACTCTGGCTACGCAACCGATACTGCCAACGGGCGGCATCTCACGAGTGGAGCTGGAGGCGTCGAAAAAGGAGAGGCCAAAGAGACTGTCACGGGCCTGAACATCCCGCAGCATTTGTCTATAGCGGGGCTCAAAAATGTGTAGCGGCAGGGGTACCCCGGGAAATAAAACCACCGAAAGCGGGAAGAGTGGGAGTTCACTCACACCGCTCACCATGTCGCTTGCTTCACTCATGAATCTCTACTTAGAAACCGATTTGGACTTTTTGCGAGGGAGTTATTATCGCAGACGGGCAGGGAGAAGTCAGTATGAAGGCGGGAAACTCAGAATTAAGGACTCAGGACTCAGAATTAAGAATAAGACCCTGCTGCATTCTCACTCCTGAGCCCTGAATCCTGCTCTTCAGACTAGTTCCAGAGAACGCGGTGCCATCCGACGCATTGTGGTCAGCAACTTTTCTGTATCGAAAGGCTTGTCGAGAAATTCATCGGCGCCCACGGCGTAACAGGCGTTGCGAGTCTCCATTCCGTGTGCCGAGGTCATGACCAGGACTTTGGAATCCGGGAGGTGCGTCTTGAGATACTCAAGCACGCGTAATCCAACTTCGGGTGACTCGACCTCAGGCGGCAAATGCAGGTCAAGAATCGAAACGGCCGGCTCATAGATCGTGGCCCGACGCACCGCCGACGCCAAGTCGTTTGCCGTGACCACATCGTAGTCATCACTTAGCGTCCAAAAGAGTTGCTGGGTGATAGCATCGTCGTCGTCAACAATTAGAATTCTGGGCTTCATCTGGGAGGTACTCCGTAAATCAATTACTTTGCGGAGAGGCTGGGGGTCCCCGCACATTCTCATTACAGCAATGAGCATACCGAAGCTTCGCAACTCGCTCTAGTACGATGATTAAAATGAGATGCGCCTACTGCAATGATTCGTTCAACTAAACATTCCACACAAAAGGATAGAGACGTGTCTACAGGTGAGGACGCCAGGTGGCTCAGTCAGCTTTAGCGGGTCAACAGAATCAGAGCATCTAATTCAGTTTGCGGACCTCGCCTACCTTGGTGGGCTCTGTTCTGAGGAATTCAATGCCGGCGGCTTCTTCTGGAACGTCCACGCTTGCAACGGTCTTAAGGGTGGCAAGATCGATTACTTCCACGGTTCCGGGTTCGGACCCAACCCCTTCCACAGAGACAAATGCATAGCGATCGTCAGGCGAAACAACAACTCCATGAAGCACTTTTCGACGCGTCGGAATATGCGCGAGTTCACGTCCGGTCTTGAGTTCCACTACCGATACAGACTGATCACGTTTATTGGTTGCGAGTAATCGCGTTCCGTCTTTGGTAGTCGCCAGGTTGTAAACGCCGGGGCGCGCGGGAATGCGTCGTTTCACGCTCCACTTCGAGGCATCTACTTCGACGATCTCGTCAGACTTATTGCAGGCGACAAAAATTGACGAACCCGTAGTCGATGGTTGCGCCCAGGTAGGCGAACAGGAAACATCGCCGGGTTTGGGCGGTTCCATTCCATGACCACCCATGTCCATGTGTTTCGGTTTCGGCGAAGCTCGTGGGGTTTGTGGTCTTTTCATTCCGGCCATCGCCGATTGCTCGGTTCTAGACGCTGCCGGCGAGCCGTTCATGCCCATCTCCCGGCCCTTAGTCAGCAGGAAATGTCGCGAAACTTTTAAAGTTGCGGTGTCAATTTCCACCAGCAAATCGTCCATCATGCAGGCTGAATAGTGTTTGGTTCCGTCGGCATTAAGGCGTGAGCCATGCGGCATCGTGCAAGTCGGAATGCGTGCAACTTCCAGCATCGGCTCGGTAGCGACTACGGAGACTGATGAAGGCACCATGTCGCCGTGTAGGTTGAAATTCACCACATACAGCAGCGAGCCATCCGGCGAAAGGTCCATCGTGGCAGGAAACAATCCGAGCCGGGTGTGACCCAAAACGCTATCGTCTTTGGTTGAGTATTTCCAGACCGATCCAAACGGTCTGCCGTGGGCCAGCGAAACGTAATAAAACTGTTTATTGCCTGAGATTGCGATTCCATGAGGCCCGTCGATATCGATCGGCATGTCGCCGGTGGGCACTTCGTGATCGATTCGCGCTCCGCTCGGTCCGAAACGAATCAGGGAAATCGTGTCAGCCGCCTCCGATAAAACGTAAACGAGGTAGTCTTTGTCAGGTTTGGTCTGTGCAAACGTCGCCGGAGCGCCGGCTACGAGAGCAACAAGCACGACCGTGGTTAGAAGGAGAGAAGAGATACCATCTACGAAAATACAAGAAACTACACCCAGAACTTTTCGTGTCAGTTCGGGACTCCTGGTGGATTGCCTCATGCCGTTATGGCTTTTCAGGTTTCTCCTCCGGCGGAAAATCCTTTTCGTCGATATCTTCGATCACCTTCAACTCCGCACTGAACTTCTGGTAACCCCGGAAGCGAATCTCATTGCGGTTTTGGATCGACCGGCTGCGGTTGGTAGTGGTGAGCAGAATCTCGGAACGAGAAGGCAGCAGATATTTGTTTTCGTTGATTGTCACCCAGTCATAGTCGATAAGCGTGCTGGCTGCGGTAATCGGAAAGTCACCAGGAATCTCGGTGGCAATCTGCTCAAAACGCAACACGCGATTAGTTTCGCGATCGATCCAGACGCGTCCACGCGAACCGACCGTAACAGCCGATGACTCTCTATCCGGACCATTGGTTGTACTCAAGGTCAGATGGGAAAGCGGCTTTTCGATTTGATATTCGAAAACCAGCGTGCGGCGACCCTGGATCAAATCAGTATCAGCCAGCTTGAAGTCCGTTTGTGACTCCGGTTTGAAAACGTCGGCAACTGCCGAGATATATTCAACTCCACTCGAACTCGCACCGGGGGCAACATCTTTGCTGTAGTCGCGACTTTGCTTCGCTTCCTGTGCCAGTGGAATTCCATTGATGGCCAGGACCTTGTATTCCTCGCCGGCGTTTGCGCGGTAGCCGACCGCAATCGTCAGATTGTCCTGGGGAATCCAATTGTTGGTAGTGCCGAAAGCATAGGAACGTTTGATTAGTTGTTTGACTAAAAAGTCGGGCATCGCCTCCGCCGCGGCGAGAGTTGCAGCGCGAGTGCGATCCAGCAGAAGCCTGCGCTTCCGCATTGGGCGGCCGCGCTGACGCGGCGGGGTTCACTCGTCGTCGTTCGGCCTCTTCGAGTGTGCGACGCAGCACGGCGTCGCTGCCGCTCTTGGTTGCCACCAGCGATCGCATTCCGTCGGTTAGCGGAAAGCCGATACCGCGTTTGCGAATCTCTTCGACGACTTCATCGCGCAACTCCGGATGTTTTGGTAATTGGTAAACGAGCGATACCACTTCGCGACTGGTTAGCGGCGCTTGTGGAGTTTGCGCCAGGCCTACAAAAGGGCAGAGAACTGCAAAGAACGACAAAACCCTTATTAACTCAGAAGTCATATTATTTCTGGTGCGGCAGTCTCTGAATCATCTTTTCATCGAAGATAGTAGTACCCGGAGGAGTGTCGATCAAACGGGGCTCACCCCTTCAGGATCGTTAGGATGCCTACCCTTGCGGGCTCAACTATGACGATTTCGCCAACAGTGCCCACTTCCAACACGACGTTGACGCTGATAGAAGTGCTTCTTTCTATTACAACACTGCTGACCGTGTAAGCTAAGAAGCCAGGCGACTCAATTTTGATCGAGTAAATCCCCTCTACCAAAGAAGCTATATCGAACCTGCCCTCATCATTGGTGGCAGCGTTGGTTGTGTCGTTAGCTCGAAGGTCGGTTATCGAGATTTTTGCATCCGTAATCGCTGCGCCGTGTACATCCGTTACCGTTACAGATAGCAAGGTGCCCGTTTTATCCGAAATTTCCGTGCGTGTGATTTTCGTCTGCGTCGATGCTGAAGACTTGTCCTTACGCAAAGACTCCTGACCGAAAGCCGCACCCGACAGGCTCACTATTGCCGCAAATATCGCCGCGGTTCTTTTCGCGACCTGACGCCTTAGCGCCCGCAAACCAACCGGACAGTCCCTGGTCAGAACCGTCCCGTCGGCGCGACGGAATAGCCTGGCGCAGAGTCGGCCTTCAGTAGCAGCGATTAACTTTTCGGCTTCGGTGCGACTTAGTTCCGCGATGTTGTAGACGTGCAAATGGCAGTGGTCGCAGAACCTAACGCGATCTGTCACCAGTCATTTGATCCCATCCAATGGGACAGGGCGTGGCGATTCTCAGACGATCGAGCGTAGCTGGATTTTTGGCCATTTTGGTTCTCTTCGAAGCTAAAAATGAAACGACAGGTTTTCGATGAATTTCAGGCGGGATAGTTGCCCCGTCAGAGAAGAGTCGGGAAATGAGTGGTGTCCTTACCTGGCCTTCTCTGTGCAACTTCAGTGTTCTCTGTGTCTCTGTGGTACCTCTCATCGTGGGTTGTTCACCACAGAGGCAGACAGAACACTGAGATTGCACAGAGATTCATACCAGGCCACCATTGTGAAAGGCCTTGATTTAGAAGCATAACCGCTCGATTGCCTGCCGAAGAATATTCACGCAAGCCTCGAGTTCAGCAATTGGGACAAACTCGCCGGTGCGATGGGCGACGCGAATATTGCCTGGACCGAAGACCACAGCTTGCGCGCCCAGCTCCGTCATCTGCGCCGCTTCGGTGCCAAAAGCGACCGTGCCCGATTCGTTGCCGGTGAGTTTTTCCAACAGAGTGACGAGTGTCGCGCCAGGGGAAGTTTCGAAACCTTCGTCGGCGCGGGCCGCATCTACCTCGCAGGTGAAATCGGAATCGCGGCTTTTCTCTTCATCAATTGCTTCGGCCAGCAGATCGGTAAACGCTTCGGATCCTGCCCGGGTATAGGCCGCCATTCCAGCGTGAAATGACACTCGCCGGGAATAACGTTTTTCGCAGTACCGCCGTGAACGAGACCAACGTTCAGGGTCGTGAAGGCAGGATCAAACGCTGCGTGTTGTTCAGACTTGAGCCGGCCT
This sequence comes from Blastocatellia bacterium, assembly GCA_963809065.1. Classification (GTDB taxonomy): domain Bacteria; phylum Acidobacteriota; class Blastocatellia; order Pyrinomonadales; family Pyrinomonadaceae; genus PSRF01. Next base: position 402,322 of record CAWEIN010000023.1, read on the forward strand.
GCGA
>CAWEIN010000024.1:0-84823 GCA_963809065.1 Blastocatellia bacterium
GTCAGTGATCCTGTACCTTGCATTTGTCAGTTTCTGGGTGACAAGATCGGAGTCTTGTTTTCGTAACGATGGTCTGCTTTGCAACATCGGCCATGTTGTCGCAGGATTCCCCTGGAGCCTGAGCTTCGCCATGGTTCCAGATACCTTGCTACCTGAAACACTGACGCTTAAATCGAATCTACTATTCTTCGGGATGGTAATTTTGTCGGTACTAATCAACACCGTGCTTCCATACCGATTTGGTCGCATGCTTGGGAGTGCCGCGAAACGACGAAAGGTCTAAAGTCCTCATCGCAATCCAACAAAGCCTTGCAGCTGACGGCGCGATAGCATGTTTCTCAAGTAACCTTATTCCTTCAGCTGAATGCTGATCGCGCGCCGCAGCTGAAGGCCAGCGTTCGGCGGCTTCGCGATATTATGAAAATATTCCCTTTCGTGACAGTGGTTCTAGCTTGTGCCCTCGCCCCTGTCGGTCAACCCGGGGTTGCTCAAACTCGTCGTCAGAGAGTTCGGCTCCCTTGTCAATATAAATCCATCTCAGTTCCTACCGACAACAGCGCAAACCAGAAATTGAGCCGCTTGTATGACCTAAAGCAGATAGCGTGGGCCATGAGGCGAAATCCACCTACGAGGTCACTGATCACTTCAACGGTGACGGAATTATCGTGTCCCGTTCTTTTGGGGTAGTGAAATACAATATCGTTTTCGAGAACCATGACGGAGCAAGTGGCTTTAATCTAAACACCTACAACTTCAAAGGATATCCTGGCAGAGGCACGGTGGCCTGGGGCGAGAAATGCACCACGCCAAGCTACCTTATCAAACGGAAGGTTAACCGGATAATCGAGGACCTTCCGCTTGATGCGCAACAGAAGGCCGAGCTAAAAGAGTACGTAGTGGTGACTAATACGATTAATGGCCGCTTGTTTTGAAGGTGCGCCGCCGAACAACTCGTTGGACCGGAGCGGCGGGAGTGTGTTTCGCATTAAACTTGGTGCGATGAAGGTTGATGAAATCGCGCCGCCCAGTCAACTCTGACATTGGTCGGCTTAACAGTTCTTATGTCTAGTGCTGAAGAACCAAAGAAGGAACGTCCTGACGCGGCGAGATTTTCTTTCCGGCGCGGCCGCGATCATGGCAGGTGTTTCAGTATTCAACTCCGATGTGTCAAGTCAAGGGACAAGCGCGCCGGTAGTAAAGGCTCTTGATGACCCGACTATCAGGCACGGGAAAGTTACATTTAGCAGCGGCAAAGATACGATTGACGGTTACTTGTCACGCCCGAAAGCAAGGGGACGTTACCCACTTGTTCTGGTAGTCGCAGGTAACAAAATTTCAGAGGAATACATACCCAACACCACTGCGATTCTGGCGCAAGGCGGCTTTGTCGGACTAGCGCCGAATATTTTCTCTCTCCAAACGGATTCAATGTCAGCGGAAGAAAAGCAAAAGATATTCAGAACTGAAATAACTGATGAGCATGTTTTTCGGGACCTTCAGGCTGGCATTGATTACGTTAAAAAACAATCGTTTGTTAAGGGCAAGCGCTTTGGCATTACTGGTTTTTGCTTTGGTGGGCGAATCGCCCTCATGTTTGCGGCAAGATCAAGAGAAGTTGGTGCGGTAGTGCCGTTTTACGGAACTCTCAGATTACCCCCGGAAGCCAATCGTCCCATAGGTCCGTTTGATGTTGTCGATAGGATTAGTGCCGCCGTTCAGGGACACTACGCCCTTAAAGATGCAGGCATCGAGCAGGCGGACGTGAAAAAGCTTTTCGAGATGTTGCAAAAGCAAGGGACGAAAACTGAATTGTATAATTACGAAGCCGAACATGGCTTCTTTGCTTACACGCGCCCTGTCTATAACCCTGATGCTGCAAAGGTAGCTCAGAGTCGCATGTTGCGGTTTTTCGAGAAGCATCTCAGATAGAGCGCGCCGCAGCTGGACGGGATTGCGACTAGTTGTTGATTGGATGCTCTCGCGGTCAGCCCAACAAAGCCTTGCAGCTGAGGGCGCGATAGCAGCCTTCTCAAGTATTCTTTTCCTTCAGGTCGACCGCTTGCGCTTCAGCACACTTTGGTCAACATACGAAACGCGATGAATCTCATATCCAAGAAACGTCAGGCCTTCCTCAGCCATTCTGGTCGCGATGCGCGTCGCTCGACGGAGCTTGCGGCAACGCTGGAGCAGCGGTTGGCTGATCTGGGCGACCCAATTGAGGTCTTTAACACTTCCGAGCCTGAGCATCGCTACAAGGATCTACAGGAGCTTTTGACTGCCGGCCAGGACTGGCGGGCTCGTGCCGAGCAGTATGAGGACGAACTCCGAACGTACCTCACGCAGAATATGGAGGAATCGTCGGCCTTCTTATCACTCGTTACACCCAACAGCCTTAGGGCAGCGAGTAAAGTAATTGAGTTCGAGATAGAAACCGCACGCTCAATGGCAATGAAGAAACAAATACCGTTCTTCTTCCCCTGTGTGGCAGATGGTGCCAGCCTTCGAGACCTCCCTCCCAACGCGATGGAGTTTCAGGGTGTCGAACTTGACAAGGAAGAGGGGCTAACGCAACTGGTGAAAGCAGTACACCGTGCCCTGTCGAAGGATGTTGATGCATAAGAGCCACTACGGGCCGCCCAACACGCTGTTGCAGCCGACGGCCTTCCGCCGCGGCTGAGCGGCCAGCCGTTCGGCTGCTTACCCGTCTTATGATGATGTCTCACGTACGCAAGCGGTTTGGCTCAGTGGATAAGCGTTCGTTCTACGAAGGCAAAACTCTTGCTGAAGTTGAATGGTGGCTCTCCTATTGCTCAGAGTATCCTGATTTGTCTTGGGCTAGGCTGCGCACATTCTCGGATGGTACCGCTGATGCCGCTTTTGATGAGTCGAAGGTTTATGGCTTCGATGAACGAAAGTATGCCGGTTATTTTCTGCGTGAAGATGAGTATATGCCTCTTATTTCGATGGATGAGCAAGACGAAGCTGGCCTGGGCGTGAAGAAAGCCGAGGTGTCGCCCCCAACTTGGAAGAATGATGCGACGGCTGAATTTGAGTATCTTGGGACGTATTAGCGCCCCTGAGCGGACGGGGAGATAGGTAACAGAAAAGTGCGGGGACATGGGTTACAGCGTTCGGTTGCTTCGCATGAAAACAAGCCCAACTATTTTAACAATTGCTCTGGTGCTCTCGATCGTAGTCGTGGCCGGTGCCGAGGTGCGCTTTGCCGTCGCCGCTCAACAGCCCGAGAAGCTGACTTTCAAAATAGAGTCTCACTTCTTCGGCCCGTTTTGGGCTGCTTCGACTTACGCGGCTTCCGATGGCTCAACTTTGCGTGTCAACCTGGTAACCTACAGCTCGACTACCAAAGCGAAGAAAGCTCTAGCCAGGCAACTGAAGGTTGCACGACCAATCAGCGGCCGGAACGACTTGTTAGACGAATCCGGGAAGAAGATCGTCGAAGGAATAATCGCTATAGTAGGTGACGGAGGTAGCGAAAGAACTCTGTTGCTACGCATAGAGAAGACGACTCTCTACACTATCGACGGTGCCTCTTTGCACCACATTGAGGGATTCCGCAAACTCGAAACGCAATCGAACAAATCCTTGGACGCGAGCGGCGGGGACGAGTTTCGTAACTAATTCGATGAGGCAAAAGGTGCTTTGATTCGCGCTGAAGCGTAGCGTTCGACCGCTAATAGGAATCAGCAGAGGAGGTTCTTATGCGACGTATTCGCTATGCGGTTGCAGCAAGTCTTGATGGGTACATCGCCGGACCAAAGGGCGAAGTCGACTGGATCATCATGGACCCGGAAATCGATTTCAACTCTTTCGTCCAACAGTTCGACACAGTGCTGCTGGGGCGGCGTACATTCGAGACTATGGTGCAAGCTGGCAACGTCGGCATGCCTGGCATGAACACGTTTGTCTTTTCCCGGACGCTCGAGCAGAGTGACCATCCGGATGTGACGATTGTAGGCGAAAACTCAGAAGAGACTCTGGCTGCTTTGCGGCGGCACCCGGGCAAGGACATCTGGTTATTCGGCGGAGGTTCACTTTTTCGCAGTCTCCTTGATGCGGGCGTTGTCGACACAGTCGAGATCGCTATAATCCCAGTCCTGCTAGGCGGAGGAACTCCGCTGCTTCCGTCAGGTGCCAACGCAGCAAAGTTGAATCTGACTCGCCACAAGATTTACAAGACTGGGATTGTTTCGGTGGAGTACGCAGTCCCATAAAACGTGTCGGACGCGAGCGGCGGGGGCGCGTTTTGTAACTAATTCGCGGAGGATCAAAGTCATGTTCAAGAGTCCAGTCGTCTGCAACCTCGTCGTGTTCATGTTGTTTTTGACAGGGACGACGGGCGAGCCGCAGGCTCAGGGGTCACGCAGGACGGGACACGAGCACTTGACCGAAGTGGCTTGCGTGGACGTGCCGCCGGGCGAGAAGCGGCCCGAGTTTGGCTGCTTCAACATCGGCACGGTCAAGGAACTCCGGTTCCGGCAGGCGGCTGTCTACTGGCATCTCCACTCGTTTAAAACCAGAAAGGCTGCCGAGGCGGCAAAGAGTGCGACCGGAATCGTCGTGGAGGAAGATGGCCGCGTGTGGCTCTCCGAATTTGGGGAGCGCGACGCCGTTCCGCGTGCGGGTAAAGCTGTCGCCGTCGTCGGACCGCTGCAGCTTCCAGTATCAAAAAGTTATAGTGCCGTTCTCTCGTACGCGGTCATGCGGCCGGGCGACAGTTCGAGGGTACACACACACCCGGGCCCTGAGGGCTGGTATGTGCTCGCGGGAGAGCAGTGCCTGGAGACTCCCGCAGGCGCCAATAGGGCTGGCGCGGGACAAACCATGACGGTACCACCGAACGTTCCAATGGAACTGAATGTAACCGGTAAGACGGTCCGGCGGGCGTTTGCCCTGGTCATCCATGATTCGACTCAGGAGAGGGGTGTTCCATCCGACTGGAAGCCATCCGGGAAGTGTGGCCCGTAACGTTCGTGTTGTGTTGCTCCGCCGTCTAACAAAGCCTTGCCGCTGACGGGCGCGATAGCATGGTTCTCAGTAGTCTTATTCCTTCAGCTTTAATGCTGATCGCGCGCCGCAGCTGAGGCCTGCGTTATGTGCTCAGTACTTCGCCACCGTTGAAAAAACAAAAGTATGCCTAGTCATATGTCCGACATCGGGTTTCAGTTGAATTCTGAGGATGAGTTTCATCAGTTGGCCTCGCAAGCCCGTGAAGAGGGTGAAGCGTTGGAGGCAGACAACGGTACCTACATAAGATGGGCTGCGGGTGAAGGTATAGAGCTGTGGGCTCAGCTCGATCGAGATAATGAACTCATCGGCCTTAATCCACATTTTCGGGGAAAGGGTCTGATGCGTGTTGGACTAGTGCAGAAAGTCTCTCGGCCTGAAGGAACTCCTTTGGATGGTGCTTTCCATGCTTGGGCTAACCCTTCGGAAGATGATCCAGAGACTGGTGAATTCCCATTTGTTTTTGATGTTCCAGATTATCAACTGCGCAAGGTTCAATTACCATCGATTCTGCAAGTCCAGCTGGCCGCATTCGCCCACGAGTTACAGTCATACGAAAGCGATGAGGCGTACGAGCAGTCTCAGTCTGAGGAAATAAAATTCGCCTCGGAGTCGTTTATTCCGTCAGGTTTGTTTAGTCCGGAAGGGGGTGCAACGGATCCACCGCTGGCTCATGCTGTCTTTACCGGCCACGTGCGAGAGACTGCAATTGTCACCAATCCGGTCACAGGAAACGGTTTCTGTTGGGCGAAGGTACGGACACTCGGAGGCGACGTGGATGTAGTAGCGGATCCCGTGTTGCTGAATGGATTGTTAGTAGAGGGCGGCGTAGTGAGTGGATCATTCTGGTTATCGGGCTTTCTAATTGGGTAGACATGCAAACGTGTCACGCCGCGCACAACAAAGCCTTGCAGCTGACGGCGCGATAGTATGTTTCTCAAGTAACCTTGTTCATTCAGCTCGAATGCTGATCGCGCGCCGCAGCTGAGACCAGCGTTAGGCTTCTAGGTACTTTCCGGAATGACCGCCGTCAACCTGAAGATCCCATTCAGTTCTAAAATTGGGAGGACGACCATGAGGCGAATCGGGGTGCTACTCTGGTGTTTCATTTTGTGCGGATTCTTCACCGCCCATTCCGTGGTTGCCCAACAGGAAGAGCCCAAACGAGCGCAGGGCGGCGAAATCTCGAAGCTGATCGGTAACTGGTCTGGCGAGTCAGTTTGCGTGGACAAAGAAAAATTCCCGGCCTGTAACGATGAGCAAGTCGTTTATCACGTAGCCGCAGCCCCCGGTAAATCAGATACCGTGACTATCACTGCGAATAAACTTGTGAACGGCAAGCCCGAGACGATGGGCACGTTTGATTTTGTCTATGACGAGCGAAAGCAAAAACTCACGAGCGAGTTCAAGAACAGCAGAGTGCACATCATCTTTGAGCTTGCGGTTAAAGGCTACACTCTCGAAGGCACGCTCTCCACTCTGCCGGACAAGGCGATAGTCCGCCATATCAAAGTTAAGAAGGATGAATGAACGGGCGGCGAAGCCTAACAATGGCACGCCCGGGCTCTGCTTTGTCTGTTTACGCAAGAGTGCAAGGCTCCACCTTCGCGATCAACCGAGATTCAGCGATCCAGCGATGAAGTTGACCAAAGTGATTGATTGATGAGGCGAACGAGGATATCAACAACAAAGAGTAAAGCGTGTACTCATAGGTTCATCCTGTTGGGGGTGAGTGTTCTCATCGCGCTTCTCTGTTCGGGGCGCGCGTTCGCGTGTGGCTGCGAAAAGCCAGGGCCACCCTGCAAGGCGTTCGGTGAAGCGTCGGTGGTCTTCATTGGGACCGTGAAGGACGTCACGGAAGGAGCCCGGAAGCAAAAGCCCGACGGTGAAGTTGACTTCACTCCACGTCTGTTTAAGTTCTCAGTCGAAGAGAGCTTCTCCGGTACTCCACCGAAGGAGGCAGAGGTTGCGACCAGTTTCGAGGGCGACAACTGCGGCTACCCCTTCGTCAAGGGCGCGAGCTATCTCGTCTATGCCTATCGTGATGAAAAAGACGATCGCCTCTACACGAGCTCCTGCACACGCACTCAGCGAGTTGCCAACGCATCCGAAGACTTACAATACTTGCGGGGCCTCGCGTCTGCTCCCCGCACTGTCACCATTTCAGGGAAAGTGCAGCGCCATCTCTCGTACGCAGGAAACTACGCGCAAGCCAACCTCCCGATGGAAGGAGCGCTATTGTCGGTCGAAGGCGCCGATCAGATGAAAGAGGTGCGGACCGACGCATCCGGTAGCTTCGAAGTAACCGGCCTCAAACCGGGCTCACTCAAGCTCAAGCTTCACCTGCCTGATGAGTTAACGGCCTACAGATCCGAGCGCGTTCTGAATTTCGAAAGCGGTGGCTGCGCATCAGAAGTTTTCTACGTAGCAGATAATGGCCGCATCAGCGGCAGAGTCCTGGACGCCGAAGGTAATCCCGTGTCGGGACTCGGTGTGGTGATGCTTCCTCTTACAGGATGGGCCATCAACTGGTACGCGAAAACCGACGATGAAGGGCGTTACAAGGCTTCGTCAATTCCGGCGGGCCAATACCTGGTGGGCATAAATGTCAGAGGGCTGCCGCGCTCGATCGAACCGGCCGAGTTACCGAAGGACTTTCTCTGTCCGAACTGCATCACGATCGTGGACGATCTCCGCCCGGACGAACAAGCAGGCGCGTACCCACGGACGTTCTATCCCGGCGTCTTCCAGACTGCGAGAGCCGAACGGTTGCTACTCTCGCCTGGTCAGGAACTACGCAACGTAGATTTTCGGCTGCCGCGACGCCCCGCGGAGAGTATCGTCAAAGGCAGAGTCCTGCGTGCCGACGGAACGCCCGTGGCAAGCGCGCAAGTCAGTTACCGGGACGTGACCTACGAAGACCTCATAGTTCTTAGATATGGCCTGCGGACCAACGCACAAGGCGAGTTCTCGTTCAAGGCGTATCAGGGCGGGCGCTATGTCGTCGATGCGGACTACTCGTCGGGCGACTCGCGACAATCGTTAGCGCTTGCCGCAGCTCAAACGGTGTTTGTGACGAAGCCGGAAGAGTCGATTACTCTGATCATCAGCAGATTTATCAAGTGACTCTGTGCCGCGTGAGCAAGGGCAGCAACTTTTTTTGAATTGAAGGTGATCGCGCGCCGCAGCCGAAGCCGCGTTCGGCATCTACCTTGTGTCCGCGGAACCCAAACCGAAAGTGAGTGTCTAATCTAACTGGAGGACGGGTTCAAACTAATTATGAAGCAGAAGTTTCTTTACCTTGGCATCGGGCTCATCACACTCATGACCCTTATTCTGGGTGGCCTGTGGTTAGAGCATCGCGCTTATCGACGGGCACCTCCTCATCCAGTGGTTTCGCGTTCGCCTGAGGAAGATAGAGTTGCCGAAGCGCTGATCCGCCATCAGCTCCAAGAGCATCAAGGCTTAAGGGTCTACTTCGTCTCTCGAGATGGAGCCGATCCTAGCGATGATTTCATGCGACGTTTTCAAGGTAAGACGCCCCTCGTCAAAAAGAACTCACTTAGCGTACGCGGCAAGTATCGAAGCATTCTTGACAAGGAATCCGGCGCAATTGCAGGCATCGTGAGTGTGGGATCGGTGAAATGGCTCAGCGATTCTGAAGTTGAGGTTGGCGGCGGCTTCTACGATGGTGAAGTCATAGAATACCGGTATCGGATGGTCCGTACTAATATTGGTTGGATTGTCAGTGGCAAGGAATTTGTTATGGAGAGCTAGTTGTGCGGCGTTGACCGATGCTGAACAAAGCAGTGCAGCTGCCGGCGCGGTAGCATGCTCCTCAAGTCGTCTTGTTCCTTCAGCTTGAATGCTGATCGCGCGACGCAGTTCAAGGCCGGGCGTCAGGTGTCACTCACACCAGCGCCTGCGGTGCGGAAATGAAACGTTGCGCGACACCCTTTCGTATCTATCCTGGATGCATTAGCTCGACATCACGAAAGGAGCTACCATGTTCGATAGACTTTTCCCCCAACCCATCAATAATAAATACTCCGGATCGACGATCGCGCTGTGGTTATTTGGGTTGATCGTCTTCGTGCACATCCTTCAGAGCGTAATGGTCATCGCAAATGGTTATTCGATCGCGCAGTCCGCCGATGGTATCCCACTGGAGACATACTCGGCCGCAGCCGCGCAAACAATCCTGGCAATCTTCATGGTGTCTTCATTGAGACGATTGATCATCTCGCTGATATGTGCGGTCGTGTTGTTCCGATATCGCAGCGCTGTGCCGTTGATGTTTGTCGTGCTCGGCCTTAGCTATTTGGGCGGTCAGATGATTTTCCAGTTCGTTCCGATTGTCAGGGTCGGAACACCGCCGGGTGTCGTCGTGAACCTCATAATGTTCGGCTTGACAATCGTTGGACTGGCCCTATCGCTATGGAGACGAAGCGGTCCACACCTGGTTGGCCGTCAAACGAGTGCCACCTAACAAAGCCTTAAGCTGCCGGCGCTATAGCATGTTTCTCAAAGTAATTTCTTTCGTTCAGCTCGGATGCTGTTCGCGCGCCGCAGCTGAGGGCCATCGTTATGCTGCTCCGCATTTCGAAGGTATGAAAAGCCAGCAGTTGTTACGACTGAAGCCGCGTAGTGCGCGGTTTTGAGAACGAGAAAGGAGCCACATGCCAAGAAGAGTAATTTTCAACCTGTCGCTTGCCATCCTTTTTTTCTGCGCCCAATCCGTTATCGCAAGCGAGACAGGATTCTTAAATCGAGCTATCACGGTTGGCTCAACGAGCTACCGTTATCAGGTCTATGTTCCGGCCAACTACAACCCAAGTCTTAAATTGCCAGTGATTGTTTTTCTTCATGGTGCGGACTTCCGCGGCGAAGACGGTATTTTGCCGACAGAGAGCGCTCTCGGAAAAGCGATTCGGCGTCACAGCGAGGAATATCCGGCTATCGTTGTTTTCCCGCAATGTCGCCTTAACGGTTTGTGGATGGGCGACATGGAGACTCTGGCTCTTAAAGCACTAGATCAATCTGTCACAGAGTTTCATGCTGATTCTCGACGACTCTATTTGATCGGAGAATCCATGGGTGGCTATGGAGTATGGTATTTTGCCGCTCATCATCCGGGTAAATTTGCGGCTCTCGTGCCCATTGCTGGTGGAGTTCTGCCACCTCCGAATTTTCCTCTCCCGCCAGGGGCGGCCGCAGAGCTTGCGGGAATTATGAAGTCTCCAAATCCGTATGAGTTATTCGCTCGGCTCATCGGCAAAACTCCTGTCTGGGTCTTTCATGGGGATGCTGACACAATTATCCCACCCACCGATGCTCGCAAGTTGGTCCAAGCTTTGAAGACAGCAGGTGGAAACGCGAGGTATACAGAGTACGTAGGCGGAGCTCACAATATTTGGGAGAAAGTATATGCAGAACCAGACTTCAACAAGTGGCTGTTATCGCAGCAGCTCAATTAAATAACCCTGCCAGATATTTGCTATATTCCGCAGCATAACCAGCGCCTGGAGCGGACTCGCCCATGAGCGTTCTTCTTTGTTAGGTTGCGCGGCCGAGCCGCTCAAGCTCGGCGTTCTGCCGCATTTTGATACGAGAGACGTTGGCGGGAATTCATGCAAAGATTCAGAGTCATCGCTTGTTTATCTTTCGCGTTATTTTTATGCGCTTCTGGTTTCGCGCAGGATTCATCACCATTAGGCGGACAACTCAAATACATAACTATAGGTGACACCGAGTTAGCATATACGGAGCAAGGTAAGGGTGAGCCTGTAATCCTGGTACATGGAGGCTTAGGCGACTACCGTACCTGGGCGGCACAGATGACGCCGCTTTCAAAGTATTTCAGGGTCATAGCCTATAGCCGGCGTTACCATTTCCCGAACAAGTGGGTCGGCGATGCCTCCGACTACTCCTTAAGGCTTCATGCAGCAGATCTCATCGCGTTTATTCGTACGCTCGGGCGGGGACCAGTTCATCTCGTCGGTCATTCATACGGGGGCGCAGTGGCAGCGATAGCGGCGGCTGAACATCCCGAACTGATTCGCAGCCTGGTACTGATCGAACCTCGCCTCCTGCAATTGTTGCCGAAAACACCCGAAACCGACGCCTACCATGCCGAACGCAGGGAAGTAACGCAAAAAGTAATTGGGTTATTACGGGCCGGCGACGAGAAACAAGCAGTGAAGAACTTCCTGACTTTCACCCGCGGAGCAGTCGGCGAGGAAAAGATTTCAGCGTCAGTGCTTGAAGTCATGGAGGACAACGTGCAAACGCTCAGACCGATGCTAACGGCGGTCGAGCCTCCGAATACATTCGTCTGCGAAGATGCACAAAGGATTAAAGCCCCAGTACTTTTGGTGAGCGGGGGGTTGAGTCCGAAGATTTACGCCCCGTTGATGAGTCAGCTGCAAAAGTGTTTACAAAAATCTGAGCAGGTTACGATTAGTGGCAGCTCACATGGCGTCATGCAGGAGAATCCGCAAGCTTTCAATGGGACTGTCTTGCAATTCCTGAGGCGGCATAAGAAGTAATGTGGAGCGAAGCCTAACAACGGTAAAAACAACTTGACTCATCAACGTGGATAGTTCATTTGAATTAGATGCCCGCCGGATCAGCGGAATCAAGACTTAACTGAGCAACGGAGCACTCGATGATAGTCGGAAAAAATCAGAACTGGGAGCGATAGCGACCAGCCGGAGAGTCGGCCTTTCAATAGTTGAGTTTTGGACGGCCGCCGTTCGCGCACGTTGTGTTACTTCGCTGGTCGCTATTGCTCCCAGTTCTGATTTTTTCGTCGAGCACCTTGAATTTTGTCGGGTGAGTCAACTATATAATTGCCCTAACAAGGGCCTGCACCTGACCGCGAATCAGCAAGAATGTCATCGGCAGCCTGTCCGTCATTAGGTTGAATGCGCGGCGGATGATGCCTGGCGTTTTATGGAAGGGAGGCTGCGATGAAGTTTATTTGCCCGCTATTACCACTCGTACTGCTCCTTTGCGCCAGCGCTACCCTTGCCTTTCCCCAGCAGTCAGCTACGCCGCAACGGCAGCCCATCATTGACATGCACATCCATGCTTTCGGTTGGGATCATCAGGGCAACCCGCCGCCGCCCAATCCGCTGACGGGTAAAGTCCCGCCGGCCCGTACTGACAAAGAAGCGATGGAGGCGTCGCTGGCTGAACTGAGACGCTACAACGTCGTCAGGGCTGTCGCCGGAGGGCGGCCCGATCACGTAGCGCGTTGGCGCGCCGCCGACCCGGAACGGATCATTGGAGGCACCATGCTGCCCTCTGCCTGAGGTCAGCGTCATGCGCAAAGACTTTCTCGCCGGCCGGCTCGGCGTCATGGCTGAACTGGCTTTGATATACGAAGGAGTGGCTCCTAACGACGCTCAGATGGAGCCTTACTGGGCCCTGGCCGAAGAACTGGATATACCCGTTGGCCTTCATACCGGCTTAGCCCCACCGAGAACTCCCTATCAATGCTGCCCCAAATTCCGCAATTCACTAGGTAACCCGGCGCTGCTGGAGGAAGTGCTGATTCGACACCCCAAGGTGCGCGTTTACTTAATGCACGCCGGCTACCCGTACCTGCAAGAGACGAAAGCCATCATGCACATGTACCCGCAAGTCTATGCGGATTTGGCAGCGATTGATTGGCTCAGACCGCGCGAGGAATTCCACGAGTACCTGCGGGCGCTGGTGCGCGCCGGGTTTGGCAAGCGGTTGATGTTCGGGTCGGATCAGATGGTCTGGCCGGAAGGGATCGGACTGGCTATTGAAGGGATCGAATCTGCCAGCTTTCTTACGGAGGAACAAAAGCGAGATATTTTCTACAACAACGCAGTTAGATTTTTGCGTTTAGATGAAAAGAAGTTGGGGCGAAGGTCGTCGAACTGAGCGACCTACACAACAAGGGGAGCGGCAAGTATTGACGGTCGACCTGAACAATGTGTTCAAGCCGGCGTGAACGCTGAAAGTGGCGGCTTCGCCCTTGCGGATCTTGATCGGGACGGCCTTCCAGACCTCTCCGCGGCTAGATCAGATGCCCCAATTCCGTTTACTTTGCGAATCTGGAGGCCTAAGGCCGCGTGAAAGAACCAGCACGGTAGCGCGGGATGGTGTCACTAAAGTTAAATGTTTGCGTAAGCAGGGGAAACAGGCGCTCCAGTTGTGGAAAGTTGAGTGTTCGGCTGGTCGCTACCACCACCCCACGCGGGCTGCCCGCGCGGGGACCCCGGTTCGCTCCCAGTTCTGATTTTGTGTAAAGCTCCGTTCCGGCACTTTTTGTGCAAAGCCTCCAGGCTTCGCACTGGCAACTGGCTGCGCCATTCGCCCGGCAAATGTGACCGAGCTTTCCTTGAACAAGAAATCAAGTTAGGTGTAATCTTTTGCCGAGCGGTGATGACCGAATCCAAGTGCCGGCTTTGAGGTCTTAGTGCCGGGGCGTCAGGATCAGGCCTAGAGCCTTCAAATCCTGTTATCAGGAGCGCCTACCTTCATTGTCACACCGCTCGTTTTTTGTTTATCCACACGAATGCGCGGCGACGGCCATTGCGCGCTTTCAGCGCTAACAAAACTTCACGCCATCGGCACCTGGGTCGTTGGCCCAGGCTATTACTTTTCGCGCCGTTGACACTGAAACCTCAGGGTTCATAACACCAAATGAAAAGTTTTGGCCATAGTTCCGGAGATCACTTAGATATTGACGGAGCGAGAATCTTTTACGAAGTCACCGGCGTCGAAAACAGGCCGGCCCTATTAGTTCTGCATGGTGGTTTTGGTAATCTTGAAAATTTTAATTCCATTCTTCCCGACCTGGATAAAGAGTTCAAAGTAATCGGAATTGACAGTCGGGGCCATGGTAAGTCAACTCTTGGCGCCAAAGCGTTAACCTACGAACGAATTCAAAAAGATATCGAGTGCGTTCTCAATCATCTCGATCTTGACACTTTCAGTATCATCGGGTTCAGCGACGGGGGAATTGTCGGCTACAGACTCGCTTCGCTTACTTCGCTGAACGTTGAAAAGCTGGTCACCATTGGTTCGCGCTGGCATCTGAAAAATGTCGGACCGACGAGAGACATGTTTCTAAGAATTACCGGAGAGAGTTGGAGGAAAAAATTCCCCGCCACTTACGACGCTTATCAAAAACTAAATCCCAAACCGGATTTTGATGTTCTCACTCAGTCTTTGGTCAAGATGTGGCTTGATTCAACCTCCTCTGGTTATCCGAATGAAGCCGTTAAGAATATTTCCTGTCCCTTGCTGATAGTGCGAGGCGACAACGACCATCTCTTATCGAGAGAAGCCGTCATCGAGCTTTCTGGCTTGATCAATAACTCGAGTTTATTGAACATTCCGTTTGCGGGACACGCCGCCTTCGAGGATCAGAAAGAAATATTCATGATTAGCTTAAATGAGTTCTTGAATACATGAAACTACCGCCTCGTTGCAGACGTTCTCATTCTCGATAAACTTCATCTGGCAACTAATCACCTGAAATAAAAAGTCATGATAGCCACCCTCCTAACTGCTGTCCGACTCGTCGCCCTGGCCATCGTCTACTTCGTTTGCTTCGCTGCCGTTTCGGGGGCGTTGCTGGCACCTACAGCTGAGCAATCCGGCGAAATCCAACCAAGCCAGGCAGGCGCAGCACTCGCCGCGCTACTCACCGTTAGCGTGCTGAACTCAGCCGTTTTAGCTTACGTGATAATCCGTTCGCGTTGGGCTGGATGGAAACTTATCCTCACGATCTTTTTCGTTCTTTTCGGTGTGACGACTGTCCTGCCGCAGATTGAGACTGCCTTCTTCCTGACACGTCTGCCAACGGGAATGTTGCCCCGCCTCTTCCTGGCCGGGGCAATCATTGCTGCATTTTTTTCTCCGTTGGCTGTGCTAATTCTCGGAAAGAGAAAGACTGGCAGCGGGAAAGACGGTGCGACGGACGAGGCGAGCAACGAAAGCCACCTGCGCTTGAATATGCCGTTGGGCCAATGGGCTGGCAAACTGTGCCTGATTGTCATCATCTACGTAATCATCTACTTCACCTTCGGCTACTTCATCGCGTGGCAAAGTGCGGCTGTGCGCGCGTATTACGGCGGCCGTGACCCGGGAAGCTTCCTGGCGCAAATCAGTTCCGTGATGCGTGAGACACCCTGGCTTATACCACTTCAAGTCGTGCGTGCAATATTGTGGGCGGGGATAGCGGTGCCGGTTATCCGCATGATGAAAGGTCAGTGGTGGGAAGCCGGGTTAGCAGTGGCCCTGTTGTTTGGTGTGCTGGCGACTTCCCTGTTGCTATTGCCTAATCCGCTGATGCCACGGGAAGTCCGTATGGCGCACTTATTAGAGACGGCAACTTCAAACTTTCTCTTCGGGTGGCTGATCGTGCTGGTATTGTGCTGGCGCCGCCGGAGTGAACACGAGCCTGAGCCAACCTAATACTGCAGCGGCTAAAGACCTGACCTTCGTAATAGGACTGAAGCCAACCTTCGGCTTCGCCCGCACGTATCTGCCGCCCATCCAGGAGAGCGGCGCGATGCTGCCGGATTAGTCGATAAACGGGCGCATTTGTCCAACGTACTGATCCAGTGGCGCGATGCTATAGAGGACGATATCCAACGACTTGTCGGGAAAGCCGGACTCCAGCGTGAAAGTGTAGCCAGCAAAGACGTCGCCAGTATCGTCAGCGCCCCAGTAAAGGAAATTGTGGTCGTTGAGATTGAGGAGTTTGCGCATCAGTTCGGGCCCGTTCTTCGCCTTGTTAACATTGATGTAGGTGTCCTTGTAGTATGGGTAGATGCGGAAGCCTATGGTGTTGTCGTTTGAGACCCCCACAACGATCTCGAAACCTCCAGCGTATGTAAAGCCACCGCGTTTGACCCCGACGAAGTTGAAAGGTTGCTTCTCGCTCTGTCTAAAAGGGATTTCGATTCCCTTCTTCGGGCCTGACGCGGCGAGCAGCTGGCGCAACTTTTCGCGTGTTGCCGCTTTCGCGGTTTCCTTGTCCTGCGCGGTCTGCGCGGTCGCCATGATAGTACAGAAAAGAATCGCAATTGCCGTGGTGAACAGCTTAAGTCTCATGGGGGTGATCCTCCGATACTTTCAGTAGCACTTTGAAAACACTTTTAAAGCAGTCTACGTCCATCAGTCAAATCGCAGCGCGGCGCATAAGTTAGGTTGTTCCAGCAGTAGGCACTATATGATCAGTCAAATCCGTACTCCCGCTTTGCTAACCATTCCTCATAGCATCTTGGTATATTTTCTCGGCGACTTCAAACTTTCTATTCGGGTGACTGATAGTGCGGTGTTATGCGCGCGCCACACGAGCGGATGACAAACCCAAGTTAACAGATAGCAACCCGTCATTACGCGCGACAGTTCTACATTGCTTGTTGTCAAACTTCGGAAGACAATCGATCATGACCAGAACAGATCTGATTCGTACAATTTTGGCCACATTTCTGTTTGTAGGCAGCGCGCTGGCACAAAACTCGGTTACCTCGAATGCCACTAGTAGCCGGCCTGAGAAACACCTCGTAACTCCTGAAGATGTCCTTTCTATTCGAGAGCCTAGAGAACTCCAGAATTTCTCCGGATGGCAAGCAGGTGGCCTTTAGGGTCAGGGAGCCTGCGGACCCTAAACGACCGCGGGCGCCCCGCACAACCAACATCTGGATTGTGTCGACCGACGGGAAATCACCTGCGCATCCATTGATATCGAACCTTAAGAACGCTACTACCCCGCGCTGGTCACCGGACGGACGCTGGTTGGCGTTTCTTTCTGACAGCGCAGAATCTGGTATCAAGGAGCCTGATGCAACTATTCAAGTTTATTTGTTACCTAGTGAAGGTGGGAAGGCTGAACGCCTCACCTCCATTCCAGGTGGGGTGGAGGGCTTCGCATGGTCACCGGACAGCAAAATGATCGCCTTCTTAGCGCGTGATCAGCCAACCGCTAAAGAGCTGGAGAGACAGTCCGCAGGGGACGATGCCACTGAAGTCGATCGCAACTTCAAATATTCTAAGTTGTGGGTAACCAACCTTTCGGACCATAAGGCAGTTCAGGTCACCAAACAGGATTTTGAAATCTATGAGGTTGCATGGTCTCCCAAAGGCGACGAGATCGCCCTCGTTGTCGCTCGGACTCAAAAGCCTGAAGACTCACTTCTGTTCTCCCTGGTAATAGTAAATCGATCGACCGGTGAAGTTGCGCGAACTCTCAGCACTAACGTCGAACTCACGGGAGGACTCAGATGGTCTCCAGATGGCCGCTGGATTACATTCTATGAAGGCCCTCCCACGAAAGACTTGTCCGCCTGGGTCTCTATCATTGCGGCGAACGGAGCCGGTCCGGTGCGGCCGCTGATGAAAGACTATTCCGGGAGCGTTATCGCTCTGGAATGGACGCCTGACGCTAAGCATCTCCTGGCTCAAAGTATCGAAGGCACGCGGCAAGCTCTTTTGACAATAGATGTCACTACCGGAGACGTGCGCAAACTCGCCGACGTTCTCCAAACAATATGGGAGTTTAGTTTTAGCACGAACGGAAAGACGATAGTCTATACCGCCCAATCACTCGAATCACCGAGCGATATCTGGGTATGGACCAAAGACGCGCAGCCTCGGCAGATTACCGACTTCAATCCTCAGACAAAGTCCTGGCGGCTCGGAAAGATTCGCGAGGTAGAATGGAAAAATTCCAAGGACGGCTTGACTCGTCGCGGTATCGTCATCACACCGCCTGGCTACAAGGCAGGCAATCTCTATCCGACGATCGTTAATACGCACCCTGGGGATACAGCCTGGTGGGCCGGCTTGCATGCTAAATGGTGGGCGTGGGGACAACTATTGGCCTCAAGGGGTTATGTTGTTTTCATGCCAAATACTCGAGGGGTAAGCGGAGAAGGCTGGCAACTGCACGCAACCATAGCGAACTGGGGTGGGATGGCTTTCCAGGACCTGATGGACGGTGTGGATTACCTTGTCGAGCAAAAAATCGCCGATCCAAATCGGCTGGGTATTGGCGGCTGGAGCAATGGCGGATTCATGACGGAATATGCAATCACTCACACTACGCGCTTCAAGGCAGCGGTCGCCCAAGCCGGACATTCCGACTTCTTTAGTTTGTACGGGACATCATCCCTCCGTGCTTCGTTGCGCGTCTCTAACCTGGGGAGCCCGTATGACACCCGAAAAAAATATGACGATATTTCACCTATTACATTTATTCGAGCCTGCCGCACTCCGACTCTCTTGTTACATGGGATCAACGATGCGGGCGTACCCGTCAGCCA
The DNA here is from genome assembly GCA_963809065.1 of Blastocatellia bacterium. GTDB lineage: Bacteria > Acidobacteriota > Blastocatellia > Pyrinomonadales > Pyrinomonadaceae > PSRF01. Next base: position 18,342 of record CAWEIN010000024.1, read on the forward strand.
AGCCTACGAATTTTACACCGGCCTGAAAGATGTGGGAGTGGAAGCGGAGATGGTTGTTTATCCGCGGGAAGGGCACAACATTCAGGAATATGCACATCAACTGGACATCCAGAAACGCGTCACGGCCTGGTTCGATAAACACTTGAAGCCGTAAAGATGCGTATGGATTGTCATTTGCGGTCGCATCAGAAACTCGTAGGTAGTTAGTAGCAAGATCATGAGTAAGTCAGATCGCAGTCGCATGATCCATCTGGCAGACGCGCGAGCACGTATACCGGGGCCGGCCGGCGAACACTCTGTCAGTGTTCTGCAACGTGGCAGTCTCAACTTGAAGCTCTCGCTGCCGGTGGATCCAAATCAACAGACTCCGCATGAACAGGATGAGATCTACGTGATCCTCGACGGGCACGGGAGTTTTATTTCACGATGGCAAGCGCGACGCATTCGGGCCCGGCGATGTTATGTTTGTCGCTGCCGGAACCGAGCATCACTTCGAAGACTTCACCGAGGACTTAGCCGTATGGGTCGTATTCTACGGTCCGACAGGCGGAGAGGTCTAACTGTGGGAACCTTAGATCTGAAGGCTGATATGGAAGGTGACTTCTCCAGTGATGGCATCACTATCAGGCGTTACCAGATCACAGACATTCCACTACTCTATGAAGCCGTTCGAGAATCAATCAGCGAGATTTCTCCGTGGCTGCCGTGGTGTCATCCCGATTACTCGATGGAAGATAGTTCAACATGGGTTCTTTCGCGGGATGAGGCGTGGGCGAATGAGGTCGAGTGTAGCTTGGTAATCACTGATGCTCAGACCGGTGCTTTTTTGGGGGCCGTCGGGTTGAACCAGTTCAATCGCGACCATCAGTTTGCAAATCTCGGCTATTGGGTGCGTAGCAGTCGTTCGGGACGTGGCGTGGCCACAACGGCGACACTTTTGACAGCACGATTCGGTTTGCGGAAGCTAGCTTTGCAGCGTATTGAAATTTTGGCTGCCGTTGGAAATAAACCAAGTCAGCGAGTGGCTGAGAAGGCGGGAGCAAAAAGGGAAGGCGTGCTGCGGAACCGGCTTTCCCTTCGCGCGGTGCCACAAGACGCAGTGATGTATTCGCTGATTGCCTCAGACTTGAACCTCTAACCAGACTGTTGAAGGCAACTTCCCTGGTAACGGAGCAGTAGCAATGAATAAGTCTTGAGGCATGGTTGACTAGCTCCTGATGCTGGCTCCCGCTGGAATTTCCAGGCTTCTCGGAAAAGATTCTCCCCTAAATCAAACGTCTCCAGCCAAGGGTGATTTATGAAAGGTTCGCAACGACTTTTTCATCTTCTAGCTCTGCTTTTGCTCTTGCTGCAGCCGGCTCTTGCCGGCCGTCGGGAGAAAAGAGTTATAAAGATTGGTGTTAGAAACGCCCATGCGATGGTATATGACTCCAGTTGAGATCCGTTTTCCCAAGGTTGCCAAAGCGCAACTTTTTGCTGGAACTGGCGAACGCTTTCAGCGTTATTCATTTCCCATAAGTCTTCTCAAGAGCGCGTATCAATTCGTGCTTTGCGCTATATTCTCCCCGATCAAATATTTCTAAACAAAGGGAATCCATTGATGTCTCGCACTGCGCTCCTCTTCTGCTTGATACTGACCTTTGTCCTGACCTGTTCGCCGCTTTTTGGGCAAACCGGATCAGAGCCTGCAATTCCTGACGGTTTTTACTCCGCCATGCAATGGCGTTGCATCGGTCCGCATCGTGGCGGACGCGTGCTGGCGGTTTCGGGCGTTCGCGGTGAGCCTGACACTTTCTACTTCGGCGCCGTAGCCGGTGGGGTTTGGAAAACTACCGACGCTGGACACACCTGGAAACCAATCTTCGATAGTCAACCAGTCGCTTCGATCGGCGCGCTCGCTGTTTCCACTTCCGAACCAAACGTTGTCTACGTCGGCACCGGTGAAGCCGACATGCGTTCCGACATCTCTTACGGCGCCGGAATGTATAAATCGATCGACGCCGGCATGACCTGGTCATACATCGGCCTCAGCGATACGCGACAGATCGGCCGAGTCCTGATTGATCCGAAGAATTCTGACATTGTGCTCGTCGCCGCACTCGGCCACGGCTTTGGGCCAAACCTCGAGCGCGGAGTCTATCGCACCACGGATGGTGGCAAGAACTGGACGCGCGTGCTTTCCAAAGATGAAAACACCGGCGCCATCGATCTGGCCTTTGATCCTGACAACTCGCGCACAGTCTATGCCTCGCTCTGGAATGTGCGCCGGCCTCCTTACAACACCTACGCGCCGATCACCGGCCCGGGTGGCGGAATCTACAAGTCGACCGACGGCGGCGCAAACTGGAAAGAGATCACCGGCCATGGATTACCGGCCGGCAAGCTTGGCCGCATCGGTCTTGACGTTCCCGCCGGCCAGCACGGCAAACGCGTCTATGCTCTGATCGACGCCGGCACTTCAAGTGGTCTATTTCGCTCGGATGATGCCGGTGAAGACTGGACTTTAATGAGCACCGACACGCGCATACTCAGTCGCGGCTGGTACTTCGGCGAAGTGCGAAGCGACCCAAAGAACCCTGATCTGGTCTACGTTTCCAACGTCTCGCTTTATCGTTCCACCGATGGCGGGAAAAATTTCAAAGCGATTAGAGGCGCGCCGGGCGGTGACGACTATCACTCGCTCTGGATTGATCCAGAAAATCCAGGACGAATGATTGCGGGCGTCGATCAGGGGACTATTGTTACTCTGAACCGTGGCGTAACTTGGAGCACCTGGTACAACCAGCCAACTGCGCAGTTTTATCACGTGGCAGTGGACAATCAGTTTCCCTACTGGGTCTATGGCGCGCAACAGGACAGCGGCACGGCGGCGGTGGTGAGTAGCAGCGACTATGGCCAGATCACCTATCGCGATTGGCATCCCATCGGCGCCGGCGAGAGCGGCTACATTCTTCCTGATCCGTTGAATCCGCAGATTGTTTATGGCGGCAGCACGGGCGGCGATCTCTATCGCTTCGATACGAAAACCGGACAAGTGGAGGACGTGTCGCCAACCCCGGCCGAGATCGGAATGAACGTGCGACAGCGTTATCCCTGGACCACGCCGCTTGCCTTTTCGTTTCAAGCTCCGCACGCGCTTTATCAGTCTTCTCAGTTTTTGATGAAGACTGCGGATAGCGGCAAGAGTTGGAAAGTTATAAGTCCCGATCTGACCTTGCGACCGGGTGAAAAGGAAGAAGGCGCGCAAGGTGTTATCTACACCATCGCGACCTCGCCGGTTGCGGCTGGAACAATTTGGGTGGGTACAGACAATGGCCTGGTTCAGTTAACGCGAAACGACGGCCTGACATGGAGCGAGGTCACACCGCCTGGCCTGGCGCCATGGAGCATGATGAGTCTAATCGACGCTTCTCCTCACGACGCGGCAAGCGCTTTCGCGGCCATTGATCGTCACCAGATGGACGACATCGCACCGCACATTTATCGCACTCACGATTTCGGAAAAACGTGGACGAAGATCACAAGTGGTATTCCCGCGAATGCTTATGTGCATGCGGTGCGTGAAGATCCTGTTCGCAAAGGCCTTTTGTTCGCAGGCACTGAGCTGGGTGTTTACGTTTCGTTCAACGATGGTGAGCTATGGCAGCCCTTGCAACAAAATCTTCCGATAACGCCCATTCGCGATCTCGTGGTTAAGGGGAACGACCTAGTAGTCGCCACGCACGGGCGTTCCTTCTGGATTCTTGACAACGTCTCGCCGTTGCGTGAATTGAATTCAACGACTGCCGCGGCGAGTGCCTATCTATTTCACCCGGCAACTGCGATTCGGCTGCGCAAGAACGAAGCCCGCGACACGCCGCTGGAGCCCGAGACGCCTGTGGGTAAGAATCCTCCTGCGGGAGCAATCATAGATTTCAGTTTGCAAACAATTCCGGCGGGTGCAGTGACGCTTGAAATCAGGGATAGCAAGGGCGCTCTGGTTAGAAAATACTCGAGCAGCGACGCGCCAGGAAAAATTGACGAGACACAATCGTTTCCTACGTATTGGTTCAACCCGCCGGCGCCGCTGTCGAAGCACCTTGGCTTGAATCGGTTCGTCTGGGATTTGCGGTACGAACGTCCGCGCGCGCTGCGCTTTGGCTACAGCATAGCGGCTGCATATGGCGACGACGCGATCATGCAGCCGGAAGGGCCGTTGGTGTTGCCCGGCATATATCAAGTGCAGCTGTCGGTTGACGGTAAAACATACACCGCGCCACTTGAGGTCAAGATGGATCCACGCGTCAAGACTTGCAGCGATTGCGCTGCGTCAACAGCTCACGCTCGAGACACAAATCATGCAAGCGATGCGGGACAGTTATCAGACCGTTCAGGAGATTCGCGATTTGCGCGCTCAGTTGAACGACCTGCAAAACTAAGTTAAGGACTGATGCGAGTGCGAAACCAGTACTCGAGGCTATTGCTGCACTGGATAAGAAGGCGGCGGAGCTGGTCGCGGTCGAGCAGACGTATCCACCAGTCGGCATTGTCTCAGCAGCGTCATTGAATGGCGCGCTCGGTTCATTGATGGTTCTGGTAGATAGCGCTGACGCCGCGCCAACTGCTCAGGCTGCAAGCGCTTTCGCGACCTACCAGAAACTGCTCGCTCAGGAATTAGCGAAATGGGCGGGGTTAAAGAAGAATGATATTCCGGCGTTGAATACGATGTTACGACAGAGCCAACTGCCGCCAATTAAAGAGTAATTTTGGAGTTGCCAGACAGATCCAACGTGTTCTGAGCAAAATCAGAACTGGGAGCGATAGCGACCAGCCAAAAGCACAACTGACGAGGAACTGCAGCCTCAGCCGTTTCAATCCGAACTTTGTGAAGTGAATCCTTGGCTGGTCGCTATCGCTCCCAGTTCTGATTTTGTCGGACCAGTGTTGAGTGTTCAACTCAGTAGGACGAACCAGTACAACGGCGCTGATGCGATTCACGGTCTCCTACTCTCCCAAGGTCACGACTTGGCCTACACGAAGCTCGCCCGCCCTGACCACCGTGCCATACACGCCGGCGTAATTGTTGTTCATTCGTACAACGGTCTTCATCACTTCAGAATCTTTCTGGGCTGTGTCTGGGTCTAGATTAACCATGACACATCGCTCATCCTTCATCGTTACCCCGATGGCCGCCATCGCGTCTGCTCCTCTGTTCCCTTCACCAAACATCAATGTGCGGCCTACCCACTCGTTTTCAGCAAACGGCTCAACGTTATGTGTTTCGATCACAACGTTTGGTCGAAATCTGCGAAGGTCAACCTCTCGCCCTGATTCGCGCTCGACGCCATGCACGGTGCCGAGGCTGATTACAGAAATACAGGCTTCGTCGAAGATGCCGTGCTTGAGATTCATCAATTCGACGTCACTGCCATACCGGCTAGAAATTTCCTGTCGCAGCTCGTCACTTTGTATTTCAAATACTTTGCCGTCTGGCGTGCGAACATGAGTCGGGAGTAACTCTGGAGTTTTGCTGTCGAGCCCAAATGGTTTATAGAGGAGCAACTGCGGTAGTTTGCTCGCTGTCAGCCAAGGGAACTCAGTTTTATCGTTGAGTCGCCGAACAGCTAACCTGCGATCACCCTCAATGCCATGCCAACCTAGCCTTGCAACATCTAATGATTCACCGGCCATTGACTTAACCGGGTAACGAAAGATGGCGCTAATCCGTCCCAGTTCCATATGACTCCATAGCAACTCCAACCCTTAGAACAACTCCGCCAGCGCTTCTTCAACTGACTTAACTCCCACGACGTCAACACCCAGCAAACGTTCCAACCCGGACTTGTTCGACCCGGGCATCACAATCTTTTTGAAACCGAGCGCCTGCGCTTCACGCGCGCGCACCGCCGCCTGCGTCGTGCCCCGCACCTCTCCCGTCAGGCCCACTTCACCGAAAACTGTCGTGTGCGCATCAATGGGAATATTCTTGAAACTCGACGTGATCGCTGCTACCACACCCAGGTCCACAGCCGGCTCGTCAACTTCCAACCCGCCCGCGATGTTAACGAAGACGTCGTCGCCGAGCATCTGCAGGCCGAGTCGCTTTTCGAGCATGGCCATCAGAAGAGCCACGCGATTCTGATCCACGCCCTGCGTCATACGCCGTCCTGTTCCATATTTGGTTTCTGAAACGAGCGCCTGGATCTCCACCAGCAAAGGCCGGGTGCCTTCCATGCAAGCAGTGACAACTGAACCCGCCACGTTGTGCGGTCGCTCCTGCAAAAACATCTGCGACGGATTCGCGACTGGCACGAGTCCGGCGCCCGTCATCTCAAAAACTCCGATCTCGTTTGCCGCGCCGAATCGATTCTTAACCGCCCGCACGATGCGATGGTTGTGGTGTCGCTCGCCTTCAAAGTACAGAACTGTATCGACGATGTGTTCGAGCGCCTTCGGCCCGGCAATCGATCCGTCCTTGGTAATGTGGCCAATCAGGAAAACCGGAATGGTGCGGTTTTTCGCCAGCAGGAGAAACTGGTGCGCCGCTTCCCTCACCTGCGACACTGATCCTGGCGCCGATTCGATCATTGCGGAGAAAACTGTCTGAATGGAATCGACGACAATCGCGGCGGGATTGAGACGTTCAACCTCATGAAAAATATTCTCGAGGTTCGTTTCCGGCAGCAGGAAGAGATTCTTCGCTTCAATCCGCAGTCGTTCGCCGCGAAGTTTTATCTGGCGCTCAGATTCCTCTCCGGAAACGTATAGAACTGCGTTATTGCCCGCGCCGTTTGCGCTGAGCCGATCCGCTACTTGCAGCATCAGGGTGCTTTTCCCGATACCAGGATCCCCGCCGATCAGCACTAGTGTTCCAGGCACCAGGCCGCCGCCGAGCACGCGATCAAATTCAGTTACTCCCGAAGAAATGCGCGTCTCATCCTGCGATTCGATTTCAGAGTAGGCGATGGCGGTGACGTCGCGGAGTTTAAAGCCATTGCGAATCGTCCCCTTCTTCGCGGTGCGCTCGCGCTCCTCAACCAGCGAATTCCATTCGCCGCACTCGGGACATTTTCCCAGCCACTTGCGCGATTGGTGTCCGCAGTTCTGACACGCAAAAATTGTTTCCGGTTTTTTCAAGCGTTTGTTCTCACAAGAGCGCCTTTACGTTTTCCGTCGGTCGACCCAGCACGGCGCGTTTGCCGCGTTCGACAATCGGGCGCTGAATCAAGTCCGGATTCTCGACCATGAGAGAAACGAGTTCCTCGTCCGTGAACTCGCCTTTGCCGAGACCGAGTTCACGGTAGATGGGCTCGCTCGTGCGCAGGATGTCGCGCGGCGTCAGTTTCATCTTGGCCAGTAGTTCCTCAAGCTTTTCCTTTGAAAGAGGCTCAATGTAGTAGTTGACTTTAGAAAAATCGACACCGTTGTCGGTCAGAAAACGATTCATCTCACGACATTTGGTGCAGGTTGGTTTTTCGTAAACTGTGATTTGGTCTTTCATTTTGCTCTTGGTCTTTGGTCTTGGTCTTTGGCCTTTGGGTTTTGGTGTTCGGGTTTTTTGGCTTTCGGTCTTTGGTTTTTGGTTTTTTTTGGGATTTGAAATTTCAGATCTCAAATCTCAGAACCAAAGACAAAAGTCCAAAGACCAAAGGCCAAAGACCCAAGACCAACTCTTACGGAAATATTCCGCGCACCTTTGTCGCCTCAGCCACACGGTCAACTGCCAGGATGTAGGCGCCAGTTCGCATGTCCGTGTTGTAGCGTTGCGCAGTAGCGTAAACCGAATTGAATGCGGTGCGCATCGCCTGCTCCAGCGTGTCGTTGATCTGTTTCTCCGACCAGAAAAACGAATACTGATCCTGCACCCATTCATAATAGCTCACGGTAACTCCACCCGCGTTGGCAAGAATATCCGGGATCAGGAACACCCCCTGGTCCGCCAGCACTCGATCCGCACCAGGCGTCGTCGGCCCGTTGGCCAACTCCGCAATGATCTTCGCCTTAACTTGTCCAACATTAGCTAAGGTGATCGCATTCTCAAGCGCCGAGGGAAGCAGGATGTCGCAGTCGACGCCGATGATTTCTTCCGGTGATATCGCTTTCGTTCCCGGCAGACCGTACAGCGATTTGGTTTCAGCCTTATGACGCAAAGCGGCTTGGACGTCCATGCCGTATTCCGAGTAGAGTCCGGCTCTAGAATCGCAAGCGGCTACCACTTTGGCGCCATCCGCTGCCACGAGTCGTGCGATATTTGCTCCCGCGTTCCCGAATCCATGCACCGCGACGCGCGCACCCTTGAGGGCGATGCCCTTCACTTTGCAAGCCTCGCGCAAAGCATAGAGGCAACCGCGCGCGGTAGCTTCGGCACGACCAAGCGAGCCGCCGAGTGAGATCGGTTTGCCGGTAACCACACCCAGTTCCGTATGGCCACGTATCATTGAAATCGTGTCCATAATCCAGGCCATTGTTTGTTCGTCCGTATAAACGTCGGGTGCCGGGATATCACGATCCGGGCCGATAATCGGTGCAATCTCAAACGCGTAGCGGCGCGTCAAACGTTCCAACTCATCCTTCGAGAGGCTCTTCGGATCGCAAATCACCCCGCCCTTGCCGCCGCCATAAGGAATTCCCACCGTCGCGCATTTCCAGGTCATCCACGAGGCAAGGGCTTTCACCTCATCGAGCGTAACGTTCGGGTGATAGCGTATGCCGCCTTTGCACGGCCCGCGTGCGATGTTGTGTTGCACCCGATATCCCTCAAAGACCTGCACGTCGCCGCCGTCCATTTTTACCGGGATGGAAACTATCAACTGCCGCTTGGGGGTACTCAGGACAGCGCGCGTGGACGAGTCGAGATCGAGATAGTCGGCAGCGCGGTTGAATTGCTGCTTGGCAATTTGAAACGGATTGAGTTCTTCCGCCAAGGCCTCGCTGGTCGCCATTTGTTCTTCTCCTGGGATGGGGTTTGGAAAGCGGGGCAATCGTATCAGCGACGAGCCCGAAGTCCCAAGTCGCGTTGAAGTTTCAAGTTTCAAGTTCCAGGTTTCAAGTTCTGAGCTCTCCTCAAATCCGCTGGTGCAGGTCACCGACGTGAATCCGAACTTGAAACTTGGAACTTGAAACTCGGAACTTCCTCACGTAACCGGAGTCTAATCTTCCGAGTTAGCTGCGGACCCGAATGGCACCGGCGCTGTAGATCAGACAGGAGAGAAAAAGCGATGTTTAATAACCTGATTGAATCGAGTTCGCATGCGAGCGAATTCAAACGCCGCGGTTCGTTTGTCCTCTTTACCACCGTAACCTATATGTTGCTCTTCACGGTCGCCGGTGTGATTAGTATCTATGCTTACGATGCGCGGCTGGACGATCAGAACCTGGAATTCGTCACGATGCTGAATCCGGTGGATCTGCCGGCGCCGCCAGTTGCGGTTACCCATGCGCCGCCCCCAAAAAGCGGCACGACAAAACCTATCCCAATCGTGCGCCAGATCGCGATGGCCAGCGTAAATCATCCGGAGATCGTCCCTGATCATACTTCTGCTGCGCCAAACAAGAATCTGCCGGTTCCCGACCACGGAACCTATACTCTTGGAGATCATGATTCAGGTCCGGTTGAACCGGTAGGAAGTGGCGAACGCGGAAATGGCAACAGCCCAAGCAACGCCAGCCAGCCGGCCGTGGTTGAAATCGTCACGCCGCCACCGCCGCAACCACCAATTGAGAAGCCTGTGCCGAGAGTGGTCAGCAAAGGCGTCATCACCGGGCTGGCTCTCTCTCTGCCAAAACCGATGTATCCGCAGATAGCAAGACAAGCGCGAGCAAACGGACCCGTGAACGTTCAGGTATTGATTGATGAATCCGGCAAAGTCATTTCCGCAAAAGCGGTTAATGGACATCCTCTGCTGCTGGCCGCAGCTCAACAGGCCGCATATGGAGCTCGCTTCTCGCCTACTAAGCTCGGCGATCAAGCAGTGAAGGTCTCAGGAGTGATCACCTATAACTTTGTGCTGCAGTAGACGTAGCTGAGACCAACGGCACTCGGGATTCCCAAGTTCCCTACCTAAACAAAGAGGTGCGCAGACCAACGGGCCCGTGCACCTCTCCTGCCTTGAGAAAAATAGGAGACTGCTATGTTTAATAATCTAATTGAATCGAGTTCGCACGCGCGTGAGTTAAAACGCCGCGGTTCGTTTGTTCTTTTTACCACCACAACCTACGCACTGCTCTTCATCGTGGCCGGCGTGATCAGCATTTATGCGTACGATGCCCGGCTTGAGGAGCCGGCGGGCCAAATCATAGTGGTTAACCCGGTGGACCTTGAGGTACCGAAAGCGGATGCAGTGAAGGCGAAAATCGCGCCCACCATGGGCGGCAATAACGGAGGCGCGTTTGTCCGTAAGGACCCGATGTCTGACGTTGACTCTAAGCTAGTGCCAAAAACAATTTCAGCAGCACGAAACACAAATCCTGTCTTGCCGCCCGGCGTTACTGTCACAAGGGATAACTTCAACTCCGACCCTGGCGGCCTGGGAATGGGACACTCTGGCGTTGGAGGTAGCGGCGAGGGCAGCAACGCAACAAAGACAGTACGAGTGGATGTGGATCCGCCTCCGCCTACGCCTGTGGAAAAACCTAAGCCGGCTGTGTTGCCCAAGAAGATAATTAACGGGGATGCGTTATCGCTGCCGAAGCCGCCGTACCCTCCCATAGCAAAGCAGTTGGGAATCCAGGGAACGGTAAACGTGCAAGTCCTCGTCGATGAATCGGGTAGAGTGATTTCTGCGAAGGCAGTGGCCGGTAACCCCGCGCTGATGCGAGCGGCGCAACAAGCCGCCCTGAATGCCCGATTCTCACCAACGATGATTGGCGATCAAGCAGTGAAGGTCTCGGGAATAATTATCTACAACTTCGTATTGCAGTGAACGTGAGTTGGTTACCCCCTATGGAGTGCGCCGACCTGTCGGCGCTTTGGTCGCTGGCGGAAGAAAAGCGGTGACAGGTCACCGCACTCCAAAATGCGCGGTTCTCACAGGAGTCACGGCCCACTGCCCGCGGGCTCCTACGGCTCCTTCAGTGCCAGCCGCAACACGTGGTTGCGCGCCGCGATGAAGAGCTCATCCTTATCGTTGAAGACCATGCCCGACGCCGTTCCAGGAGGATCGAACGTCGCCAGATAACGGCCGTTACTATCAAAGACCTGCACGCCTTTGAAATCGCTCACGTAGATGCGACCGTTACCATCGACGGCGATAGCGGACGGCGCACGAAATTGCCCGGCCTGATCACCGGCATCACCAAAACGCGTGATGAATTTTCCCTCCGGCGAAAACTTGAAAACGGCATTGTTGAATGATCCAAGCGCGTAGATATTTCCGAGCCCGTCTACAGCTACTTGTGTGTCCAGTTCGGATTCATCAGTGACTGAGCTAATCGCAGCGCGAATGGTTCGCGTGACCTGACCGGAAGAATTGAAGCGCACGATGTCATCGCGGTTCTTGTACCATGACGCTATCAGGCTGCCGTCCGCACCAACACGAATGTCATCAAACCCCCAGCCTTCTGAATACGACAACTTGCCAAGGAGATTTCCCGTCTCACCCTGGTGACGGGAGATTGTTCCACTCTGCACGACATACACCACGCCATTTCGATCCGCAGCCATTCCGGTCAGCGGCATCTTCGGATCGACCATCCACTGTGTGATGAATTTTCCCTCCGCATCAAACACCTGTATGCGTCCGCCTATGTATTCACCCACGTAAATCTTTCCGGACGCGTCGACCGCGATGGCGCGCGCGTCCTTAAACATTCCCGGACCGATCCCTTCAGAACCAAAGTCGAGTGTTGTATTGGCAAATGCGTTTGCGGGCTGGGTTTTTCCGCCGAGAGCTGTGGGTCCGTTTCTGGTTGACGACGGTGGCGATGGTGGGGTTACCACCTTTGAGCGCATGCCGCTAAGCAGCGGAACGAGAAAGCCCCCCATTGCAATCGCACCGATGACGACGCCAATAACCGGGATCAGCACGATTAATAAAATGATCTTGGTCGCTTTGGTTCCGCTGTTCCGCAGGTCGATGTTGACGTGCGAAATAATCTGGGCCGGGCGGCCTCTCATTTCATCCGGAACAGACAATGCGCTGTTGCAATAGGTACAGCGGGCCGTCAGGTTTGCGCCGATTACATCCTGTTCGTAGCTAACCGGCGCGCCACACTTGGGGCAATCGAAAGTTTTCAGCATTTATAACTCCGCTTGTTTTGGAGTGCGGTGACCTGTCACCGCTTTGGTCTTGGGCGGGTTGACGCCCGAGTCTTTAACTGCTGCTAACGAACCGTGGTTGCGACAGGTCGCAACCGACCAAAGCGGTGACAGGTCACCGCACTCCAAAAAGCCTCCTGCCTCACCAGCCCATGCGCTCACGCAGCGAAGTAATCTGCGCGACATGATGTGGACCATGCCAGGCGTAAAGCGCTACATTCTTATCAAGACTAACAATCCCGATCTCAGGATGACGAAACGTTCGTTGAAAATCTTCCCGCTTTAGCGAACGTAGAAACCAAATCCAGCGGCCATGGACAGCGTCCAGCAGATCGAGTGAGAGCGATATCGGAGCCTGGCGCGCGTCGTCCAGTTGTGCCCAACGATCTTCGAAGTAAGGCTTGACGGTCGGTTCGTCTTCCGTGAGGGCGAGCTTGAAACGAGTGTAGGAAGTGAGATGACTCTCAGGAACATGATGCACCACCTGGCGAACGGTCCAGCCGTCCGGTCGATAAGGCGTGTCGAGTTGTTCCTCATTTAAGCCGTCAACCGCCGCGCGCATGCGTGCCGGCGTTTCCTCAATTTTTGCCAGGCAAGCCTCACGCTCGTCGTCGCCAAGTGGCTTTTCATATTTGAATTCGCCGATGGGGTAACGCAGATCCATTATCACCTCCGGGTTGTGTCTGGTCAGCAGTTCAGATTATTCTCGCGCGACCATTCTATAAGTTGACCTTTGGTCGCGACAACTATGATGGAAACAGCGGAAGTTGTAATTATCGGCAGCGGCATTGTCGGCTCCAGCGTGGCCTATCACCTTGCCGAGCAAGGCTGCACCAACGTCCTGGTAATCGAACGCGAAGCCCATCAGGGCAAAGGCTCAACTGGAAAAAGCATGGGTGGCGTGCGGGCGCAGTTTGCCACGCCGGTTAACATTCAGATGTCGCGCTACTCGATCGACTTCTTTTCGCGTTTCGACGAAGTGATCGGGCACCCGGCTGACTATCGTGCCCATGGCTATCTGTTTTGCGCCACCACCGAGCGGCATCTCGAGTATCTCAAAACAAATCGCAACGGCAGTTGGCCCTTGGCGTTAAGAACGTCGAACTGGTTTCGCGCGAAGACATCGCGAAGTTTGTGCCGCAACTGCGCGTTGATGACATACTCGGTGGCACGTTCTGTCAAACGGATGGCTTCGTCGATCCGCACAGCGTGATGATGGGTTTTATGCTCAACGCGCGCGAACGCGGCGTTCGCCTTTGGCTCGACACTCAAGTTACCGGGATTGAAGTTGAGAGAGGTGCTGGGACCGCGGGCGTCTCGCCCGCTTCCGATCCGGGATCGACAACGTCCCGAATCACCGGCGTGATGACAACGCGTGGTCGGGTCTCAACCCCGATCGTGGTCAACGCCGCGGGCGCGTGGGCTGCGGAAGTTGCCGGATTCGCCGGCTCGGAGTTGCCGGTCGAACCCTTGCGTCGGCAGCTTGTTCCCACCGAACCGTTCGACGGTCTTCCACAACGGTTCCCCATGGTCATCGATATGTCTACCGGTTTTCATTTCCGTCGCGAGGGAAAAGGAATTCTGTTGGCTTGGAACGATCCGGACGAGACTCCGGGATTCAAGACTGACTTTGACCCTGCGTTTGTGGAAAAGATTCTGACCCGCGCCGCCGATCGCGTGCCGCGTCTGGCTGAGGCCGAAGTGAATCCGCGCCGCGCCTGGGCAGGTCTTTATGAGATGACTCCCGACCACCACGCTGTCATTGGTCCTGCGCCCGATGTGGCGGGCTTGTATTTTGTCAACGGATTTAGTGGACACGGTGTCATGCACTCCCCCGCTTCGGGACGCATTACGGCCGACCTGATTCTCAATGGTCATTCCGAGCTCGTCGATGCGACCCAGCTGAATGTGGCACGGTTTGCGAGGGGCCAGTTACTCGAAGAGACCGCAGTGTTGTGAAGAGCTGAGCACGCTGGCTGGATATGCCGTGGCTGGCCTGTTTTCAGATATTGACTCCGGATAACTTCTCACTTATAAACCAAGCGCGCCCGGCCTGACAGCGGCTAATCGGTTCATCTCACGTAGTCTCAAAGGATCAGATCATGCCTCCAACAATCAATGCCGATACAATCACTTTCGAAAACAAGCACACCGCGAGAGCAGTCTTCCCAACGGCAGGTGACAGTGATGGAAACATCATTGACGCACTCGACCTGGTCGACTACAAAGCTGTGCTCCTCATCATCGGCGGGGCGGATAATCTGACCGACTCCCTCAAGCCCAAGCTCACTCAATTGTTTTCCCGCGGCATCGCCCGCGCAGCGATGGGTGTGAACGCCGTAATTCTCGACGGCGGCACAAAAGCCGGCGTGATGGAGATGATGGGCCAGGGTGTGGCCGATCGCGGTTTTAAGTCGCAGTTGATCGGAGTCGCTCCGCGTGGACTGGTTAATTACCCAGGCAGCAAAGGTGCGGGCGAAACGCAACTCGATCCCAACCATACACACTTCGTACTCGTCGATGGCGAAGCCTGGGGAGACGAAACTGGCAGCCTGTTTGATCTCGCCGTTGCGCTAACTAATAAGAAACCAACGAATAAGAAACTAACGAACAAGAAACTGCCGGTCATAGCTCTGCTTACCGCGGGCGGAGACACCACCAAAAAAGAAGCGTTGCTGGCCGTCCGTCAAAACATTCCATTGATTGTCGTTGAGGGTAGCGGCGGTATGGCCGATGAGATCGCCACCGCCTGGAGAGCCAGGACGAACCTGCCGGACGATCCGATCATGGCCGAGATCATCGCCGACGGCAGAATTGAACTTTACCTGTTAAGTAGTTCGGTAAAAAGTGCTGAACGTTTGATCCTACGAGAGCTCGGTGACGATAACGTCCTGCTGCAAGCCTGGGGGCGCTTTGCCGACTACGATCTTAACGCGATTCTGCAGCAGAAGAGATTTCACCGCCAGCAGCAAGCGATTCTAATAATCGGACTTCTGATTACAGCTCTGGCACTGATAAACGAGATATATAACGGAAATCAGCAACGGCTCAGCTTTGAGCGTTGGTGGCCAATTGTTCGGGAAGGTGAAATCTTTAATGGGCCAATCGGTTGGACAATCGTTCACTACTTACTGATAGCCTCACCAATCCTCGTTACGGTTCTCATAACTGCTGCGAGTCGGTTCAAACAGGGAAACAAGTGGCTCTTGTTGCGGGCCGGCGCCGAGGCGATCAAGCGCGAGATTTATCGTTTTCGAGCCGGTGCTGACGCTTATGCCGAACAAGTTGTAACCTCGACGGCAACCCCACCTGCGGGTACAACGACAGCGCTTCCAACACCTCCGCCTGAACAGGTCTTAGCGAAAAGAGTTGAAGACATCACCCGGCGCGTTATGCGTACCGAGGTAAATTCGACGAGCCTCGTTCCCTATGATAGAGAAAAGGGCTTTCCGCCGGACATGTACGCTGCTCAGAGTGGAGATGACGGTTTTAGCCCGCTAACCGGGGATCAATATGTTCGTTTACGTCTGGGAGGCCAGCTCTCCTTTTACAGAAAAAAAACCGTCAAGCTTGAAAAGCAATTGAAATGGGTTCAGTGGTCGATCTTCATAGTCGGTGGTTTGGGGACTTTTCTAGCAGCAATTAGCCGGCAAGTCTGGGTTGCGTTGACTACAGCAGTGGCTGCGGCGCTAACGACGTATTTAAGTTATCACCAAACCGAAAACACTCTGACGAAATACAATCAGGCCGCCACGGATCTTGAAAACTGCAAGGCATGGTGGACCGCACTGACGGCGGACGAGCAGGCCAACCCGGAGAACGTCACCGCGCTCGTGAATCATACTGAACAAGTGCTCGAGTCAGAGTTGAACGGCTGGGTGCAACAGATGCAGGACGCCCTGGCAAACCTCCGAGACAGTCAGGAACCGAAAAAGCAAGTGCCTGCGCCGGAGGAAGATCCCAGCAAACCACTGGCGCCCGCGAATGGCCAGCCACCTGCCGATGGCCAGGCCGAAGATGAGCCACCCGCTGATGGCGAGCCACCCGCTGATGGTGAACCACCTGCTGATGGTGAATCACCCGCTGATGGCGAGCCACCCGCTGATGGTGAACCACCTGCCGATGGTGAACCACCCGCTGATGGTGAACCGCCTCCGGATCAGCCAGGCGACGACTAATAAGACTCAAGCTGCAATGAGAAGCTCTGCCTTGAGGTCTGAAACATTACCTTTCATTCACACCGGGCTTAAGTCCGGTGATATGTGCAACACGAGGTTAGTGAACCGTTTTAACGGTTTACTCCTCTTCAGCAGATTGAGCGTAGTTTAGTCCGAAGAAGTTGCCTCGTCAGTCGGAGAGAGAATCCGTTAAAACAATTCTTATTATCCGGTGCGGTATATCACTGGGCTGAAGCCCGGTGTGAATGATACGTAATCTTTCTAGGCAAATCAGCAGCGAGATCAGGGCTGAAAAGTTCTGGCTTATTTCTTATTAAGCCAATTCGCGATAGTGTCCATGACCGACGCATAGACGTGGTCCTGGGGGCCCTGACTCTTAGGAACTTTCAAGGAATGATCGCCGCCTTCGACGACGTGAAGTGTTGGGCTGAGGTGATGTTTCTCGAAAACGGCACGCAACTCGTCGGGCGTGCCGAAGGTATCGCGTGAGCCTTGAACGAAGAGCATCGGTGCCTTGATCTCGGGTAGATGGCCGTCACGAAGTTTATCGGGCCGGCCCGGTGGATGAAGCGGGTAACCAAGAAACACCAGCGCGCCGACTACTTTCGCGCCTTCAGGCTGAGCCGCAACCTGCGATGCGATGCGGCCACCCATCGACTTGCCACCGATAGCAAGGCGATTCCCTTTCAACTTCTTATGGTTGCTTGCCGCGTCGATAACAGAGAGGTAACAACTCTCCAACTTATGTTTCGGATCAGGCACATGACGTCCCTGTTCCATGTAGAGGAAGTTGAATGTCATGACATCAATACCGCGCTCCGCCAACCCGTTTGCGAACAGGCGGATGAAACCACTTAACTGATTCGCGCCGGCTCCATGACCGAGGATCAGAGTTGAGCCTGAGCGGAGCTTCTTCGGAGCTAAATAGAGTAGCGCGCTTACACTATCGCTCTCGTTAATTGCGATCGTGACTTTATCCGGTTCCATAGCCGTCGCAGTTTAATGCATGCCGGTTTATTCCCATAGGCCGACCCGGTAGTGTCCTAATTTGGGTTTTCTGTCACGCAAACTGTTAATTTGCGCGCGCGTTGAATGCCCCTCAGCATCGCAAACTAACAGTTTGCTTTACAAATTAGGACACGACCGCGGACTCCAGGGAATTGACGAGCGCTTGCCATTCATGTTCCCCTGCAACGCCAACCAGGAGCAATAAAATGTCGGGCCGGACTTATCTCCGCAAGAATTCAATCGTCCTTCCCGGTGTTCTAAGTGCCGCGGTCTATTTATTAATTTTTGTCTTCTACCTTCGAGGCCCTCGAGCTTATTCCCGCACTCCGCGAGAATTGTTCGCCTGGTTTTTCTGTATTGCGTTGCTGCTCCTCTTTCGGAAAGGTTACCAACGAATCAGACTCGCGGATAAGCCTCCGATTCGTGCAATCCTAGGCTTTGCCGCGATTTTCTGTTTTTTAGCTTTCCTTACTTTTCCGTTTCATTCGACCGATGTCTTTGGTTACATCAATCGTGGCTGGCAACAGGTCAACTACGGGCAAAATCCTTACGTTCATCACTTAAACGACATTCCAAACTGGCGCCAGGATCCAATGTTGCGAGAACACTGGATCTACAATCCGAATCCCTATGGCTTCCTGTTCACCTTACTGGCAAGACTCATTACCTGGTTAAGTGCCGGCAATTGGTGGGCGGCCCTGGCGCTATTCAAAGCGACTAACATTCTTGCCTATGCCGGAACCGGCTGGCTACTCTGGTCGGCGTCGAAGCAGGTCTCATACATCAGACCAGAAACCGCTCTATATCTTTTTCTCTGGAACCCGCTAATACTGCTGCACCACATTGCTAATGGGCACAATGACTTGCTTGTTGGTTTCATGGTCGCACTCTCGGTCTACCTGGCGCTCACGCGAAGATACTTTTGGATTGTTCCGGCGTTGGTTGCCGCCACGCTTTTGAAATTTGGACCGGTATTGCTCATACCGCCGGCCCTGGTGCTGGTCATAAAAAAAGCGGGATGGAAGACTGCCGCACTAAGTTGCCTGGTTGCGCTGGTGATCTCGGCCCTTATCTGTTTTCCTTACTTGCGCGATTGGCAGCAATTGAGACTGGTTGACATGCAGGACAACGCGACCCTGATCGACAACTCACTGCACTCACTATTGATTCACATATTTGAGAACATCGCTCGTGTCTTTTCCGCTCTAGCGCCACTGCATTCGACAGTTAACTCGGCGATAAAAGCAATTCTGCGCGTGAGCCTGATTGTATTCGTAGTGTATCAGTGGCTAAAGATACCCAAAGACTTCACCGCGAAAGTGTTTGCCTCGAAATCTCTTTGGATTCTTTTCGCGCTCATCTGCGTGGCAAGCTCTAAGTTCAACGCCTGGTATATGGGAATGCTTTTGCCACTCGCCCTTTTGCTCGACGATGAGTATCCGCTACGACGGCTGGTGGTCTTGATGTCATGCACGCAGTTGCTGTCGCTTACTTTCCTCAAGCAGGCATACATGTTGAATTATTTTGCCCTGATGTTGATACCGGCGTGGCTGATCTTCAGAAAGAGAAAAAAACCAACTCAGATGGCAGAAAGCAAAGCTTGAAGGGAAACACTTACTGACACCGCGTGTTGTCACAAGTAAATGCGTGGTACGCGTTCACTGACTCCGCAAGTTACTTCGTATGAAAGAGTACCCGCCGTTCTGGCAATCTCTTCGGCAGACACTGAAAGCTCTCCTTCAGTACCAAGAAAGGTTACTTGATCTTCTGTCTGTACGCCCGGCACATTGGTGACGTCGATCAACGTCAGATCCATGGATATGCGGCCGATGACCGTGGCATAGCCCCCACGGATGATCGCGTGACCGCGATTAGAAAGCGCGCGCATGTAGCCGTCGTCGTACCCAATCGGAACGGTTGCGACCAGTGTCTTTCGCGAAGCTTCGAAAGTGCAGCCATAACCGACTGTCTCCCCTTGCGGCACCCATTTCAACAAAGTGATGCGCGAATGAAGTGACATCACCGGCTGCAGGTTCACCTCACGATCCTCCGGCGCGAGGATGTCGCGCCAGAGGCCATAGAGAACTCCGCCGGGACGAACCAGGTTACCCCACGCATTAGGCTGACCAAAGATGGCAGCAGAATTCGCCAGGTGGCGGTAGGTCGGTTCAAATCCGTGCTCTCGAAAAGTTGAAACGGCTTTCTCGAAGCGTTGACTCTGATCATTAGTTAGTAGTTCACAGGAAGGTTCGTCGGCGGCGGCGAAGTGAGTCATGAAGCCATCGACCCGAATGTTTTTGAACCTCTTCAAGCCACCCGCAAAATCTGAGACTTTATCGAAACGCACTCCCAAACGCCCCATGCCGGTGTCGATCTTCACGTGCACATCGGCAACGACCTGGCGCTCGCGCGCCGCGCGATCGAATGCTTCAATCATGTCCAGCCGATAGACAACGGGTACGAGCTGATGCTGCAGACAGGACGTTGCTTGTTCTCCCCAAAAACCGGCCAGACAAAGGATCGGCCTGGTAATACCCGCATTTCTGAGTTCAATTCCCTCTTCGGGCAAGGCGACGCCAAACCAGTCAGCGCCCTCGCGCTCCAGCCGTCGCGCACACTCGACCGCGCCGTGGCCGTAGGCGTTAGCCTTCACCACGGCCATCACGTTTACATCCGGTCCGACGCGATCTTTGACGAGGTGGAAATTGGCAGCTAGTGCATTGAGGTCGATCTCGGTCCAGGTTGGCCGTCCGCCGGAATTTTCGGGCGGTTCGATTTCGGATTTAGGCAGCATCAATCGATCTATTGGTTTTTAAATCTGCGAGAATGGGATTGCTAACAGCAAGCTAAGTTACACTGAAAATAACAAAAGCCCCAACCGAGAGTGCTGGTGGGTACTGATGCAGTTGGACAAACTCTGTTTTTTCATCGGCTGATAATTCGCGCCCCGATAGTGGAGTGAGGTCAGTACCACCGCGCGGTAGCAGGTGGGTTTTTCGATTGCCGATTGTCTATTTCCGATTGCCAATTGATTCTATCGCCAGACGCCAATCGGAAATCAGAAATCGGCGATTGACGATCTCCAACCGGCCCCCACATGCTACCGCGTGGTGGTACTGACCTCATCACGCCGTCAATGCCAATAGCTCAAAGAAGAATCTCAAACCGCATCAGTAACTTGCTTGTGCAGTTTGTGTAAATAGAAGCGAGATGCGCCGTGACGGATTCGGGATTTCTGTATCCGGCTCGTTGGTGTGTAGGAGTTCGTTTGGTTGGATAAGCGATTTAGTTATTTACGAATCTAATTTTTCTTACGCCTACCTGGACTACATCCCCTGCTTCGCTCTTGTCGGGTTTTACCAGCGTCAAAACAATTGCGCCTTCGTTCTTCAGTTTACCCTGCGTCGCTACTATGAATTTACCCGGGTTATCCGAAGGAAAAAGTCCAAAGCTGCCGAGGTAGACTTGCTCATTCGTCATGGTCTGATAATAAACCTTAAAAGCAACCGGGAGTTTTTTCGGGTTGACGACTTTAACCACTTCCACTTGCACAAAGCGATTGCCCTCGGCGTTTTCATGCTGGCTGAGAGGCTGCACGACACTGAGGCTATTCAAATCCAGGTAATACAATTTCTCGTCCTTGCTCACGGTGTTTCGCTTGTTAGCTTCGTTGTTAACCAGATTGAGCGTTTGGCCAGAACAAGAAGTCAAAGAAATAGCGGTGAGGCAAATAAAGACGCTCAACTTTTTCAGCATCGTTGGCATGGTATAGAAAGGATGCCGGCGGGGATGGGGAGGATGCCCGGCGGGATCTGAACATAGTCTTCATCCCGACGTGACGCTGAAATCCTGTAACCGAATTCCAGCGTCACAGCCGAGACGGGGGGAAAGCTTTATTCGGAAGGCGGATTGACGATCACCGGAGTTGTAATAATATCTATCTTTTCGAGTTGAAGCTCCGTGTCCGCTTTCTCAAATTGCCCGTCAAATGCCGCCGGCACTAGTTGTACTGAGATCGGCGTTCCATCTTTGAGCTCCCCAGAGCGCTTCAGTCGTTGCAATGTATCGGTAACGTTCACCAGGAATTGTGGCTGGTGTTTGTGTCCGGTATTGTCGCTTGGTTCGGTCGTTCCAAAGAAACCGAAGCTGCCGGCATAATGAGGATCACTGGTTGGTGTGTTGCTATCCGCCTTCGGCAAATTGACGAATACGCGGACGGCAAAATCACTGCTAGCCGGTAACTGCGCGAAATCAATAGTCACAAACACTTTTTCTTTGGACGCATCAGCATTAATGATACTGGTGAAGTCGGCGCTGGAGAGCTTAGTTTCACGCGACATGGGTCTGGCAATGCTAACGGCCGCCTTGTCGGCAAGACGAACTCTTTGCTTCACCTCGAACCTGATATTCGCGCCTTCTTTGAGTCGCTTCTCAAGCTTCTTAAAATCCTTAATAGCCACCACCGCGGGGTTGCTGCCAATTGCGCTACTTTCATATTGATAGCTAACCAAGGGCAGAATTGTGGTTAATCCCGCAGCCATGCTGGCAGGATTTCCATCCTGGTCGACGAAATGACTGTTCACGTGATTAACCCAGGCGGGATCATTTGTGTTGTTATTTCCCAGATCGATATTCCACTTGGCCCAGCAGTAGTCGATCATACAGTGATGCGTCCAAAAAACAGGATCCAGCGCTGATCCGCCGGTGCCCATGGTACCTCCAACATTGCTGTGAACAAGGTTATGTGGTGTGCCTTCGAGCTGCTGCCGGAAAGTGAAGAAATTTGTATCGGCCATGATGGGATCCAGCTCTGCGGTACTTACGAACGAGGCGCCGGTCATGTCCGTATCGCTTCTTGCCAGAAAGAGCACGCTGCTGGGATCCAGAAAGGCCGGATTAATGGCTCCATTTTGGTTCCAATTCCAATACGGTAGGCCAAACTTTGGCTTGCCCGTCAACTTTTGGCAGATTCTTTCAAAGAACAGCAAATATGCCCGGTGCCAATCAAAGAAGTGATCAGTACCATGTTCACAAAAGTTAAAGCAGCAGCCCGTTCCGTGTATTGCTGCCTGTGCGGTCCAACTTATCGGATTGTTTCCAGCCAAATCCTTCATTGCCTTCACAGCGTCACGATAGATGGCAATGTCAGCATCCACTTCTGGCGAACCGGTTCTTAGCCGCCGCCGGATGGGTCGGTTCTTAATATCCTCGATAATTTTTTCGCAGCCTCCGAAAGTGCCCATCAGCAGGCCGATACTGATAAACCCAAGGCCCTGGACAAAGACTCGTCGGCTGAAACCATTTGAGGAGGTTAGCTCGTCGGTAAAACTTTTGGTGGGGTTTTCCATGATGTTCTCTTTGGTGGCCCAAAGTCCTTTCGTTATTCACGCCGGGCGGCGCTCAATTTGTGTTGAGAATATGAGGCTCGATCAAGCGAGTCGGCGAGGGAACAACGGCTCGTGAGAATCAGCCCTCGTGGTTCGGCTGGACGATATTCCCGTAGCAGGCAAAAGTCAACAGTTTTGCCAGGCGTAAAGCCTCAAGTTGGCGCGCCTGCACTCGGAGCTGCGAAACGGCTTGAATGAGTAGCGAATTTCTCTTGTGAGCTTGTAGGGTCTATTCGCCACGGTAGAGATTATCAAACCGCATGCTGGAGGGAGTAAAGCGGAGTCTAACTGTGTCTGTGGGACCGTTGCGCTGCTTGGCTACGATCAGCTCAGCAACATTCTTTTCGTCGTCAGGCATGCTGTCGCGCTCTTCGGGGGTCTTGTAGATCTCGGGTCGGTAGATGAACGCTACCACGTCCGCATCCTGTTCCAGCGCGCCTGACTCACGCAGGTCTGCGAGCTGCGGCCGGTGATCAGAGCGCGACTCCGGCGCGCGCGATAACTGCGACAGCGCGACCAGCGGCACGTTCAACTCCTTGGCGAGCCCTTTGAGTTCTCGCGAAATTTGTGACACCTCCTGCTGCCGCGACTCGAAACGCTTTGCCGAGCCACTCATCAACTGCAGGTAGTCAACCACGATCAGATCGAGACGTTTTTGTTCCGCCGCCAGCCGGCGGGCCTTCGCGCGCATTTCCAGAACTGTTATGCCGGCGCTGTCATCCAGAAATATTCTCGTGTCCGACAGTGTGTTCAGCGCTTTACCAATCTGCGTCCACTCAGCCCGAGACAGAAAACCGTTGCGAAAACGCTGGGCGTCGATGTTGGCCTGCGAACAAAGCATGCGCATGACCAGTGCTTCCTTGGACATCTCAAGCGAAAACATGCCGACGACGGCGCCGGGAACATGGATAGCTGCGTTCTCCGCCAACATCAACGCGAAACTCGTTTTACCCATCGAGGGTCGCGCGGCAACAATAATCAAGTCCTGACGTTGCAGACCGGAAGTCAGCGTATCGAGATCGGCAAACCCGGTTGTCAGGCCAGTTAAGACCGATGATCGACCTTCCATCTCCTGGATTTTTTCCAGGAGTTCCTGTGCGACCGGCTTAACGTGAACAAAGCCCTGGCGCAGACGTTCGTCAGCCAATTCAAAGATGGCGTGTTCGGCGTGGTCGAGAATCAGTTCTGGTTCGTCTTCCTGTTCGAGAGCCTCCTGGGTGATTTTATTCGCAGCCCTAATTAGCTGACGCAGCATCGACTTTCCGCGAACGACCTTCGCGTAGTGTGCGATGTTGGTCGAGTGTGGCAGCCCATAGGTGAGATTGGTGATGAAGCTGATTCCGCCGACAGACTCGAGTGCATTGTCCTTCTTAAGTTCCTCTCCGATCAGGATTGGATTGATCTCGGCTCCACGTTCGAAAAGTGCCGTCATCGCCAGAAAAATTCGCCGGTGTGAAGGCACATAGAAATCCTCGGGACGTAATAGCTCGATCGCCTGACTGATCAGGCCGTTGTCTAGAATTATGCCGCCAAGTATGGCGCGCTCGGCTTCGGCGCTGTTTGGCAGAGAACGCTCAAGCGATTGCTCGCGAATGGGGTCAGGACTTGCCATTTAAGAATTTGTCCACGAAGCGTTAAAGGGCGAAATGCAACAGACTGAGGCAAGATCCAGTAACTAGTTCAGTCCCGGGGGCGTTGCCCCAGGCTTTTACATTTCGATGCCGTTGGCGCTCCGTTTTGATAGTCAACCCTGAACTCGAAGTGGTTGTAATCAGATGTGTCGCACAAGAAAATGACGCTGCAAGTAGAACCAAACCTGCAGCGTCGAACTATAATCCGAGGACGCTAAAAAAGCGACGTGCGCAGCTGTTTTATTCCTCCGCACCCTCGCCAGTTTCTTCCTGCGCCGGGCTTGCTTGTTTGGCGAGCTCTGCTTCCTGCTCGGGAGTCATGTGGCCGACGATGACTTCGCCTTCCGGAACGACCTTAACCTGAAGATCTATCGACACTTCACGATGCAGTCGCAGCGGGACGGTGAACTCGCCCAGGCGCTTGATCGGTTCTCGCAAGTGCAGGCGATGCCGATCGATCTCGTAGCCGCGTTCCTTGAGTGATTCGGCAATATCCATTGACGTCACCGACCCATAGAGAGCGCCCTGCTCGCCGGATTTGCGTTTGAACTCCAGCACCAGCTTGCTGATTTGCTCTGCTTGTCCCTCAGCGGTGATTCGTTCGCTTGCTTCCTTCTTGAGTAGCGCCGCGCGCTCGCCCTCGATCTGTTTGACGTTACTGCTGGTAGCTTCCACCGCCAGCTTGCGCGGCAATAAATAATTGCGCGCGTATCCGGCTCTAACGCGGACTATCTCACCGCGTGCGCCGAGATCATCAACATCTTCGCGTAAAAGTATTTTGGTGTGCGCCATGTTGGCTGCTCCTTCCTTAGTCCGATCCCAGTTGCGGCCTAGTCAGTCGTATACGGCAGCAGCGCGATATTGCGCGCGCGCTTGATTGCCTCGGCCAGCATGCGCTGATGAATGGCGCAGTTGCCCGATATACGCCGGGGCAGAATCTTGCCGCGTTCCGGAATGAAGTTTCCCAGGAACCTGGCGTCTTTAAAATCAATGATGTCTACCTTTTCAATGCAGAAACGGCAGATGCGGCGGCGGCGCATGCGGCGTCCGCCACGACCTTGAGAGGGCCGGCCCCGGTCAAAATCATCATCGCCGTTGTAACGCCGCCCTCGGTCTTCGTAGTTTGTCGACATAGCTACCTCTTAAAGTCAATCGTGAATAATAAATGGTGAATAGAAAAGTGAACGGTTGCACTCACCATCAATAAACCCAGCGACGGCTGGACTCAGCCGCCATTGATTACGTTACGCGGCGTCTTCTTCTGCTTCAGCCACATCGGGGCGAGCAAACTCCGTCGCGCCGCCGCGCCGCTGTTCGTCCTTGTTGCCAGGCCGCTTTTCGGCTTTCTTCGCTCGCTTCGCTCTAAACTTCTCCGCGCGGCGGCGATCCTCATCCACACGCACCGTGATGTAGCGGATGATCCGGTCGTTGACGCGCATGCGACGCTCGAGCTCGGCAATCTCCCGGCCGGACCCTTCGATTTCCAACAGCCAGAAGCTGCCTTCAGTTTTATGAAGAATCTCATAAGCCAATTGGCGTCTGCCCATGCTTTCGGACTTGGTTATCACGCCGCCCTGGTCAGTCACAATTTGCTTGAAACTATCGGTCAGTCGCGTAACTTCATCTTCATCCGCGGTGGGATCAACAATGAACACCACTTCATATTGTCTTTGCGTTTCCAAAATCTTTCTCCTTTAGAACATTGATGAGTTATGAGTGCTGAGTCATGAGTGAAGTCGTCCGGTTTTACTCATCAATCATAAATCATCACTCATTACTGTTATGCAATGTCATCGCTTGCAGAACTCCATCTCGCAGGATGGACCGAATTGCTTTCTCACTTCTTCCCAAAACTTCTTCAACTGCGGGTCTCATGGCTCCGGAAAACGAATCAAGTACAAATTTCTTTGAATCCGCGATCGGATGCTCAGGTTGAATACCGATTCGCAGCCTCGTGAACTCGTCAGTGCCGAGCGCTGCGATAATCGACTTCAGACCATTGTGACCCCCCGCCGAACCCCTCGCTCGAATGCGAATCTTTCCAAACGGCAACGCCAGATCGTCGGAGATGACAATCAACGTGTCACCCGGTGCCGCCGCCGCCAGTTTGTGCCTGGCAAACAGGCAAGCCACAGCTTCTCCGCTGAGATTCATGTAGGTCTGCGGCTTCACCAACTTGACGCTGCGGCCTTCAATACTGCCGCGCGCGACCAGCGACTGACACTCACGGCGATATTTATCAATCCCGGCGTCCGAGCTTAGCTTGTCAATCAACATGAACCCGAGATTGTGGCGCGACCACTCATACTCTTTGCCCGGATTCCCCAGACCAACGATCAAAACCATTGCCGACTGCCAATTTCCGATTGCCAATTGATCACAGCAGCAGCGTTGCATTTGCAATCGGCAATCGGCAATCGCAAATCGGCAATCGGGCTATTCCTTCTTGCCCTTTTCGCCCTTTTCGCCTTCGCCACCTTCTTCGTCTTCCTTCTTGCCCTTACCGATTACTTCCGGCTCCGCGGGTCCTTCAGCCTCAACAACCGGCGCAGCGACTTCTTCCTTCACTATGCCCACGGTTGCAATCACCGAATCCTGCGCGGTAAGTATCTCGATACGCTCGTCAACAGGAATGTCTGAAACGTGGATCACATCATGAACACCAAGATTCGAAACGTCGATGTTGAAGGCGTCGGGAATCTCACGCGGCTCGCAACGAATTTCAATCTCACGAATGATCTGTTCGAGCACGCCCTGCTCTTCACGCACACCGACGGGTTCGCCAACAAGGTGTAGGGGAACAGTAACCTCGATTTTTTGTCCCTTTACCAGGCGAGTCAGATCAGCATGTATTAAGCGCCCCCGAATCGGATCTACCTGCCGGTCATTAAACATGACTTCACTGGCACCGAGCCCTTCGATGTCGAGCGTGAAAATGGTGTTACGTCCGGATTCCGATCGCAAGATTGCCGCCAGTTCTCGAAGCGGCACCAGAGCGGCCACACTGCCGCCTTCGCCACCGTATACTGAAACTGGAACCATTCCTTCGCGGCGGGCCCGTCGCGCATCATTCTTGCCGCGACCTTCACGTTTGGTTGCCCGAACTGTAATGTCCTTCTGTTCTGCCATAACTGCTCCTCTTTAAGCCTCTCTACAAAGGTTCAGCGACTGGTCGCTGAGGCTTCCAATCTGAGATCTAAAATTTGACTTCGGCCTGGTGACGAGATTTCTCGTCCGGGGCCAAAGCAATTTGAGATCTGAGATCTAAAATCTCAGAACCAATCGCTGATGGACTCCTATTTAAGCCATCAGTGTTTGCCCTTCGCTAAACGAAGAGCGAGGAAACGCTGGTTTCCTCATGGATCGACTTGATCGCTTTCGCCAGAAGCGGCGCGATACTAAGTACTTTTATCTTTTCAAACTTGCACGCGTTATCGCGTAGCGGAATCGTATTCGTAATCATTATCTGCTCGATTTCAGAGTCACCGAGCTGCTGCACTGCGTGTCCCGACAAGACGGCGTGCGTGAAACACGCATGAATACTTGCGGCCCCAGCACTCTTAAGGGCCTTAGCCACTTTTGTCAACGAGCCGCCAGTATCGCACATGTCGTCGACAATTAGACAGCTGCGGCCTCGCACGTCGCCAACCACGTTCATCACTTCAGCAACATTTGCCTTTTCGCGCCGCTTGTCGCACAAGGCGAGTTCCGCATCCAGGCGCTTGGCATATGCGCGAGCTCTTTCAGCGCCACCAGTATCGGGCGCAACTACAGTCAGGTTCGGCAGCGGGTTTTCCTGATAATAGCCAATCATGACCGGCGCCGAGTAAAGGTGATCGACCGGAATATCAAAGAACCCTTGAATCTGCGCGGCGTGCAGGTCGATCGTCAACAGGCGATCCGCCCCGGCCACCGTTATCAGGTTTGCCACCAGCCTCGCCGAAATTGGCACCCGCGGCCGGTCCTTTTTATCAGAGCGGCCATACCCGTAATAAGGTATTACCGCCGTGATGCGTTCGGCTGAAGATCGACGAAAGGCATCGAGCATTATCAATAACTCCATCAGATGCTCGTCAGTGGGCGGACAAGTTGGCTGGACTATGAACACGTCGCCACCGCGCACGTTCTCATCGATCTGGAAATTAAACTCACCGTCCGAGAAGCGTTCCGTTATGGCGCGCCCCATATCGCAGCCAAGATGGCGGGCAATCTCTTCCGCCAGATTCGGATTTGCATTTCCCGAAAAAACCTTAATGCCGCCAGTTGTGCCCATAAGAAAAGTGATAAGTGAAGAGTGATAAGTGAAAGAGTACCGAGCAGCCTGCTCAACACTTTTCACTCATCACTTTCACTGCTGTGATGGCTGGGGCGGGAGGATTCGAACCTACGAATGCCGGTTCCAAAGACCGGTGCCTTACCACTTGGCTACGCCCCAATATCAGATCCAGAGTTAAAAGAGCGTAAGAACGGAATATCTACGAACCTACGGCGCGAAGGTATTCAGTCTGCGACACTGTAACACAAGGAAACATGCGCCAGCCCGCTTCAAGTTGAATTTCATTTGCGGCGCGTTGCTGATCTTCCTCGTCGGCAAAGATACCAAATACGCTCGAACCACTGCCAGCCAACGACGCGCCAAGAGCACCAGCCTGAAGTAAGGTTTTTTTAGTTCGTCTAATCTCAGGCTCAATATCAAAGATCACGGACTCAAAATCGTTCTTAAGCGAGTCTCCCAGAGTCCACGGTTGCGAATGACCAGAATTCGCCTCGCTTTGCGAAACTGAAAGAATAGGGTTCGTATTCTTTGTTGTCAAGGCAGCGGCATCGAGCGCCTTGTAGGCTGCAGGTGTGGAAATTCCGGCGTTTGGCGTGATTACGATAAGGTACCGGCGAACAGGTTCAGCGGCACTCGCTAGCGGTGAAAGTGTCGTACCTGTTCCAGTCGCTTCAACGCATCCTCCAAGCAGGAAAAAGGGGACATCTGCGCCCAGTTTCGCAGCGATCTCCAACAGGTGATCGATCGCGGCTTTAAGTTGCCATAGTCGTTTGAGCGCCAGAAGTGTAACTGCGGCGTTTGATGACGCTCCACCTAATCCCGCCTTGATAGGGATTCTCTTTTCGAGCCGAACGCGGATTCCCCGTTCTACTTGAAAGCGCTCCCGCAGAGCGTCAGCTGCGCGGACAATAAGGTTATCGCTACCAGTTGGAATGTCGGGGTTGTCGCAGGAAAGTGTGACTGCGCGATCTTCACTTAGCTCGAAGTGAAGTTCGTCTTGAAGAGAAATTGTTTGTAAGAGGGTCTTGACGTCGTGGTATCCGTCCGGACGCCTGCCCACAATTTCTAGACTCCAATTGATCTTGGCAAATGAAGGAAGACTTGAGAGAAGACTGAGTCACTTTTGGGGCAGCAGACTTTCCAATTTCCTGGTCGCCGCCGTCAATGGACGTGCGGGCGACTAGCGAGCTATGAAAACCTGGGTCAAGTATGTACTGCCATCAGCGGCAACGTAGCTGCCAATAGCCGATGCCTGAAAACCCGGGTAAAGCATATTGGCGCGATGCCCGGAAGACGTTAGCCATCTTTCAACCGCAAAGCCACCAGGATCTTCATAGCCTTTATTATACGCGATGTTTTCGCCGATAACTCGGAAGTGAAGAATTCCACTCGCGCGTGCTCGTTCTTTTAGTTGTAGCCCGTCCGGAGTTTCGTGAGAAAAGTACCCGAGGCTCGCCATTTGTTCTGAGTGTTTTCTGGCCAGGCGGCACAGTTCGGGATCCCAGACCAGCGTCGGCAGTCCATTTTTAGCGCGCGCCACATTAGTCTGCTCGAAAGCGCGACGTTCGACGGCATTCGCATCTTCAAGGGCAGGTGAACTTGAAGGCACCGATTTCGATGCGGCGACCGAATCTTCAAAGACGCTGTCGCGGCCGCGAGTTCCGGGCCTCGGCCATCGGTCCAGAAATGAGACGAGCAACCGGTCCCGGCTGCGTGTTCTGCGCTAATGCACTTTGAAAGAGGCCCAGGGACGCCAGCAACAATGTGGCGGCAACGAGCGTGCGAGTCGTTAACTTGGAAGTGAGCGTATATGCCGCTGGGCTGGTCAAGATTGCAAATGTCATGACATTGGTCCCGCCCGAGCGCGCTCGTAATAGCAAGCGGCTTAGCGAAAGGCCCATGAGGTAGGCTGTTTTAGCAATGAAACCTGGCCGGGGCCGGCAGGTCAGAACGTCCCAACCACACTAGCAAACGGATAAACGAAGATCAACACTTTTCGGCCTCAGTGGTCAGCGGTTAGGGCTAACTGTAAGGCCTAGCTTTCGCTTTCCAGGAGATTTGTGCTGTTTTCGGTAGCGGTATATCGCTGAACGGCTTGTTCCCAGGAGGGGCGGAGAGGGTAACCATAAAACAAGAGAATGGCGGCTGCGACCACGCCTGCGGTGAATGTGTACCAAACTTGTCCGCTCATGAGCGTGCAGACGAAACCTATTAACGCGACCGCAATCCCGATGACCGCCATAAGCAGCGCCGTCTTTTGTAGCGTGGCTAAGAGCCCGGACGGACCACGAAGCGCTGCAATATCCTGCAAGCGCATCTTTGCGAGTCGCGTGCGTCGCAGGGCTATGGCGCCGAGTCCAAGGATGGGGATGATGATCCTAAAGGTCATGTCGAGGGAAGAACTATTGCGCGGCGTCAGAAACTTTTGACTCACGTAAGAGAGAATACTCAAGAGAATGACCGCAACTAAAAGCGACAACACTGTGGTCGCCGTTGACTTGTGACGGCGCAGCAGTTCAGCCTGTACATCTGACGATAAGGCGCTGGAGTTTGCCATATTGTGGGTTCCTGGCTTTATCATCCGCCAACCCGCGATACTGATCAAGACAAAAGATCAGACATCAAAAATCGAAAGGGGCTCGTCATGAAACTATGACGAGCCCCAGACAAGGCAATGCTAAAACCGACTATCGCCCAATACTATGGCTTTATCGGCCCCTGTGTTGCAGGCGTAGTCGGTGGCGGTTGGATGGCATTCTGTGTCGGCGGCCGCGGGTTGGAATTAGCCGGCACCTGACGATTGGAGCGCTGCACGGGTGCTATCGGTGTCACATTTGCCGGTAAGAGTCCGTTGTATTTAATGGCTTCATCAATCAAGTCCTGTCTTCCTTCTTTCTTGTCTTTACTGATAAGTATCCCGTCAGAGTTGAAAGATACATCCGCTTTACCCAAAA
Organism: Blastocatellia bacterium; assembly: GCA_963809065.1. Classification (GTDB taxonomy): domain Bacteria; phylum Acidobacteriota; class Blastocatellia; order Pyrinomonadales; family Pyrinomonadaceae; genus PSRF01. The sequence continues at coordinate 50,011 of CAWEIN010000024.1, forward strand.
CTTCCTTCATCAAGTTTCCCATAAAGCCGTCTCGTTCGGCTGGCGCCAGGTTTCGACGCGCCGGATCGGGCTCAGGAATCGGAACGCCTATGATACTCAACTGATCTTTTGCTTTTTCAGCGTACTCGCTGTTGGGGAAATTACGGAGCAGATCCTGATAATACTTGGCCGCTTCATCCGGTTCTTCTTCCTGCTGATAGGTGTAAGCCAGCCTGAATAAAACTGCATCCCGCAAAGAGAAGTTGGGATACTTCTCGATCACTTCCTTGTAGCGCGACTGGGCTCCTTTGAGACCACCCTTCTTGCCAACGTAACGGTCCTGATAGAAGACACCAATCTGATATCCATGCATTGCCAGGTTTTCCTGCGTCTCACGTAGGCGATCTTCAACGATGGGCCGCAAATTGGTCTGCGGATATTGCTGCAGTAGTGCTTTGAGACGTTGCTCCGCTTTGCGCGCGTGAGTTATGTCACGGTTGGCCAGTCCCATCTGCCGCATTTCAGCTTCCGCGACTTTCAACATCGCGTCATCCGCAAGCGGATCCGTCGGGAAAAATGTCAGCCAGTCCAGATAAGCCTGAGCTGCCTGAATTAAAGAGGCGGTCGTTCCTTCAAGATAGAAGGAGTCGGCAATCGCCAGCTTGGCAAGTGGTAGAAAAGGTGAATCAGGGTAGGTGTTTATGATGGTGGAAAAGAGAAGGCGGCCAGTCTCATGACTTCCCTTGCGCACTTGTGTTGCTGCTTCTTCAAACAACACTCGATCCCTTCCCGGGGCAACTGTGCTCGTCAACTCTTCAATCTTGTCATCGCCGCCACCGCCAAGGAGACCGAAGAAACGGCCCTTCTTTTTCTTTTTCGCTGGCGCGGCCGCTGTCGCTGCGACGGTGGTTCTCGCGCCGGCAGTAGCCTGAAGTCCCGCCTGTACGCGAGTGTTGAGATCGGCAACCGAAGTCTCCAATCGATCCAGGATGGTGGGGTCGTAGCGTTCGGAGCGCTCCTGCTTGGCACGTAAGTCGTTAAGCTCGGAAGTGACTGACCCGACTTCCTTTTCCAAACCGCGCAGCCGCTCGCGCGGATCATCCGGATTTTTCTTCTCGCTTGCGCTTGGCGCTGCCATCGATGAAATTGCGCTGGTGAGAGAACGCCGCATCCCATCCAACTTTGAACGCATCACGTCCATACGTTGAAGCGGCGTCAGGTCGCTCTGCGCACCTCCCTGCGCCAGCACCGTGGCCGCTAAGGCCAAAACCAGCGCGGCGCAAATTAGCGATTGAGCAGATAAGCGAGAATGCATATAACTAAAACCTCCAGGAACATCGTACGATTGCTGATTGCTGAATTAAACCCATTGCACGGTGGCCTCGCGTAGTCCGCGCACCGCCGCTTCCGGATCTGGCGCGCCGAAAATCGCCGAGCCGGCCACGATAATTTCCGCGCCGGCGGCCACTACCGAAGCAATGTTTTCCAGGTCGATACCGCCATCAATTTCTATGCGTATCCGCAAGTTGGCGCTCATCGATCATGCGCCTGAGGCGCCTCACTTTATCGGTCGCAGTCTCAATAAACTTCTGTCCACCGAAGCCAGGATTCACTGACATCACGAGCACATAATCAGCGAAGGGCAAGGCCTCCGATAAAGATTCGATCGGTGTCGCTGGGTTGAGCACAACTCCAGCCTGCGCGCCGGCGGCTTTAATAGACGCTAAAGTTCGATGCAGATGGGCATCAGCTTCAAGGTGCACGGAAACCATTCTCGCGCCCGCCTCAACAAACTGTTGCGCATATCTTCCCGGCTCAGAAATCATAAGGTGCGCATCGATCGGCAGCCCTGTCGCCCGCGTAAGTGACTTAACGACAGGCAAGCCAATGGTCAAGTTGGGAACAAAGTGCCCGTCCATCACATCGACATGCAGGATCGTCGCACCACCGCGCGTGACCGCCTCGATTTCTTCGCCCAAACGCGAAAAGTCGGCCGACAAGATCGAGGGAGCGATATCAATTGTCCTGCCGTTAATCATTTCAGATCTTATTCCAAGGACTCTTAATTGGGCCTGATCGCAGGCGATGGCCTGGCTGGTGGCCGCCCATTTCCATTCTGATTAACGGCTCGATTTGAGTTCATATTAATCGCCGGCCGATTTAGATTTGGGTTAAGAGACCGATTCGCGTTGCCGTTATTCGAGTTCCTGTTTGTAGTCGTCGCGCGATTAGTATTTCCGTTTCGATTTAGCGCGTTGGCGTTTTCGTTATCGTTAGCGTTCTTGTTCCTGGGCCGCTTGGGTTTATTTTCATTCGCCGAAGTCGTCTCGTTGGTATTCGCGGGCTTCTCTTCAGGCGACTTTTCCGGAGCGGCAACGTCGGAAGCCTCACCTTCTTTCGCCGGTCGACTCACGTCCATAGCTACAGTCTGGCCAACTTTTACTACCTCGCCTCCCCTCGGCAGTTGAAACAGGACCGAATCGGCCTTTACCTGGCTGCTGGGCCGCGTGGCCCGAACGCGAAAGTTCAAGCCGGCATCGCCCAGAACTCGCTCAGCCTCGGAGCGCTCCTTCCCAACCACGTCAGGAACTTTTACTTCTGGACTGCGGAGAGACAGGAATACGGTGGTGGCGAGACCAAGCACAAAAACGATCGCTATCGCGATCACGATGACGAGCCTTCGTACTACCGAGAGTGCGCCGGTGGCCTTGTTCACGTAGCTAACCTCTTTAACACCAAACTACCGATCGGGCCTAAACCAAGCTGCGAAGTCTACCATCCGCTAGAGCCTCTCGCAAACTAACGGCTTCCCCACTTAGACAGATAGTAACGGGCCTTTTCGCTCAAATGTGGCAATGAAAAAACCATCGGTTCCTTGCCGCTGTGGCCAGGTTCGAGCTTGGCCTAGCGAGGTTTTCAGCGCGTCGTTCGCGGTTAACTCAACCAGTCGGAAGGTCTCGTTGTTATCAAGGAACGTTTGGACTACCTGTTCGTTTTCGTCACGCTCAACCGAACAAGTCGAATAAATCAAGCGACCTCCCGGTCTGACTACGCGCCCCGCGTTGAAAAGAAGTTGCTTCTGACGCTCCGCCAGGTCGTCAATGTCTGCGGGTGAGATGCGCCAACGGATTTCGGGGTTGCGCCTTAGAGTGCCCGTTCCGGAACACGGGGCGTCAACTAAAACTCGGTCAAAAGTGCCCTCCGCGAAGGGTAAAGGCCGTAAACCATCGAGCGCGATGCACTGAATGCTACTCAATCCTTGTAATTCAGCGGAGGAAACAAGGGTCCTTAAACGGTGCTCGTGCAAATCTGCGGCGACTATTACGGCTGAATCCAGACTAAGGTCGGCGAGCTGAGTCGTCTTGCTCCCCGGCGCGGCGCACAGATCCAGCACACGCTGGCCCGGCTGGACATCCAACTGCATCGCAACTAACTGGGACGCCTCATCCTGAACATATACTCTTCCCGCGGTGATGAGCTCTGCCAATAAAGTCGCGGCTCCATTGATACGCCATGCACCTGGCGCAACTGTTGAAGGGATCAGTTGCGCACCTGCCGCTCTCAAGATTTCGCATACGTCAGCCTCGTGAGCGCGACTCCTCACAACCCGGAAGGCAACCGGCGCGGCCTCATTATTGGCGTGCGCCAACGCCTCGGCTTCCGCGCTACCGAATGCTGTGGTCCAGCGTTCAATCAACCACTGCGGGTGTGAAGTAGCGACAGACACGTGCTCCACCGGATCTTGAATATCACTGGTGGGATCTATTTCAGGCTCGCGCGTTGCGCGTCGTAATACAGCGTTGACAAAACTCCCAGCCGAACGCAGGCGCGCGAAGTGGACCAGTTTCACCGACTCGTTGACTGCAGCGGAAGCTGGAACACGCGAAAGAAACCGCAATTGATAAAGACCGATTCTGAGAATGATCCGAATGGACTCATCGAGGCCGGCAACCTTCCGGTTCGCGTAGTGTTCGATCAACCGGTCCAGCCATAGTTGCCGCCGCACCACACCCATGACCAGCTCATGACAGAGCGCCCTGTCTGAGGACGATAATTCGTCTTCTCGCGAAGCCAAAAGAACCGAAGCGTAAGCGCCTTCTCCCACACGCCGCAGGACCTCAAATGCGGTCAAGCGCGCCGGCGAAACAGAATTAGACTTCACCAAATCGGTCGCCAACCTTCAGATGTGTTCCGTTTAGAAAATCTCTTATGCTCATGCGGCGCTTGGCTTCGGGCTGCACTTCGATTAATCGCAGCGCGGTCTCATCGCCACACTTCACGACGAGATCGTCGCCATGCGCGATTAGCACCTCACCCACCTCACCATCCAGTGACGTAGTTTTAGTAACAGCGGCCTTCCAGACAATCAACCGTTGCGATTTGTAACTCGTGTAGGCGGTGGGCCAGGGTTGAAAGCCTCGCACGCAACGTTCGATGGTCGTTGCGTTGTTCAACCAGTTAACCAATCCATGCTGCTTCGTCAATAGCGGCGCAAACGTAGCGGCTTGATCGTGTTGGGGACGCGGTGTTATGCGATCAAGCTGGCGAAACGTTTCGCTCAACAGGTCTGCGCCGATAAGCGACAGGCGTTGCATTAGCTGTGGCGAAGTTTCCTCCTGGCCAATCATCGTCTCTTGTTGCAAAAGAATTGGGCCGGAGTCCAACTCTTCTTCGATGAACATGGTCGTGACACCCGTCCTCGTCTCTCCATTTACGATTGCCCAATTGGCCGGCGCCGCACCGCGATAGAGCGGCAGTAAGGAGAAGTGCACGTTTATGCAGCCGCGACGTGGCGCGCGCAGAAACTCCGGCGGCAGAATGCGACCATAAGCGACTACTACAGCAACCTCAGCTTCATATGACGCAAACAGTTCCTTCGCTTCCTGAGTTTTGATTTTCTTTGGCTGCTCGACCTGCAGGCCATGTTCGAGGGCAAACTTTTTGATTGGAGGCAACTGCATCTTGTCGCCCCGTCCGGCGGGCTTATCTGGTTGGGTCCAGACGGCGACAACCTGGTGGCCGTCCGTTAGCAGTCGCTCGAGCGATGACACTGCGGATTGCGGCGTACCCATGAAGACAATGCGCATTATTTTAAGCAAAAGAGCGGGGGCAAGCCCGCCTTCCCAACCTGCGAATTGGTCAAGCTTGTCGCTAGCATTCAACTGGCACGGATTCGCAGGTTGGGAAGGCGGGCTTGCCCCCGCTCTGAGTCTCTTTTAGATCCCTGCTCTTTTTTCTACCGCAGCCGTGGCCCCAACCTTCTCCGCTGACACCTTCGCCTGCATGAACAGCAAAAGATAATCACGACCGCCGGCTTTCGAATCAGTGCCTGACATATTGAAGCCACCGAAAGGATGAACACCCACCAGCGCTCCCGTGCACTTGCGATTAAGGTAGAGATTGCCAACGTGAAATTCCTGGCGTGCGCGCGCTAGCTTTGCTTCGTCTGTGCTGTAGACGGCGCCAGTCAAACCGAATTGCGTGTCATTGGCGATTTCTAACGCATCGTCGTAATTCTGGGCCTTGATTACGGCCAGAACTGGTCCGAATATTTCTTCCTGTTCAATAGTAGCGCCGGGCTTCACGTCAGCGATGACTGTAGGTTCGATAAAGAACCCTTGCTCGCCATCTGAACCGCCGCCAGCCACTACTCGCCCGCCTTCGCTCTTGCCCTTTTCGATGTATGCGTTGATTGTCTTGAATGCCTTTTCGTTAATAACAGCACTCATCTTCATCGCGCCATCACTTGGATCACCCATCGTGACCTTCCGAGTTTGCTCGGCAATTCTTTCCAGCATCTCGTCGTAAACTTTCGCGTCGATGATTGCGCGCGAACAGGCCGAACACTTCTGACCCTGAAAGCCGAAGGCTGACTGCACAACTCCGGTCGCCGCATCCTCGAGGTTCGCATCAGCTGCAACAATGATCGCGTCCTTGCCGCCCATCTCCGCAACCACGCGCTTGATCCAGATTTGTCCGTCCTGGACCTTCGCCGCGCGCTCGTTGATTCGCAAACCAACTTCCTTCGAACCGGTGAACGCAATGAAACGCGTTTTCGGATGGTCAACAATAACGTCGCCCACTTCCGCTCCTGATCCGGTCATGAAATTGACTACACCGGCCGGCACACCAGCCTCTTCAAGAATTTCGAAAAACTTGTAGGCAATCGTTGGGGCATCGGATGAAGGTTTGAGTACGACGGTGTTGCCTGTAACAAAAGCGGCGCTCGTCATGCCTGCCATGATCGCAAGTGGAAAGTTCCACGGCGGGATCACCGCCACCACGCCAAGCGGGATGTAGGTCAGATGGTTCTCTTCACCGGGGACATTCACCAATGGCTGATTGCCTGCGTAACGCAACATCTCGCGGCCATAGAACTCAAGAAAATCAATCGCCTCGGCAGTATCGCCATCCGCCTCGGCCCACGTTTTTGCGACCTCATGAATCATCCAGGCCGACAGCTCGTGCTTCCGCTCGCGCAAAATTCCGGCGACGCGAAACAAAAGGTCGGCACGCTCCGCGGGACTCGTCTTCTTCCAGGTTCGAAAAGCGGTAGCAGCTGACTCAACAGCTTTATTGGCCAACTCCTTCGTTGCCTTCTGAAAGCGGCCCACTACTTCTGTGCGATTGGCAGGATTGATACTGTCGAGTTTGGCATCGGTGGTGATGCGTTCGCCGCCGATCACCAGGAGGTATTCGCGGCCCAACTCGCTCCTAACTTTCGCCAGCGCCACGCGCATTGCCTTCGCATTCTCTTCCTTGCTGAAATCAGTAAACGGTTCGTTACGAAATTCTGTTGGCATTTCGGTTAATCACTCCAAACTAAGATTTTTCCTCAATGTTATCACATACCCTGACACTCTTCAGATTCGGCTCTGCCGCCTTCCGTGCGGAAAGGCTATGCCTTTCCGTCGCTACCTTACAAAAACTTCGCCGAGGCTGAGCCTCGGCGAAAAGAATTTAAAAGCGTCGTCTGGTAAGGCAAAGCCTTACCGCACGGAAGGCGGCACAGCCGCTGGGTTCTACTTCGCCACCCACTTTCCAGCCTTCTGCAATTTCTTAATCTTACGCTTCACCAGTTCTCGTTTGAGCGCGCTCATTTTGTCGAGAAACACGATGCCATCGCAGTGATCTGTCTCGTGCAGCATGCACCGGGCAGTCAGTTCCGTCTCATCAATCTCGAATTCGTTACCGTTGATGTCGTGAGCGCGAACGATAGCTCGCAGGCTACGCTCAACCGGTGTAAAGATTCCTGGGAACGAAAGACAGCCTTCTTCGCCGTTCTGCTCGCCTTCAACGTGAATCACTTCGGGATTAATCATCACCACGCGCTGATCTGGATCCTTGCCGGCCGAGCAGTCCATCACAAACAGCCGCCTGGCAACACCGACCTGCACCGCAGCCAGCCCTACGCCAGGCGCCGAGTACATTGTCTCAAACATATCGCTGACGAGTTTCTTGAGGCTGTCGCCAAACTCCGTGACCGGGTCACCCGGCGCGTCGAGTATCGGATTGGGCCAGGTCACTATTTCCATCAATGCCATTACTTATTTTCCAACTCCGAAATAACTGCTTTTCCCGAACTATTGATTCTATTCTGAATTTTCCCTAAATGTCAGCCCGAGTCTAATTGAAAGTCTCTGTGCGCCCTCTGTGATCTCTGTGCCTCTGTGGTGAAGTTTGTCGAGTAAAATCCACCACAGAGAGACAGAGGACACCGAGGTGGCACAGAGAAGAGTGCTATCAATACCCTCTAAGTTGTTCGCGATACCCTTCGAAGTTTCGCTTCATTTCACCCAAACTATCTCCTCCAAACTTTTCGCGCATCGCTCCCGCCAACACCATTGCCATCATTGCCTCGCCGATCACACCAGCAGCAGGCACGGCCGTAATGTCTGAGCGTTCAAATGCCGCCGACTCTTCCTGCTTCGTATCAATGTCCACTGAGCGCAAGGGACGACGCAGCGTCGAAAGCGGTTTTAAATGTCCACGTATTCGAATCTCTTCGCCGTTAGTGACGCCACCCTCGAGACCACCGGCGCGATTTGTTTCGCGTATGAATTCTTTCGACTCATTGTTGTAAGCAATCTCGTCGTGAACTTCCGACCCCGGCAACGCGCTCGCTTCGCTCCCTGCGCCGATGGAAACCGCTTTTACAGCCGGAATTGACATGACGGACTGCGCCAGGCGTCCGTCCAGTTTCAAATCCCAGGCCGTGTGCGAACCGAGTCCGGGAATAACGCCACGAGCCACGACTTCAAAGATCCCGCCCAGCGTGTCACCGGCCTCGCGCTTGGCATCAATCAATTCGATCATCTGCTGTTGCAGCTGCGCGTCGGCGCAATGCAAAGGCGCATCGTCTGGAATCGCGGCCACTTCGTCCCATGATAGTTGCAGCGGTTTCTCGGGAATCCCTCCGAGCTGAACAACATGGCTGCGAATCTCAACGCCGAAGGAAGCCAGCAGTTGTTTCGCTAACGCTCCGCATGCAACTCGTGCCGTCGTTTCCCGTGCCGACGCTCGCTCGAGAATGTTACGCAGGTCGCGCGAGTCATATTTCTGTCCACCCGCAAGATCAGCGTGTCCTGGCCGTGGGCGCTTTAGTCGCCGGGATTTCTCTGGCGCGATCTCAAGCGGCTCAGCGGCCATTACCTCAGTCCAGTTCGCCCAGTCTTTGTTCTCGATCATTAGAGCGATGGGCGAACCGAGCGTTAACCCGTGACGCACACCACTCAAAATCTCCGCCTGGTCCTGCTCAATCTTCATACGACCACCGCGACCATAACCCCACTGGCGTCGCCGCAGCTCGTAATTGATTTGCGCAACATCAACCGGCAGGCCGGCAGGCAAGCCTTCAACAATCGCAACGAGCGCGCGACCATGTGATTCCCCAGCTGTGGTGAAACGGAACATGGCAGTGGTCAGTGGCCAGTAGTCAGTGGTCAGTGGTCAGTGGTCAGTGGTCAGCGGTCAGAAGCACGCTACTACGGACGACGGACCACTGACAACCGCAGTTACAAGTATTCCTCAGAAAAAATATTTCCACGGCCCAAAATACCGGCCGGATCAAACGCGCGTTTGAGCGAAGCCATCTCGCGCAGATTCTCTTCGCTGTAAAACAAAGGGAGATAATCCCGCTTCAGTTTTCCGATGCCATGTTCTGCAGAAAGAGTTCCGCCAAGGACGACAGCACGTTTCAAGAACTGCAAATAAATCTCTCTCGCCTTCGTCGCTTCATCATCATCTCGCGGCAGGATGTTGACGTGGACGTGGTTGTCGCCGATATGGCCAAAGATCGTGTACCGCAATTGGCTCGCTCGCAACGTGTCCTGATAGAAGCGCAGCATTTCCGGAAACGCCGCATCGGGCACAGACATGTCGGTGGAGACTTTTCGTTGCTGGTGACGCGCGAACCACTCATTCATAAGTACCGGTAAGGCGTGACGAAATTCGCGCAGCCTGGCCTGATCCTGTTCGCCGGTCGCAAACCAGGAACCCTCAAGCTAGAGCCTGATTCTCTTCAAGCAGCGCCAGCCACTCGGTCATCAGACGATCTTCGGTCGCCGGCGTTGTCTCCTGCTCGAAAAAGATCGCGCCAGTTGCATCGGCCGGAATTGTCTCGTACTTCTGACGCAGAAACCCCAGCGATTCACGATCGAAGTATTCCAACGCTCGCGCGTCAACCAAACTAACTGCCTGATCACCCATCTCAGTTGAGGACCTGGCGTAGCGACGCGTGACTTCGAGCGCTTTCTCGACGAGCGGGCCTAGACGGCTTGCTTTTTTGTCATTTGACTCGCGATTCTGAAGCGAGCGGCTTCGCGCCTCACTAACGAAAGACAAAATGTCTTCGTCAGTCTTAAAGAAAACGATGCCACTCAGCAGTCCTTCCGGCTTTGGCAGCAGCTCGACTTCGACTTCAACTATGACCCCCAGCGTCCCCTCGCTGCCGATGAAAAGATCAAGTACATCCATCCCCGGCGCGACGTAGTAACCGGAAGCGTGCTTGCGCGTGTGCGGCATGTGATAGGAAGGCAACTGGACTTGAAGTAAACGGCCGGAAGGCAGCGGAATCCTGATGCGTCCCATCGGATCGGCGTGAAGTTCTTCACGACGCAAATCAATTAGCTCGCCGCTTGCCAGCGCAATCTTCAACCTCTTCACATATTTTCTGGTCGGCCCATACTTGAACGTGCGGGCCCCCGACGCGTTCGTCGCCACCGTCCCACCGAGAAAACAGCTACGCTCGGTCGGGTCAGGCGGATAGAAAAGATTTTCTGATTCGACAAAGCGTTGCAGATCAGCAAGCCTGACGCCCGCTTCGACACACGCGCCGCCGCCGACCTTTTTGTGGGCTACACTTTTTATTTGATCGAGTTTGTCGGTCGCCAGCACGATTCCGGCGAAGGGTATGCGGCCGCCGACCGTGCCGGTACCGGCGCCGGAAACAGTGACAGGAGTCTTCTTCTCCGAAGCCTCTCGCAAAATTGCCCCAACTTCGTCAGCGTTTTCAGGAAAGACCACGCGCTCCGCCAGCCCGTCGCGCATGTGACTGGCGTCGGAAAGGAAGGACTCGATCTCGTCGGGATCAGACTTAATAAGCATTACGAATCACTCAGGCGATTTGCTGGGACCGCGGGCGTCCCGCCCGCAAATGAGCGCGAAGCGCGAAAATGAATTGGAAAGCTACTCCGAAAGACTTCGCGCCTGCGGCGCGTTTGCGGGCGAGGGCGCCCGCGGTCCCAGCAATTCACTTGACTCACGCCAGGGTAAGTTCGCGTTCGCGCAAGACCTTAATTCGATCGCGCAGCTCAGCCGCCTTCTCAAACTCAAATCGTTTTGCCGCTCCACGCATTTCGGTTTCGAGTCTCGCTATCGTCGCTTCAATATTTGCAGGCGAGTAATCTTCGATATCATCCAATTCGGTTGGCATCTTGAAGTAGTCAGCCTCGGAAGCAGTTATCAGAGTTGACTCAATCGGCTTTACGATCGTCATTGGCGTAATTCCCTGCTCCTCGTTGTACGCCTCCTGAATCGAACGGCGGCGGCGAGTCTCGTCCATGGCCCGCTTCATCGACTCAGTGATGCGATCCGCGTAAAGAATCGCTTTGCCCTTCGAGTTTCGCGCGGTGCGACCGATTGTTTGTATAAGCGACTGTTCGGAACGCAGAAACCCCTCCTTGTCCGCGTCAAGGATCGCTACCAGTGAAACTTCCGGAAGGTCAAGACCTTCACGCAGGAGATTGATGCCAACCAGAACATCAAACTCCCCGCGTCTCAGATCACGCAGGATTTTTATGCGCTCAAGCGTCTCAATGTCCGAATGCAGGTAACGCACGCGCACGCCAACTTCCGTGAAATATTCAGTCAGGTCTTCCGCCATCCGCTTAGTCAGAGTTGTTACCAGCACGCGCTCGTGACGCTCAGCTCGTTGCCGGCATTCCTCAAGCAGGTGATCGATCTGACCCTTGACCGGTTGCACTTCAACTTCCGGATCCAACAAGCCCGTCGGCCTGATGATTTGCTCAATTACCTCACCGCCCGACTTGGTTAACTCATACGGGCCAGGCGTTGCCGAGACATACATTGTTTGTCCGATGCGAGCTTCAAACTCACTAAAGTTCAACGGGCGATTATCGAGTGCCGAAGGCAAACGGAAGCCATACTCAACCAAAGTGCGTTTGCGCGACTGATCTCCTTCAAACATGCCGCGAATCTGCGGAATGCTTTGGTGCGACTCGTCAATTACCATCATGGTGTCACGTGGCAGATAGTCGAGCAGCGTAGGGGGCGGCTCCCCTTGTTTTTTGCCGGTAAGATGGCGTGAATAGTTTTCAATGCCGCGACAGAAGCCCATCTCCTTGATTAGTTCCAGATCAAACATAGTGCGCTGATGCAGGCGCTGCGCTTCGAGTAGTTTGCCTTCAGCGATCAGCTTGGGCTCCCACCACTCCAGCTCTTCCTTGATGGATTTCAGCGCTCGTTTGATCGTAGGCCTCGACATTACATAGTGACTCTTGGGGTAGATTGGGACGCGTGTCGTGTGTTTGGTAATTACTTCACCAAGTAGCGGGTCAATTGTGGAGATTGAATCTACTTCCTCTCCCCAGAGCTCTATGCGAAACGCCTGGTCCTGATAACTTGGATAGATCTCCACCACGTCGCCGCGCACCCGAAAACTCCCGCGCTGAAAGTTCACGTCGTTACGTTCATACTGCAACTCGACCAATCGTTGCAGCAGCGCTTCGCGCGTAATCCGCGTGCCTGGTTCCAGAAAAAGCAGCATGCCGTAGTAGGCGTCTGGGTCACCGAGGCCATAGATACAAGAGACACTGGCAACAACAATCACATCGCGCCGTTCAAACAACGCGCGGGTCGCCGACATGCGTAAACGATCGATTTCCTGGTTAACGATCGCCTCCTTCTCAATGTAGACGTCACCGGCCGGCATATAGGCTTCAGGCTGGTAGTAGTCGTAATAGGAGACGAAGTATTCGACGGCATTATCCGGAAAGAGCGACCTGAACTCCTGATAAAGCTGAGCTGCCAAAGTCTTGTTGTGAGCCAGGACGAGTGTGGGACGTTGGGTCTGTTGAATAACACTCGCGATAGTGAAGGTCTTGCCGCTGCCGGTAATTCCGAGCAGAACCTGATCCTTAAGGCCTTCGCTGAGCCCTCGCACCAGAGCCTCGATGGCCTGGGGCTGATCGCCTTTGGGTTGGTAAGTTGATTGCAGCTTAAAAGGCATGTGAAGGTAGATAGTAAATGGTAAGTCGCAAATTGTGAAAAGCAGTGAAAGCTGAGCTAGCTGTGCAGTAGCCCGACAGTGATGGAGGGCTCAGGTTCGTGACACTCGATCCTCGAACTATGCCTGAGACTGGAAAGCCGCGAAGAACCTGGAAGTTCTTTGCGGCTTTCATGTCGAACCTGACTTTTGTTTTCGCCCAGGCTGCGGAGTGCGCTCTCACGAGCCTGGCTGCCAATCTCGTAAATCTCTTCCGTAACCGCCGAGCGAACTTTCCACTGTCTGAAAATCTCGTCGATCGCTTTGGCTGGTTCTTGATTGTCGTGGAGCCATTCTCTTCGATTGTGTAGTCTTCTTCTTCGACTGGCAGGACGCCTCGGCTTTCGCGCGCACGAGCTTCGATCTCAAATCTTTCGCTCTCTTCCACAATCCCCAACGCTTCAACTTCCCGCCTTGGCGCGGGTTTTCCTGTGCACTGAAGTTGGGCGTCCTCGTCTCTTAATTGCGCTTCAGCCTGTCCTGACGACGATGCACAACAAAAACCAGATAGAGAATGAGGCTGAGCGGGATCAGCGCACCGAGCAATGTGGCCAGCCGATTCGCCGACATCCACAGACTCACGGCGGCCATGGAGATTCCCGAACCAGAAGAACTGTTCGCTGGACCGGAACTTGACTGCGCGATTGGTGTCGAGGCCGACAATGGTTGATAACTCGTAGACGTGCCCGGCGACAGAATCGACGACGGTGACGACGAAGGCGAAGCAGATGCCGCCACGTTTGCCGCCGTCAACTGGTTATTTTCCGAATTGTTCGAATTCGTTTTTGGATATGCTTGCCGAGGGGGATCGATCGATCCAATCGAACCGTCTCGGCCGGTAACCGTTCGTACACGAGACGCTGCTGAATCTGAGGGCCCTGGTCCAGCCGTCGCAGGTCCGCGATCTCCTGAAGGATTTTCCGAATTGAGTAAAGGGATTCTGTTTGCCGCTGAAAAAACAACGTCCAGGTGATTTCCGCGCTGATCGACTCGCGCCGTCGCGCCCGGCTGCAATTTAAAAGAAACGATTTGGCTATCGCCCACCTTTTGAACCTGAATATCTTCAAAACCGTCTGCCCGGAAGTGCGGCGCTGGCGCAGCAAGATCCGCGAGCGAAATCTTGACATAGAACCGATCGCCGCGACGGAAGGCTTTGTAGTCGATCAACGGCGAGTCTGAGACTACTGTCACACGCGAACCTTCAGCAGCCCCTCCCAGTTGTATCGCGGTAATCTGCTTGTTCTCTCTAACCTGCGACGCGGCCGGTGTGAAAAAAAGTAAAGTCAAAGACACACAAAACAGCAACGCGACGCCGTTGGGCCGTTTCTTTTCTAAATTCATAGACTTAAGAAGTTCGGTTTTCATTGGGGGAAAGAGGTTCGGCAGTAGCATCAGCTGATCCTCGGCGCGGGCAGTCCAGAGAATCACATTTCAAGATCAGCCGAGTCATGGTTGGCCTCCGCTTCGGAATTAGGTTGCTGAATCGGCTACTGATAGTGAGCGTCTGACCGGCGTGAAGATCCACTTGCCATCACTGCCCCGCCAAACCTTACTAACCCCATGTCGGAGCATCCTGCTGCGCTCGAATTCAGCCCTCAACCGTTGGATTCTCTGTCCATTCCGCGTCGTCCGAATTCTCCGCGCGCACACTTTCCGATACTTGTACGACCGCTTGCTGCGAACGAAGCTTGGGCGATACACGCAAAACAAACAGACCCAGCGCTATGACAATGAAAACACTGGTGGTGGAATAAACTGAGGCCAACGCGTTCAACGCAACCTCATCTTCGCCCTGGACGGTTACTTCCTCGCCTGCCGCGCCATCGCGTTCGGGGCGTGATTGTGCCGGAAGGGCCGAGCTGGGAGAATCGCGCCGCGATTGTTGGGCATAGGTCCCACCAATAACCGCAAGCGACAAGATCATCGCAGCGCCAAACCTGAATCCAACCCGAGCAAAGCTAGGCCTTTGGTTCAGACTACAAATTACCAATTGTCTCAGAATGAAAAGATTCTTCATGTTGTGGAAGGTGGCCGGGAAGTACTGGCCTTTGGATTGGCTCTGGGCCGGCTGGAAGAAATCAATCGCGAGTCTGTTGATTAAGACCGGCAGTTGATTTTTGGGAGAGAGCGGACAAACTAACGTTACTGTTCGTCGCTAAACTTGTAGCCAATTCCCCAAACGGTTAGGACCATTTGAGGATTCTCCGGATTTTCTTCGATCTTGGCTCGCAACCGGTTGATGTGTGAATCAATAGTCCGGTCGTAACCTTCGTAAGAGTAGTCCCAGATCTTTTCAAGCAGGTATTTGCGGGGAAAGACCCTACCCGGGTTCGCTGCGAAGAGGCGGAGGAGATCAAACTCTTTTGGAGTCAATTCCACTTGCCGCTCTCCGATAGTAACTTCTCGTCTTGCTGGATCAATGCGTAGGCTGCCACGAACGACTGGAGCCTCATCTTTGCTGGCGTCGGTGCTGACGGGCGTTCGACTGCGACGAAGGACTGATTTGATGCGGGCTTCAAGTTCACGCAAGCTAAATGGCTTGGTGATGTAATCATCCGCGCCCATTTCGAGGCCAAGTACTTTATCAACCACGTCGTCTTTCGCGGTGAGCATGAGAATCGGCATGTGACTCGCCTTTTCACGAAGCTCGCGGCAAACAGCCAGACCGTCCATTTTTGGCAGCATGAGATCGAGAACTACAGCATCGGGAGGATCATCCAGTGCTGCCTTCACACCCATCAAGCCATCTTCGACGGTTTTCACGTTATAACCTGCGCGAGAGAAGTACTCGCTGATTGCGCTCGAAATATTTTCGTCGTCTTCAACGACGAGCAGTGAAACTCTGCGCTCGAGCGGTTCGGCTGGTTGACTATTGTCCCTGGACGTTTTCTGTCTGTCAGCGGCTGTGTTCGTCATCAGAATGACCCAGAAGGAACTGACATGCAGGGGTTTTGGAGGTCTGGCGTCATGGGGTACAACGCCACGTCGGGCGAACGGAATACTACAGGACAACCCCGGCAAACTCAAGCCCTAACTTTTGCTGGCTCAACGGCAAAGCCCACAAGGCCAACATTATGGAGCACCCGACGTATATTTCCAGAAACCGGACCATCCCCTAAGGTCCGAATAGCGAAATCACCGATAAGAGTCTTTCGTACGAGCCAGGCGCCGATCGCTTTCAGCACGTGCCCAAAAAAGTCTGAACAGGACTGACCATTCTACAACTCATGGGGTTTGCGTACCCTGGCTGGCAGTTCCGGCGACTGACTTACGAAGGGCTATCTCATACTCACCGAGTCGGGCCCTCATTCGGCCCGAAATCCCACCGTTGCGGGCTATTTGCTCCAAAACTGCAAGCCCCTTCGGATCCCCCAAACTAACCAAGGCATCACCGGCAGCTGTTGCCAGATTATAGTCGTCAGCCTCGAAGCCTTTACCGGCTGCCTCAGCGACCACCTTAAACGCCCTGGGTTCGTAGGCCCCAATTCGTCCCAGCAATCGGAGCGCTGCTGCTCTCACCTGACTGGCATTACCCACTGCTGCGTAACGAAGACCCACGTCAAGCGATCTCTTGTCCCTTAATTCGCCGAGTCCCGCTAGCGCTGAAGCCTTTATGTTGTCACGCCACGACGGCAGATTCAGCAGCTTTACCAATGATGGGTAGGCTTCGGGGCTTTTCGTATCACCGAGCGCTAAGGCGGCGACCTTGATAACCGCGTAACTCTGATCGTTCAAAAACTTCAAATATAAACTTGCCAGCCCAGGGTCTTTGGAAACTGCCAGTGAAGCTATGGCCCTGGCGCGCACGCGAGCGTTGACATCGCCGGTCGCCGCAATTAGTGCGTTTCGCGTGCTGGGCGCTTTCAGGTCCGCAAGCGCGGTAACAGCGTTGACTCTGACGCCCCAGAATTTGTCATTAGTGGCAACGTTTGAAAACGCTTGCGCTATTTGCTGTTTCTCAGTTTCCGAAATCGTCGGCGCCCCGATGCGGGTTTGAAGTTGACCGAGCGCCCAAACTCGTCCCAGAACGTCTTCATCTCGCGTCATTTGATAAGCCAATTCATCAGTGGTTTTCTCAAACTCCAATTCCTTGATTAAGGTGCCGTGATAATCAAAGTTGACCAGCAACGGTTTTGAGTCAACCGCTAAGCTAAAGATCTGTTGCTTCTTTGGAAGAATTTGCACTCGCTCGAGGCGCATTCCCGCAGCCGTACCGATCTCTATGTTCACTGGAGTCTGAAAGAGCGCCACTTGAGGAAACTGGGACGTGTTATCGATCGTCTGTAGTTGTTCGACGGAAAGGGTCAAAATCTTCGTGGCAGGATTGTAGTCTTGCTTAACGCGGAAAATTGGATGCCCCATTTTGTAGAGCCATTCGTCGAAGAACCAATCCATTGCCTGACCAGTAGATTCCTCAATCGCAATCCGAAATTGCTCGGTCTCTACCGGTTGATTGGCATACTTGTTCAGGTAGTAGTTGATTGCTCTCCACCAATTGTCTTCACCAAGCGCTTGCCTGAGCATGTGTAGCACGGCCCCACCGCGCGGGTAGGCATAGGTGTCGAAAACTGAATCGGGCGTGGCGTAGTTCTTCGTCACAATTGGATGACGGTTGCCCTGCTTCCAGGCAGCAAGGTAGGCATCCTGGTTGGCTTTTACATCCGAATAGAGAAAATCGTCGCCACCCAATTTGTGTTCATCCCACATCGCCTGGAAGTAGGTCGCAAAACTTTCATTAAGCCAAATGTCGGACCAATCCCTGCACGTGACGTAGTCACCAAACCACTGGTGTGCCAGCTCGTGAGCCTGTAGGCCGTCGGTGTTTGAATCGAGTTCAGTGCGCGCATCGTGAATCATATTATCCGTTTGCGTTGTGGCGCTGATGTTTTCCATTCCGCCGCCAAAATCACGTGCAGTGGTTTGAGCATACTTCGCGTAGGGATACTTCAATCCCGTCTTCTCAGAAAAGAACTTAACCATCTCCGCTAGCCGTGCAGTACTCGCTTTGCCTTCCTTGACTTCGCTGGGATAGACATTGGTGATGATTGGAATGCCCAGGTACTCGCTGACGATCGGAACGTACTCGCCCACGATAATTGAGGTCAGGTAACTGGCGTGTGGCTGCTCTATTTTCCAATGGAAGGTGCGCGTTCCATCCTTGTTCTCTTTGGTGTCAAGGAGCTTTCCGTTTGAGATTACCGATAGCGGTTTCTCTACAGTAGCCGTAATCTCAGAAGTGAAGAAATCATTCGGATGGTCATAACAGGGAAACCAATAGTGGTTGTACTCACTTTCTCCCTGCGACCAAATCTGCTTTGGCCTCGTAGGATCGTCAGGCGTTGGCTTGATGAACCTCAGCGGCGCTCCCACTAAACCGGCAAGCTTCGATTGCGGGCCGTTGGTGTGGTACTCAATAACCAGGCTAACTTCGTCAGTTGGCTGATATGGACGTCCTAGTTCTATGCGCAACTTTTGGTTGGCCGGATCCATCTCAAACTTCAGCTCGGCTCCGCCCATTTTTACTGAGGAAATCGTCATTTCTGCGGCATCAAGCTCTATCTTTCGCAAATCCGCGACCAGTGGTTTGAAGCTTAAGTTTTCGACACCACTGAGCTCTTCCTGTTCCCAGTTAAACCTAATATCGAGGGCAATATGCCGCGTATCGAAATTTCGATCAGGAATGTATTGAATCGGCGGAAGTAAGTGTGATTGCTGAGCGGTCTGAAGAACCTTGTCAAGAACCGGCAAAGTCTTCCCGAATGTAGTTGTCGTCAGAATCAATATCAGGACTAACGAGAGGACCTGAAGTTCACGCCGAAAAATACGAAACCTCATTTAATAATTTCTCCTGCAGTTGGAATTCCTAAGTGCATTGGAACCAGAAATCTTATGTAAGCCTTAATTTCACCTCGCGGTTATTGTTGCACGGAAGGCGTCGGTCTGAAAGCCAGTACGGCGGCCCACTTCGACTCTTAACGCAGGCCTATTCTGTTAGCCTGATATTTTTCTTGCTGGTTGCGCCCACTGGGACTTCGACGCGCGACATCGCCGTCGGTAATAGCGAAGAGTGGTATCAATACTGACAAAGTTAAAACCATTGCTTTCTTGACAAAGTTTTTTCACGCGAGCAGAATCTTCGCTCGCCGCTTCTCAAGAAAAATTCTTTCAAGCATTGCGAATAGCAGCCACTACCAAATGACAACAGCTACCAGCTCACAAATGTCCGTTAACCTAAATTTGTTGAAACGTGGAAAAGTCCGGGATGTCTATGAAGTTGATGACTCCCGTCTCCTGATCGTAGCCACCGATCGAATCTCCGCGTTCGATTGCATCCTGCCGACAGCTATCGCGCGCAAGGGCGAGGTCTTAACTTCTCTCTCGAAGTTTTGGTTTGAGAAGCTCGCGCACATCGTTCCAAACCATTTCATCACAATCGACAACGAGGAGATGCCTGAAGCGGTCAAGCAAGCTGCGGACCTTAAGGGGCGCTCAATGCTCGTCAGCAAAGCTGAGGTCTTCCCGGTGGAATGTGTTGTGCGCGGCTACCTTGTAGGATCCGGTTGGAAAGACTACCTGCGGACGGGCGAAGTGTGCGGCCACAAATTACCCGAAAATCTGCTCGAGTCCGCGGAATTAGAGGAGCCAATCTTTACGCCTTCGACCAAAGCAGATGTAGGCCATGACGAAAACATTAGCGAGGATCGAGTGCGGGAACTGCTCGGTGCAGATACCGCAAACTATCTGCGTGAAACTTCTCTGCGTCTCTATAATGAAGCACGAAGCTACGCCCGTGGCCGCGGAATAATCATCGCCGATACAAAGTTTGAGTTTGGACGCGATCAAAATGGTCAAATAATTCTGGTTGATGAAGTGTTGACTCCGGATTCCTCCCGCTTTTGGCCCGCGGAGAGCTATAACCCCGGCAAATCACAAGCCTCATTTGATAAGCAGTTTGTGCGCGACTATCTGGAAACGCTTGACTGGAACAAGCAGCCACCCGCCCCACCTTTGCCCGCGGAAGTTGCCTCTGCGACCACGTCTCGTTATCTGGAAGCGTACCGCCTGCTAACCGGCGAAGAACTCTGAGTCTAAGTCTATTTGACCTGGGATACTTAAGAAGATGCGCGCCCGGCTCGAAGCCTTAATCGATGAGATGTTGGACGGCCACATTCTATTGGCCGAAGCTGTCAACGAATTCGAAAGGCTCTACATCAAGAAAGCACTCGCAAGAAACAAGGATCACCTTTCCAGGACCGCCAAGGCCCTCGGCATACACCGAAACACGATTTCAAAGCGAGTTGCTGACCAATCCAAAATGAGGCGACCTCTGACCCGTGCCGCACGCAGCGGAACGCGCTAACTACCTCATGATCTTCTCCGGAGACCGCGCGCGTCCCACTCCTACTAGATTTGTCAATTCCCAAATCCTCGCGGCTGCCGCACATGCAGGCGGACGCCCACATTTCCGGCGGGCTTTGTCCACCATGCGGAATTGAGTGCTGTCCCGGTGTTTTCCATCTTGACGACACTTGACTTTGCGATAGTGGCTGGCTGCACCGTCAGACAAAATCAGAACTGGGAGCGATAGCGACCAGCCGATCACTCACTCAACTTTCCAGAAGCTGGAGCGCTGGTGCACATTTTCATGAGTTGACTCCTCGGCTGGTCGCTATCGCTCCCAGTTCTGATTTTGTGTAGAGATCGGCTCCACGAACCACGAGGAGACTTTTTGCGCAAAGCAGATCCTATGAATATGCCCTGGCATGGTTGACATTGATTCCGCAGCGTTTTATGCTTAGCACTCATCCGCAGAGAGTGCTAAAGTCGGACGAAGTTCAGTGCTAAAATACGCAATCTTACAAGGGAAAACTGAAAGGAGAACTCCAAAGCATGTCGACAAATATTACACCTCTCCATGACCGCGTCATCGTACGCCGCATTGAGGAGGGAGAGCAGGTTCGTGGGGGAATTATTATCCCCGATTCCGCCAAGGAAAAGCCGCAGGAAGGCGAGGTCGTTGCGGCCGGGGCAGGCAAATACAAGGAAGATGGAACCAGACAACCTCTCGACGTCAAACCTGGCGATAGAGTCTTGTTTGGCAAGTACAGTGGTTCTGAAATCAAGATCGACGGTGAAGAGCTGCTGATTATGCGCGAAGATGAGATCCTCGGAATCATCGCACGCGCCGGCGCAGCCACTGGAACCAAGAAGGGCGGCAAGTAGGGTCCGGAAGACTTGGCCGCTGCTTTTGTTTCTAAATCACATTTCATATTTCAGTAGGAGAGAAGACAGAAATGGCAAAGCAAGTAGTTCATGGCGAAGATTCACGTGCTGCGATCCTGCGCGGAATCAATCAACTCGCCGACGCTGTGAAGATCACGCTCGGCCCTAAAGGGCGCAACGTGGTAATCGACAAGAAATTTGGTTCCCCAACAATTACTAAGGATGGAGTGACGGTCGCTAAAGAGATCGAACTCAAGGATTCCCTGGAAAACATGGGCGCGCAGATGGTTCGTGAAGTCGCTTCCAAGACCTCCGACGTCGCCGGCGACGGAACCACCACCGCAACCGTACTAGCACAGGCGATCTTCCGCGAGGGCGTTAAGACCGTTGCCGCAGGAGCCAATCCCATGGCACTCAAGCGCGGCATAGACAAGGCTGTGGAACGCGCTGTTGAAGAAATCAAACGCCTCAAGAAAGATGTAAAAGGCGACATGATTGCTCAGGTTGGGACAGTCTCCGCAAACGGCGATGCCACCATCGGCAACATCATTGCCCAGGCAATGGACAAAGTTGGCAAGGATGGCGTGATCACCGTTGAAGAGTCGAAGACGATGGAGACTTCGCTCGAAGTTGTTGAAGGTATGCAGTTTGACCGCGGCTATTTGAGTCCCTACTTCGTCACGGATCCGGAGCGCATGGAAGCCGCGCTTGAGAATCCGCTCATCCTTATTCACGAGAAGAAGATCAGCTCGATGAAGGATTTGCTGCCGTTGCTCGAGCAGGTAGCAAAGATGGGCAAGCCGATGCTGATTATCGCTGAGGACGTCGAAGGCGAAGCTCTGGCCACACTGGTAGTTAACAAGCTTCGTGGCACGCTGAACATCGCGGCCGTTAAGGCTCCTGGCTTTGGTGATCGTCGTAAGGCGATGCTCGAAGACATCGCGATTCTGACGGGCGGCAAGGTCATCAGCGAAGATCTGGGAATCAAGCTCGAGAACGTGAAGCTTGACGATCTCGGCCACGCCAAGAAGATCACAATCGACAAGGACAACACGACCATCGTCGAAGGCGCCGGCAAGCAGAGTGACATCGAAGGACGCGTCAAGACTCTGCGGGCTCAGATTGATGAGACTTCTTCGGACTACGATCGCGAGAAACTTCAAGAGCGTCTCGCAAAGCTCGTCGGCGGCGTCGCAGTAATCAAAGTCGGCGCGGCTACTGAGACGGAGATGAAGGAGAAGAAAGCGCGAGTTGAGGATGCAATGCACGCAACGCGCGCAGCCGTCGAGGAAGGTATTGTCCCCGGTGGTGGGGTGGCACTGGTTCGAGCAGCTAAGGTGCTCGAGAAGTTCCAGATTAACAAGGAGGGCGAAGGCGACCCTGACGAGCAGATTGGCGTAAACATCGTACGTCGCGCGCTCGAGGAGCCGCTGCGCCAGATCGTTCAGAACGCCGGCAAAGAAGGCGCGGTAGTTGTCGAGCGGGTTCGTTCGGAGAAGAACGACAGCTTCGGCTTCAACGCGCAGACCGAAGTGTACGAGGATCTGGTTAAGGCCGGCGTTATCGACCCTGCCAAGGTAACTCGCACCGCGTTGCAAAACGCAGCTTCAATTGCCGGTCTCATGTTGACCACGGAAGCGATGGTTTCCGAACTTCCCGACGACGACAAGGGAAGTCCGGCAATGCCGGGCGGCATGGGTGGTATGAGCGGCATGGGTATGTAGCGAAGGCTTGGGGAACCCAATCAGTTCCCTTCCCTTAAACAAAAGCGGCCTGCCTTCTAACAAGAAGTTGGGCCGCCTTTCTTTTGTGCGGTTCCTTCAGTGGCTACACAAAATCAGAACTGGGAGCGACAGCGACCAGCCGATCACTCAACTGAAACCGAGCAGGATGTTATTGACGCAGTAGTGTACGTTCAGTACGAACAGGGTGAATAGTGTGGAAGTAAAAGACAAAATCAAAACCGCAAGCGATGTGACTCGATGAACGATCACGGTCGGCACACAAAATCAGAACTGGGAGCGACAGCGACCAGCCGATCACTCAACTGACAACACTCCGGCTTGGGGCCGCCTCTTTCGTGCACATTTCATAACTTGACACTCTAGCTGGTCGCTATCGCTCCCAGTTCTGATTTTGTGTGGCGAGGTCAAGATTTCTTGCAACAAACGGCAGAAGACAACAAAGCCGAAGTGCTGGTGGAATTCGCACTACGGGTCCTACGATGTTTGTATGGGGAAGGCCGATTTTGAATTTAGTAATATTCCACAGGCTTATCTTATAACGTTCCGAGGCTACGGAACGTGGCTTCACGGAGACAAACGCGGCTCGGTGGACCGAACCCACAACCGATTTGGAACCCCACGCCTGATCCCAAACGAACGGCGACGTCAGCTGAACCTCGAAAGGCTCAAGCATAAACCGGTGCGTTTAGAAGAACCGCCGAGGCTTCTGGTAGGGGGCGCCATAAGAGAGATTTGTAAGAAGCGCCACTGGGATCTCTGGATTGTGAATGCAAGAACCAATCATATTCATGCGGTGGTTACCGCACCCTTGCAAGCCAGAACTCGTCTTAACGGCACTTAAAGCAAATGCCACCCGGAAACTAAGAGAGGCTGGCTATTGTGATGGTGAAAGTCCTTGGGCCAAGCGTGGGAGCAAGAGATATTTGTGGACCGAGCAGGATGTTATTGACGCAGTAGTGTACGTTCAGTACGAACAGGGTGAATAGTGTGGAAGTAAAAGACAAAATCAAAACCGCAGGCGATGTGACTCGATGAACGATCACGGTCGGCACACAAAATCAGAACTGGGAGCGACAGCGACCAGCCGATCACTCAATTGACAACACTCCGGCTTGGGGCCGCCTCTTTCGTGCACATTTCATAACTTGACACTCTAACTGGTCGCTATCGCTCCCAGTTCTAATTTTGTGTGGCGAGAGTTAATGCCTAACCCCAGGTTGCATTTGTTATGTTTGTCAAGCGAACCCCTCTCGTTTAGCCAAACCACTACGAGCAAGGAATTTTGCAAAAAGACCGGAAACTCCAACGCCTCAACTATTAAAGACCTCTGCGCTGAGAACGACCTTGAAGGTGTTCCTCGAAAAAAAGGCAGAATTCTGCCACTCTATTAGGCACGCAACACCGATGTAAGAATCTTGCAAGAAACCTACAATCCGGCCTCCCTGAATTGAACGGTTCCACTTGATCGCTTTACCCTGAATTGGAAGTCGGTCCGTTTAAGTCGTTTATCCTTAACGTCAGCACACCCTAAAAGGAGAACACAGTCCGCCCGCTGGAAGAACTGCCGTAAGGCCTGCCCCCAGGTCTCAGCGAACAAAAAGTTCACCCTTCGCGCGTAAACGTGTATCAAGTTTATGCCCCTAGCCGCCGCTCCCACGACGCTCGGTTACTCGCCAACCGAACATCCAACTACAGATCGTAAGCCCTGGTCTAACAGAGATGCTTCGACCGCTGAAGCAAGAGAGTCGAAACTCATCGGGCAATCACCGGTGATGCAAAAGCTCTTTTCTGTCATTGGCAGAGTAGCGCCAAACGATAGCTCTGTACTTATTACCGGCGCCACCGGAACCGGCAAGGAACTCGTGGCCCGCGCTATCCACGACCAAAGCCCTCGCCGCGAGGGTAAGTTTGTCGACGTGAATTGCTCGGCAATTCCCGAAACGCTAATCGAAGCAGAACTATTTGGCCACCAGCGCGGTTCGTTTACCGGCGCGCTTGCCAACAACTGCGGTCTCTTCGAGAAAGCTTCCGGCGGAACTCTGTTCCTCGATGAAATTGACGCCCTAAACCTATCTGCTCAGGCAAAACTTCTGCGCGTGCTGCAGGAGCGCACGGTGAGAAGGATTGGCGCCCGCACTAACATCGCCATCGATGTGCGCGTTATTTCGGCGACGAACTGCGACCTCGCTCAGGAAGTTCAAGCCGGCCGTTTCCGTCCGGATCTTTACTACCGCCTGCGCGTGCTTCCGCTCCATCTCCCCGAACTCTGCACCCGCGGAAACGATGTCGAACTATTGATCGAACACTTCCTGCGACTCAAGGCCGAGCGCGAAGGTCTTCCTCCCCGTCGGTTTTCGAGCGAAGCAATGCGCGCCCTGGTTGAATACCCCTGGCCGGGTAATGTTCGAGAACTCGAGAATGCGGTGGCTTATGCAATGGCGATTGGTGCTGAGGAGCAACTCGGGTTGGAAGATTTGCCAATAGAGATCACCAACAATCGCATTCAGCCGAATACGTCAGATTTCAGAGACGTTCTTGAGGCCTATATGAATGAGACTGTTCCGCTGGCAGAGATTGAGAAGCGCTATATCCTTTCAGTCTTGCAGCAATTCGGCGGCAATCAGGTGCGCGCCGCAGCTGCGCTGGGAATCGATCGCAGCAAACTCTATCGTCGTCTCAAACAGTATGGTGTGATGGCGGTGAAGTTTTTGCAGGAAGAACAAAACGGTATGCAACTGCGAACCTGGTCTGACAAGGCCTAGCAGGACGCTCTCGTGGCCCCGACCATAGCGGCGAATCGACTTCGGTCGGTTCGCCGCTACCGCTTTTTGCTCGCTGATACTTAACGAGCTGAGCATCCTTAACCGAGCTAAATGGTCAAGCTCCTACAAAAATGCTTGCTCATTGCACTGACGGTTACTGCCGCAGCCGTTTGGAGTTGGTGGATGTATTTGGATGGCTACTATTACCAGCATGCCCCCACGACGCCGGTAATTGCTGAAGGCAGAATCCACCCCCGGATCGTCCACCATGGCTGGCAGGTTTTTCTCACCGACAAAGAAAAGTTCAACCTCGACGTGTTATATCCGTCGCTCCCGCTTGTCTGCATTCTCATTGCCGGACTACTCGATAAACACTGGAAACATTTCTATTTTGCAAGGAACTCACGCCGTGCCGATCTAATCTCTCCGATAACGAAGAAAAAGAATTAGCGGCGAACGCAGCTTTGCACAAAAAGTCTACTCACGGCCGTGGAATTGAGTTATCTGCTAATACAAAATCAGAACTGGGAGCGATAGCGACCAGCCGGACAGTCAACTTATGAAAATGCGCCCCAACAGGGCTCCAATCTCAGTAAAGTTGACTTGTTCGGCTGGTCGCTATCGCTCCCAGTTCTGATTTTGTGTAGGGCTCTCCCCTTTTCCCTTGTCAATTACCTGTTTAGCTCTAATGCTTGCTAATGGGCGTTGCGCGGTAGCTATTATTGAAAGGCGCCAGCTCAGTTCCCTTTGCCGCTTCTGCAGCTTTGAGTTGTTCGGTCGAGTGGTAGATCGTCTTCTTCGACTTCGGCAGCAAACCAGCAACCTCCATGTCGCCGTTAACGACTGCGATGGATTTCCGGCTCTCATCGAGCACCGCCTCATCGCCTTTCTTCAACGCCCAAATCAATGCCACCGGTGAGGAGTACGGGAGAATCGCAGCACCGGTAGCAATGGCCGCAGCCACCACTGCCTTACTACGATTCTTTCCCAGCAGGCGGTCAGAAAGTTTGATCGGCACGATGGTGCCGTCAACTGCAACCACGTCTTCCACTACCCAACCCAGCAAACCACCACGGCCCCATGATTCAGCCGGCTTGCTCTTCACCACATGCGCCCGCACCAGTGACCCTCGTTCAATCACAACTACGCCGTTAACCAGCACACGCCGCGACACCAGGAATTTGATTTTGTCGCCCTCGCTGGCATCGGCGGATGAAACTGGCACAGCCGCTTCAATCTGCAACACTGTTCCGGCGGGGATTCGAATACGGGTGGTCGGCGGTGCCGGCTCGGCCACAGGAACAGTCATCGGTGTGGCGGAAGGAGGTCCATAGGGCACCATGACCATCGCCATGACCACGGTGTCCGGCAGACCCTTCGTTTTCAACTCCCGCAACACCTGAGGAAAGGTATCGAAGTTACAGGGTGAGGTTACGATCCTGCTGATGATATCGCCCGGCTTCATGCCGGCGCGGTGCATTCGCAGAACATCCCCATTGTGTAGAACTTTAGTGGGTGGTTGAGGCGCTGCAGCTTGCGCGAAGGCGAGCGAACAATTTGCGAGGAGGAAGACAGCAACGAGCAGGATATGTTTGCACTTCATGTGAGCCCTCATAAGTTCGGAGCAGAGAACACAGTTGTCTACCAGTCATGGAGCAACCAATATGCCGGGAGAACAAGCCCGCACTTTCCCCCGCAAAATGGGCTTTCTCGCAGCAGCTGCGGTTGCGGTCTGTGGGCGATGGAGCGACAACTGCTCGCTGGCGAGCAGCGTTGAGGTTACAAACCAATAAACTCAACTGAACCTGGAACCACTCAAGCGACTTGCTGGGACCGCGGGCGTCCCGCCCGCAAACGCGCCGTCAGGCGCGCAGTTCTTGGGCGGCGATCTTTTCGCGCTTCGCGCTCATTGCGGGCGGGACGCCCGCGGTCCCAGCACATCACTGGACCGTTCCGAATTTGTGCGGCGTATGTAGACGAGCAATACTTCGCTCGTGCCAAACTGAACTAAGAGTCATAATCTCCACATACACCTGCAAAGACTCCACATACACCTGCAAAGACTCCACATACACCTGCAAACACTCCACATGCACCTGCAAAGACTCCATGAGCACGTGCAAAGACTCCATATGCACGTGCAAAGACTCCACCTACACGTGCAAAGTCCCCATATATACGTGCAAACACTCCATCTTCATGTGCAAAACAGCCACATTCAGCTGCAAAGACGCCATATAAACGTGCAGAACTCCCATATACACCGCGCAAGAATCTGCCCTCAAGCCCAAATTGCGCAAAATGCTGAATTAAACTGCAATTTCCCCTATCCGGCAGCCTAAACCAATGCTAATATGCGCGGCGACAGCTGCTTCTTTTCAAACGAACCCGGCTGTCGCGGTCAACCGTTAGACACTGATTGATGGCCAGTCCTCATCGCCTCAGGCTGACCTCAATCAGTTCGAGAACTCACTCACTTCCTCGCTCCTCTTTTCCGACCGGGAAGTGAAAACCTTTCACCGCAGCTTTCCTCAGGAGGATTCATGAACGACAACGAAAGTAGAAAACATCAGATGTTTGTCCGCGCCCAGCAATTCCTTGCCAACCGTGCGGCGGACTTTGGACCCGGCAGTCTGGTCAAAGACTTGATTGCAGATCTCGGAGGAGTCATAACTGAGTTGGACGGCTACGCTGCTGCTCAAGCGTCCGGCGGCAGCAGCGCCCGGCAAGGGACCGTCACACGTGCAGAGGCAAGAGCCGCCCTGCGTGAAGACCTGGAGGCAATCAACCGCACTGCGCGAACGATGGATGACGAGCCGGGACTAATCGAAAAGTTTCGTCTGCCTCGACCATTCAATGATCAGCAGCTGATTAGTGCGGCGCGGCATTTTGCGATCGACGCAGCGCCACTAAAAAACTCATTCATTGCGCACGAGTTGGCCGGCAATTTTCTCGAGGACATGGCAGCGGACATAGCGGCGCTGGAAGAGGCGATAGGCAATCAGTCTGGCGGCATTGGGAATCGCGTGGCTGCGAGCGCAGCCATCGACGAAGCTATAGAACGCGGCACGGTAATAACGCGCAAGTTGGGTGCGATTATGAAGAATAAATATGGAAACGATCGCGCCACTATTGCGGAATGGACCAGCGCCAGCCACACGGAACGCCCGCCGCGTCGCCGGCGGGAACCGGGCGCCGGCGCTCCTGCACCCACAACTGGCGGAGCACCACCGCCGCCACCTAGCGGCGGAACTGAGCCACCGCCACCCGCTGCGGGCTAATCGGTATTTCATGACAGCGGACTGACAGAAGGTTGCCGGGGGTGGGTTCCAATTGATCGGAACGCCACCCCCGGTTACTTCCTAATAAAAATCTTTCGCCAACGACCACTCAAGCGCCTTGCTGGGAACGGGGCGTCCCGCCCGCAATGAGCGCGAAGCGCGAAAACATCGCCAGCCAAAAGACTGCGCGCCTGACGGCGCGTTTGCGGGCGGGACGCCCGCGCTCCCAGCACATCACTTGACCGTTCCGTGTTTGCGCGATTTACGTTGATGAGGAAATACTTAGCTCATACCGAACTGATACGGAAGTACCTTTTTAGGGCGTTACCGTTTAAGAGGGCGGTGACGCCCTTTTGCCTCATAAGGGCCATGCCTAAGCGGAGATTTGCCCTCTCCAGATCCACTTAGGATTAGAAAACGGCTGAGCAAAAATTCGACGATTGCATGAATTTTATTTGCAACCAAAACAGTCTAACTGGTATCTGAGCAACCGCACAGCTCTTCCCAACCCGAGTACTGGGTCAGTTTGATGTCCGATAAGCTTTAGCTTGTCGTGGTGCTACGACAAACGGCTTTGCACAAAAAGTCTAATCCACGGCTGTGGAATTGGGCTCTCTCGTAACACAAAATCAGAACTGGGAGCGATAGCGACCAGCCCAACACTCCACTTTCCAGAAGTTGGAGCGCCTGTTTGGCCGCATTTTCATGAGTTGACTCTTCGGCTGGTCGCTATCGCTCCCAGTTCTGATTTTGTGTAGACGTGGTTTCTGAAGTAAAACTGCTGGACACTTTTTGTGCAAAGCTACGACAAACTGAAGTTTGTCGGACATTTTCGTTGAAACTGACCCACTACCCCATCCCGGCTCTCTCCCTGGAATCCCGAACTTATTAGTGATTTCTTCCTTAAGAAATCTATCAACTACGTCTGTACGCCTAGTTGGGAGACCAGAGGAGTCCCCACACTAAGGCCATCGCCGAACGAGGGGAACCCATGTCCACTAAGGAATTAGAAAAAATTAAGGAATTAGAACAAATTGAAGATCGCGCTCGGCGTGGACTGCCTATTGATTCCGAAGTGATACTAACCTTGACCGCCTACCTTCGTGACGTCTTACAGGAAAAAGTAAACGCTGAAGCTGTTGCGCATGAGGCGCTAAAAAAAGGCGGGCATTAACTCCCGGTGTACACCGCTGAAATAACATGCTCCTGTACTCTCAAGTCAGCTGCTCCCGAAGACTAAGTATGCCGAAGGTCGTGGACCGTTAGATTATCGATCTTCGCTTTCCTGAAAGGCCTCACGAAACCCTTCTTAATGTCATTGATGAGCGAGTCCCTTCATACATAGCCCAACCGTTGCATCTCCAGTCACCTCTTTCGAGAACCCGCCCCTTTGACAACCTGGAGTGATGGCTACCGACAATCTTTATGTACGAGTTCCTGGCTTGGCTTGCTTCGGCGCATTGACTAGAAAAGCAAAACATTCCACAGTTTTGTTATCCAATCTAATTTTTCAAGGCAGGGGTGCATAGGCTGGTGATCGATTGAAAGCCACCGAGCGCTTGGTTTCCGTTCACAGAATCGAAAGTTTAGTTTCCTGTTACCCAATAGAACTTCAAAACCTGCCCAAAGACGTGCACTTCCAGGTACGTTTCCTTGGCGTCTTGATTGCAATATATCCACCGTGTGTTGCTGAGTAGTGGGTCAGTTTTAACGAAAATGTCCGACAAACTTCAGTTTGTCCTAGCACCACGACAAGCTAAAGCTTATCGGACATCAAACTGACCCAGTACTTATTCCTGATGGATGTTGGGGCCGATTCAATGACGAAAGAACAGACACCCGAAAATAAAACTCATCCGCCTAATGAACCACATTTTGACGATGAGTTAACTATTTTAAAGGCCCGCCCGGTTGTGCCCTTAAAGAAGTTTGAGGAGAAGGGGGAGGTGGTTTTTATTTGGGATGTTCGCGCTGGCCATGTTTCTAGGTGCTGCTTCAGGCCTCATCTCGGGGTATTTCAAACTGCGCGAAGTTTCAGAGGAACCAGTCATCCAATTAGGTGTTCCAACTGTAAGGGCGCCTCAAGAGCCCCTTCCTTCTACGGTATCTGAAGAGCTCGATACTAAGAACGGCTTTGGGAACCCTTTACCGCACCTCTCTTCCGTTGAGGAACAGCAACTCAAACTCTTCACCCCAAAACACCCGGTTATCAGGCCGAGACGAGTATCAATAAATACAAAACACTCAGTCCCATTACCATCACTCTCTGAAGATGAAGAGTTGCGAAGAATTAGAGAGGCCTTGTTGACCGACGATTTGGAGAGGCGGCGAGTGCGGACCACGGAGAGACGCGAACAGCGCAGATTTTGAGCGGGATGATCCGTCATGATCAGAAAATTAACGTCAGGAAGATATGCTCTGTATTCGCGCAAATTGGATTCTAAGACGGGGAGGTCCAAGCGCCTGGGCACATTCGACAGCCGCCAAGCCGCAGAAGATCACGAACGCGCCATTGAAATACTTAAGACACAACGGATGATTGCGCGAGAAGGCATCTATAGCTCGGTTCACAGAGTAATCCGATGTATTCGGCAGGGTGAGGACAGTGACTATGGGAAGCTGAATGCTTCCGCCCAACCTTGAGAGGCCAACAATATACTTGACTCATCAATTGAACACCCAACGATGGTCGGACAAAATCAGAACTGGGAGCGATAGCGACCAGCCAAAGAATCACTTCAGCTTAGGCGGCATTTCCTGGTCACTTGCCCTCCTGGCTGGTCGCTGCGCTCCCAGTTCTGATTTTGCGGTGGCCAAGTTGAATCTTCATCTGGTCAGTCTTGCAAACTGAACCGAGATTTCACGTTGATGAGTCAAGTATATTGCTGCCCTTGAGAGGCCAGTCCAAAGCTGGCCTTTCGGTTTTTGTGCCGTCTGAACGAAAATTAGAATCCTTTTTCCTGGTATGTCCTAATTTGAGCTGCGTCATGTGGCCTAGAGCGCCGTTTGTCCCGCTAAGGTTCCTTTGACCTTCATGTACGGTAGCGTGCAGACTGCTCGTCATATAATTTTGGCTTCCCCTTTGATCCCGTAATTCTGTCATTAAACGAGCGGTTCTCTATGACTATTCAGGAACTCGAACAAATCGAATATCGCGCGCAAACGGGGGCAGCCTGTTGACCCCGAACTCATACTGAGGTTGAGTGCCTACATTCGCGATAGCTTACAAGCAAAGGCAATCGCTGAGGCTATTGCTATTGAGGCCACAAGGCAGGCAGGTATGCAATCCCGGTATTACACCGTGGGAGTGTCCCGTTAGGTATTCTGTTAGCTGGCTTCCCGATTTCCGGGTTTTCTTTTTGTACGCTAGCGTATAGACCTGACGATCTAAAATTATTGCTATTCAGGGTAGAACAAATGCGGGGCGGCTGGTGACTTTGTTTCATCGCTTCGCGCCACTCGCCCCGCGACGAATTTGACCCTACCACTTACCTCCGAAATGAGTTGGCCTCCCGACTCCGAAAGGGCTAAAAATGAAGTCCCCTAAGGCCCGTATCCTCTGCACAGAAGATGACGCAGACACACGCGAACTACTCATTCTCACGTTGCGGTTTGCTGGTTACGAGATAAAGTGCACCGATAGTGCTGATGAAGCAATTGACCTTCTCACGAAGGAAAGGTTTGGCCTATGCCTTCTCGACAGTTGGTTGCCGGGAACCTCCGGCGAAGAGATATGCAAGAAGATCCGCGAGTTTGACGCCAAGATACCTATACTTTTCTATTCTGGCGCAGGCTTGCCTGCTGACAAGGAACGCGCCTTCAAAGCTGGAGCGCAAGGGTATCTCGTGAAGCCTGTTTTCGCGGAAGAGTTAATCAGTGAAGTCTCCCAACTGCTCAATACCTGACTTAAAGACTACTACTAGCATCCTTTCCATTTAACCAGTCCGGTAGCCCTTGTTTGTGATTGAGATAAGCGCGGACTGCGATCTCCAAATTTCACGACAGCACACTGACAGAATGTTGCAGGGGGGTGGATTCCAATGATCGGGACGCCACCCCCGGTTACGTCCCAATAAATTGATTCGGCTGTCGGCCCTCCGCGGGCTCTCGCATATTTTCGACTCGCGGATTTTGGCATCCAACCAGCGCCGCACAAATACAGAACCGGGAGCGGTAGCGACCGGATTCAACTTGCCTAACCTTATGCAAAAGCGGAGCGCGCTTGTTCGAGGTGAAACAGCTTTGCACAAAGATTCTACTCACGGCTGTGGAATTGAGTTATCTGCCAATACAAAATCAGAACTGGGAGCGACAGCGACCAGCCGAACACTCAACTTTGGGGCCCTGTTGGGGTGCATTTTCATAAGTTGACTCTTCGAGCTGGTCGCTATCGCTCCCAGTTCTGATTTTGTGTAGAGCTCTCCGTGCGAGAAACCACGCTGAGTAGTTTCTGTACAAAGCAAAGTGAATCTATGGCATCTTGAACCCGGTCGCTACCGCTCCCGGTTCCGTATTTGTCCAGCTGATGTTGATTGGCAATACTTCGCTCGTGCCATCGGAATGAATAACGCTGAAGCGTACGCTCTATTTCGGTAGGACGCGCGGCATGCCAACTATCAGCGTTAACCCATCATTTCTCACTGGGCGCCGGCAATCGCTTCTGCGTCAAGTTAGTGCGGTAACTCTGTTCCAGGTACTCAGCGCCTTCGACAGTCAAAATCAGCCGTGAATTATCGTCGTACTGAACAAATCTCTTCTGCACCAGATACCAGATCGTGAACTCGAGATGCTCGCGCGGCCGGCCAATCAGTTTCTCGAGGTCCATTAAATAGATAGAGGCTTGATTCTGTTCCAGGCGTCGCTTGGTGTAGAGGATTTCAAGCACCGAGAGCCGCGCGAGCTGTTCCATTTCAAAGTCGTTTTCAACTTGTGCGCCCGTAGCTACCAGCCGCCAGCGATCCTTGCGCTGCTGCTCATGCACAATGTCATACTGCGCCCGCTTTTCCGGATGGCTTAGGACGTTATAAGCCTCAAGGATTACACGGAACCGATCTTCATTACCCGTTGTTTGATTATCAGGATGGAAACGCTGCGCCAGCAAGCGAAAGACACGGTTAATCGTTTCCGGCTCTGCGCTGCTACTCACCTGCAGCACTTCATAGTAATCAACGCCTTTTTGTTCTTCTGGCATAAGAGGAATATCCTTATCTAAGACCAACCTCTCGGGCAGAGATTTCGACCCGCTCCAAACCCAACATACCATTAATGCGTTGAGATTTAGTAGCAAATCATTTGTTGTTGTGCTAACCGAAAGGCAAGGCCCTGTCACCTAAATCCTTTTGCGCCTCGCCCAAGGCGAGCGCTCAAAAATTGTTGTTCTGCCGATTCCTCATGAGAACCCCCAAAACCAACGGACCATCCGGGGCTTAAGCTTCTATATCGATACGTCTACTGCAAAGGCTGGGTCGGTTGAAACATGGTTATTGCGAGCGGAGCCTTCGCTGAGTGATTAAGCGACACGTGCTCGCTGGCGAGCAGTACTTAGGCGGACAACCATGTTTAAGATGGGCGGAACCCATGCACAAAGCGCCTGTTTGAGCCACTAACTACCAAAACACGTAGACGATTCCAGCGGCCGGTCCACCAAGAGCTCCGCGGCACGACCGTTGCCGAGCGGAGCCTTGCACGAGGGATGTTGCCGTGCTCGACGGGAAGCAATCTATCAGGCTTTCTAGATGGCGCTCTGCATTTCTTTGTGTAAAGCATGGTCTCGGTTGGTGCGGAGAGGCGCTTTGTGCATGAGTTCGCCCGATCTTAAGCATGGTTGTCCGCCTAAGTACTGCTCGCCAGCGAGCACGTGTCGCTTAATCACTCAGCGAAGGCTCCGCTCGCAATAACCATGTTTCAACCGACCTAGCCTTTGCAGTAGACGCATCGATATAGAAGCTTAAGCCCCAGGATGAGTGCTTTGGGGGTTCCTCATGAGGAATCGGCGGAACAACAATTGTTGAGCGCTCGCCTTGGGCGAGGCGCAAAAGG
>CAWEIN010000025.1:0-17754 GCA_963809065.1 Blastocatellia bacterium
CCCCTTTTCGCCGATGTTTGCCCCAGGCAACAACCCCATACTGCCCATCAAGCCGGCGACAAGTCTGAAACAATATCGCCGTAAAGATTCTCAAGAAGCATTACGTCAAACTGTTCCGGCCGCATGACCAATTGCATACAGGCGTTGTCGATGATTTGTCGTCAGCTTCAATTTCAGGATACTCGGTTGCGACTTTTCGGAAGCAATCCAGGAATCGTCCTCAGACAGTTTCATTATGTTTGCTTTATGTCCGCAGGATCCTCTTGCGGCCCTCACATCGCGAATAATCAAAAGCAAACCGCGTAATTCGCGTCGAAGCTTTTTCCTTAATGATCTTGAGAATCTCGACAACTCCCGGAACCACCACGTGTTCGAGTCCAGCGAGAACTTTCGGTGTTCTCGCGGACTATCGCCAGGTCGAGTTCCGGATAGCGGCAGGGAACGTTTGGCAACGCGCGAATAGGACGCAGGTTGGCATACAAGTTCGAGCGCTTTTCTGCGGCCTACGTTTAGGGAGGCGAAGCCTTTGCCTATCGGAGTGGGACCGGCCCCTTGAGCGCAACCTTGTTTTTCAGGACCGAATCAAGCAAAGCCTGCGGCAACGTTTCGCCAAATTTCTCCAAAGCCTGCGCACCGGCGTAATGAGTTTCCCACTCGATTTCTACACCCGAAGCTTCGATGATGCGCACTACGTTAGCGGCGATTTCGGGGCCGATGCCGTCGCCGGGAATCAGTGTGATACGACGGTTCATAAGCAAATTGGACTTTTGGCTTTTGGTCTTTGGTCTTTGTATTCGTTTCTTAAGTGCTTTGTACTTGCGTCGAAGGCACCAAGAATACATACCTCAAAGCCCAAAGACCAAAGGCCCAAGACCATCAGGTTCAAAGACTCCCCTCAACAGAATGACCCAATCAAGCAAAACCGCGGAAGTGGCAATTATCGGTGGCGGCGTCATCGGCCTCGCCGTGGCGCGTGCGCTGGCTTTGCGCGGCGTTCGCGACATGCTCCTGATTGAACGGGCAGCCTGGGGGCGGAAGCTTCGTCAGCCGCGGCCGGGATGTTGGCGCCTCAGGCCGAAGCCAATCGCGCGCACGAGTTTTTTTACCTCACCTGCCAGAGTCGCGATATGTATCCGGCCTTTGCCGCGGCACTCCTGGACGAAACGGGCATCGACATTGAGCTCGAAACCGCCGGCACACTTTATCTGGCCTTCACCTCCCACGATGCCCAGGAACTGCAAAAACGTTACGAGTGGCAAACAAAAGCTGGACTACCCATCGAAAAACTAAGCGCCCAAGCGGTGACGGAGCTTGAACCTGCGATTAACGAAGAGGTGCGCGCCGCCCTCAAGTTTCCGCTGGACACGCAGGTGGAAAATCGTCGGTTAATCAGCGCCCTGACCCTTGCGAATGAGCGGCTCGGAGTGCGCATGGAAACCGGAACTGCAGTGACGTCCTTGAAGATCGAACACGACCGCTTCAGTGGCTTTGAAACTTCACGCGGCTTTATTTCAGCTGACGCTGTCGTCATAGCGGGAGGCGCCTGGAGTTCTCTCTGGGAGCCGGAGACAAAGCCCTGCCGCAGCTGCGCATCAAACCGGTTCGCGGGCAGATGCTTTGTTTTCAGCCGAATCTTCCGCTGGCGCGACACGTTATTTACAGTCCGCGAGGCTATGTCGTGCCGAGGCGAGATGGACGTTTGTTGGCCGGCTCAACTTCAGAACATGCGGGTTTTGAGAAGCAAGTCACCGCGGCCGGCGTGCAGCAGATCCTGGCGGCGGCGCTGGAAATTTCGCCCCGAATTGCGTCCCTGCCGCTGACTGACGCCTGGGCCGGATTGCGGCCGCGCGCCGCCGACACTTTGCCTGTGCTCGGTCTTGTGCTGAAATTGCCGGGGTCTACTACGCCACCGGCCATTACCGTAACGGCATCCTGCTGGCGCCAATAACCGGGGAGTTAATCGCCGGCGCAATTGTTGATAGGACGTTTCCGGCCGCACTCGAAATTTTTTCGCCGGATCGTTTTGGCATGGTGGCCGTAGGATGATTAGGATCACTTAATAAATCAGGCCCGGAAGGGCCGGCATTCAATAGCCACGCCCGTTAGGGCGTGGCTCACGAAGAGGAAGAACTTTGAGGCCCGAACGGGCCGGCACGCGACAGCTATTGGACCTGCGGCGTCAAGGTTTCGTGACGCTCAAACCCCGCGCTGGGTACTAATGCCGCCGCTTCGCGGCTGGTCGACGCATGAAATTTTCATTTGCATTTCTGATTGCATCACTGCTCTTGCTGTCCGGCGCGGGTGCCGCTGGGCAGGAACAAGAGAAGTCTGTCTCGCAGCCGCAAAAGGAAAAGAGCGAAGCCAAACCCGAGAAGCGGGCCGCAAAACTCTTATACGAAGAAGCCAAGGCTTACCTGGACAAAGCATATAACGACTTCAACAAACAGAAAATTCCCTACGATCAGAAACTCGAAGCCAAAACAAAACAGGAGCAAAAAGATCTGGCTGCGAAGTACGCGGCCGTGCTGCAAACGCGAAAGTCTCTGTCTGAGGCAGACTCTTATTACCTCGGCATGCTTCATTATCTGGCCGGCAATGGAGACGGCGCCCTCCCGGCGATGCGTCGCTATTTATCCGGAGAACCGTCCGGCGAAGATGCCCAAATAGCCCGCGCTGTCGTGGTTCTTTACACCACTCGACAAAGTCTCATTCCTGAAGCGGAAAGCGCGGTTGCGGCCTACGCGCAAAACAAGCCACAGAGTTTGGCGGAGTGGTTTGGCATGGAGACCTTGATTACGGAGGCGTTGCAAAAATCGAAGGACTACGCCGGCCAGCTGAAGCATGCGCAGGAGATGCTTAAAGTTGCGAAGCTGGCAGCGGCCGATAAATCGATTAACTCTCCCAAACGCGACGACATGCTCTTCAAGGCTGTGTCCTTCATTGCGGATGCTGACGTGCAGACCGGGAAAAAGTCTGAAGCACTCGGAGCAATAACCGAGTTACGCAAATTTGCAATCTCAATTCCTTCAGCTAGTTTGCTGAGGATGGCGAACATTCGACTGATGGGACTGGATAATTCAATTGATCCCAGGGGAATATTCTACGACACAGTGCCTGCGGTCGCTGCTCCACTTCCGGAGTTGGTTGCGGCGCAATGGATCGATCAATCTCCCGTTACTTTATCCAAACTGCGCGGCCAGGTTGTGCTGCTCGATTTTTGGGCGCCCTGGTGTGGGCCTTGCCGTTATACCTTTCCCAGACTGCAGCGCTGGCATGAAAGCTACAAAGACAAAGGACTGGTAATACTGGGTCTCACAAACTACTTCGGCAATATTGACGGCAAGCGCGCAACTCCCAGTGAGGAAATTGCTTATCTGCGAACCTTCAAGAAGCAGCAGCGACTGCCCTACGGTTTCGTTGTTGCCGATTCTTCTATTAATGACAGGAACTATGGAGTGTATTCCATTCCCATGTCGTTCTTGATCGACCGGCGTGGAAATGTGCGCTTCATAGCGATGGGCGCTGGTGAACAGGAAATTGCGGCGCTGGGCAAGATGGTCGAGAAAGTTATGGCCGAGCCGTTGCCGGCGGAGACCGAGACACCGACAGTCGCGGGAGCGTCGGCTAAGAATTGAGAATCCGGCGGGGACGGAGCGGGGGCAAGCCTGCCTTCCTGACCCCGAGATGATCAGAGTTGAAATGGTTTTTCCTGATTCGAGGGGCTTTCAGCATAGGACTATCGAGTTGGTAGGAAGTCTCTCAGGTCAGGAAGGCGGGCTTGCCCCCGCTGCTTTGTCAGAGAGTTCACCGTATACTAGCCATTAAGATTGAAGAGGTAGTAAGTCAACTTTGGAAAGTCAAAACATAACTATCTGGATCGCCTTCGCCGCCGGAATACTTTCATTCCTGTCTCCGTGCGTTTTGCCGCTCGTCCCGGGCTACATTTCGCTGATGTCGGGAGTGAGCATCGACAGCCTCAAAGAAGGCGGCTCGGGTGGAAACGCGCGCCGTGCCGTGATTATCAATTCGTTGGCGTTCAATGCCGGACTTTCAATTATTTTCCTCGCGTTGGGTACTACTGCCGGTTTGGTTGGCGCCTCGATTATTACTAATCGCTGGGTCAGATGGATCGGCGGGGTCATCATTATCCTTTTCGGCCTGCAGTTGATCGGCCTGCTAAAAATAGGAACGCTCTACAAAGACACGCGCTTCTTCTCAAATGAAAAACCGCGTGGACCGTTGGGCTCCTTTACACTGGGGATTGCTTTCGCTGCCGGTTGGACGCCGTGCATTGGTCCAATTCTTGGCGGGATACTCGGTCTCGCGGCTGCCAGCGGCGGCTGGCGCAGCGGACTCATTCTCTCTGCCTTTTACTCCGCCGGTCTGGCGGTGCCGTTTCTCTTAACCGGTCTTGGTCTCAATAAGTTTCTGGCTTTCTACGGAAAGTTTCGCAAACACCTGCACAAGGTTGAAATTGTTTCGGGAGTGGTACTGATTGCGGTTGGCCTGCTAATCATGACTGGCAAGTCAACCCTGCTAACAAGCGGAAAGCTCGCGCAGTATCTGCCCAATGCGGAAGGTTGGATCAAGGTGAAGCAGGCTCCGCCTCCGCCACCGCCGGCTGGCAGCAATTCTCGACCAGTGCCCGAGGTCGAGCTTTCAACACTCGAAGGTCAGCCGTTCCATCTGGCTAACCTACGCGGGCGGGTTGTTCTCCTGAACTTTTGGGCCACCTGGTGCTTGCCCTGCCGCTCCGAGATTCCCGAGTTTAATGCGATGCAACGCGAACTGAAGGACCGGGGACTGGAGGTGGTTGGCGTGTCCACTGCCCCGGGAGATACCGTCGAAGTCATTAGAGGTTTTCAGAAGGATTTGAAGCAGG
Source organism: Blastocatellia bacterium (assembly GCA_963809065.1). Classification (GTDB taxonomy): domain Bacteria; phylum Acidobacteriota; class Blastocatellia; order Pyrinomonadales; family Pyrinomonadaceae; genus PSRF01. Next base: position 4,883 of record CAWEIN010000025.1, read on the forward strand.
AGTATACGGTATTGCGTGGAGCGGAAACCGTTGGTGAAAAGTTTGGCAACGGCCCCGGACTGCCAGTTACTTATCTAATAGATCGCGATGGCCGGATTCGACAGAAAATCGACGGCCCGCGCGACCGCGCCGGTTGGGAAGCGGCAGTGAAACCGTTGCTCGATGAAGCACCGGCGACGGCACAGAAGACTAATTAAGTTTTGGATCAGCAGGAGTGAGTTATGAAAAGATTATTCGCCTTAATAGTTTTCGCTTTGGCCATAAGCCCGGCAGCTGCATGGGCCCAGGGCAACCATGAGTATTCCCCGCTCGTCGAGAAAACTGTTAACTACAAAAACTGGACGCTCAACGATCTCAAGGACAACAAACCGGTCGATCTGCGCATCGCTACTTGCCGGCAAAAAGCTCGTCATGATTGTTTACTTCGCTCCCTGGTGTCCTAACTGGCGTAACGAAGCGCCGCTGGCCGCGAGTCTTTACGAGAAATACAAGGATCAGGGATTTGGCGTTATCGGCGTTAGTGAATACGGCATGCGCGACGCGGTTGCCAATTTCTATGGGCCGGCCGGCCCGCCTTATCCGGTGGTCAGCGAATCGGAACTGCGCGAAGATCGCACCAAGACGCCACACTACGCCTACCGTCAGTTGACTGGAGACACACGGAATTGGGGTTCGCCATGGAATATTTTTCTGGAGCCGGCCACGCTTGCGAAAACCGGCGACGTGCTGACTGAAAAAGCCTGGGTGGTTAACGGTGAGCTGATTGAGGCTGACGTGGACAAGTTCATTGCCGACCACCTGAAGGCAACTACGGCGACGGTGATCGTTCCCTGTAAACAATAATCTTCCTTCATACAACAGCAACGATCCGCTGGTAGAGGGCACGGCATGCCGTGCCCCTTACTTTTTTCCGTTCAAGTGATTGTCTGGGACCGCGGGCGTCCCGCCCGCAAACGCGCCGCAGGCGCGCAGGGTCTGTTCAATCCGGTTCGCGCTTCGCGCTCATTGCGGGCGGGACGCCCGCGGTCCCAGACAATCACTTGTAGCTTCTGATGGTTCGCCTTTGCTAGAAAACTCTCGCGTTGCTACTATGGCCGACTCTTTTAGCCAGTGAAACTTATGAAACTTCGTCTTCTTTATCACGGCCACTGCTTCGACGGCGTCGCCTCGGCCGCAACCTTCACCCGCTTCTACACGGAACGTATCCACTCCGAAGCCGAAGTTAACTACGCTGGTTTGCTGCACCGTCCGGGAAATCTTTTCGATCTCGCGTTGCTGGATGGAGATGAAAACGCGATCGTCGATTTTAAGTATGCGGCGACGGAGAAGTTGACCTGGTGGTTTGATCATCACCAGTCGGCGTTTCTTACGCCCGCGGATGAAGCGCACTTTCGCGCTGACCATTCCGGCAAGAAATTTCTCGATGCGTCGCGCAAGTCGTGCACCGAATTCATCGCCGACGTGGCGCATAATCAGTTTGGCTTTGACGACGAGCCGCTAAGGGATCTAATCCACTGGGCCCACATTATCGACGGCGCCCTCTATGAATCAGCCGCCCAGTGTGTGGAATTGAAAGAGCCTGCGTTGCAGTTGATGCAGGTGATCGAATCCGATCCGGACGATAAGTTTATCGAGCAGACTATCCGAGAGCTCACCGTGAGATCGCTCGATGAAGTTGCTACCGGCGCAGAGGTGCAAAGGCGCTTCCAGCCGATCCTAAAACAGCATCTGGAAACTCTGGACGCCGTTCGGCGTAAGGCCATCTTCGCCAACGACGTGGTTCAGTTTGATCTGGTTGATGAAGGTTACGAAGGCTTTAACAAGTTTATTCCTTACTATCTTTTTCCGGAAGCAACCTACACGGTCGCCTTAACCCGCGGCTCGCAACGCACCAAGATTTCCGTCGGCTCAAACCCGTGGGCGCCACGCCCGCGCACTCACAACATCGCCCAAATTTGCGAACGCTACGGCGGCGGCGGACACGCTGTCGTTGGTGCAATCTCTCTGAAGCCTAATGAAGTTGAGAAAGGGCGAGCGATCGTGAAGGAGATCGTAGCTGAGTTGTCGGTGCCATGAGCAGAAAGCAGAGAGCGCTGCCTTCTGCTTACTGCCTTCTGCTTACTGCCTTGTGCTCCTGCCTACTGGTCCTTCGCCATCAGTGCCTCAATCTCGTCCGCATTCTTGGGCACTCCGGTAGTTAAAACTTTCGGACCGTTGGCCGTACAGAGCACGTCGTCTTCAATGCGCACGCCGATGCCGAGATACTGTTCGGGAATGTCTTTCGTATCCGGCGCGACATAAATTCCCGGTTCGACAGTCATCACTACTCCGGGTTCGAGCGCGCGCGATTGTTTGTCGTAGTAATAAATCCCAACGTCGTGCACGTCGATGCCCAGCAGGTGCCCGAGGCCGTGCATGTAAAACTGCTTATACTTCTCTTCCTTGATTAATTCCTCCGGCTGCACCCTTCAGCAGTCCGAGCTTTACCATGCCCTCCGTCAACATCTCGACCGAGTGCGTCTTTAATTCGTCGTGCGTAACGCCGGGCCGCACCATCTCCACGCAGGACATCTGCGTCTCCAGCACCAGATCGTAGATTTCGCGTTGGGCCTTCGAGAAGCGGCCATTGATTGGGAAGGTGCGCGTGATGTCGGAAGCGTAGCCTTTGTACTCAGCGCCGGCATCGACCAGCAGCAACTCCCCATCGCGCAGTTCGCCGTCGTTGTTTATGTAGTGAAGCACGGTGGCGTTTGCCCCGGCGCCAACGATGGAAGTGTATGAAGGCCCTGAAGCTCCTCGTCGGCGAAATATTTGTTCTATTTGCGCCTCGACTTCGTATTCTTTCATCCCCGGTCGCACCGTTTTCATCGCTTCCACGTGGGCCTCCGCAGCAATGTCCGCGGCTTTCTGCATCAACTCGATTTCGTCGGCAGACTTCAAGACCCGCATCTCATGAACGATGGTGGCGGGATCGATAATCGTTCGCGGCGGATGGATCGGTTTGCGATTGAGCGCGCGCATCTGCGCGATCTGCTTAATGACAGTGTTGTCGAGATCCGGATAGGAGCCGAGACGGAAGTAAAGTTTGTCAGCACCATCGAGTATGTCCTGAAGTCTTGTTTCAAACTCGGCAACCGGATACGCTTCGTCGGCGCCAAACTCGCTCTTCGCGCCTTCAACGCCGGCGCGGCGGCCCACCCAAATCTCCTGCTCCGGATCGCGCGGGCGAACGAACAGCGTGTATTTCTGTTCCCTGCCCGGTGCGACGACAGCAATTGAGTCCGGCTCTTCGAAGCCTGTCAGATAATAGAAATCTGAATCCTGACGAAAGCGATACTGCGTGTCGTTGGAACGCGTCGCTTCGCGCGCGCTGGGTATGATGGCGACTGATTTTTGATCCATGCGGCGCATGAATTCCTGAAGCTGCGGTCTGATCATTGGAACTGCTCCTCGGAACTATTGGTAAGATTGGGCCGCCATTGTAACCGACAGGTTGAAACTCGGGAAATGAGTGTCAGCCAATGAACCACTCAAGGATAATTGTCTGACAGGTTAGGAAGGGGCCCCGCTCTTTCTTTAAAGTGCTTAGCTAACAGCGGACGCAAGCCCCGCTTCCCAACCAGGAAATTGACTTCACTTGAATCGGACATCGCCGCAGGCTAGCCGCTCGAACTCCCTTTGTTGGATAATCACTAAAGAATGAGCACGCAAACCCTATCGGCGCCGAATGTGAAATCCACCGAGGTCATCTCTTACGATCCCGGGACCGGCCTGGAAATTGGCCGCGCTCCACTATCTACTCCCCAGGAAGTTAAAGAAGCGGTGGCGAAGGCGCGTCAGGCGCAGCCAGCCTGGGCGAGTCTCTCTTATCGCCAAAGAGCTCGCGTGATCTTGCAGGCGCGGAAACTGATGCTCGCCGAGCGGGATGACCTGGCTCTACTGATCTCGCAGGAAACCGGCAAACCAGTCGCCGAGGCGATCTCAATGGAGATAGTGCCGACGCTCGACGCGATGCATTACTTCGCCCATGCCGCCGAAGACCTGCTTCGCCCTCAGAAGATCGACATCGGACAATACGGACTGATGGGCCGATCATCGCGCATCGTGTTCCGGCCGCTGGGCGTTATCGGCATAATTTCTCCCTGGAATTTTCCGCTGGCGACACCGGCTGATGAGGTGGTCATGGCTTTGATGGCCGGTAACGCAGTCGTGCTCAAGCCAAGTGAGCTGACACCGTTAATCGCTTTGAAACTTGGAGCCATCTTCACACGGGCTGGTCTGCCACCGGGTTTGCTGAATATCGCAACTGGGGATGGCTCGACTGGCCGTGCACTTATTGACGCGCGCGTAGACAAGATCATGTTCACTGGCAGCGTAGCGACGGGAAAACGCGTCGCCGAAGCTGCCGCGAAATATCTCACTCCGGTTGTGCTCGAACTCGGCGGCAAGGATCCGATGATCGTTCTCGAGGACGCGGATTTGGAAAATGCTGCGCGCGCTGCTGTCTGGGGTGCGTTTGCAAACTCCGGACAAGCGTGTGCTTCGGTTGAGCGTTGCTACGTTCAGGAATCAATTGCCGGGAAGTTTATCGAGAGGGTCGTGGCCGAAACGCGCGCACTAAAGCAAGGGTTGGGAACTGAGAGCGACATCGATATCGGCGCTATGTCGAATGAAAATCAACTTCAGATCGTGGCCGATCATGTGGATGACGCAAAGCAGCGCGGCGCCAGGGTGCTTGCCGGAGGGCAGCGTGGATCGAACCGCGCAGGTTTGTTTTATGAGCCTACCGTGCTGACAAATGTCAGCCACGATATGACCATAATGCGCGATGAAACTTTTGGCCCAGTGTTGCCGGTGATGACTTTCAAAACCGAAGACGAGGCGATCAAGCTTGCGAACGACAGCATTTATGGTTTGACGGCAAGCGTCTGGACAAAAAACATTACCAAAGGACGGCGCATCGCCGAGCGCATTGAAGCGGGCACGGTGATGGTTAACGAAGTCGTCTACACGCACGGCATCGCCCAGACTCCCTGGGGTGGTGTCAAAGACAGTGGCTACGGCCGGACTCACGGACGCCTGGGGTTGTTAGAGTTGGTCCACCCTAAGCATATTCATGTGAATCGCGTTTCGTTCCTGCCCGACCTCTGGTGGTTTAGTTACACCACTCAGGCCAGCCGACTCTTTGGCGGCCTCGCCAGCCACTTCACCACCGGCTCAATTCTGAGGACATCGCGCTTGCTACCGCAGATGATGCGGAGACTTTTTGGTCCGCGTTAACACTGCGTTGCGGCTCACTGGCTGTTTCAGCGAAAAAAAAGGGGCGAGACCCACGTCTCGCCCGGTTGCAAATACTTAGCCGGTTCAGACTAGTGGCCTTTCTCATCCTCCGAATCTGCCCAGATAACAAAAGTAGTAACTTTATGGCCACCTCCAAAGTCGTGCTCGTAGACTGAGGTGCGACCATTCGGAGAAGTTTTTACAGGCGTGCCCCATTGACGCGGCCCATCCAGATTGATGTTAGCCATCGCGGGTGGCATCCCGTTGGCGCTCTGGCCCACTGTTGTTGAGCTGTCGAGATGCGCATAAATGGACTCTAACTGCTCGTAGTCATGTTGATTTGGATGCTCGTTATTGAGTGTGCCGTTTGTGCCGGCTGTACCGGTCGGATCATTCGTGTAATCCATGCAACTTCCCAGATTCAAGTTGGTAAATCGCTCGTCCTGATGGTCCAAACCAAAGTTATGTCCTACCTCCTGACACATGACGAAATTTCGCCAGGCGGAGGTGTTGTATTTCGCCTGATTGAAATACGTGTCATTCAGCTTTGTGGTGCCCTGCGTGATGTGCTGTCCGTTGGTCCAAATAGAGGCGATTCCCAGCCAGCCGTTGGTACCATAAGCACCATTGCAAACTTCCACGCGACCAAGAGTAGGATCGCAGTTTGAATTCGTTCCACCAGCGACTACGGACGTGTTCAGAACACTTGAAAGGCTCCAGTCAGCCGAAGCTTGGTTGAGCGGAGACGCCCAGCCGCTTGAGACGTTGTTGCCCAGTTTAATTGTGAACGGATTGCTTTGGCGCGCCCAATGAAACTTGCGCCAGGAATGGTGCGCAGAGGTGACAGTTGCCACCGCAGCGAAAACCAACACCGTGAAAGTGAAGATCAGAGATCTCCGATGCGAAGGTTTGAACATGCAGCTATTCCTTTCTAGATTGTAAGGGTTATCCCGCTTGTTAATGGACTAGAGCCCGTCTTCCAGGTGACACGGACTCGGTGATGCGTGGGAGCATATTACTGGAGCTGGGACGTGTCAAACGTCTGTGCAACACAAAAGTAAGAATTCCCTGGTCCTCACTACTACCGCTAGCCGTAGAAAAGTAATATACTGCCGCGGCTCCACACTTTCAGTGAAGGTTGCTAAAACACATTTCGTCAGTCACCAGACTCTCACTACGGCGCTATATCGGCCGCGAGTTTCTCATTTTTTGTCCCCCGATTGCGCCTCTCCTCCTCCCAGGAGTTTGTGCTAACTAGCCCTGCGCTTTCGAAAAGATAGTCATGCGAGTAACCCGGCAAACAAGCGATCGGACCGTAATCAGTTAAGTTGACTCGCGCTATATCTTTTCATCCGGAACCGGTTCTGTTCTTAACTTGGATTGTTGATAACTGGAGGACAAGAAATGAAGATGCGGACAAAAGCGATCATTTTGTTTACAGCAGCATTGGTGCTGACCACGGTAATAGTGTTACCACGAATCATTGAGGCCAAGCGCCTCAGAGCCTTGAACGCCGACAAGAGTCTGTCAGTCTCACCGCTACTCACGCCGAGCGTTCCGCAGGATCAAAAAGGCGAGATCAGAGTGGTCGCTTCATATCATAACGACACCTCGATCCCGCTTCGCGACATGAAGCCGCAGCCGCTGGTGCCAAAAGCCGTTCACGAAAACGAAAATCCAAAGATTCCAAACAAACACAGAGACGCTCCGGATCCGGTGGTTCAGGACAGTTTCAGCGACTTGATGAGTCTGATTACCGTGAACATGCCGAGCCCTCTTCTCAACTTCAATGGTATTGGATTCCCGGGCGTCGCCTGCAACTGCGCGCCTCCGGACACAAATGGTGAGGTGGGTGCGACGCAGTACGTACAGATAGTTAACGAAGGCTTCCAGGTCTTCAATAAAAGCACCGGCGCCTCGATGCTTGGACCGGTGGGCATCACTACGATCTGGAGCGGATTCAACGGGCCATGCGAAACCGCGGGTGATGGTGACCCGGTCGTGCTCTACGATCAGCTCGCCAACCGCTGGGTCGTTACCCAGTTTGCGGGCGCATCGGTACCAACTGACGAGTGCATCGCAGTATCCACCACCAGCGACGCTACCGGGAGCTGGAACCGCTACGGTTTTCACCTTGGGTCAAACTTCTTCGACTACCCGCACCTCGGTGTCTGGCCCGATGCCTATTACATGAGCATGAACGTATTCAACTCGAGCGGCACGCTCTTCCTGGGACCACAACCGTTCGCGTTTGATCGCGCCAAGATGCTTGCAGGCCAGCCGGCAACCTTCATCACTACCGGCATCACCGGTGGACCAGCTGAGGAAGTCTACCTGCCCGCCGATCTCGACGGGTCAAACCTGCCGCCTGCGGGAGCGCCTGCATCGTTTGTGGAGTTTCCGGGCGGAGGAAGCTTTAGAGTTTTCCACTTCCACGTCGACTTCGCGACGCCGCTAAATTCGACATTTACCTTGTTCGCTAGTCCTGCCTCAGCAGGCTTCAGCGCCCGCACCAGCGGAATACCGCAGGCCGGTACCACTTCCACTCTGGATCCCATTGGAGACCGGCTAATGTTTCGGCTGGCAACGCGGTTCTTTTCCGACGGTCATGAAGCTACAGTCGGCAATTTCACAGTCAACTCCAACAGTGTTGCATCACCTCGTTGGTTCGAACTGCGTAACGTCACCAGCGGACCAGTCACTGTCGCTCAACAGGGCACATATCAGCCTGACACCACTCATCGCTGGATGGGCGCTGCGGCGATGGATCAACAGGGAAATATCGCTGTCGGCTACAGTGCTTCGAGCACAGCGATCAATCCCCAGATACGTTACGCCGGCAGACTGGTGACCGATCCGATAAATACTTTGCCTCAGGCTGAAGTCACCATGTTTGCGGGAACCGGCAGTCAAACCGGCACCAACGGTCGTTGGGGTGATTACAGTGACATGACGATCGATCCAGGGGACGATTGCACATTCTGGTACACCACTGAGTATTACGCGACTACGACCAGTTTTGCGTGGCGGACACGTATCGGCTCGTTCAAGTTCCCGGGTTGTGGCGGCATCGCCAACTCCAACACCGACGCCGACTCCAACACCGACGCCTACTCCAACGCCGACGCCAACTCCGCCAGCCGTGCCAAACGCGCCGAGTAACTTAACAGCGACGGCAGCATCCGCAAGTCAGATCAACCTGGCATGGACGGATAATTCAGGAAACGAGACCGGTTTTCTGATCGAACGCTGCACGGGGAATAATTGCACAAACTTTCTGCAGATCGATTCGGTAGGAGCCAACGTCACGAGCTACCCCGATGTAGGACTGGCAAACAACACGTTCTACAGGTACCGCGTGCGCGCCTTCAACGGCTCGGGTAATTCGGCTTACTCGAATATTGCCAGGGCGAAGACGCTTAACCATTAACGCAGCAGTTCGCGTAACGCGTTCTGCGAGGCCGCTCAATCTTTATTCGGGCGGCCTTTTTTTGTGGAGATCGGCCCCGCTTGATCTCCTCATCATGCGCCTTTAGGATTAAGACCTGCTGGACAAGTTCAGAAGGTTCCAAAGGGAAGTTCTGCGCCAGTGACTTTCCGAGGTTCCCTGGGAGCCAAATGTTCATAGCCCGGCGTAGTAATTTGTCTCTGCGCGCCGTAGGAGCGCGATAAGAACCTCCAGAGCTATGGTGCCAGACATACGTGGCTACAAACATTTCGCCTCTCCGAGGCAAGGAGTAGCACAGATAGTTATCGCTGGTTGAAAGGTTAATCGAGTTTTGTGGAAAGCATTCATGCACGGGCGCGAGCGCGCGCATCACGAGCGGGATAACAACCGCCTCGTGCGGCCTTTTGATTGGGGCCTCTCTTTCATAAGCGACCATGTTAACGGAGACGACCCGCGCCATGTCCTGCACGACTACAGCGCGGCAGCGATGTCGGATAGCGAAGATTTCTACGCGCTGCCGGCAATCTCCGACTTTCAACTTCAGGATGACCAACTAACCTGGACAAGCGCTATTCAGACGCCTTCCGTCGAAAACAATTTAGCGCGGGCACGTTACTTTCCCGTGTCACCAAAAAAGGCGCGGCAACCGCGAGCTGCCGTGGTGGTGTTGCCACAGTGGAACGCGCAGCCCGACAGTCACGTTGAAGCCTGCCGAATCTTTAATTTCATCGGGATGTCGGCACTGCGTTTGACGCTTCCCTATCACGAAGCGCGCCGGCCTGCGGAACTCGAACGCGCCGACCATCTGGTCAGTACCAATGTTGGTCGCACGATTCAGTCGATGCGCCAGGCCGTGCTGGATACGCGCGCCGCCGTCAGCTGGCTGAAGAGTCAAGGTTACGAACGCATCGGCATCCTGGGAACCAGCGTCGGCTCCTGCATTGCGTTTCTTGCGTTCGCGCATGAGCCCGATATTAACGCCGGTACCTTTAATCACGTTTCTGGTTATGTGGCGGATGTTGCCTGGCGCGGGCTGTCTACGCGTCACTTGCGCGAAGGCTTTGGCGAACATTTGAGCCTCGACGAATTGCGCGAGTATTGGGCGCCGATCAGTCCCGTTCCTTTTATCAGTCGTCTACCCCAAATGGGTCTGCGTCCGATGCGTTTCATTGCAGCGCGTTACGATCTGACCTTCCCGCTTGATCTGACGCACGAGACAATCGCTGAAGCCAAACGTCACAATTTGCCGCTTGATGTTGTGTGGCTATCATGCGGGCACTACACAATGGCCTCGCTGCCCTGGAAGGCCATCGACGCCTGGAAGATCGCGACGTTTATGCGCAAGCACCTGCGATAGTTACTGGGTTAGAGTCAACCTCGTCCCTTAGGGACGAAATGTGTATAGACACGGACTCAATGTTTTGTTTTTCGCTCGGACAGATCGAAACACCCAAGTGAAAATTTGGCTTTGAATGTTTCGCTCCTACGGAGCTGTGGATTCTGCTGGCTCGGCGTTCTATAAACATGAAGCTCCTACGGAGCTAAAACCAAAAAGAGAACGCGGTCAACCCAGTCCCGATAGACTCAGACAAACTCGTGGCCTCCAACTCCTTCAACCATCTGCTCGATCAACTGGACGAATTGAAAAGCCGCTTCGGCTCGCGCGAATCTGCCGCCATCGAACGAATCCTCAGTCGCCTGTCGCAAAGAAAGGTCGGCGACGTGGAAACGCTAATTCGTCTTCATGAGATCCTGCTTTTTCTCAGCGCCTACCCGCAGGGACCACGCATCAGGCAACTGGCGGAAACCGAGCTGCGAAGTTTCAGCAAAAGAGTTAAGGCTTTGAGCGACGCTGAAGTCGATCTGTCAGCGTTCGACAATCCTGAGATATCGGGAGTTGCCGGGACTGCCGTCGTCGACACGTTTACTTTCCACATAGTTCGCTGGCTGCTAAAGCGCTATCCAACTCAAGTCGCATTCGATTGGGATTGGTTTAATGACGAGAACCGGCTGGCCGAAACCTGGCCGCGGTTCATGCCGCTGCTCGACGAAGACGGGTTTGTGGAGGCTAACGTCCCTTACCCCGACTGGCTGCGCGCGGCAAAAGGACGAGCTAGAGAGTTGCCATGGTTGTTCCGGCGATTCGAAATGCTCGCGAAGTCTGAGCGAGAGAAAGCTGAACTCTACAACTCGCAAAATCTTTTTGTTAGCTGGACGCCGAGCTATCGCGCTTCGCGCACCGGGATGCGCCTGTCTGTAAACACTCGCAATATTTTCTACCATCGCGAACCGCTTATTCAGCGACGCGAGATTTCTTTGCGGGACGAGTTGAAAAAGCCTGCGCCGGTGGCGGAACGTCTTTCCCGGCTCGATGGTGAAAAAATTCTCGACCTCGCGAGAGAAGCTTCGACACTTCGTTATCGCGAACTCTATGGGTTTACCCACGGCGATCCCGGCAGAGTTCTAAAAGTAAGGATTGGGCGAGGGGTCGATATCTTTGTTGTGGGAGTGCCGCCTGGTAAGCGCCTGCCTCTGCGTGCCTATCACGCGGCGATGATCTTCAAGAATGGGGTGCCCGTGGGGTACTTTGAAGGTCTCTCGATCTGCGAGCGCATGGAAAGCGGTTTCAATCTTTATTACACCTTCCGCGATGGCGAAACTGCCTGGTTGTATGCCCACACGCTTCATATTTTCCGACACCTACTGGGCGTAACTGTTTTTTCACTCGATCCTTATCAGATTGGTTATGAGAACGAAGAAGGCATCGAATCGGGCGCCTTTTGGTTCTATCGCAAGTTTGGTTTTCGTCCCACTGGTCAGGAAGTAATGAGGCTGGTGTTAAATGAGGAAAAGAAGATTGCGAGTCGTCCCGGCTACCGCACGCCGGCCAGAACACTTCGTAAGCTGGCTGAGAGTCCGATGGTTTTTGAACTCGACCAGACAGGCGATTTGTCGAGCCGATCAAGGCAGGGTGACTGGGATCGTTTTCAGGTTCGAAACATCGGCCTCGCGGTCCAGCGACGAATGGCAGCGGTGAGCGGTGGCGATGCTGAAAAATTCAAGTCAGCAGCGGCTAAGGAACTGATGGATGTGATGGGTGCAGATGCATGGCGTGACACGGAGTTATCTGCTTTGCACGACTTCGCCGCCGCACTTTCGTTGGTTGCGAACCTGCGCGAGTGGAGCGATGCGGAAAAGCAGGCGCTGGCAAGAGTCATTCACGCGAAAGCAGGTTTGGACGAGAGTATCTACTTGAAGTTGATGCAGAAACACACGCGCCTGCGGCAAACAATAATCGACCTGGGATCACACTAATAAACGGTCAAGTGATTTTCTGGGACCGCGGGCGGCTCGCCCGCAAACGCGCCGCAGGCGCGCAGCTTTTGAATTCGCTTCGCCCGATACGTTTTGCGCTTCGCGCTCATTGCGGGCGAGCCGCCCGCGGTCCCAGAAAATCACCAGACCGTTACTTACAGGCCTTTAGTCGATTTTCCAATATCTTGTCCGCGGTCAGGTTTTCCAGTTTCTTAAAGTACTCAGCATTGCTGTCCAAAGCCTTCTTCGGGACGAGTCCCACTATCTCTGTGCTAAAGATCTCAACGCCCAAACGAGCGGCCTCATCCCTCACCGCTCCATAAGCCTGGGCCATGCCGGTGGCTTCATAGTTCACCAGGTTCATGGAAACCTGCACCAGCCCACGCGTCGACAACTCAAACCCGAGCGCTTTAACGAAAGGCAAGCCGCCGTGTCGTGCCCTGACAACACGCGCGATAGCTCTCGCTACCGAAACATCACGGCTCTTCAGATTCACATTAAAGGCGATCAGAAATGGCCTGGCGCTTACGGCAATCGCACCCGCACTCTCATGAACCATAAGCGGTCCAACATCGGGAGTTCGCGCGGGTTCCACGGCTATCTGTTCACGCAACAACTCCAGGGCACCGCGCCGCACATCCTCGAGATTGACGCGGTCAGGTTTCAGCGCCGCACGCTCATAGAAAAAAACTGGAATCAAGAGTTCGCGAGCTATGCGTTCGCCGGCAGTGTGGGCCAGCGCTATGCAGTCATCCATAGTCACGCCGCTTATGGGAATGAAAGGCAGCACGTCAGTAGCACCAAGGCGTGGATGGACGCCCTGATGTTG